>JBLMXQ010000080.1:0-167125 GCA_050257855.1 Betaproteobacteria bacterium | reverse complement strand
ACCTGCTCGAAGTAGCTGCAGGTGACGCCGCCGGCGTTGGCGAGGAAATCGGGGATGACGAACAGGCCGCGGTCGGCCAGCGCCGCATCCGCCTCCGGGGTCGTCGGTCCGTTCGCCCCCTCGGCGATGACGCGCACGCGCCGGTGCACGCGCCCGACGTTGTCGGCGGTCAGCTGATTCTCGAGCGCCGCGGGGATCAGGATGTCGACCGGCTGCTCGAGCCACGAGTCGCCGGGCAGCACCTCGTAGCCGAGCGCGCGCGCGGCCTCGACGTCGATCCCCCCGAACCGATCGGTGTGCGCGGCGAGCTCGTCGGGATCGACGCGCGGCTCCCTGTGGAACACGTGCGCCGTGCGGGCCTGCTGGTCCCATGACGCAACGGCAATCACGCGCCCGCCGAGCTGGTGGTAGAGGCGGATCGCGTACTGGGCGACGTTGCCGAAGCCCTGCACGCTCGCCGTCGTCGCGTCGGGCTGGATCCCGAGCTGGCGCAGCGCCTCGCGCAGCGTGAAGACGACGCCGTAGCCGGTCGCCTCCGTGCGGCCGAGCGAGCCGCCGAGGCCGACGGGCTTCCCGGTGATGAAGCCCGGTGCGTGGCGGCGGAAGTGGATGACCTCCCATTCGTCGAGCATCCACAGCATGTGCTGTGGCGTCGTCATGACGTCCGGGGCGGGGACGTCGATTTCCGGCCCGACGTCGCGGGCCACCTGACGCACCCAGCCGCGGCAGATCTGTTCCTGCTCCCGGGCGCTCAGATCGTGCGGGTCGCAGACGACTCCGCCCTTCGCGCCCCCGAGGGGAATGTCGACGACGGCGCACTTCCACGTCATCCACATCGCCAGCGCCCGAATCGTGTCGATCGTCTCCTGCGGGTGGAAGCGGATGCCGCCCTTGCTCGGTCCGCGGGCGTCGTTGTGCTGCACGCGGAAGCCGCGCAGCACCTTCATGCGGCCGTCGTCGAGGCGAATGGGGATGCTGAACTGGTACTCACGGAGCGGCACGCGGAGCAGGTCGCGCGTCGGACCGTCCAGCTCGAGGATATCCGCGACGTGATCGAACTGCCGTTGGGCAACTTCGTACGAGTTATAAGGACGAGTCAGAGTCGCCATGTATGAAATCTCCTGGGAGAGGAATGAGGACCGGTCCGGGGTCGATTGTGCCGTGAGGACGTCCGCAGGGCTCGGG
This sequence comes from Betaproteobacteria bacterium, assembly GCA_050257855.1. Taxonomy (GTDB): domain Bacteria; phylum Acidobacteriota; class Vicinamibacteria; order Vicinamibacterales; family CAVVIG01; genus JBLMXQ01. The sequence goes on along the minus strand of JBLMXQ010000080.1, from coordinate 165,940 downwards.
ACCGCGGGGCGCGGACCTGGCCGTCCGTTCAGAGGAAGGGGCGGATGCACGCCGGCGGCCGCATCCGTGAACGCCGGGCACCGCCGGCGAAAGCGCCACGGATCTATTGTAGCCCAGCGGCCCTTGGGCGGCGGCTCACGCGTACATGCCGCGCATGCGGGTGACGGTGGCGACGCGGTTGATGGCGACGACGTAGGCGGCCGTCCGCATGTCGGTGTTGAACTTCAGCGCGGTCTGCAGCACGTCGTCGAAGGCTTCGCACATCTTGCGCTCGAGCCGGTCGTTCACTTCCGCCTCGGTCCAGAAGTAGCCGTACCGGTCCTGCACCCACTCGAAGTAGGAGCAGGTGACGCCGCTGCTGTTGGCGAGGATGTCGGGCACGATGAACACGCCGCGTTCGTGGAGGTGCTGGTGTGCGTCGGGGGTGGTCGGGCCGTTGGCGCCCTCGACGATGACGCGCGCCTTCACGTCGGGCGCGTTGGCCATCGTGATCTGGTTTTCGAGCGCGGCCGGGATGAGGACGTCGACATCGAGCCCGAAGATCTGCTCGTTCCCGAGCGGCTCGCCGCCGCTGAAGCCCTCGACCGTCCGGTGCTGCTGCGCGTGCGCCATCAGCTTCTCGATGTCGAGCCCCTTCTCGTTGTAGACGCCGCCTTTCCAGTCCGTGACCGCGACGATGCGCGCGCCGGTCCCGGCGAGCAGCTGCGCCGAGATCGATCCGACGTTCCCGAAGCCCTGCACGGCGATGCGCGCGCTCCTGATGTCGAAGCCGAGATGTCTGGCGGATTCGCGCGCGGCGATCATCACGCCGCGGCCGGTCGCCTCGCGGCGTCCGAGCGAGCCGCCGAGCTCGAGCGGCTTGCCGGTCACGATCGAGGTGACCGTGTGGCCGACGTGCATGCTGTAGGTGTCCATCACCCACGCCATCACCTGATCGTTCGTGTTGACGTCGGGCGCGGGGACGTCCTTCTCCGGGCCGATCGCGTCGATGAGCTCGGCAACGTAGCGGCGCGTCAGCGCTTCGAGCTCGCGGCGCGACATGCGCGTCGGATCGCAGATGATGCCGCCTTTGCCGCCGCCGAACGGGATGTTCGCGACGGCGCACTTCCACGTCATCCAGGCGGCGAGCGCCGTCACCTCGTCGAGTGTGACGCCGGGATGGTACCGGATGCCGCCCTTGGCGGGCCCGAGCGTGATGTTGTACTGGACGCGGTAGCCGGTGAAGACTTCGATCTCGCCGTTGTCCATCTGCACCGGACAGGTCACGGTGATCTGGCGCTTGGGGTTGGTGAGGATCTTCCAGATGCCGGGGTCCAGCTTGAGCAGCCGCGCGGCGATGTTGAATTCCTGCAGCATCGCGCCGAACGTCGACGCGTGACCGGGAAGCTCAGGGCCGCGGGGAATGGACTGATCGGTGCGCGCGCTCATGGTCGATGCTCCGATGCGTCTGTCGCCCAGACGCTGCTCCGTACCGTCCGGCAGCGTAGCGTCAGGTCTCTGGCCAAGTCAAGAATGCCCGCTGCGCTTTTGTCCTATAATCAGGCCTGGTCATGCCGACGAACACCGCCGAAACCGACAAGCAGCGCTGGGAGAGGGAAACGCTCGAGCCGGTGCTCGAGAAGGCGCCCGAGCGCGCTCAGAGCTTCACCACGGTGTCCGGCCGTCCAATCGAGCGTCTCTACACGGCCGACGACCTCGACGGGATCGATTCCGCGCGCGACATCGCCAACCCGGGCGAGTTCCCGTACACGCGCGGCATCCATCCGACCGGCTATCGCGGCAAGCTCTGGACGATGCGGCAGTTCGCCGGCTTCGGCGCGCCCGAGGAGACCAACCAGCGCTACACGACGCTGCTCGAGGCGGGCGGCACCGGCCTGAGCGTCGCGTTCGACCTGCCCACGTTGATGGGTCGCGACCCCGATCACGAGCTCTCGCTCGGCGAGGTCGGCAAGTGCGGCGTGAGCGTGGCGTCGCTCGCCGACATGGAGACGCTCTTCGACGGCATCCGCCTCGGCGAGGTCACCACGTCGATGACCATCAACTCGCCGGCGGCGATGATCTTCGCGATGTACATCGTGGTCGCGGAGAAGCAGGGCGCCGACTGGAAGAAGATCTCCGGCACGATCCAGAACGACATCCTGAAGGAGTTCATCGCCCAGAAGGAGTACATCTTCCCGCCGCGGCCGTCGATGCGGATCATCACCGACATCTTCGGCTTCTGCGCGAAGGAAGTGCCGAAGTGGAACACGATCTCGGTGAGCGGCTACCACATCCGCGAGGCCGGGTCCACGGCGCTCCAGGAACTGGCGTTCACGCTGCGCGACGGCATCGAGTACGTGCAGTGGGGCGTCGACGCGGGCCTCGACGTGGACGCCTTCGTGCCGCAGATCTCGTTCTTCTTCAACGCCCACAGCGACTTCTTCGAGGAGATCGCGAAGTACCGGGCGGCGCGCAACCTCTGGGCACACGCCATGCACGACCGCTTCGGGGCGAGGAACGAGCGGTCGTGGAAACTGCGCTTCCATACGCAGACCGCCGGCGTCTCGCTCACCGCGCAGCAGCCGTACAACAACGTCGTGCGGACGGCCCTGCAGGCGCTCTCGGGCGTCCTCGGCGGAACCAACTCCCTGCACACCAACTCGCTCGACGAGGCCCTGGCGTTGCCGACCGCCGAAGCGGCGACCCTGGCGCTGCGGACGCAGCAGATCATCGCCCACGAGAGCGGCGTCGCCAACGTCGTCGATCCGCTCGGCGGGTCGTACTTCGTCGAGCGCCTGACCCGGGACATGGAGGACGGCGCGCTCGACTACTTCCGACAGATCGACGGCATGGGCGGCATGGTCGAGGCGATCGAGCGCGGGTTCCCGCAGAAGGAGATCGCCGAGAGCGCCTACCGGTTCCAGCAGGCGGTCGAGCGCCGCGAGAAGATCATCGTCGGCGTCAACGACTTCGTCCAGGAGGACGAGCCGCCGATCGAGATCCTCTATATCGACGAGAGCACCGCCGAGAAGCAGGTGGCCCGGCTCGAAGCGCTCAGGAAGCGGCGCGACAACGGTCAGGTGCGCCGCACGCTCGACGCCCTGCGCAGGGCGGCGAAGACGACCGACAACCTGATGCCGCCGATCATCGACGCCGTGCGCGCGTACGCGACGGTCGGCGAGATGTGCGACGCCCTCCGCGACGTGTGGGGCGAGTACGAGGAAGTGCCAGTCATCTGAACCGAGCCGGGAATTGCTGACCTCTGACCCCTGATTGCTGACCGGTGACCGCTGATTGCTGACCGCTGATTGCTGGTTGCTGACCGCTGATTGCTGGTTGCCGCAGACCGACAGCCGATAGCCGACAGCCGATAGCTGGGTATATGCGTAAGATCCGGGTCGTCATTGCCAAACCTGGTCTCGACGGGCACGATCGCGGGGCCAAGGTCATCGCGCGGGCGCTCAGGGACGCCGGCATGGAGGTCATCTATACCGGCCTCCGCCAGACCCCCGAGCAGATCGTCTCGGCCGCCCTGCAGGAGGACGCCGACGTCGTCGGCCTGTCCATTCTGTCGGGGGCTCACAACCACATCGCCCCCCGCCTGATGGAGCTCCTCAAGGAGAAGGGGCTCGACGACGTGCTCGTCGTCATCGGCGGGATCATCCCCGACGTCGACATCCCGCGGCTCAAGGCGATCGGCGTCAGGGGCGTCTTCCTGCCGGGCACGCCGATGCAGGAAATCATCGAGTTCATCAACGGGAACGTCAGGGCGCAGGTCTGAGATCAGGGTTCACGGGATTCACAGGGTTCCGGTCCCTATAGGCAACTCGGGCTCCTTCCGATAACACCAAGGTGGCTCACAAGCTTCTGCTTGCCGACGACAGCGTCACCATCCAGCGCGTCATCGAGCTGACCTTTGCCGACGAGGACGTGCAGGTGGTCGCCGTCAGCGATGGCGATCAGGCAGTCGCGCGTCTCGAAAGCGACACGCCCGACATCGTGCTCGCCGACGTCGGGATGCCGGGGCGCGACGGGTATCAGGTGGCGGAGTACGTCAAGGCGTCTCCGCGGCTGTCCCACATCCCGGTGGTGCTGCTCACCGGAGCGTTCGAGCCGATCGACGAGGGGCGGGCGAGCGCCATCGGGTGCGATGGCGTGCTCGCGAAACCGTTCGAGCCGCAGCTCGTCATCAGCCGCGTGAGGGAGCTGCTCGGCCGGCCGGCCGGGCGGCCGGGGCACGCCGACGACCGGACCGCGGAACCCCCGCGACCGGCCGCGCAGACGCCGCCGACACGCGCCGAGAATCTGGACCTCGACGGGCTGGACGCCTATTTCGATCGCCTCGACGAGGCGTTTGCCGCCCGCACGAGCACGCAGGCCGAGACGCCGCCCAGCCCGATCGTGGACCAGATTGACTGGTTCGCCGCGCGCGAGGAGTCGCCCGCGGTCCCGCCGGCGGAGGATCGGCGCGAGGCGACGACGCAGCCCGTGCAGGCCGTCCACGATATCCCGCTGTCCTACGCGTCGCCTGCACCCGGAGTCGCCGGGCCGAGCGCACCCGAACCGGCTGCGCCGTCCCCGGCGCCAGCCGCCGCGCCGGAACCGGCGCCCTCGATCGCTGCACGCGCGTCGGCACAAGCTCCGGCTGCTCCGGACGAATCCGCGGCCGCATCGCCGGCGCCCGCGCTGGCCTCGGCGGCAGCCCTGCCGTCCCTGTCCGACGCCTTCGCCGCGCTGCTCGCCGCCGAGCAGGGCTCGCCGGATGCCATCCTGCGATGGCCCCCGTCGGAGCCGGCCGCTCCTACCGTCCCGGACGATCTCATCGAGGACGTCACGAAGCGGGTGCTCGAACGGCTCACCGATCGCGTCGTGCGCGAGACCGCGTCGCAGATCGTCCCTGGTGTCGCCGAGCGGCTCGTGCGCGAGGAGATCGAGCGGATCAAGGCGTCCGTCCAGTAATCTGTAATACGATCTACGGATGCGCGACTCCCGGTCTGCGCCGACGCGGCTCGACCCGCTGCGCCTGCGGCTTCCCGAAAAACCTGCGCTCGAAGGGCTCGAAGCGAAGTGGATGCCCCGCTGGGAGGCGTCCGGCGTCTACCGCTTCGACCGCACACGCCCGCGCGAGGAGGTCTACTCGATCGACACGCCACCGCCGACAGTGAGCGGGTCGCTGCACGTCGGCCACGTCTTCTCGTACACCCACACCGACGTCATCGCCCGCTTCCAGCGGATGCGCGGCAGGGCCGTCTTCTATCCGATGGGCTGGGACGACAACGGGCTGCCGACCGAACGCCGGGTGCAGAACTACTTCGGCGTGCGCTGCGATCCGTCCTTGCCGTACGATCCGGCCTTCGCGCCTCCATCCCGGGCGGGGTCGAAAGACGACAAGACCGCCCGGCAGCCAGTGTCGATCTCGCGTCCGAACTTCATCGAGCTGTGCGCCCGGCTGACGGCCGAAGACGAGAAGGCCTTCGAGCAGCTGTGGAAGTACCTCGGGCTGTCGGTGGACTGGACCGCGACCTACGCGACGATCGACCGGCGCTCGCAGCGCGTGTCGCAGCTCGCGTTCCTGCGGCTGCTGGCGCGAGGACTGGCCTATCAGGTGGAAGCGCCGACGCTTTGGGACGTCGATTTCAGGACTGCGGTCGCCCAGGCCGAGCTCGAGGATCGAGACCTGCCGGGCGCCTATCATCGCATTGCGTTCGGCGCCGCCGAAGGAACCGGGCGCGCCGTCGAAATCGAGACGACGCGGCCCGAGCTGATCCCGGCCTGCGTCGCTCTGGTCGCTCATCCCGACGACGAACGGTACAAGCCGCTCTTCGGCCGCGAGGTGGTGACGCCGCTGTTCGGCGTTCCGGTTCCGGTGAAGGCGCACCCGCTCGCCGACCCCGAAAAGGGGAGCGGCATCGCGATGATCTGCACGTTCGGGGACATCACCGACGTCACGTGGTGGCGCGAGCTCTCGCTGCCGGTGCGCGCCGTGATCGCGCCCGACGGGACGCTGCGTCCGGTGGCGTGGGGCGCGCCCGGCTGGCCCTCGCGCACCCCGGAGCGCGCGCAGCAGGCCTACGATGCGCTCGCCGGCCTGTCGGCGGCCAGAGCGCGCGCGAAGATCGTCGACGAGCTGCGCGCGTCCGGCGATCTCGTGGGCGAGCCGCGCCCGATTACGCACGCCGTGAAGTTCTTCGAGAAGGGCGATCGGCCGCTCGAGATCATCACCAGCCGGCAGTGGTTCATCAAGACGATCGAGCTGCGCGAGGCGCTCATCGAGCGCGGCCGGGAGCTGAAGTGGCACCCGCCGTACATGCAGGCGCGGTACGAGAACTGGGTCAACGGCCTGAACGGCGACTGGTGCGTCAGCCGCCAGCGGTTCTTCGGCGTGCCGTTCCCCGTGTGGTATCCGCTCGACGGGGACGGCCGGCCGCAGCACGACCGGCCGATCGCGGCCCGCGCCGATCGGCTGCCGGTCGATCCGTCGACCGACGTGCCCGAGGGCTACCGGCCCGATCAGCGCGGCGTGCCGGGAGGCTTCGCCGGCGACCCGGACGTGATGGACACCTGGGCGACCTCGTCGCTGTCGCCCCAGATCGTCTGCAAGTGGGAGGAGGACCCCGATTTCTTCGCCCGCACGTTCCCGATGGATCTGCGGCCCCAGGCGCACGACATCATCCGCACGTGGCTGTTCGACACGGTGCTCCGCTCGCACCTCGAGTTCGGGTCGCTGCCGTGGTCGAACGCCGCGATTTCCGGCTGGGTCCTGGATCCGGACCGCAAGAAGATGTCCAAGTCCAAGGGCAACGTCGTCACGCCGCTCGCGCTGCTCGAGGAGCACGGCTCCGACGGCGTGCGGTACTGGGCGGCGAGCGGCCGTTCGGGCACGGACACGGCGTTCGATACCGGACAAATGCGCGTCGGCCGCCGGCTCGCCATCAAGCTGCTCAACGCCTCGCGGTTCGTCCTGTCGACCGCCGAACCGCTAGGCGACGTGACGGCGCTCGTCGATCGCGCGATGCTGTTCAATCTGGCGAACCTCGTTGAGGAGTCGACCGAGCTGCTCGACGCGTACGACTACGGGCGGGTGCTCGAGCGCGTCGAGCGGGAATTCTGGGGCTTCTGCGACGACTATCTCGAGCTCGTGAAGGGGCGCCGGTACGGCGAGCAGGGACCGGACGGCGCCGGATCCGCGAACGCCGCGCTCGTCGCGGCGCTCGCGGTGTACCTGCGGTTGTTCGCGCCGTTCCTGCCGTTCGTGACCGAGGAAGTCTGGTCGTGGTGGCAGGAGGGGTCCGTGCACGCGTCGTGCTGGCCGGATCCCGGCGAGCTGGTGGCGCTGAGCGGCCAGGTGACGCCGGACGAGCGCCGTCACTGGGATTACGCGCGCGAGCTGCTGTTCGAGATCCGCAAGCGCCGGTCCGAGGCGAAGCAGTCGATGAAAGTGCCGATCGTCCGCGCGGTGCTGACCGACGCGCCCGAGCGCCTTGCGCTCGTCGAGGCCATCGAGGCCGACCTCCGCGCCGCGGGGCGGATCGGCCGGATCGAGCGGGCGGCGGGGAGCGCTTTCGGCGTCGAGGTCACCTTCGGCGAGCCGGTGTCGAATCCTTAACGCCGTGGAACCGCTCGATCCCGAGGTCTATCGCGATCTGGTCCGCCGCGCGCTCGACGAGGACATCAGAAGCGGCGACATCACGACCGACGCGACGGTCGCGCCGGACCTGCAGGCGCGCGGCGTCTTCTTCGTCAAGGCCGACTGCGTGCTGGCCGGGCTCGACGTGGCGGTCGAGGCGTTCCGTCAGCGCGACCCGTCGGTCCGCGCGACGTTCCACAAGCATGACGGCGACCGCGCGCAGCCGGGCGACGAGGTGGCGGAGGTCGTCGGTCCGGCGCGCGCGCTGCTCACGGCCGAGCGCACGGCGCTCAACTTCCTCCAGCGCCTGTCGGGGATCGCGACGCGGACGCGCCGCTTCGTCGACGCCGCCGACGGACGCATCACCGTCCTCGACACCCGCAAGACGACGCCGAACCTGCGGGCGCTCGAGAAGTACGCGGTGCGCGCGGGCGGTGCGACCAACCACCGCGTCGGCCTGTTCGATGCGGTGCTGATCAAGGACAACCACATCCGTCTGGCCGGCGGAGTGCGCGAGGCGGTGCGCCGGGCCCGGCGATCCCGGCCGGACGCGCCGATCGAAGTCGAGGCGCAGACCATCGCGCAGGTCGACGAGGCGCTTGCCGCGGGCGCCGCGATCGTGCTCGTCGACAACATGTCGACTGCGGACATCCGCTCGGCGGTGACGCGCGCGCGCGGGCGCGCGAAGATCGAGATCTCCGGAGGCGTCACGCTGGAGCGGCTGCCCGAGCTCGCCGCGACCGGCGCGGACTTCGTATCGGTCGGCGCCCTGACGCACTCGGCGCCGGCCGTGGACATCAGCTTTGAGCTGGAACCGATCTGAACTCCCGTCCGACGTCCGGGCCGCGCTGGACCTCGTTCGTCCCCGGCTCGGACGGGTGGGCGCCGATGTCCGGTACTTCCCTTCGATCGGATCGACCAACGACGTCGGCGCCGCGCTCGCGGCCGCCGACGGGCACGAGGGAACGGTCGTGTGCGCCGACGAACAGACGGCCGGCCGCGGCCGGCGCGGGCGCACCTGGTTCTCGCCGCCGGGAGCGGGCCTGTACGTGTCCGTCATCCTGCAGCCCGGGCGCTCCGTCGATCCGATGCGCGCGACGACGCTGCTGACGCTGACGGCCGGCGTCGCGCTCGCCGAGGCCATCCAGACGTGCACGGCGCTCGCGGCCGACATCAAGTGGCCCAACGACCTGCTGGTCGGCGGCCGGAAACTGGCGGGCATCCTCGCGGAAGCCGTCGCCGCCGGCCCGCAGATCGAAGCGGTGGTCCTCGGCTATGGCATCAACATCGGACCGATGGCGTATCCGCCCGACCTGAGCGACCGCGCCACGTCGCTCGAGACCGAGCTTGGACGCGCCGTGGATCGGGCGCTCGTGTTCGCCGAGTCGCTCGCGGCCCTGTCGCGCCGCTACGACGATCTGCTCGCCGGGCGGTTCGATGCTATCCTCGATGCCTGGCGCGCCCGCGCGCCGGGCGCCGTCGGCGCCCCGGTGTCGTGGCAGTCGCGCTCGGGTCCGCTCAGCGGCGTGACGGCCGGCATCGACGGGTCCGGCGCGCTGCTCGTCGCGCGGGACGGCCGCATCGAACGCCTCGTCGCCGGCGAGGTGACGTGGGCCGCAGGAATCCGCGATGCTACTGGCGATTGACGTCGGCAACACGAACATCGTGCTCGGCGTGTTCGACGGCGACGCGCTCGTGCACTCATGGCGGCTGCAGACACTGCGCGAGCGCACCGCCGACGAGCTCGGGCTCCTCATCGACGGTCTCTTCGCGCACGATCGCATCGACCGCTCGCGCGTCGACGGCATCGTGCTCGGCTCGGTCGTGCCGCCGCTGACCGCCACCATCCGTTCGATGGCCGAGCGGTACTTCGGCACGACGGCGCTCACCGTCGAGCCGGCGCTGGCCGGCATGCCCATCCTGTACGAGAACCCCTGGGAGGTTGGCGCGGACCGCATCGTCAACAGCATCGCCGCGTACGAGCAGTTCGGGCGCGGCAGCGGCCGTCCGCTGGTCGTGCTCGACTTCGGCACCGCGACCACCTTTGACGCGATCACCGCGCGCGGCGAGTACCTGGGCGGGGCCATCTGTCCGGGCGTGCAGATCTCGGCCGACGCGTTGTTCCAGCGCGCGGCGCGGCTGCCGCGGATTGACGTGCGCAAGCCGGCGCACGTCGTCGGACGGACGACCGTCGGCGCGATGGAGTCGGGACTGTTCTGGGGATACGTCGGGATGGTGGAAGGATTGATCCGCCGGATGGGCGACGAGCTCGGGGGCAACGCCATCTGCGTCGCGACCGGCGGGCTCGCGCCGGTCATCGCGCCGGAGACGACGCTCATCCAGCACGTGGACGCCGACCTGACGTTGCGGGGGCTGAGGATCGTGTGGGAACGGAACCGGTAGACTACTGCCGCGAGATCGAAGCGTATCTCTGCCGCAAGAACGAAGGTCACCTGATCCGCGTCGTCGGTCCCTCGTTCGACCTCGTGTCGCGCTGGGAGGCCGATGGCATTCCGCTGAAGGTGGCGTTCCGCGGCATCGATCGGACCATTGAGCGGCAGATGCGCAAGGCTGGCCGCCACCGGCCGGTCAAGATCGACTTCTGCGAGAGCGACGTCCTCGACGCGTTCGACGAATGGCGGCGCGCGGTGGGCGTGCCGGCCGCGGCCGGCCGCGGCGCGTCTGACGTGGAAGCGGCAGCGCCGTCGCCCGCGCGCTCGCTGCCGAAGCACCTCGAGCGGGCGGTGCTGCGGCTGACGAACGCCCGCGCAACCGGTGCGGCCGGCGACGCGTTCGACGAGACGATCGATCGCGTGGCGCGCGAGCTCGACGGCGCGCGCGCGGCGGCGCGCGGGATCCGCGGCGAGGCGCGGGCCGCGCTCCTGGCGCGTCTGAAGGCGATCGATCGCGATCTGCTCGACGCCGCGCGAGCGAGCCTCGACGATCCTGCCCGCGCCGCGCTGGTGCGACAGGCCGGCGAAGAGCTGGCGCCGTACCGCTCCCGCATGGCGCCCGATGCGTTCGCCCGCGCGTGCGATGCCGCCGTCGATCGTCTCGTCCGCGAGCGGCTCGGGCTGCCGACGATTGCGATGACCTGATTTCTCCCGATCTCCCGTGAACGATCTCCTCGCGCTCGACATCGAGAAGCCCGCGGCCGGCGGCCGCATGATCGCGCGTCTGGACGGCCGCGTAGTGCTGGTCGCCGGGGCGATTCCCGGGGAGCGGGTGAGGGCGCGCGTCGAGCGCGTCGCGAAGGGCGTCGTCTACGCCGAAGTCGTGGACGTCGAAGCCGCGTCGCCGGATCGGCGCGCGCCGTTCGTCGATCCGCTGTGCGGCGGCTGCCTGTTCGCCCACATCAGGTACGGGCGCCAGCTCGAAATCAAGTCGCAGGTGATCGAGGACGCGTTCGCGCGCATCGGGCGCGCGCCGCTCGTGTCGCCCGTGCCCGTGGCGGGCTCGCCGGACGAAGGCTACCGGATGCGCGGGCGGCTGCACCTGCGCGGCGGCCGCCTCGGGTTCTTTCGCGAAGGCACCCACGAGGTGTGCGACGCGCGTGCCACGCGACAGCTCCTGCCGTCCACGTGCGACGTGCTCGACCGCGTGGCGGCCGGCCTGCGATCGCTCGGCGCCAGCGGTCCTGCGGAAATCGAGCTGTCGGAGAACGTGAACGCCTCGGAGCGCGTGCTGCACGTCGACGGCGAGCGCATCGACGCGGAGGTGCTTCGGCCTCTTGCCGGGTTCGACGGCATCTCCGGGCTGCTCTCCGGATCCGGCTCGATCGTGTCCGGCAGCCCGTTCGTTCACGACGAGATCGACGTCTCCGGCCGGTCGGTTCGCCTGCGGCGCCACATCCAGGCGTTCTTCCAGGGCAACCGGTACCTCCTGCGGGATCTCGTGACTCGCGTGATTTCCCACCTGCCGCAGGACGGAGCGCTCGTCGACTTGTATGCCGGCGCGGGACTGTTTGCGGTGGCGGCGGCGGTGGCGCGCGGCGGACGCGTCACGGCGATCGAGGGCGACCGCGTCGGCGCCGCCGATCTCGAGGCGAACGCGGCGGCCTGCGGCGCCGCCGTCGTCGCGCGGCATCAGTCCGTCGAGGAGTTCACCGCCCGGGCGGCGGCGCCCGCCGATGCGGTCGTCGTCGATCCGCCCCGGACCGGCATGTCGCGCGAGGCGCTGGCAGGCGTCCTGCGCCTTCGCGCGCCGCGGGTGGTCTACGTGTCGTGCGACGTCGCCACGCTCGCGCGCGACGCGCGGCGTCTGCTCGACGCCGGCTACGCCATCGGTTCGGTCGAGGCGTTCGACCTCTTTCCGAACACTCCGCACGTCGAGTGCGTGGTGAGTTTCAGCAGGTGAGGACGTGCGCGCGCCGGCCGGCGGCCGCGGATGCTACGGCGTCCCGGCTTTGGCGGCCTCGAGGAAGCCCTCGAACAGCGGGCGGAACTCGCCCGTCCGCCAGAAATTCTCGGGGTGCCACTGCACGCCGATGCAGAAGGGCGCGGCGGGATCTTCGACCGCTTCGATGACGCCGTCGGGCGACGTTGCCGAGACGCGGAAGCCCGGCGCGACGTTCTTGACCGCCTGATGGTGGCGGCTGTTCACCTCGCACGTGTCCGCATCGCTGATGCGGTCGCCCAGCACGGCGGCGAGCCGCGTGTCCCGTTCGATCCAGATCTCGTGCGCGAGCTCCATCGGCTGGTGCGGCGGCACGTCGAGGCTGTGGGGCAGCGCGCCCGGCACCTCCGAGGGGATGTCCTGCACGAGCGTCCCGCCGCAGGCCACGTTCAGCACCTGCAGGCCGCGGCAGATGGCGAGCACCGGAAGCTGCCGCGCGCGCGCTTCGCGCGCCAGCGCGAGCTCGAACTCGTCGCGGCCGGGCTCCGCCGGCACCACCGTCGTGTGCGCCTGCTGGCCGTAGAGCGCCGGCGCCACGTCGTCCCCGCCCGTGAGCAGCAGGCCGCCGGTGCCCTCGAGCGCCGCGTCAGGAGTCATCGAGGCATCGACGACGCGCACTTCGCCGCCCCCGTGCAGGATCGCCTGGCGGTAGTCTTCCAGCTTGCGGCACGCCGTGATCGCGATGAGTGGCATCGGTCGGGCTACATCCGGGATGGTACTTCAATCCCCATCAAATCGAGCGCCCGTGCGATCTGTACCCTGAAGTAGGCCACGGCGGCGGCGCGCCACCGCTTCCGGCCGGCGTCATCCTCGTTGAGAATCGGGTAGCGATGGTAGAACACGTTGAACGCCTGCGCGAGCCCGAACGCGTACTTGGCGAGCACGGAGAATTCCAGCGAGCGCACCACCTGCTCGACCATCTCGTCGAGCCGCGCCGCCTCCAGCACCAGGGTCCAGATGTCGTCGCCTTCGAGCTCTCCCGCCGATCCCGGGTCGAGGACGGCGACCAGATCGGCCTCCGACAGCCCTTCGCGCTCGTGGAGCTTGTGGAAGATGTTGTTCGCGCGCACGGCCGCGTACTGCAGATACGGACCCGTCTCGCCCTCGAAGCTGAGCGCCTCCTCGATGTCGAACACGATCAGCTTGCCGCGCGAGAACTTGAGCATGAAGTAGCGGATGGCGGCGACGGCGATCTGCGAAGCAACGCGACGCCGTTCCGCCGCATCGAGCTCGGGGTTCCGCTTCGCCACCTCCGTCGTCGCCTTGTCGATCAGCAGATCCAGGAGGTCGTCGATCTTCACGCCGAGGCCCTTGCGCCCCGACACCTCGACGAACGGCTTCTTCGCCTCCTCGCCGTCCCCGGTCTCGTACCCCAGCTCGTGCGCGGTCGCGTGCGACAGGGCGACCATCTCGTACGAGACATGAATCGAGTTGTCCGCCTGCGCAGGATGTCCGAGCGTCCGCAGCGCCTGCGCCAGGAGCGCCTGCAGGTACGCCTGCCGCGAGTCGATGACGTTGTAGGTGCGCTCGGCGCGGCCGAACGGCGGCGCGCCGGGTTCGCCCTCGCCAGACGTCGTTGACCACAGCGGCCGGCCGGCGGCCTGAGGTCCGTAGAATCGATATCGGAAATCGAGGCCGAGCAGCCCGAACTTCCAGAGCTGGTTCGCGATGTCCTTGCCGACGTAGGTGACGACGCCGTTCGAGCGCACGATGACCTTCTCGCGCCCGGCGTCATCCGGCTGCTCGGCCGGCTCCGCTTCGTCTTCGCCGGCCGCTGCGCCGCCTTCGTCGATCTTCATCACCCAGCAGCCGGCCAGACGGCCTTCGTTCTGCAGGAACACGGCGCCCTGCGCCTTCATGATTTCGAACGCACGCGTCCAGAAGTGCAGCCGCAGGATGTCGCCCTCATGCGTCAGCAGGTCGTACCCGATGTTCAGGCGCGCCATCGTCTGCAGATGCGCGGCGACGATGCGCTCGACGATCAGGGCGCCGATCGCCGCGGCGTCGTTGCCGCCGCGCTCGAGATCGTGAAGGGCGGCCGCTCGAACGGCGAGCCGCTCCTTGTCTTCTTCGTACCATTCCGTCACGCGCGAGTAGAGATCCCAGCAGTAGTAGTCGAATCGCGTCGTGTCGGCCAGCCGCCGGACGTCGTCGAGCGACTTCCGTTCGAGCTCGCGGAAGCCGACGACGACGTCCGCCACCTGCACGCCCGTGTCGTCGATGTAGTTCTGGACCTCGACCGACGTGCCGCGAAACCGGAGCACGCGCACGAGCGTGTCGCCGAGCGCCGCGTTCCGGAGATGCCCGACGTGCGCCGCCTTGTTCGGGTTGATCGCCGTGTGCTCGACGATCGTCTTCCCGGCCTGGCCGGCGCCGCCCCCGGGCGACGTGCCGCGGACGCGCGCGAGCAGGAACGCGGGTCGGTCGAGATACACGTTCAGGTACCCGTTTGGCGCGACGTCGATCCGCGCCACGCCCGGCAGCGGGCCAAGCGCGCCGGCGAGTTCCTGCGCGACGGCGCGCGGCGGCTTGCGCAGCACGCGCGCGAGCTGAAACGCGATCGTGACGGCCAGATCGCCCAGGGCGCGGTTCGGCGGCACCTCGACACCAAAGGGCGGCAGCTCGGTCAGGCCGAACTGCCGGCGCGCCGCGCTGGCGACGGCTTCCTGGATCTGGCGTGCGACGGTCAGCATCATCGGATATTTGAGAATGTGAGAATTCGAGAATCGGCAGAAGCCGCGGTTCGAGAAGGACTGCGGCGCCTGCGGTCTGTCCGCCGTGAAGCTCGTGTTACGATTACGGTTGGTGACCCTGGAGCGCCTCGACGTCCCGGTAGTCTTCCGGCGTGTTCACGTTGAAGAGCAGCCGGTCCGGATCGCCGAACCGCTCGAGCGTTTCAGGGGTGACCACGTGCACGCGCACATCCTCGAAAAGATCGATCATCGTCAGCCGGCCGTCTGCCAGGCGCCGCGTCACCTGCTCGAGACACGCGCGCGTGTAGACGGCACATAGCGGGTGGTAGCCGCGGCTCGTCCGCGGTACCACGACGTCGGCGGACGCGGCGCAGGCCAGCAGATGGCGCAACAGCGGCGCACACAGATACGGCATGTCGCAGGCGACGAGCAGCGTGGCGTCGCGGCGCGATTCGAGGAGCGCGGTGTGCAGGCCGCCGAGCGGTCCGCAGCCCGGCACGCGATCCGGCACGACGCGCACCCGCCCGGCCGCGCCGTCCCGCGCGGCGCCGATGACCAGCACGTCGTCGGTCAGCGCGACCAGGACGTCGAGCTGACGGTCCAGAATCGGCCGGCCGTCGACCAGCAGCGCGCTCTTGTCGCGCCCGCCGAAGCGCCGCGCGGCGCCTCCAGCCAGGATGGCTGCCGTCCATTCCATCGGTCGGCTCACTTGCGGTCGATCTTACCTCTACACTGACACATGCGCGAAGCCGGGGTGGGCCGTGTGCTCGTTGCGAGCCTGCATCAGGGAATCTCCGACATCCTGCCGACGCGGCTCGATTTCTACGAAAACTGGCTCAACAGCGAGGGGCTGCGGGAAGGAACCATCGGACTCGCGCCGCTGCACGCGGTGCTCAGCTTCCTGCGGCAGGAGGGCGAGGCCTACCAGTTGATCGTGACGCGGGCCGGCGAATACGCGGCGGAGTGGACGGTCGCGTCGCTTCCGGCGGTCCGCCGCGGGATGCTGCGGACGGCGCCGACGTGGCTGCGGGCGCGCCTGCTGATGGGGCTCGCCCGGCGGCTCGTGCGCAACAGCTACCAGGGCAGCCGGGCCATCGTCCGCCTCCGGCGCGGCACGGCCCGAATCGACGTGCGCGCGTCGATCTTCTGCACCGTCCGCGAGCCGGCGGCCGCTCCGCTATGCGGCTACTACGTCGCGGCCTTCGCCAAGCTGATGGAGCTGTTCAACCTCCGATCGAGCACCGAAGTCCTGGCATGCCGCGGCACGGGGGAGTCGACCTGTCTGATCAAGCTGGCCGTGCTCGACGGCTCGGCCGACGATCGTACGCCGGAGGCCGCGTGACGCGAAGCGGTCGGCTGCTGTGTGTCGTGCTCGCCGGAATCCTGTGCGCCGGCCTGGCGCGCGCGACAGCGGCGGCCCCCGACGATCAGCCGCGCGTGCTCGTCGTGCCGTTCGAGAACGTGACGCACGACACGCGGATCTTCTGGCTCGGCGAAGCGTCCGCCGTGGCGCTGACCGACAATCTCAACGCGCTCGGCGTCAGCGCCATCCGGCGCGCCCAGCGGCGCGAGGCGTTCGGCCGGTTGCAGGTGCCGCCTGCGGCCGCGCTGACCGACGCGACGGTGATTCGCATCGGCCAGCTCGTCGGCGCCACCCAGGTGATCGTCGGGACCGTGGAGCTCTCCGACAACGTGCTCATCGTCCACGCGCGGCAGATCGTCCTCGAGACGGGGAAGGTGCAGGCCAACGCCGTCGAACGCGGGCCGATGCCGGACCTGCTGGCGATCTTCGATCGCCTCGCCCGGCGGTTTGCGGGCAGCGGGGCCGCGGTCCCGCCTGGAGGCCTGCAGCATCCGCCGGTCGGCGCGTTCGAGAGCTACGTGAAGGGCCTCGTCGCGGAAACGCCGGCGACCGAGATCAAATACCTGGATCAGGCGGTGGCGCTCGATCCCCGGTACGACCGCGCGCGCCTGGCGTTGTGGGAGGTCTACGACGATCAGGGCGCGCACGAGCGCGCGCTCGCCGCCGCGGTCGGCGTCCAGCCGGAATCGGCGTTTTACGGGAGAGCGCAGTTCATGGCGGGCATGTCGGAGCTGAAGCTCAAGCGCTACGACGACGCGTTCGCGACGTTCCAGCTGCTGGTGCAGGCCAGGCCGACGGCGAGGGCAGTGAACAACCTCGGGGTGATTCAGTTGCGCCGCGGCGCGATCGAAGACACTGAGCCGGCGACCTCGTATTTCAAGAAGGCCACGGAGCTGGATCCGAACGACGCCGACTACTTCTTCAACCTCGGCTACGCGTACTGGGAGGAGCGCAACGGCGAGGAGGCGGTGCACTGGCTGCGCGAGGCGGTGCGGCGCGACCCGGCCGACGCGGACGCGCATCTGGTGCTCGGGGCCGCCCTCGACGCGACCGGCAGCAGGCTCGAGGCCGGCCGCGAACAGGAGCTGGCACGTCGGCTGTCGTCCACCTACGAGGCAGCCGCCAGACGGTCCGGTGCGGATCCTCCTGTGCCGAAGGGGCTCGAGCGCGTCAAGAGCGATGTCGAGCTGCCGCATGGCTGGAACCTCGATGCGACGCTCGCAAAAGACGAGCAGCGGGAGCAGGAGGATCTCGCCAGGTTCTATCTCGATCGCGCGCGGCGCCTGTACGACCGGGAAAACGATCGAGCGGCGCTCGAGGAGCTGAACCGCGCGATCTACCTCTCGCCGTATCTGGCCGACGCACACCTGCTGGTCGGGCGGATTCACCTCCGCGGCGGCCGGGTGCACGACGCGATCGACGCGTTCAAGATTGCGATCTGGAGCCACGAGACGGCCGAGGCGCACGTCGCGCTCGGCCAGGCGTACCTCGAGGACAAGAACCCCGACGAGGCGCGGGCCGAGGCGCAGCGGGCGCTCGCGCTCGACCCGGAATCGGCCGCCGCCCGTCGACTGCTGGAACGGATCGGCGGCGGCTAACGTGCTAAAATTCTGACGCTTGGCACATCACACCGAGGACGACGGCTTCCACGAAATCCAGCTGAACGGCAAGCAGTTGGTGTTCCTGTTCATGGCCGCGACGGTCGTGTCGGTGGTGATCTTCCTGTGCGGCGTGCTGGTGGGCCGCGGCGTTCGCGCGGAGCGCGCCAGCGCGGCCGAATCGGCGGCGGCCGCCAGCCCGGCGACTGACGTCGTACCGGACGCCGCGCCGGTTCCGGCGGCCGCGACCCCGGCCGAGGCGGATCCGACGAAAGCGTCGCCACCGCCCGACGTCAACGATCTCAGCTACTTCGATCGGCTCGAGAAGAAGAACGCGCCGGTGGACAAGCTCGCCAAGTCGAGCCAGGTTCCGGCCGCTCCGGCCGCTCCGGCGGCGGCGCCCCGTTCCACAGCACCCGCGCCGAAGCCGGCCGCAGCGGCGACCACCGGACCGGCGCCCGCGCCGGCCGCCGGTTCCGGCTATGCCGTGCAGGTGGCGGCGCTCAACGTTCGATCCGAAGCGGACGCGATCGCGCACCGGCTCGTGAACAAGGGCTACGCGGCGTACGTCGTGGCGCCGCCTGCCGGCGCGCCGGCCGTCTACCGGGTCCGCGTCGGCCAGTTCAAGACGCGGAGCGAGGCCGAAGCGGTCGCCGCGAAGCTGAAAAAAGAAGAGCAGTTCTCGCCCTGGATTACTCGCTAGCCTTCGCATCGGGCGCCCTGCTGGCGCTGAGCTTCCCGAAATTCGGTCATCCCGCGCTCGGCTGGATTGCGCTGGCGCCTCTGCTGGTCGCGTTGGGCCGCGGCTCGCTGTCGCGGGCGTTCGGCCTCGGTCTCACCGCGGGGCTCGTGTACTTCGCCGGCACGCTGTACTGGATCACGCACGTGATGGTCGTCTACGGCGGGCTGGCGACCTGGGTCGCCGTGCCGATCAACGTCGCCCTCGTGGCGTACCTCGCGCTCTTCCCCGCGCTCTTCGCCGTGATCATGCGGCGCCTGATGGCGTCGCACGGGCCTGAGGCGGTGATGATGGCGCCGTTCGTGTGGGTGGCCACCGAACTCGGGCGCGCCCACCTGTTCACAGGATTCCCGTGGGTGCTGCTCGGCTACAGCCAGGCCGTCACGCTGCCGATCGCGCAGGTGGCGAGCCTCTTCGGCGTATTCGGCGTGTCGGCCCTGGTCGCGTCGGTGAGCGCCGCGGCGGCGCTGTTCGCGCTGACACCTCGCCGAAGGCCGGGGATCATGGCTGCCGTGTCGGTCGGCGTGCTTCTGCTCGGCGCGGCAGCGTGGGGAAGCTGGCGGGTCGGGCGCGGCGATCTGACACGGCAGGGCGACGCGATTCGAATCGGCCTCGTCCAGGGCGACGTCGATCAGGCGGAGAAGTGGGATGCCGCGCGGGCAACCTCGATCTTCGACGAGTACCTCCGCATGACGCGCCAGGCCATCGCTGGCGGCGCGCAGTTCGTCGTGTGGCCGGAGTCGTCGGCGCCGTTCTATTTCGAGGAGGATCGGCTGGAAGCCGGCCAGGTCCGCGCGATCGCGCGCCAGGCGCACGTGCCGATTCTCGTCGGCAGCGATCAGATCGAGCGCGGCGTGCCGACCAGGTACTACAACTCGGCGTTCCTGGTGAGGTCGGACGGGACAGTGGGCGGGGTCTACCGCAAGATGCACCTCGTGCCGTTCGGCGAGTACGTGCCGCTCAAGTCGGTGTTCTTCTTCGCCGCGCCGCTCGTCGAGGCGGTGTCCGACTTCTCGCCCGGCACGCAGGCGAACCTGTTGCCGGTCGACGGCCACCTGGTGAGCACCGCCATCTGCTACGAGATCGTGTACCCGGACCTGGTGCGCCGGTTCGTGCGGGGCGGCAGCCAGCTCCTGACGACGATCACCAACGACGCGTGGTTCGGCAGCACGTCGGCGCCATACCAGCACTTCGAGCAGGCCTCGATGCGGGCGGTCGAGGAAGGGCGGTACCTCGTCAGATCCGCCAACACCGGCATCAGCGGCATCGTCGATCCGTACGGACGCGTCCTGGAGAAGAGCCGGCTGTTCGCGCCGGCCGTCATGCTGGGCGAGGTGCGCTTCGTGAACGCGATGACGCTCTATGCGCGAATCGGCGACGTCCTGGCGTACGCGTCGGCGGTGTTGACGCTGGTGGCGCTCGCGCTCGCGCGCCGGGTACACTAGCAGCCGTCGGCCGAGAGCCCCGGCCACCGGTGCGGGCCTCGGGCCGCAGGACTCGGAGCCGATACCTCGGAACTGACGGACCGACAACCGACAACCTGAGAGCTCACCACCCCGGAGGACCATGCCGACCGTCGACGAATTGATGCGCCGTTACCAGGATCTGAGCAAGCGGGCTGGTGATCTGCGGAGTTATCTTTGAGGCCGCCCGTCCCCGCGAAGAGCTGACCCGGCTCGAAGCGCGCGCCGCTGCGCCCGACTTCTGGAAGGACCAGGCCGAAGCCCAGAAAGTGCTTCAGCGCCGGCGGCGGCTGGAGCAGGATCGCGACCTCGTCGACTCGCTGCGCCAGAAGAGCGACGACCTGGCCGTGCTCGCCGAGTGGGCCCAGGCCGGCGAGCCGGTGGAGGCGGAGCTGGCCCAGGCGCTCGATGTGCTCGATCAGGAGGTCCAGGCCGGCGAGATCAAGAAGATGCTCGGCGGCGAGCACGATCGGAAGAACGCGATCGTGACGATCCATCCGGGCGCCGGCGGTACCGAGTCGCAGGACTGGGCGGAGATGCTGCTCCGCATGTACCTGCGCTGGGCCGAGCGCCGGGGCTTCAGGCGCGAGCTGATCGACTACCAGCCGGGCGACGAGGCGGGGCTCAAGAGCGCCACCTTCACCGTCGCCGGCGAATTCGCGTACGGGCTGCTGTCGGCGGAAGCCGGCGTGCACCGCCTCGTGCGCATTTCGCCGTTCGATCAGGCGGCGCGGCGGCACACGTCGTTTGCGTCGGTCTTCGTATGGCCGGAGCTGCCCGAAGACGTGGACGTGCAGATCGAGGAGAAGGACCTGCGCATCGACACCTACCGGTCGAGCGGCGCCGGCGGCCAGCACGTCAACGTCACCGATTCGGCCGTCCGCATCACCCATCTCCCGACCGGCATCGTCGTGTCGTGTCAGAACGAGCGGTCGCAGCACCGGAACCGCGATTCGGCGATGAAGGTGCTGAAGGCGCGCCTGTACGACCTGAAGCAGAAGGAGAACCAGGCGAAGCTCGATCAGCTCGGCGGGACGAAAAAGGACATCGCGTTCGGCAGCCAGATCCGCAGCTACGTGCTGCACCCGTACCAGATGGTCAAGGACCACCGGACGAAGGAACAGGCGGGCGACATCAACCGGGTGCTCGACGGCGACATCGACGCGTTCATCAAGAGCTATCTGATGAAGAAGGCGAGCGGCACGCTCGGCGAGGCGGCGCCCGAAGACGAGATTGCCTGATCGCCGGCCGCTGCGGACGGGGCGCTCCGCGTTTTTCGTCGCCGTCGGGATCCTCGCGAGCCGCCTCGCCGGGCTCGTGCGGCTGCGCGTCTTCTCGTACTACTTCGGGCTCCAGTCGGACGCGGCCGACGCGTTCAACGCCGCCTTCCGCATCCCGAATTTCCTGCAGAACCTGTTCGGCGCCGGCGCGCTCTCCGGCTCGTTCATCCCCGTGTACGCCGCGATGGTGGCGCGCGACGAGAGAGAGGAAGCCGATCGCGTCGCCGGCGCGGTCGGCTCCCTCCTGGCGCTCCTCGTGGCGGTCATCGTGCTGGTCGGCGTCTTCGCGACGCCGCTCCTCATCGCCGCCATCGCGCCGGGGTTCACCGGCGCCAAACGCGAGCTGACGATCGAGATCGTCCGCGTGCTGTTTCCGGGCGCCGGACTGCTCGTGATGTCCGCGTGGTGCCTGGGCGTGCTCAACAGCCACCACCGGTTTCTGCTGTCCTATATGGCGCCGGTGGTGTGGAACGCCGTGATGATCGGCACGCTCGTCGCCTTCGGCCATTCCGCCCTGCCGCGCCTGGCCGTGCTGCTCGCGTGGGGATCGGTCGTCGGCAGCGCCCTGCAGTTCGCCGTGCAGGTGCCGTACGTGCGCCGCGTCGCGCCTGGCCTGCGGTTCGCGCTCGATACCGCTTCGGACCACGTGCGGACCGTTGTCAGGAATTTCGTCCCCGTGGTCTTCAGCCGGGGCGTCGTGCAGATCAGCTCGTACATCGATTCCCTGCTGGCCAGCCTGCTGCCGACCGGCGCCGTCACCGGATTCGTCAACGCCCAGCTGCTGGCGAACCTTCCCGTGAGCCTCTTCGGGATCTCGGTGTCGGCCGCGGAACTGCCGGCCATGTCGGGCGCGGCCGCCTCCGACCTCGCGGGCGCCGAGGCGGTTCGCAGGCGGCTCGACGCCGGCCTCCGCCAGATCGCCTTCTTCGTCGTGCCGTCGGCCGTCGCCTTCATCGCGCTCGGCGACGTCGTGGCCGCGGCGCTGCTCCAGACGGGCCGGTTCCGGCACGCCGACGCCGTGTACGTGTGGAGCATCCTGGCCGGCTCCGGCGTTGGCGTGCTCGCGTCGACACTCGGCCGGCTGTATTCGTCCACGTACTACGCGCTGCGCGACACGCGCACGCCGCTCAACTACGCGGTCGTCCGCGTCGCGCTCACCACCGTGCTCGGGTATGTGTTCGCGATCCCGATGCCCGGCTGGCTCGGCATCCCGCCGGTGTGGGGAGCCGCCGGGCTGACCGTGTCGGCGGGCCTCGCCTCGTGGGTTGAGATGTTCCTGCTGCGCGGCACGCTCAATGCGCGCATCGGGCGAACGGGCCTGCCGCTCGACCTGGCCGTCAAGCTGTGGGGGTCGGCGATCGCCGCCGCGGCGATCGCCTGGGCGATCAAGCTGCGCGCGCCGGTTGCGTCGCATCCGGTCCTGACGGCCCTCGTCGTCCTGGGCCCCTACGGGATCGCGTTCTTTGCCGCCGCGCGGATGCTGCGGGTGCCCGAAGCGGAGGCGGCGCTCGGACGCCTGATCCGGGTCTGGCGCTGAGCATCGTCTCCGAGTCGACGCATTCTGCCCGGTCTCGTCGTGGTGAGCAGGTACGCGCGCGAGGCGGGCTGGCCGCGATCAGCGCGTCGCGCCGTAGAGGCTGACCGGCGCCTGGTCGCTGGCGAGCTGCACGAGGCGCTCGAAGCCGAAGCCCAGGCGCTCGAGCAACGCAATCGAGGCCGCGTTGTCGGGAGATACGATCGCGACGATGCGCGCGAGCCCGAGAGTGGCCCGCGCGTAAGCGAGAACGGCGGATGCCGATTCGAACGCGTACCCCTTCGACCAGAACTGCGGGAGGAACGCGAAGCCGAGGTCCACGTCCTCGAGCCCTTCTCTCTTGACGAGGCCGCAGATGCCGAGCGGTGCTTCGTCTGTCTTCCTCACCGTGAGGTAGAGGCCGAATCCCAGGCGGTCGTAGCTGGCTACCGGTCCGTTCAGGATGTACTCGCGCGCGGCGTCCAGCGTCCGCACGTTCTTGTCGCCGATGAAGCGGAGGAACGACGGCTGATTCAGCAGGTCCAGAATGAACGCCGCGTCCTCCACGGTCAGCCGGCGGAGCAGGAGCCGCTCCGTTTCGATCACGTTCATGGGACGACGCTCAGCGGGATGGCCGCGAGATGACGGCCTTCAGGTAGATATAGTCGCCGAGCGGCGAATCGTCGTTGTTGGACGCGTTCGCGGCGACGTTGAACTGGATCGGCGCCGACGCAGCCGGAGGGGCGGTCCATTCCAGCGTCCACGCGTTGCGCCCGCGCGTCGGAGCACGCGAGCCCGCCAGGTTGTGCTGCACGAACTCGAGTGACGGGTCCGCCTGCGAATGAATCAGCTGCACGCGCGCGTCGAGCGGACGCCAGCGCCCGGCTTGCCGGCCCCGGCCGGGGCCGGATGCGAAGCGTGCGGCGACTTCGAATCCCCCGCGCCGCAGCCCCTCGCGCGTCAGCGTCACTGTAATCGTGTACGTCCCGCCGGGCGTGTACGACGTCGGCACCCCGGTGACCGCCAGCGACCCGCCGGGCGCGTTGAGCGGGTTGTCGAGGTGGCAGGTGTGGCACGACGGCTCGCCGAACCCGCCGGTGACGTTCGGATACGGCCCTTCCTTGAATGCCTTCAGGCCGAGCGGGATTGTCGCCAGGACGACCGCTGCCGGGATTAGAATGCGCATGCGCAGGAGGGACATTATGCGCCGAATGCTCGTGACCGGCACCATCGGCCTCGCGCTCATCGCGTCGACCCTCGCCACCGTCGGCGCCCTCGCCGCCGGTCCGGTCAGCGTCGACATCAAGGAGTGGCTGACCCCCAGCAAGCCGCCGTACCCGCACGATCCCGCCGTCGCGCCGGACGGCTCCATCTGGTACACCGGCCAGCGCGCGAACGTCGTCGGCCGCTTCGATCCTGCAACGGAGCAGTTCAAGGAATACGCGCTGCCCACGCCGAATTCCGGTCCGCACGGCGTGACGATCGACCGAACCGGGAACGTCTGGTACACGGGCAATTCTGCCGGGCTCATCGGGAAGATCGACGTCAAGACCGGGAAGATCACCGAGTTCAAGATGCCGGATCCGAAGGCGCGCGATCCGCACACGATGGTCTTCCTCCCCGATGGCCTGATGATCTTCACCGTGCAGGCCGGCAACTTCATCGGGAGGCTCGACCCGAAGACCGGCGCCATCAAGCTGGTGTCGCCGCCGACCGCCAACTCGCGCCCCTACGGCATCCGCCTCAACTCGAAGGGTGTGCCGTTCTTCGACGAGTTCAACTCCAACAAGATCGGGAGCGTCGACCCGGCGACGCTGAAGATCGTCGAGTATCCACTGCCGAGCGCCGACGCTCGTCCACGCCGGATCGCCGTCGCGAAGGACGACACCGTCTGGTACGGCGACTACGCGCGCGGATACCTGGGCCACCTGGACCCGAGGACGGGGAAGGTGGAGGAGTTCAAGTCGCCCGGCGGTGAGGACTCCCGGCCGTATGCGATCGACATCACGTCGGACGGCGCCGTCTGGTACGTCGAGACCGGGGACGACACGCACAACGTGCTCGTGCGGTTCGATCCGCAGACGAAGAAGATGCAGTCGTGGCCGCTGCCGAGCGGCGGCGGGACGGTCCGGAACATGGACGTCGATCGTCAGGGCCATCTCTGGCTCGCCGAGAGCGGCGTCGGCAAGCTCGCGCGGGTGACGATCAAGAGCGCGAGCGGCACGCGCTGAGCCACGAAGGCACGACGACACGGAGACCCGCGTCGCGAAGGCTCGAATCGTGTGGCCTTCGCGATCGTCGTGACTTCCGCTCCGGGTTCATGGCTGCTGGATCTGCGGCGTGAGCGGCGTCGTGTGCCCGAAGTCGGCGCCCGGCTGCGTCCCGGCGATGAAGGCTTCGGTGATCGCGCCCGGCGTGTCCGGCGGCAGCACGGCGCCCGTCGTCTTGTCGACCGACAGGAACACGATGTTTCCCGGAGCCTGGAACTGCGGCGGGTTGTCCTTGTCCGGCTGGCGGTCGATGTACGCCTTCATCACGTCCATCCAGATCGGCAGCGCGGCGACGGCTCCCGTCTGGTTGTAGCCGATCGGCTTCTTCTCGTCGAGCCCCACCCACACGCCGATCGTGAGGTTGGGATCGAACCCGATGAACCAGGCGTCGGTGTTGGCGTCCACCGTGCCGGTCTTCCCCGCGAGCGGCCACTTCAGGCTCGCCGCCACCGCGGCCGTCCCGCGCAGGACGACGCCCCGGAACAGATTCGTCATCACGTAGGCGGTGTCCGCCCGGATGACATCGGTCGACTCCGGCCGGTTCTCCTCGAGCAGGTTGCCGTCGCGGTCGAGCACCTTCACGATTTCGTACGGCTTCATCCGCACGCCCTGGTTCGGAAACGTCGTGTAGGCGCTCGTCATCTCGAGCAGCGTGGCTTCGCCGGCGCCGAGCGCGATCGGCAGGTAGGGGGGGAAGTTCTCGTCGAGTCCGAAGCGCTTGGCGGTCGCCAGCACGTTGGCCGGACCGAGCGCGTCCATCATCTTGATGGCCGGCACGTTGCGCGAGTCCTCCAGCGCGTGCCGCAGCGTGACCGGTCCCTCGAACTGGTGGTCGAAATTGTGCGGCGAGTAGTCTTCGCCCGTACCTGTCGGATAGGTCACCGGGTCGTCGTCGATGATCGAGCTCGGCGTGAAGCCGCGGTCGATGGCGGTCGTGTAGACGAAGGCCTTGAACGTCGAGCCGACCTGCCGGTAGGCCTGCACGGCCCGGTTGAACTTGCTGCGATTGAAGTTCTCGCCGCCGACCATCGCCTTGATCTGGCCGGTGTGGTTGTCGATCGCCAGAATGGCGGCCTGCACGAGCGGCTCCTGCTCGAGCGACACGGTGGCCGTGCCGCCGGCCTCGTCGACTTTCTGGATCTCCGCCTCCACGAGATCGCCGCGCTTGAACAGATCCGAGGCCGCGGCGCGACGCGTCCACGCCCAGCCTGCGCGCGTGAGGTCGGCATGGAGCGGCCCGAGACGCAGGCGAGCGTCGGTCTTCGTGGCGCTGACGACCACCGCCGGCACGATGTCCCCGGGGCCCATCGGGCGGCTCCACCGCTCTTCCTTGTAGCCGTCGATGGTGTGCCCCTCGGCGAGCACGTTCCGCGTCGGCCTGCGCCAGCCGCGACGTTTGTCGATCCGGCGCACCCCCTGGTCCACCGCGACGTCGGCGGCCTGCTGCAGGTCGGGGTCGAGCGTCGTCTGCACCGACAGGCCGTTCTCGTACAGCGTCTTCGCGCCGTACTCGCGCTCGAGGTGCTTGCGGATCTCCTCGACGAAATACGGAGCGATGCCGGGCGCCTGCGTCGGCTGCCCGGCCGTGACGACCGGCTTCCGCTTCTCCTCGTCGGCGCGCTGCTGCGGAATGTACCCCTCGTCCGCCATCCGCTGCAGCACGACGTTCCGCCGCAGCGTCGCCCGCTTCATGTTGACGTACGGGCTCTGGCGTTCCGGTGACTGGAACAGCCCTGCGATCAGCGCGGCTTCGCCGAGCGTGAGGGCCTTGTTCGACTTGTTGAAGTAGAGCCGAGAGGCGGCCTCGACGCCGTAGGCGCCGTGCCCGAGGTACATCTGGTTGCAGTAGATCGTGAAGATCTCCTTCTTCGTGTACCGCTTCTCGATCTCGATCGCCAGAATCGCCTCGCGGATCTTCCGCTCGAACAGCTTCTGCTTCGTGAGGCCGAACTGATCGAGATTGCGCGCGACCTGCTGCGTCAGCGTGCTCGCCCCCTGATCGGGCCGGCGCTCGATGATGTCGGTGACCGCCGCCGCGAAGATGCGCCAGATGTTGATGCCGAAATGGCGGTTGAACTCGGCGTCTTCCGTCGCGATGATCGCGTCGCGCAGCACCGGATTGATGTCGTCGTAGCCGACGACGATGCGGCGCTGGGTCGCGAACTCGCCGATGACCTGCCCGTTCGCCGCGTAGACGCGGGTAATCGTGCTCGGCGCGTAGTCGTCGAGCGTCGTGATCTGCGGCAGGTCTCCCGCGTACGCGAACAGCACGCCGCTGACGATCCCTGCCAGAGCCGTGGCGACGAACAGCGCGGCAATGCCCGCGCTTCGCGCGTAGCGGATGACGTACTGGCTCACGGTGTCAAGTGTATCGCGGCCGGGTGCGGGGGGCTCTGGTGCGGCGGCGCCTGCGTCCCGCCGTGGTGGCCGCCCGCCGGACGCTCATGGCGCATGCCGTTTCGGAAGCCGCCGAATCCCGGCGTGTAATGCGGCTCGTAGTGCGGTTGGAAATGCGGCTCGAAATGCGGCGCATACGGATCGGTCACGCGCGGCCGCCGATGTCGCGGCGCGAGCGTCGGCACACCGAGCCCCCAGAAGTACGGTTCCGCCTCGTCGGTTTCGAACTCGGGCGTCGTTGCCGCCGGAGAGGCGGCCGGTTCAGACGCAACGACGCTCGAGCGTTCCGGCGCCGGCTGAGCCGGCATCAGCGGCTGTCGGCTTGCCACGGTCAGCGAGGGCGATTCCGCCGCAGGTCCGGGGCGCTGGACGATGAACGGGATGGTCCGCGGCAGCGTGGCGAGGTCGAGCTCGGCTGCGAACGAGTCTGGCGCGCCGAAATCCGCGCGGCGCACCATCGTCCAGGCGCGCGACCTGCTGCCGGGCGCGAGCGGTTCGGCCGGCCGATCGTGAGGGTCGAGCGGACACCAGCCGACGTAGTCGGGAGCGATGGCCCAGGCGACTGGCGGTTCGCGAAGGGGAGGGCCGGGAATCCAGAACCATGCGCCATGGGTCGTCGCCCACCGCCCGCCGTGTTCGGTCGGCACGGACCAGGGGTCCCGCCCCTGCCAGGACCAGCCGGAGCCGTCCGCGCGCGTCCAGCTCCCGCGTGAATAGGGGCGCCAGACGCCTTCGACCCGCGGAAACCAGACGCGACCGAACGGCTCGACCGTCTGCCAGCGGCCATACCGCGCGAGACCGGCAGTCAGGGGTTCAGACGGCGCCGAGACCGTTTGTGTGGCGGCAACCGGCGAGGCCAGCGCAAGCAGGAGCGGCAAGCTCGACAGGCGGCAAAACGCGAGGCGGAAGCTGGACATCGTACCGCCTCCGGATGAGCGGTCACACGCTGGCAGGGCCCAGTATAACACGCTGATTTTCCCTGGAAATCGTCCCAGAATTGACAATAAGCCACTCAATTTTCATAATTGACTGGATATCAGGCTTCAGCCTCATGAGGTCCATTCAATGAGCAAAATCATCGGCATCGACCTGGGCACCACCAATTCGGTCGTCGCGGTCATGGAAGGCGGCGAACCGGTGGTGATCACCAATCCCGAGGGCGGGCGGCTCACGCCGTCGGTCGTGGCGTTCGCCAAGACCGGCGAGCGGCTCGTCGGGCAGGTCGCCAAGCGACAGGCGGTCACGAATCCGGAGAACACGATCTTCTCGATCAAGCGCTTCATGGGGCGCAAGTTCGACGAGGTCAACGAGGAAATGAAGATGGTGCCGTACCGGGTCGTGCGCGCCGGCAACGGCGACGCCCGCGTGACGGCCAACGGCAAGGAGTACTCGCCGCCCGAAATCTCCGCGATGATTCTGCAGAAGCTGAAGCAGGCTGCCGACGAGTACCTCGGCCAGGCGGTGACGAAGGCGGTCATCACGGTGCCGGCGTATTTCAACGACGCCCAGCGGCAGGCGACGAAGGACGCCGGTCAGATTGCCGGCCTCGAGGTGATGCGCATCGTCAACGAGCCGACGGCGGCGGCCCTCGCGTACGGCCTCGACAAGAAGAAGGACGAGACGATCGCCGTCTACGATTTCGGCGGCGGCACGTTCGACATCTCCATCCTGGAGGTCGGCGAGGGCGTCGTCGAGGTGAAGGCGACGAACGGCGACACCCACCTCGGCGGCGACAACCTCGATCAGCGCATCATCGACTGGATCATCGCGGAGTTCAGGAAGAGCGAGGGCATCGATCTCGGCAAGGATCGCATGGCGCTGCAGCGCCTCAAGGAAGCCGCGGAGAAGGCCAAGATGGAGCTCTCCACCGTCATGGAGACCGACATCAACCTGCCCTTCATCACCGCCGACCAGACCGGACCGAAGCACCTGCAGATGAAGCTGACGCGGGCGAAATTCGAGCAGCTCGTCGACGACCTGCTGCAGAAGACCGTCGGCCCCACCAAGCAGGCGCTGGCCGATGCGGGCGTGGACCCGTCGAAGATCGACGAGGTCGTGCTCGTCGGCGGCTCGACGCGCATCCCGAAGGTTCAGCAGATCGTCAAGGAACTGTTCGGGAAGGACCCGCACAAGGGCGTCAACCCGGACGAAGTCGTGGCGGTCGGCGCGGCGGTTCAGGCCGGCGTGCTGGCGGGCGACGTCAAGGACCTGCTGCTGCTCGACGTGACGCCGCTCTCGCTCGGCATCGAGACGCTCGGCGGCGTGATGACGACGCTCATCCCGCGCAACACGACGATTCCGACGCGCAAGAGCGAAATCTTCTCGACCGCCGCCGACAGCCAGACGAGCGTGGAGGTGCACGTGCTCCAGGGCGAGCGTCCGCTGGCGCGCGACAACCGCACGCTCGGCCGGTTCCACCTGGTCGGGTTGCCCCCGGCGCCGCGCGGCGTCCCGCAGATCGAAGTCACCTTCGACATCGACGCGAACGGCATCGTCAACGTGTCGGCGAAGGACCTCGGCACCGGGAAGGAGCAGAAGATCACGATCACCGCGTCGAGCGGCCTGAGCAAGGACGAAGTCGAGCGGATGATGAAGGAGGCCGAATCGCACGCCGACGATGACAAGAAGCGGCGCGAGGAGATCGAGACGCGCAACCGTGCGGATCAGGCGCTCTATGGCGCCGAGCGGTTCCTCAAGGACAGCGGCGACAAGCTGAGCGCGGGCGACCGTCAGGGCATCGAGGCGGCGATCGAGGCGGCCAGGAAGGCGAACGAGGGGAGCGATTCGGCCGCCGTCCAGCGGGCGCTCGATCAGCTCACGGCCGCACAGCACAAGGCGGCCGAGTCCCTGTACCGGCAGGCGCAGAGTCAGCCGGGCGGCGGCGGCCCAGGCGGTCCCACGCCGGGGGCCGGCGCGGCCGCCGGCGGCGAGGCGCCGAAGGCCGGAGAAGTCATCGACGCCGAGGTCGTCGACGAAGGGAAGCCGTAACAACCGGCAATCTGCATGGATCTCTACGTGGTGCTGGGGCTCGGGCGCGAAGCGACGCTTGGCGAGGTCAAGCGTGCGTACCGGAGGCTTGCCCGGAAGTACCACCCGGACATCAATCCGGGCGATCGCCTGGCAGCCGCCCAGTTCCGGCAGATTGCCGAAGCGTACGAGACGTTGAGCGATCCGGAGCGACGCAGCCGGTACGACGCGACCGGGACCGTGGCGAGCCGGGTCGACGCGACCTTCGGCTTCGAGGGCTTCGACTTCTCGGTGAACGTGAACGGGCCGTCGGCGTCGACCTTCGGCGACCTGTTCGCCGACATCCTGCACCGGCGGGACGCGCAGCGCGACGACGACACGCCCGAGCGCGGCGCCGACCTGCACCACACGATCACGGTCGGTTTCGAGGACGCGGTCCGCGGCGGACAGCGGCAGATCGTGGCCACGCGCCAGGAGCACTGCCGGACCTGCCGCGGCGCGGGCCGGCTCCACGCGGCGGACGCCCGCTGCAACTACTGTCACGGCGCCGGCGCCGTCCGATCGGTTCGCGGTCACATGGTGTTCTCGAAACCGTGCGAGCACTGCGGCGGATCGGGGCGGCAGCGACAGGCGGTCTGCCCGACGTGCGGCGGGCAGAAGGTGGAGATGCGCACCGAGGCGCTGACCATCGCGCTGCCGCCCGGGCTGTCCGACGGCGCCCGCATCCGCATCCCCGACAAGGGTCACGTCGGCAGGAACGGCGGCGACACCGGCGACCTGTACCTGACGATCCAGGTCGAGCCGCACCCGGTGTTCCGGCGCGAAGGCGACGATCTTCATGTCGTCGTCCCGCTGGCCATCCACGAGGCGGCGCTCGGCGCCAAAGTCGAGGTGCCGGCGCTCGACGGGCCGGCGCGCCTGCGCGTGCCGCCCGGGACGCAGTCCGGCCAGCGGTTCCGGCTGCGCGAGCGCGGCGTGCCTTCGCCCCGCGACGGCCGGCGCGGCGACCTGGTCGTCGAGGTGCGGCTCGTGTTGCCGAGGATGCTGGACGAGCGGTCGAAGGAGCTGCTGCGGGAGTTCGGCCGGATCAACGGCGAAGACGTGAGACGCGACAATCCGGTGCGGTGAAAGACCGGACGACCATGAAGAAGACGGGCAAAGCGTATTACATGATCAGCGCGGTGGCGCAGAAGTACAACATCCACCCGCAGACGCTGCGCCTGTACGAGCGCGAGGGGCTGCTGAAGCCGTCGCGCACGGAAGGCAATACGCGGCTGTACTCGGAAGAGGACCTCGAGCAGCTCGAGACGATTCTGTCACTCACCCGAGATCTCGGCGTGAACCTGGCCGGGGTCGAAATCATCCTCAATATGCGCCGGAAGATTGAGCGGATGCAGCGCGAGGTGAACGAGTTCATGGAGTACGTGAAGCACGAGCTCGCGCGCGGCATCGACGACTGGGAGCAGCGCCTGTCGACGGCGCTCGTGAAATCCTCGCCGACCGACCTCGTGCGCGCGCAGCCTCCGGCGGGAGAGCCGTCGGCTTCCGCGCACGCGGACGAACCCGCGCGGAAGAAGATGTCCTAGCACGGCGTACGGGTGTATCCTTTCCGCGTGCCCCGCCGTCACGCGACCGCCGCACCCGATTCGAGCACGCTTGCCGCGTACCTGCGCGAGATCGCGAAGCTGCCTCGCCTAACGGCCGACGAAGAGCGCGATCTCGGCAGCCGCATCCGGCGCGACGGCGACGATGACGCGCTCGCCCATCTGGTCGAGTGCAACCTGCGCTTCGTCGTCAGCTACGCGAAACGGTACCGCGGCCTGAACGTGCCGCTGCTCGACCTGATTCACGAAGGCAACCTCGGGCTGATCGAGGCGGCGCGGCGGTTCGATCCGGCGCGGAACGTCAAGTTCATCACGTATGCCGTCTGGTGGGTCCGGCAGGCGATCATGCACGCGGTCGCCGAGCAGACGCGCGCGTTCTCGTTTCCGCCGAAGCTCTTCTCCGTCCTGCGGGCCGACGACCTGTCGCTGAGCGATCCGGTGCGCGCGTCCGGCGACGGCTCCGCGCGCGAGATCGGCGACATGCTGCCGCTGGACGAGGTGCCGGTCGAAGACGAGATGATCCATCAGGCGGATCTCGACGAGCTCGCCCGGGCCCTGCTCGATCTCGACGGCAAGGAGCGCGAGATCGTGCGCCTCCGGTTCGGCCTCGCGGACGACGAGCCGCGGACGCTGCAGGAGATCGGCGATCGCCTGCACCTCTCGCGCGAGCGCGTCCGGCAGCTCGAGTCGCGCGCCAAGGACAAGCTGCGGCGCTCGGCGCGCCTGCGCAGCCATCTCAACTGACCGTTCCGAGGGTGGGAATCCCCGACTGATGGCGTGCCCGCAGTGCGACGATACCGGCTGGAAGCCGGTCGAACGAGACGGTGTCCGGCGGGTCGAGCGCTGCGACTGCTGGCGCGAGCACGCGTCGCGGCAGCGGCTCGCTGACGCGAACATCCCCCGGCGCTACCAGCACTGCACGCTGGAGAACTTCGTCGCCTACAACGAATCGCTCGAGATCGCGGTCGAGGCGGCGCGCCGCGTCGCGGACGCGTTTCCCGCCGTGACCCGCGGGCTGCTGCTCGAAGGGCAGCCCGGTGTCGGGAAGACGCATCTGGCGGTGGCGCTGCTGCGGACCATCATCGCGGGCTCCGGCGCGCGCGGGCTCTTCTACGACACCCGCGACCTGCTCCGCGTCATCCGCAGCACGTACGACCCGGCCACCCGGACGACCGAGCTCGAAGTCCTGCGTCCCGTGATGCAGGCCGACATCCTGGTGCTCGACGATCTCGGGGCGGAGAAGACCTCCGAGTGGGTCGACGAGACGATGAATCTGATCGTCAACACGCGCTACAATGAGCGGCGCGTGACCATTTTCACGTCAAATTACCTCGACATCCCGGACGATACCGATCCGAATTCGCTCCTGTACCGGATCGGCTTCCGCATGCGGTCGCGGCTGCACGAGATGTGCGAGTTCCTCGCGCTCGATGCCGCCGACTACCGCGAACGGCCCGAGAACGCCGGCCCCGAGGATCTGATCATGATGTGGAAGATGCGACGGAAGACGCTGCCGTCGCGGGCCGGACGGCAGGCGCGGGCGCAGCTCCGGGAGCCCGCGCGCGACAACCGCGGCGATCTGAAGTGGCCCGGCGGCCGCGCGGGAAGCTAGCTGCCGTGCTCGGTTTGTACATCCACGTCCCCTTCTGTGCCGCGATCTGCAACTACTGCAACTTCAATCGTGGCCTGTTCGACGCCGGCCTGAAGGCGCGCTACGTGGACGCCCTGGTGGCGGAGATCGAGCGGGTGGGCGGGGCGGAAGCGCCGGCGGCCGACACCATCTACTTCGGCGGCGGCACGCCGTCGCTCCTCGAGCCGGACGAGATAGGACGCCTCGTGGCGGCGTGCCGCGGGGCCTTCGCGCTGGCACCCGATGCCGAGATCACGCTGGAGGCGAATCCGGAGACGGTCACCCCCGACCGGCTCGCCGCGTACCGGTCCGCCGGCGTGAACCGAATCAGCTTCGGCGTCCAGTCGTTCCGCGACGAAGAGCTCGTGCGCCTCTCGCGCCTGCACGGCGCGGCCCGCGCGCGC
Source organism: Betaproteobacteria bacterium (assembly GCA_050257855.1). Taxonomy (GTDB): domain Bacteria; phylum Acidobacteriota; class Vicinamibacteria; order Vicinamibacterales; family CAVVIG01; genus JBLMXQ01. The sequence goes on along the minus strand of JBLMXQ010000080.1, from coordinate 132,018 downwards.
GCCGCCGTCGCCGAAGCGCGGGCCGCCGGATTCGACAACGTCAGCCTCGATCTGATGATGTGGCTCCCCGGGCAGCGCGTCGACGAGTGGCTCGTCTCGGTCGACGAGGCGATCGCCCTCGGCCCGGATCACCTGTCGCTCTATCTCCTCGAGGTGTATCCGAACGCACCGCTGCGCGAGGAGATGGCCCGGGCGCAGTGGTCGCAGGCGCCGGACGAGGACGCCGCGGCCATGTACCTGACCGCGCTCGATCGCCTCGATGCCGCCGGCTACGCGCAGTACGAGATCTCGAACGTCGCGCGTCCCGGCCGCCGCTCCCGGCACAATCTGAAGTACTGGTCCGACGGCGAGTGGCTCGGATTCGGCTGCGGCGCGCACAGCACCCGGGATGGAATCCGGTGGAAGAACGTGTCGGCGGCCCCCGACTTCATCCAGCGGATGGCGGCCGGCGTGTCGCCCGTCGGGGAGCGACACGTGCTGACGCCGGACGAGCGGCTCGGCGATGCCTTGTTCACGGGGCTGCGGCTGGCCGATGGCGTCGACCTGGCCGCCATCGGCAGGCGATACCGCGTCGATGTCTGGCAGCGGTACGGGCCCGAGCTGGGGCCGTTCCTGGAGTCCGGGCATCTCGAGCAGGCGGAGGGCCGCCTGCGGCTGTCACGTCAGGGGATGCTCATGGGGCATGAGGTGATGGCGGTTTTCGTGTAGCCCTGAGTACGTTACAGTATCAGCCCTTTCGCGAAGGAGGCCGCGATGTTTCGAACCATCGGCGTGTCGGCTGTGGGAGGCCGGCCAGGACGGATTGCCCTCGGGCTCGTGATGGGTCTGCTGGTATCGGCAGGCGCGTCCCGCGCGCAGGCTCCGCAGCAACAGCAGACCCCGCCCGCTCAGCAGCCGGCGCAGCAGGCACAGGCGGCGCCGACCACACGGGTGTTCGGCTCGGATGCCGGCATGGTGCTGAATTTCATCAAGCCGGACAAGACCGCCGATTTCGAGGCGATCCTACAGAAGCTGAAGCAGGCGCTCCAGCAGAGCGACAAGCCTGAGCGCAAGCAGCAGGCCCAGAGCTGGAAGGTCTTCAAGGCCCAGGAGCCGGGCCCCAATGGCACCGTGCTCTATGTCTTCTGGATCGACCCGGCCGTGAAGGGCGCCGACTACACGGTTTCGACGATCCTCGCGGAGGCGTTCCCGCAGGACGTCCAGGCGCTCTACAAGCAGTACGCCGACGCATACGCGCAAGGGCAGAACTTCGTCAACCTCGCCCTCGTGTCGGACCTCGCCAAGCAGTAACGATCGCAGGATGGCAGGATGGCTCGACGCGTTCTGCCATCCTGCCACCGGCACGTCGCATTCCCTCAGAATTTCAGGTTCAGCCCCGCGTACACCCGCTGCACCGGCGACTCCAGGGCCCCGCTTCCGAGCTTGAACACCCGGTAGTCCACGCGCAGCCGCAGCGGGCCGACCAGCGACACCTTCACGCCGCCCCCGGTGTTCACGGCCAGACTCGTGTCCTGATGGCTCCCGAGCGTCTCGCGGTACAAGCCGGCGCCCGCCGTGAGATACGGCTGGAACCCGAGAAACGCCACGGGCGTCTGCAGCAGCACGTTGCCCGAGCCGGTCGTCAGGGCGGGCGCCCCCGCTGCCGGATCGTCCGGCGTGTGCGCGTACTCGAACTCGAAGCCGACGATGAGCAGACCCATGCCGACGGCGCCACCGCTCACCGTGCGGTTGACAGGCGTCGTGTTGGCGCCGAGAAACAGCGTGGCGTCGGCGCGGGCCGGTGCGGCGGCGGCCACCGCCATGGCCGTCGCCAGAATCAGCGTTCTTCCACGCGTCATGAGCCCTCCCTCGCGCCATGATAGTACGGTTTGCGCCCCCGCCAGCTCTGGCGCACGCCTTCATGGCTCTGCAACGGACTCGGGTTCCAGGCACCTCGTCCTGCCTGAGCCAGCCCCTAGCCCCCGGCCCCCAGCCCCAGTACAATCGTAAGTGCCGTGAAGGTGCACTATTACAGCCAGCACGCGACGGCGCTTCGGGCCGAGCTGGCGACCGCGCTGTCGCGTGACGAGCTCCGGGCGTTCCACCGGAAGTCGCCGGCGCGTCATCTGCTGATTGCGGCGCGGCAGTTCCTGATTCTGGCGCTCGCCACCTGGGGGCTGCTCGTCTTCACGCGTCCGGTCGTGTGGGTGCCGCTCGTCCTCGTGCAGGGCTTCACGATCTTCGACTTCACGGTCCTGCTGCACGAGGTCGTGCACCACACGATTTTCGAGCGGCGGCATCCGCGGGCCGAGCGGGCGCTCGCGTGGCTGTACGCCGTGCCCAGCGGCATCTCGTCGACGCAGTTCACCCGCTGGCACCTCGATCATCACGCCGAGCTCGGCTCGTCGGTCGACGATCCGAAGCGGCACCACCTGTCGCCGAAGATCAACGCGCGCTGGTTCAAGCTCCTGTACTGCTCGCCGGCGCTCTTCCCGATCTATTTCCGCGCCGCGCGGAAGGAGAGCGCGACCTATCCGCAGGAGATGCAGCGCCGGATCGCGCGGGAGCGCCGCGTGGCGTTGCTCACGCACCTGGGCGTGCTCGCGCTGGTGTGGGCGCTCGCCGGTTTCGGCGCGGCGCTGCGCGTCTACGTCGTCCCGGTGTTCTTCGTGTTCCCGATCGCATTCACGCTGAATCGTCTCGGGCAGCACTACGATATCGACCCGACCGACCCGACGAAATGGACGACGCTCGTCCGGGGCCACTGGTTCTGGGATTTCGCGTTCCTCAATTCCAACTACCACCTGGAGCATCATTATTTTGCCGGCGTTCCGTTCTACCGCCTGGCGTCCCTGCAGCGGGCGCTCGCGCCTTTCTACGCCCGGCACGGCATGCGCTGGCAGACCTACACGGGCCTGCTGCGCGGCTGGCTGCTCCAGAACCGCGCGCCCCACACTGACTGGGCCGTCGGGCCATCCGGCCGTGCCGCGTCGGCGCCGGCGCGATCGCGGGTCGTGTAGCGCCGCCGGATCCGACCGAGGCCGGCCGTGGTAGTCGACGTCACGGATGCGAACGTCGAGGCCGCCAGGATCTTTCTCCTGCGCCATCCGGAAACCTCCCTGCTCCTGCTGTCGAACCTGCGCGCGTTCGGCCCCCGGCTCGGCGACAGCCTGTACTCGGGAGACTTCAAGGCGCTCGTCGGCGGCGGTGAGATCGAGGCGGTCTGGTGCCTGACGCGCGGCGGCAGCCTGGTCGCGCAGTCGGGCGGCCGTGCCGACGTCGCGCCGGCGATCGTCCGCTCGTGCGCGGGCGACCCGCTCGAGGTGCGCGGCGTGCTCGGCGAATGGACGATCGCCAGCGCGCTGTGGGATCGGCTGTCGATCGAGCGCGGCCTCCGCCCGGCGTTCGTATCCAGGGAGATTTCGTACCGGCGGCGTCTGGACCGCCTGCCCCCCGCGGATGCGCCGGCGCGCGTCCGGCGGCTCACGCCAGACGACCACCCGGGGTGGGCGCGCCTGACGCATGCGTTCCTCGCCGGGCAGGGCCTGCCGGAGCAGGGAACCGCCGAGCAGCACCGCGCGGCGTTCGTGCGCAGCGCGGACCTCGGCCACTGGTGGGGCGCATTCGAAGGCGACGAGCTCGTGTCGATCGGCGGGTACAACGCGCTGCACGACACGATCGCGCAGGTTGGCGGCGTCTTCACGCCGCCCGAGCGCCGGGGCCGCGGCCTGTCGCGCGCCGTGATGCAGACGCTCATGCGCGACTCGGTCGGCGTGCATCATGTCGATCGGCTGTTTCTCTTCACCGGCCCGCGGAACACCGCGGCGCGCGCGATGTACGAATCCCTCGGATTCGAGCGGTTCGGGCACTTCGGCCTCTTCTTCGCCGCATCGGGGACGTGCTAGAGTCTGAGGGTTTATGGACTTCCGGCTGACCGAAGACCAGGAACTGCTCAAGCGCAGCGTCCGCGAGTTCGCCGAGACCGAGATCCGTCCCCACGTGATGGAGTGGGACCAGGCGCAGCACTTCCCGACCGAGCTCGTCCCGAAGCTCGCAGCCCTCGGCCTGCTCGGCATCCAGTTTCCGGAGGCGTACGGCGGCGCCGGCATGAGCGCCGTCGACTACTGCATCTGCATCGAGGAGCTGGCGCGCGTCGACCCGGGCGTCTCGCTGTCGGTGGCGGCGCACAACGGCCTGTGCTCGGCGCACATCGCGATGTTCGGCAGCGAGGCGCAGAAGCAGACCTATCTCGTGCCGCTGGCCCGCGGCGAGAAGATCGGTGCGTGGGGGCTGACCGAGTCCACCTCCGGCAGCGACGCCGCCGGCATGCGCACCACGGCCGCGCGCGCGGGCGACTGCTGGGTCCTGAACGGCTCGAAGACGTTCACCACGCACGGCCGCGTCGGCGACGTGCTGGTCGCCATGGCGGTGACGGATCGCACGGCCGGCAGCAAGGGTATCTCGGCGTTCATCATCGAGCGCGGGACGCCGGGCATGACGCCCGGCAAGAAGGAAGACAAGCTCGGCATGCGGGCGAGCGACACGAGCGAAGTGCTCTTCGAGAACTGCCGCATCCCGGCCGATCAGCTGCTCGGCGAGGAGGGCCAGGGCTTCGTCAACACGATGCAGGTGCTCGACGCGGGGCGCATCGGCATCGCCGCGCTGGCGGTCGGCCTCGCGCAGGGCGCGTACGAGGCGGCGCTCCACTACGCGCGCGAGCGCAAGGCGTTCGGCAAGCCGATTGCCCGCTTCCAGGCGATCCAGTGGAAGCTCGCCGACAACGCCACGCGGATCGAGGCCGCGCGCCTGCTGACGTACCGCGCCGCCTATCTCAAGGATCGCGGGCAGCGGATGACGCTCGAGTCGGCGATGGCCAAGCTGTACGCGAGCGAGATCGCGGTCAGGGCAGCCGACGACTGCGTGCAGATCCACGGCGGCTACGGGTTCGTGAAGGATTACCCGGCGGAGAAGTTCTTCCGCGACGTCAAGCTGACGACGATCGGCGAGGGGACCAGCGAGATTCAGCGTCTGGTGATCGCCCGGCAGCTCCTGGCGCAATGAGCGGATGCCAGTCGGCGACGGACGATCGGGTGATCGGTCCCTCATGAGCGTGGCCACGCTTGCCGGGCGCGTGCTGGCCGGCGATCCCCGGGCCATGGCCCGCGCGATCTCTCTCATCGAGGACGAGCGTGCCGAGAGCGCGGAGCTCATCCGCGCCATCTTCAGCCACACCGGCCGCGCGTACCTGATAGGGGTGACCGGCCCGCCCGGCGCCGGCAAGAGCACGCTGGTCGACCGGCTGACGGCGGCGATCCGATCGCGCGGGTCGAGCGTCGGCGTCATCGCCGTCGACCCGACGAGCCCGTTCAGCGGCGGCGCCGTGCTCGGCGACCGGTTGCGCATGCAGTCTCATGCGGCCGACACGGGCGTCTTCATCCGCAGCATGGCGACGCGGGGGCACCTCGGCGGCCTCGCGCGGGCGACCGGCGACGCTGCGCTCGTGCTGGACGCCGCCGGAAGACAGGTGATCGTCATCGAGACGGTGGGTGTCGGGCAGGACGAGGTGGACATCATCCGCACGGCGGACGTCTCGGTCGTGACGCTCGTGCCCGGCACCGGCGACGAAGTGCAGGCGCTCAAGGCCGGCATCATGGAGATCGCCGACATCTTCGTCGTCAACAAGGCGGACCGGGAGGGCGCGGATCGCCTCGTGAGCGCGGTCGAGGCGAACCTCGCGCTGCAGGCCTACGGCGAAGACGAGTGGCGGCCGCCGATCCTGAAGACGGTAGCGACCAGCGGGCGGGGCGTCAGGGAGCTGGTCGACGCGATCTGGAAGTTCCGCGCGCACTCGGCCGGCACGCAGACGGCTCGCCGCCGCTCGCGGAGCGAGTACCGGCTGCGGGAGCTCGTGGCGCACCGCTTCATGGACCACCTCGAGCGCCACGTCCTCGAGCCCGGCGAGCTGGGGCGGATCGTCGATCGAGTCGCCGCGCGCGAGATGGATCCCTATACCGCGGCGAACGATCTGCTGAAGCGCGCGCTGGCGCGGTGACCGCTGTTTGCGCTGATATGAAGGCTGTCCTCGATCACATCGGCATCGCGGTGAAGGATCTGCCTGCCGCGCTCGCCTTCTACCGCGACGCGCTCGGGCTCGAGGTCGAAGCGCCCGAGGAGGTCGCGTCCCAGCGGGTGCGCGCGCACTTCGTCCCGGTCGGATCGGCGGCGCTCGAGCTGCTCGAGGCGACCGCGCCGGACTCGCCGATCGCGAAGTTCACGGACACGCGCGGCCCCGGTCTGCACCACATCACGCTGCGCGTCGACGACATCGCCGCCGCGCTCGCGCAGGTGAAAGCGCGCGGCGTCCGCCTCGTCGACGAGCAGCCGCGCCGCGGCGCCGAGGGATCGCTCGTCGCGTTCATCCATCCGTCGAGCGCGCACGGCGTGCTCGTCGAGCTCAAGCAGGCGGCGGCCGGCGCCCGGCTCCCGGCTCTCAGTGCGTCACCGCAGGCACAGCGGCGCGAGGCGGCGGTCGCCCGATACACGCTCGGCGATCTCGAGCTCGTCTCCGTCTGCGACGGCTTCTTCAGGCTCGACGGCGGCTCGATGTTCGGCGTCGTTCCCAAGCCGCTCTGGGAGAAGCGCGCGCCGGCCGACGAGCGCAACCGCATCACGCTGGCGATGCGCCCGCTCGTCATCCGCGGTGCGCGGACGATGATCGTGGACGCGGGGGTGGGGGACAAGGAAGACGCGAAGTTCGCCGACATCTACGGCCTCGACCGCGCGCGCTCGCTCGACCACACCCTTGCCGAGGCCGGGCTGACGGTCGAGGACATCGACATCGTCCTGGCGACCCACCTGCATTTCGATCATGCGGGAGGCTTCACCGTGCGCGACGCGTCCGGACGCGTCCGCCCGCGCTTCCCGCGGGCGCAGTATGTCGTCCGCCGCGGAGAGTGGGAGGACGCGACGCACGCGACCGAGCGCACGCGCGCCAGCTATCTGCCCGACAACTACGTTCCGCTCGCCGAGGCCGGCGTGCTCCTGCTCGTCGACGAGGACCAGACGATCATGCCCGGCGTGAAAGTGCGGCGCACGGGCGGACACACGATGCATCACCAGATGGTGGTCATCGAATCGGGCGGCCGGACGGCGGCGTTCGTCGCGGACCTCCTGCCGACGACGGCGCACCTGCCGGCGCCGTGGATCATGGGCTACGACCTCTATCCGCTGGACACGCTGGCCACCAAGAAGCAGTTCGTCGCGGAGGCCATCGAGCGGCGGACGCTCGTCTTCTTCGAGCACGACCCTGCGACGCCCGCGGGATACATTGTCGAGCAGGACGGAAAATACCGGGTGAATCCGGCCAGGCCAGGCGCATGACTCCAACACCTTCGATCGGCATCATCGGCGGCAGCGGTCTCTACGACATGGAGGAGCTGACCGATCGCGAAGAACGCACCATCTCCACCCCGTTTGGCGGGCCGTCCGGGCCGTACGTCGTCGGGACGCTGCGCGGCCAGCGCGTGGCGTTTCTCGCGCGCCACGGCGCCGGGCACCGGATTCTGCCGTCGGAGCTGAACTTCCGCGCCAACATCTACGGCTTCAAGGCGCTCGGCGTGGAGCGGATCCTGTCGGCGAGCGCGGTGGGCAGCCTCAAGGAGCAGTTCAAGCCGCTCGACATCCTCGTGCCCGATCAGTTCTTCGATCGCACGAAGGGGCGCATCAGCACGTTCTTCGGCCGCGGCCTGGTGGCGCACATCGCCTTCGCGCACCCGCTCTGCGCGGATCTCTCGGCGGTCGCTGCGGACGCCGCCCAATCGGTCGGCGCGACGGTGCATCGGGGCGGCACCTACGTCAACATGGAAGGGCCGCAGTTCTCGACGCTCGCCGAGTCGAAGCTGTACCGGTCGTGGGGCATGGACGTCATCGGGATGACGAACCTCCAGGAGGCGAAGCTCGCGCGTGAGGCGGAGATCTGCTATGCGACGCTCGCGCTCGTCACCGACTACGACTGCTGGCATCCCGATCACGACTCCGTGACGGTCGAGATGATCGTCGGCAACCTGCTGCAGAACGCGAAGACGGCGCAGGCGACGATCGCGGAGGCGGTCGGCCGGCTGACGGGGCCGCGCACGTGTGCGTGCAAGGACGCGCTCGCGACGGCCATCATCACGCGCCCTGAGCTCGTGCCCGAGCAGACGAAGCGGGAGCTGGCGGTGATTGTCGGGCGATACGTCAAGTAGGTTCAAGTAGGTTCGAGCAGGTTCAAGAGGTTCTAGGGTTCTAGGTTCTGGGTTCTGGGTTCAATGGTTCTAAGGGTTCTGCGAACAGCGTCGCAGGTATTGTCCGAGGCTGGCATTCGCGGACAGGGCGCGTCTGGCGAGGCGGAGCAGGCGTTCGTGTTCGGGTGGCGACAGATAGGCCCGGCTGTGGGCGACGTGGAGGCCGTCCTTGGTTTGCACACCACGAGATCCTCGACGCGGCGCGCAATCATGCCGCGCACGCAAGCACAGGTCGCGCCAGACAACCCCTCAAATTCAAGAACCTTAGAACCTTAGAACCCTAGAACCCTAGAACCTTAGAACCTTAGAACCCTGGAACCCCATAGCCTTCTATGAAGATCGTCATCACCGGCTCCATCGCCTACGACTACCTGATGTCGTTTCCGGGGAAGTTCACCGAACACTTCCTGCCGGAGCACTTCCACCGCGTGAGCCTCAGCTTCCTGGTCGATTCGATGGACAAGCGGCGGGGCGGCTGCGGGCCGAACATCGCCTACACCCTCGCGCTGCTCGGCGAGCGCCCGCTGCTGATGGCGACGGCCGGCGAGGACTTCGGCGAGTACCGGCAGTGGCTCGAGGCGGCCGGCATCGACACGTCGCTCACCCGCCAGATCGACGGCAAGTTCACCGCCTCGTTCTTCTGCAGCACCGACGAGGCGAACAACCAGATCGCCTCGTTCTACACCGGCGCGATGGCGAACGCCGCTGAACTGTCGTTTCGCACGGTCGAGGACTGCGGCCTGGCGATCGTCTCCCCGAACGATCCGGCGGCGATGGTGCAGTACGCGGCCGAGTGCCGGACGCTGGGCATCCCCTACATCTTCGATCCCGGCCAGCAGTGCGCGCGGATGTCCGGCGACGAGCTGCGCGAGGGCATCGTCGGCGCGACGATGGTGATCGCCAACGACTACGAGTTCCAGCTGCTCGGCAACAAGACCGGCTTCAGTGAAGCGGACGTGCTCGAGCACGCCCGCGTGCTGGTCATCACCCGCGGCGAATACGGCAGCTCGGTCATCACGGCCGACGGGCGGGCGGACGTGCCGGCCGTCGAGCCGCACCGCATCGTCGATCCGACGGGCGTCGGCGACGCGTATCGTGGCGGGCTGATGAAGGGCGTCGCGCTCGGCCTGCCCTATGCGGACTGCGCGCGAATCGGCAGCGTGGCGGCAACGTATGCTCTCGAGCATCTCGGCGGACAGAACCACGCGTACACCTGGGACGAGTTCAAGGCCCGCTACGAATCGGAGTTCGGGCCGCTGCCGTCGGCCCGATGACTGCGACGCTGATCGTTGCCGCCACCGTCCTTTCCTACGCGATCGGCTGGGTGATCGGCCGTCCGCTGCTCGTGCCGGTGCTCAACACCCTGGCCAGCTACTGCTTCATGGTCGCCGCGATCAGGCGCGGCGATCTGCGGCTCGCGTTCGGCCGGATGCTCGTCTGGGCGCTGGCGCTCGGCGTCTGTTCGACCCTGCTGTCGTACGCGCACCCGCTTCGCACCGATTCGCTGTTCCTCCGGGGCGAGGCGTATCGCCGTGAGATGTTCGCGTGGGTGCTGACCGGGCGTGGCGCCGAGAGCACGCCCTCGCTGTTCATTCCACAGCAGCTCGGGCACGCCGCGCTCTTCTCCGGGCTGGCACTCGCGACCGGCAGCGCGCTCGCGATGCCGATGGGCGCGATCCTGATGAACTACATGGGGCACTACGTCGGCTCGCTCGCGGCGGCCAGCCGTCATCCCTCCGCGACGATGATCCTGGCGTGGGTGCCCTGGGCGGTGATTCGTATCGTGAGCTTCGTGGCGATCGGAGTGGTCCTGGCGGCGCCGCTCGTCGGGCGGGTGCTCCGCGTGCCGGTCGATTGGGCGACCGGCCGACGCATGCTCGCCTGGGCCGGCGCGGGGCTCGTCGCTGACATCGTCCTCAAGGCGCTGCTCGCGCCGGCCTGGCAGCGCATGCTCCTCCGGGTCGTTGGCGGGTAGGCACACGGGCTCGTGGCCCGGGTCTCGTGTCTCTCACCGCTTGGGTGCCGTCGGCGCCGGCGTCCGCCCGGCGACGACGTTCCTGTAGATCGTGCCGCCCTTCATCACGAACACCACGTGGCGCACGGTGGTGATGTCTTTCAGCGGGTCTCCCTCAACGGCCACGATGTCGGCGTCCAGGCCGGGCGCAATCGAGCCGATCTCTTTCTCGAGGCCCAGAGACTCGGCCGCGATGGAGTTGGCCGAGACGAGCGTCTGCATCGGATCCTGTCCGCCCTTCTGGACGCGATCGATCAGCTCGTCGGCCTGATGGCCGAATGCGCCGGCGACGGCATCCGTGCCGAACACGATCTTGAGGCCCGGCGTGCGCAGGGCCGCCTTGAACAGTTCGATGTCGTCCGGCCACGCCTTGTGCATCGCGTCGAAGCCTTCCTGCGTGTAGCCGCCGGCGCCGAGATAGTGCGACTCGTTGTCGAAGTAGTTCTGGAACACCAGCCCGACCTGAGGATCGAAATACGTTCCGTGCTCCGCCATGAGCTTCAGATCGGACTCGGGCATCAGCGTTCCATGCTCGACCTGCGTGCAGCCGGCGTCGACCGACGCCTTCACGGCGGGACCGTAGGCGTGGACCAGCGTTCGCAGTCCGTCCTTGCGCGCCTCGTCGCAGGCGGCGTTCAGTTGATCCTGCGAAAGCGTCATGCCGCCGCCCTGGCGAATCGATGCCGACGCGAAGATCTTGATGAGGTCCGCGCCCATGGCCTTGTCCTGGTCGACGTACTGCCGGATCTCGTCGGGTGTGCCCGTTTTCGGGCCGCCGGACAGCGGGCGGACCGCCGTGAGGATGCGCGGGCCCGGAATCTCGCCGCGATTGATCGCATCGCGCAGCGGCACGTCGGCGGCGGCGCCCACGCTCTGGATCGTGGTGAAGCCGGCCATCAGCGTGGCCCACGCGTTCGCCTCCATCGCGAGGATCGCGTGCTCCGGCGGCTCGTTGCGGCCGACGCCGGCTCCCGCAAGCTTGCCGTCCGGACCGAAATGCCACGTGATGTGCTCGTGCGTGTCGATCCAGCCGGGCATCACGGTGAGCCCCCGCAGGTCGTAGACGCTCCCGCCCGTGGCGCCGGCGTCGACGCGGACGATCTTGCCGTTCTGGACGACGATGGCCGTGTCGTGCAGCACGTGGCCGCGGCCGTCGAGAAGCGTGCTCACGCGAAGCACGGTCGGCCGGTCCTGCGCCCCCGCGGCGCCAACCAGCCCGACGAGGAGCGCGAACGCCAGCAGCAACAGTCTGACACTCTTCACGGCGACCTCCCGGACTTCTCAGAAGATGGAGGCCCATCATAATCCAGCGTCCGCTCCCGTGGCGCACCGGCCGGTCCGACTGGTCCGTGAGGGAGACTGCGAGGCAGTCGAGGGCCGGCGCTTCGGCTCGAGACCGGAGTCTGGGGAGGGAGTTCGGACGGGACGGCCCGGCGCGTTCCGGCGGGTTGCCCGCGCGCCAGAGGATGGAGCGCGGGCTTCAAGGCGACTAGTTCGCCGACGATCCCGTGGACTTGCGGCGCTGCCGCATCTTCACGAACGCGACGCCGAGCACGACGACTGCGACGGCACAGATCCAGACCACAGGCCCCTCCTCCAGTTCATCGGCGGTGATCCGCCGGAGGGCGTTCGGGCAAGCCCGGTGCCCGGTTCGAGCCGGTTTCGTGCGTCATTTGCGGATCTGGTTGACGAGGAGCCGGTTGCCCGGCAAGGAGTGCGCCGCCGCGATTGCAGAACTGTGCGTCCGTGCAGCGGGTGGGTCGTCAGATCTGGAATCGGACCGACAACCTTCGCGGCTGGCGGGGGTACGATGGCCGGGTGTTCCGGAAACAGCTGCTCGATCTGCTGAGCGACCAGCCGCGGTCGGTTTCGTCCATTGCGCGGGAACTCGGCCTCACGCGCGGCGACGTCGCTGCGGACCTGCAGCATCTGATTCGCTCCGCGCGCGCGGCGGGCCACCGCGTGATTGTCGAGCCGGCCCGCTGCCGCAAGTGCGGCTTCGCCTTCGACCAGGCGACCGTCACGAAGCCGGGGAAGTGTCCGGCCTGCCGCGGCACCTGGATCTTCGAACCGCAGGTCAGGATCGAGCGCAGCTGACCTGAGGGCCGTCCTGAGGCGCGCCTCGAGCAGCGCACGAGCACCGCGAGCCCCTACCGAGGCCCTGCCTCCTGCACGGCGTCGAAATCGACGAGCGCGAGGTCGTAGGCGAGGATGGCCGACAGCTCGTTGGTCTTCGCCTGTGCCAGGTCGCGCTGCGCCTGGATGACGAGGAAGCTCGTCGACATCCCGACCTCGAAGCGCTTCCGCTCCGCGTCGAGCCGCTGCTCGGCCAGCTCCCGCGCCGCGCGCGTCGTCTCGATCCGCTTCGCGTTCATCTCGATCTTCCAGGCGGCGTCGCGAACCTGCTGGATGACCCGCGCTTCGTTGCTCTTCAGCCGCTCCTCGGCCTGCGCCCGTTCGAGCTTCGCGCGCGCGTAGTCCGCGTCCTCGCTGCTCGTTCCGACCGGATAGGAGACGCTGACGCCGACTGCCCACGTCGGGAAGTCGGTGCGGAACACCTGGTTGAGGGCCGACGCGAAGTCGGTGACCGCCCCGGGGCCGACAATCGTACCGGGGAAGCCGCCGGTGCGGAGCACCTCCGTGCCGCCGAGGCCGCTGGCCGCGTAGCTGGCGTTGAGGCGCACGTCGGGCAGCCGCTGGGCGCCGGTGAACTTCAGGCCGGTCTGTGCGTTCTCGATGTCCTTGCGCGCGCGGGCCAGGTCCGCACGGTCGCGCAGTGCGTTGGCGACCGCCAGGTCGAGATCGATCGGCGTGACGCCGACCGGCGGCGAGTCCACCGGGTCCAGGGCGACCGTCCACGTGTCGCGGCCGGTCGGATCCAGGATGAGCAGCCTGAGGCGATCCTCGGCTTCCTTGACGGCGGTCTCCGCGATGATCAGCTGCTCCTGGTCCGACGCGACCTCTGCCTGCGCGGACACGAGATCGAGCGGCGGCGACTGCCCGACGTCCACCTTGGCTTTGTTCACGCGCGCCAGCTCCCGGGCGAGGTCGAGCGCCGAGCGGCGCGCGGTGACGTTCGCCTTCGCCGACACCAGGTTCCAGTACGCGGCTTTCACCGCCGCCGTCGTCTGGACGACGTCCTCGCGCAGGCGGGTGTCGGCGATGTCGCGGTTCACCTCGCTGGTCCGCAGCTGCTGCCGCGCGTTGTCGATGAAGAGATCGCGGACGAGCGGCTGCGACACGTTCAGCGACAGCCCGGTCTGCAGGAGCGGGTTGTAGCTGGTGAGGAAGCTGTTGCTTCTCGTGTGAACCGTGTTCCAGTTCAGCGAGTACGACGTGCCGAACCACGGCAGCTTCTGCGCGAGCGAGAGGCTCGACGTCACGGCATCGGTGCGCGTCGCGGTCGGGATGAGAAAGCTCGAGGGCGGCTGCAGCTGGTTGTTGCGGTTGACGCCGGTGGTGAACAGCGGCCTGAACGCGCCGGCCGCGGCGGCCACCCGCGTATCGCCGATCTGCGGGTCGAGCCTCGACGCCTTCAGGTCGACGTTCTGGTCCAGCGCCATCTTCACGGCGTCGTCCACGGTCAGGCGGAGCGTCGCTGGCGCGCCGGGGGCCGTCTGCGGGGGCGCGGGCGTCTGGCCGGACGCGGACGCAGCAAGGGCGGCCGCAAACAGTGTCGATAGAAGAATTCTGCGCATGGCTTGTTCCTGGTAGGCACGGTCCGGTCGTGGCCGTGTCGGCCCTATGTCTGTAGGGCACGGTCTTCAGACCGTGCCGGGACGACGCCCGCTTCCGCTGCCGTCCGCCGCCCGAAGATCCGCACCTTCGCGGCGTCGTCGAACAGCGAGTACGCGACCGGCGTGACGAGCAGCGTCAGCAGCAGCGCGAGCGACTGGCCGCCGAAGATGACGAAGCCGATCGCGTGATTCGTGCCCGACCCGATGCCGCTCGACACGATCAGCGGAATCATGCCGGCGACGAACGCGAACGTCGTCATCAGGATCGGCCGGAGCCGGTCGCGGCTCGCCTGGACGATCGCGTGGTGCGTATCGAGCCCCGCCTCCTTCAGCTGGTTGGCGTGATCGATCTGGAGAATCGAGTTCTTCTTCACGACGCCGAACAGCACGAGCAGGCCAAGGGCCGAGAAGATGTTGAGCGACTGCCGGAAGACGATGATCGACAGCAGCGCGAACGGCAGCGTCAGCGGCAGCGACAGCAGGATCGTGATCGGGTGCAGCCACGACTCGAACTGCGCCGCCAGAATCAGATACATGAAGACGAGCGACAGCAGGAACGCCAGCAGGAAGTTCTGCGCCGCGCGCCCCAGCTCGCGCGACCGCCCGGTGAATCCGCCGCGATACTCGGGTCCGGGGTCCATCTTCGCGAACTCGGCCTGGATGGCGTTCTGCACCTCGGCCTGCGACGCCGACGGCAGCAGGTTGGCGAAGACCGTCACCTGGCGCTGGCGCGCGAGGCGGTTGATGTCCGACGGCGCGCTGTCGACCGAGAAGTGCGCGACGTTGTCGAGCGACACCGCACCGAGCCGCGAGGAAGGCACCGTCAGCCCGGCGATCGCCGCCTCGGTGGAGCGGTCCTCCGCGCGGGCGCGCAGGTGCACCTCGTACTGCTCGCCGCCCTCGTTGTACGTCGTCACCTGATCGCCGCCGACCAGGAGGCGCAGCGCTTCCGCCGCGTCCCCTATCTGCACGCCGAGGTCGGCTGCCTTCGGACGATCGACCTGCACCGACAGTTCGGGCTTGCCGACGTTCAGCGACGTGTCCGGGTCCACCACGCCAGGAATCGTCCGCACGCGCGCCAGGAGCGCCGTGCCGGCTACTTCGAGCTTCTTCAGGTCCGGCCCGTTGATCAGGAACTGCACGTCGGCGTTCTGCGCACCGCCGCCGCCAATCGTCGCGATCGGCTGCACCGACGTCCGCATGCCCTTCGTCAGCGGCGGCAGGATGTCGTTGCGCGCGATCGCCATCAGCGCGAACTGGTCGCGGCTCCGGCTCTCGATCGGCTTCAGCCGGACGTAGATGTTCGAGAGGTTGCGGGTCTTCGCCGGATCGCCCGCGACGGTCACCAGCGTGTACTCGACCTCTGGCAGCCGGCGTCGGATCGCGCTGGCGACGCGGTTCGTGATGACTTCGGTCGACTCGAGGCTCGTCCCCTCCGGCGCGCGGATGTTGACCTCGAACTCCGACTGGTCATCCTGGGGCAGGAAGTTCTTGTTGGCCACCGCGAAGAGCGGCACGCTCGACAGCAGCACCAGGACCGCCAGTCCCGCCACGATCGCACGGTGCGCCATCGACCATTCGAGCAGGCGCGTGTAGAAGACGTCCACCGCATGGAACACCCGCGACTCCTTCGACGAGTGGCTGTCACTGCCGTGCTTCCGGACTTTCAGCCATCGGGCCGACAGCATCGGCGTCAGCGTGAAGCTGACGAGCAGTGACACCATGATGGCGAACGCCATCGTCAGGCCGAAGCTCTTCATGAAGCGGCCGACGATGCCGCCCATGAAGCCGACCGGGACGAAGATGGCGACGAGCGACAGCGTCGTCGCGAGCACTGCCAGGCCGATCTCCTTCGTCGCCTCGACGGCGGCATGCAGCTGGTCGTCGTGCTTCTCCTCGATGAAGCGGTAGATGTTCTCGAGGACGACGATCGCGTCGTCGATGACGATGCCGACCGACAGCGTCAGGGCCAGCATGGTCATCGAGTTCAGCGTGAACCCCATGTACCAGACCAGGCCGAACGTCGCGACGATCGACGTCGGGATGGCGACGGCCGCGATCGCCGTGGAGCGCAGGTTGGTCAGGAACAGCAGCACGACCAGCGCGGCCAGGATCGAGCCGATCACGAGGTGCTCTTCCACGTTGTGGATCGACGCCTCGATGAACTCCGACAGGTCGCGCACGACACGGACGTCGTACCCGGGCGGCAGGTTGGGCCCCAGCTCCTCGAGCCGCTCCTTGACGGCTTTCACCACCTCGACGGTGTTCGTGCCCGACTGCCGGCGGATGTCGAGCAGCACGGTCGCGGTGCCGTCGAGATTGGCCGCCGAATCACGATCCGCCTGGCCGTCCTCGATCTGCGCGACGTCGCCGACGCGGATCGGATGTCCATCCTTCTCCCGGACGACGATGTCGCCGAAGGCGGCCACCGACGGCACGCGGCCGCGCGTGCGGAGCGTGAGCGACTGCGGTCCCTGATCGACGCGACCTCCGGGCACCTCGATGTTCTGCGCCTGCAGCGCCCGCGAGACGTCGGTGACGGTCAGGTTGTACGCGCGAAGACGGTCGGCATCGAGCCAGACGTTGATCTGCCGCTGGCGCCCGCCGACGATGAGGACCTGGCCGACGCCGGTCACGCTCTCGAGCTGCCGGCGCAGCACCTTGTCCGCGTACTCGGTGATGTCGCGCACCGGCTTGCGCGCGCTGAGCGCGATGCTCAGCACCGGCGCGGCATCCGGGTCGAACTTGTCGACCCGCGGCTGCTGAATGGTCTTCGGCAGCAGCGGCAGGACCCCGTTGACCTTGTCGCGCACCTCCTGGGCCGCGACGTCGGCGTCCTTCTCGAGGACGAAGCTGACGACGACCTGGGAGATACCCTCCGACGAGTTCGACCGCAGCTCGTCGATGCCGCTGATCGTGTTGACGGCTTCCTCGATCTTGTCGGTGACCTCGGTCTCGATCTGCTCGGGCGCCGCGCCCGGCTGAACGGTCGTCACGACGATGGTGGGGAAGTCCACTTTCGGGAAGCGGTCGACGCCCAGCCTCGTGAACGAGAACGCCCCGACAACGGTCAGCGACAGGATCAACACGGTCGCGAAGACCGGACGGCGCACGCACAGAGCGGCCAGCCATTGCATGACGGTTGTCCCCTGACGAACTATCGAACTCTCGTGCCGTCGGCGAGCTTGCCGACGTTCCGCGTCGCTACGCGCTCGCCCGCCGTGAGGCCGCTGGCGATCTCCACCAGGTCGTCGACCGTCTGGCCGAGCGTGACGATTCGCTCCTCGACGCGGTCGCCGGCGACAACGTAGACGCGGCTCGTGCCGGCCGTGGTCTGGACCGCCGCGGCGGGCACGAGGACGGCCGGCGAGGGGTTCGGCTGCTGAATCTGCGCCGTCGCAAAGAGCCCCGGCTTCAGCTCGCCGCCCGGATTCGCAACCACGGCTTCCACGGTGAGCGCGCGCTGCGCGGCCTCGAGCGCCGGCGACACGTACCGGATCCTTCCCTCGAACTGCCGGCCGGAGTACGCGTCGACCCGGAACGTGACCGGCGCGCCGGCGCTCACCCCCGAGACGAACTGCTCGGGCACCGTGAGCTGCACGCGGAGCGGGTCGATGCGGACCACCACCGCCACCTTCATCCCGCGGGTGACGTAGTCGCCGACGGAGACCATTCGCTGATCGACGATGCCCCGGAAGGGCGCGCGAACGACCGTATCCGCCGCAGCCTTGCGGGCGAGCGTCACCCGGGCCCTCGCCGCCTGCAGCGACTGGTACTGCTGCGCGGCCGCATTCTTCGCCGCCTCGTACTGCTGCCGTGCGGCTTCCATCTGGGTGCGCCGCTGGTCGTACTCCGACTGCGACACGACGCGCTCATCGAGCAGGGACTTGATGCGGCCGAACTCCGCCTGCGCGAGGTCGTAGGCGGCCTTCGCGTTCTGGACTTCGGGGACCGCGCCGACGTCGAAGTCGCGGCCGCCTACGAGTCCGAGGCGCGCCTCGATCTGCGCCGCGTTCGCCTCCGCCTCCTTCAGCTGCGCGTCGGTCTCGGTCGGCGACAGCCGCACGAGTTCGGCGCCCTGTCCCACCGGCGTGCCGCGCTCGACCGGCGTCGCGATGACGCGTCCGCCGGTCTCGGCCGCCACGTCGGCCTGCTCTTCGGCCATGAGCGTACCGGTCACGCGGATGAAGCGCGCGATCGGCCGCTCGACCGCCGCCGCCGGCGCTGTCTCAATCGGCGCTGCCGCCCGGACGTTCTCGTTCTTCTGCGCGTCGGCGGCGCTGCAGCCGCTCCACACGATCGCGCTCGTCAGCAGCGCGGCCGCCGCCCACCGGGTGAGTCCCTCGCGATTCATCGACGCTCCTCGGCGTCGGACCGTTCGCCCGGCGCAACCGACACCGACTCTGTTTCGGCAATCTCGCAGCCGGCCGCCGGCGCGTGCAGGGCCACGCCCGAGCGCAGCCCGGCGAGGGTCACCTCGATGACGTCGCGCGCGAGCGCATCGGCGTCTTCGCCCGGCGCCAGCCGGTCCGACATGCGCATCGTGGCGACGCCCATCAGGCCCATGGTCAGCAGCCGGAACGCGACCATCGGCCGGACGGTCGGCGGCAGCTCGCCCGCGTCGATGCATTCCTGCAGGTGCCGGACGACCTGGGCCTTCGTCTCGCGCACGAACGCGAACCGTTCGTATTCGCGCATGATGCGCGGCACGCTCCGATCGACGAACATCAGCGCGAAGTACTCCGGATGGTCGCGGCTGAACTCGTACACGCGCCAGAAGATGGTGCGGATGCGATCGAGCGGCGGCAGGGCGCGCAGCCGTTCGCCGTCCTCGTCCGGCGTTCCGAGCAGACGGAAGCCCTCCTCGGCGAGCGCGAAGAAGATGTCGTCCTTGCTGGCGAAATAGCTGTAGATGGCCGCCGGGCTGTACTCGATCCGCTCGGCGATCTTGCGGATCGAGACGTTCTGGTAGCCCTCGCGGACGAACAGGTCGCGCGCGGCGTCCAGGATGGCCCGGTGCACCGCTTCCCGGTCCCGTTCCTGTCGTTCTTTGATGCCCATGGGTCTGCTGGAGTTGCCAGGACGCTGGGATTGCCGTCCTGGTGGGTATTCAGTCTGCTTTCTGAACACCGTTCACAAGTCCAACATTGTTAGACGCGCGCACATTCTGGAAGGTTCATTCTGGAATAAGTCGTTTTGTTTCACAGTTTGCGTGGATCGCGAATGCGTTGCCAGCCGGGTGTGCCGCTAGGCCTGATGGGGCTGACGGGTGGCGGCCAGGAGCGCGGCCAGCCCGAGGAGATACGTCAGCGAAGCCGTCAGGAGCGTCGCGCGGAATCCCCAGTTCATGGCGATGAAGATCGCGAGGGTGGCCCCGAGGACGGACAGCGCGCCGTTGATGCCCCAGGCCCACGCGACCATCTCCGGTGCGCGGGCGCACAACAGCCGGATTCCGGCCGGCATCGGGATGCCGAGGGCGACGCCAATCGGCACGAGCAACGCCACGGCGACGCCGATCCGCGTCCCCCGCCCGAAGGGAATGGCCCACGCGACGACCGGCGCGACGCCCACGAGAACGGCGATTCCGACCGCAGCGATGATCACGAGCGCGACGGCGGTGGATCGCCGGAGGTGCCCGTCGCCGAGATGCCGGCTCCACGCCGCGCCGGCGCCCGTGCCGAGCAGGAGCGAGAAGAGCGTGACGGTCAGCGAGTACACCGGGTGGCCCAGCAGCAGGACGAACCGCTGCAGCACCGCCACTTCGATCAGCATGAATCCCGCGCCGAGCGCGCCGAAGTACACCAGCCACGTCAGCCAGCCGCGCGAGGGTGGCCCCCCGGCCGCGAGCAGCGGCCCGATCACGAACAGGATCACCAGCGCGAGCGAGATGCCAATCAAGGTGAGCAGGGCGCTCAGGCCGTTGCCGAACAGCATCGAGCGCCCGAACGCCACCTGAAACTGGTCCGCGAGCTTCGTCGTGTGAAAGAAGAACGGCCGGTCGTCGGTCGTCGGCCTGACGTCCTGCGGGTAGCGGTCGTAGAACCGCGCGCGGTCGTCCGTTCGAATCAGCGTCGCGTAATCGTTGTCGGCGACCGTCGTGTCCGGCGCATAGAGCACGTCGAACCCGAGGCGCGCCGACACCTCGCGCAATCGCGCGACCTCGGCCGGCGTGAACGGCGATTTCTTCAGCAGGAACGTCGCCACGCGATCGTGCCGCACGACGGCCAGCCGCGGCGCCGCCGCCCAGCCGTGCGCGTCGCAGGCCGCCTGTGCGAGCGACACGAGGCGCAGCCCGTCGAACACCCATCTCGTGATGGTCAGGATGCCGTTCGTCGACAGGTGATCGAGGTAGTCGTCGAACGCCTCGACGGTGTAGAGCGTGTTCTCGGTCAGCGTGTACGCGCCGGCCGCCGTTGCCGCCCACGTGTCCACCAGCGACGCCTGGATGATGTCGTACCGCGCGTTCGACCGCCGCACGAAGCTCCGGCCGTCGTCCACGGCGATCGCGACCTTCGGGTTGACGTAGACGCCACCGGAGAACGCGCGGAAGCGATCGCGCATCACGTCGTTGGCGATGATCGGGTTGATCTCGACGCCGTCGACGTGCGCGGCGCCGAACACCAGTGCGGACAGGATGTCGCGGCCTCCGCCCGGACCGATCACCAGCGCGGTGAAGCCGCCAGGCTGGAAGCCCGGGGCTGCAGGCCGGGGGCCCGGGAGCGGCCGCTCGACGAGGTGATAGGCCAGCGCCGTCAGCTCGTATCGCAGGTACTGCACGTTCGACAGATCGGGCGCGGCCTTGACGATCGGCGTGGATGCCGCCGAATCGATGTCCATGAACCGCGTGTCCGGCAGCGGACCGTGATACCTGTCGCTCAGCGACCAGTCGCCGTGCTCGCGCGCGTACACGGCCACGCGCGAGAACGAGTTCCACCTGCTGAACAGGATGCGATCGCCCAGGTGTCCCTTGGTGTCGACGACGTCGAAGGTGGCGCGCCGGGAGAGCTGCCCGGCAACCGGCACGACCAGGATGACAACGGCGGCGGTTGCTGTCCGCGCCCGCGCCGCGGGCGGCGCGAACAGCAGGGCGGCCGTGAGCGCCAGCCCGGACGCGGCCAGCACCACTCCGGGAGCGCCGAAGCCGTTGAGCATCGGGATGAGCACCAGGCATCCCCCGGCGGCGCCGGTGAGGTCTGCCGCGTACACCGCGTTGATCCGCGAGGCGAGCCGCGAAATGGCCAGCGTGATCACGAAGCCGCCGGTCAGGAACGGCAGCGTGGCGATCGCGTAGATCGTCAGCATGAGGACCAGGTTCCGCGGCGAGTAGTTCAAGCCGACGCGGAGGCGCACGAGCGCGAACAGCGCCACGATCGTCGCCGCCGCGTAGACGAGCGATGTCCGCGCGAGCAGGCGATCGGTGGAGATTGGGTCCAGGCGGTGGCGGAACACGTAGGCGAACACGCCGCTCGCGCTGAGCCCGAACAGGGCGATCGATATCGCCAGGAAGGCGAAGTGGTAGTACATCACGACCGAGAAGATGCGCGTGAGCGCGAGCTCGGTCATGAGCAGCGTGGCGGAGGTCAGGCCGATGGCGATGAGCTGGCGCGGGGTCGGCGACGTGCCGGACGACACGCCGAGAGTGTACCATTCGGCCATGGACGCCATGCGCCGCGCGTTCGTCGGCGCCGCCGTCGGGTGGGCGGCGGCGCTCCCGGCGGCGGCCTTCGCCGCCACGCATGCACGCGCGGACTCGCTTCCCCTCACGCTCGCGTTTTTCGCCTACGCGGCCGGCAGCGCCGTCTGCCATCAGAGGCCGGAGCGATCGTTCTTCCTCTGGGCGGCGCAGATGCCGGTCTGCGCGCGGTGCACGGGCATCTACCTCGGCGCTGCGGTCGCGGCGGTCACTGCGAGCGGCTTCCGCCGGCGGGCGGAGCACCTGGCCCGCTCGGTCGCTGCCGCCCGCGGCACGCTGTTGCTCGCCGCGGTTCCGACGGCCGCGACGCTCGTCTACGAGTGGACGACCGGCATCATGCCGTCGAACGTGCTGCGGGCGGGGAGCGGCCTGCTGCTGGGGGCGGCCGTCGCGGTGCTGGTGATCGGGTCGCTCGCTCCGGGAGCCGCGGTGCGGGTTCCGAACAGCCATTCGTGAGCGCCCGGCACGAAGAAATCGCGAAGGACGCGAGCCGCGCTACCGGTAGTCTTCCGAGGCCCACACGAACGGTGTCTGCTTGTTGGCGGTGAGCGAATCGCCCGGTGGAGCGGTGTGAAGGTCGGAGAAGCCGGAGAGGGTCCGGTGAATCGCCGGATCTGCGCCGACGATTCGGCCCCGCTTGTCGATCAGCAGGCGGGCGACCGGATGCTCCGCCGGCTCGACGCGAAGCACCGCCGCATCACGGTTGCCGGCGTTCGAGAACGCCACCGTCATGTACAACTCTCCGCGGTTCGTGCCGTACGACACCTCCGTCACCGTGACGGCCAGCTTCTGGTTCACGTAGAAGTAGCTGCGATAAAAGCTGAGCAACGAGAGTGCGAGCGCGATGATGCTGGCGCTCTGCGTGATGTCGATCCACTTCGCCCAGCTCCGCCTGCGTGCTTCCTGCTGCTGGTCCATCTGGCCCCCACGTTCAACGCGTCCGGTTCACGCGTGCGATCGGTTCCCGCTCGCCGTGTCGATGCTCTCGTGAAGAGCCCGGGGTATGCACAGGGTTCTGCCTGTGTCGAAACCGGCACGGCCGAGATCCCTGGGGCACTGAAGCTCACATGGCTCGGTGATCCCGTCGTGGTTCGCATTGGTCCGGATCCAACTAACGTCGAGAATACCGCACTGTGCTGTCGATGCTCCCATCCGCGTTGCAGAATGAACGAGGTGTGAACGCGACCTCTGCTGCGAAGGTCATGTCCTCAGGTTCTCCCGTCGAAGATCCCGCATCATCGGCTCTCCGATGGAGCCGGGCCGGCCGGAGGGGGGCCCCAGCGCCCGCGAACGACGTCGGCGCCTGCGGCCATGCGGCGGCGAGGACATGGAGATCCGAGCCGCCGCATCTGCGTCAGTTCGCGCTGGGGGTGGGGCCCCAGCGCCAGTGAGTACTGATATACACTAGTCGGCTGTGCGCTCCACCGCCGCCGCCGACCGGACGCAGCCGGGCGGGCTCGTCCTCCTGTGCCTCGCGTCGTGGGTCGTTCCCGGCCTCGGGCACCTGTGGCTCGGGCGCCGCTCCAAGGGCGTCATCTTCCTCCTCGCGCTCACGCTGATGTTCGCGATAGGGCTCGCGATTCACGGGCGGCTGTTCCCGTTCGATTTCTCGGAGCCGCTCGTCGGCCTTGCCGCGCTGGCAAACCTGAGCGCCGGTGCGCCGTACTTCATCGCTTCGGTCCTCGGATTGGGCGCCGGCGACGTTCGCGCCGTCACGTACGAGTACGGCAACGCCTTCCTGATCGTCGCGGGCCTCCTCAATCTGCTCGTCGTCATCGACGCGTACGACGTCGCTCTGGGCCGCAAGTGATGCGGAGTCATTTCCTCCTGCTGACGCTGTTCGCCTTTTTCGTGTCGCTCGTCTTTGCGGTCATCGCAAAGGACAGTCCCCGCGAGCAGTTCCGGTTCGGCGGCCTGCTGTTCGTCGGCTTCATCGCCGCGGCCCTCGTGCTCGGCTGGCTGATGTACCCGCTTCCCCTCTGAAACGCAGTAAAATCCTTCGATCATGGCCTTCGACAACCTGCTTCTCGAGCGCGACGGCGCGTCCGCCCTTGTCACCATCAACCGGCCGAAGGTCCTCAATGCGCTCAACACGCAGACGATGGACGAGCTCCGGCGCGCGATGCTCGATCTGAAGCACGACGACGCCGTTCGCGTCGTCATTCTCACCGGCGCCGGCGAGAAGGCGTTCGTCGCCGGCGCCGACATCAACGAGCTCGCCGTCCAGACGCCGACGAGCGGCCGCGAGCACGCGCTGACCGGCCAGCACGTCCTGAACCTGGTCGAGAACCTCGGCAAGCCGGTCATCGCCGCGATCAACGGATACGCGCTCGGCGGCGGCTGCGAGCTGGCGATGGCCTGCACGCTGCGCATGGCGGCCGACACCGCGAAGATCGGTCAGCCGGAGATCAACCTCGGCCTCCTGCCGGGGTATGCGGGGACGCAGCGGCTCTCGCGGCTCGTCGGCAAGGGGAAGGCGATGGAGCTGATCCTGACCGGCGCCCAGATCGACGCGACCGAAGCGCTGCGCATCGGCCTGGTGAACCGCGTGGTGCCCGCGGCCGACCTGATGGCCGAGGCGCGCAAGCTCGCCGGCCAGCTCGCCCGCAGCGCGCCGATCGCGATGCGCTACATCATCAACGCGATCAACCACGGGCTCGAGATGCCGTTCGCCGAAGGCTGCGTGTTCGAGGCGACGCTGTTCGGGCTGGTCGCCTCAACCGAGGACATGCGCGAGGGAACGACGGCGTTTCTCGAGAAGCGCAAGCCGGAATTCAAGGGCAGGTAGGCCGGGTCGTAGGGACCTGGCGGGTTGTGTTCCGAATGCACATCATCGACGGCTGCGATCCGCCGGCCGGCCTCCGGGTCGCGGTCGTCGTGTCGAAGTACAACGACTTCGTCACCGGTCGGCTGGAGGCGGGCGCGCTCGCGGCGCTCGCGGCTGCGGGTGTCGCTCCGCACGCCGTCACCGTGGTGCGCGTGCCGGGCGCGTTCGAGATTCCCCTGGCGGCGCAGCGTGCCGCCGAAACGGGCCGCTTCGACGCCGTCGTCTGCCTCGGATGCCTGATTCGTGGGGCGACCCCGCACTTCGAATACATTGCCTCGGCGGTCTCGCACGGCCTGACGGCGGCCGCCTCGGCCACCGGCATCCCGATCGCCTTCGGCGTGCTGACGACGAACTCGGCCGAGGAGGCGCTGGAGCGCGCCGTCGAGGGGCCGTCCAACAAAGGCTGGGAGGCCGCGTCGGCCGCGATCGATCTGGCCGCGGCGCTCGCCGCGCTCACCGGGCCGGCCTCGTCCGGCTCATGAGCGCCCGCGCGGCCAGACAGGATCCGCGCCACCGCGCCCGCGAGGCGGCGCTGCAGATCCTGTATCAGTGGCACGTCGGTGGATCGGACGTGGACCGCGCGGCCGCGACGCTGTTCGACCTGCAGTGGCCCGACGCCGGGCCGCCGCCCGACGAACTGCGTGCGTTCGCGTCGACGCTCGCCCGGGACACGGTTGCGCGCCTCGCCGCGATCGACACCCTGATCGCCGACACGGCCGAGCGCTGGCGTCCCGAGCGGATGCCGATCCTCGATCGGCTCATTCTGCGAATGGCCGTGTGCGAACTGCTGCGCGATCCGGCCACTCCGCCGGCCGTCGTCATCAACGAGGCGCTGGAGCTGGCGCGCACGTTCAGCACCGAGGATGCCGTGAAGTTCATCAACGGGATGCTCGATGGGGTGAGGAAGAAGATCAAGGAGACACGGGACACAAAGGGGTGAGCTTCGCGGCCTTTCTATGTCTTCCCAGGATGAGCAGATAGCGCAGCGGCGGGAGAATCTCGAGGCCATCAGCAGGCTCGGGGTCGAGATCTACCCGCGCCGGTTCGATCGCACGCATACCATTTCCGAGCTGGTGGAGAGCTTCGGCGCCCGCACGCACGACGAGCTCGAGGCCGGGCACGTGCAAACGGTGACGGCGGGACGGATTCTGGCCGTCCGATCGTTCGGCAAGGCGAACTTCCTCGTGCTGTCGGACGGCCGCGCGAAGCTCCAGGTCTACGTCCGCAAGGACTCGCTGCCGGCGCTCGACTTCTCGCTCTTCAGGCTGCTCGACTTCGGCGACTGGATCGGCGTCGAGGGGCGGCTGTTCCGTACGAAGACGAACGAGCTCACCATCTGGGCTTCGCGC
Source organism: Betaproteobacteria bacterium (assembly GCA_050257855.1). Classification (GTDB taxonomy): domain Bacteria; phylum Acidobacteriota; class Vicinamibacteria; order Vicinamibacterales; family CAVVIG01; genus JBLMXQ01. The sequence goes on along the minus strand of JBLMXQ010000080.1, from coordinate 106,137 downwards.
CTGCATTTCCTGTCGAAGTGCCTGCTGCCGCTGCCGGAGAAGTGGCACGGCCTGACGGACATCGAGATTCGCTACCGCCAGCGCTATCTGGATCTGACGGTCAACCCGGACTCCCGCCGCGTGTTCGAGACGCGCAGCCGCGTCGTCCAGGCGATCCGGGAGTTCATGACGGCGCGCGGCTATCTCGAGGTCGAGACGCCGATGATGCAGCCGATCGCGGGCGGCGCGCTCGCGCGGCCGTTCGTCACGCACCACAACGCGCTCGACATGGACCTGTACCTGCGGATCGCGCCCGAGCTGTACCTGAAGCGCCTGACGGTCGGCGGACTCGAGAAGGTGTTCGAGATCAACCGCAACTTCCGGAACGAGGGGATCTCCACGCAGCACAACCCCGAGTTCACGATGATGGAGTTCTACGAGGCGTACGCGGACTACCAGGCGCTGATGGCGATGACCGAGGAGCTCGTGGCCGACGTGGCCCGCAAGTCGGTCGGGACCGACCGGATCGTGTTCGGCGAGCACCAGATCTCGCTCGCCCCGCCGTTCAGGCGTCTCTCGCTCCGGGCGGGCGCGTCGGGAGCGGCGTCCAAGCGGCTGCAGCGCGAGATCGGCGAAGGGGACCTGCGTGACCGCGATCGGGCGGCTGCCCTGGCCCGCCAGATCGGCGTGGAGGTGGAGGCCGGCCACGGCGCCGGGAAGATCACGATGTCGATCTTCGAGGCGCTCTGCGAGGACCAGCTGGTCCAGCCGACCTTCGTCTACGACTTTCCGACCGAAGTCTCGCCGCTGTCGAAGCAGAAGCCGGACGATCCCGACACCGTGGAGCGCTTCGAGCTGTACATCGGCGGTTTCGAGATCGCCAATGCGTTCAGCGAGCTGAACGATCCCGCGGAGCAGCGCCGCCGGTTCGAGGCGCAGCTGAAGGAGCGTGCGCGCGGGGACCTCGAGGCGCACGAGATGGACGAGGACTACATCCGCGCGCTCGAGTACGGGCTGCCGCCGACCGGCGGCGAAGGCGTCGGCGTCGATCGTCTGGTGATGCTGCTGACGAACAGCCCGTCGATCCGCGACGTCATTCTCTTTCCGCTCATGAGGAAGAGGGAATAGCGGACAGCCGTATGGATCTCCCCTTCGAACTGCACATCGCGCTGCGCTACCTGCTCGCCAAGCGGAAGCAGGCGTTCATCTCGGTGATCTCGCTCATCTCGACGCTGGGCGTGGTCGTGGGCGTGATGGCGCTCGTCATCGCGCTCGCGCTCATGACCGGCCTCCAGAACGAGCTGCGCGACAAGATCCTCGGCTCGAACGCCCACATTTACGTCTGGAACACGAAGGGGATCAGCGACTATCGCACCGAGGCGCAGAAGCTGCTCGAGATTCCCCACGTCGTCGGCGCCGCGCCGGCCATCCTGGACAAGGCGCTCATCTCGTCCGGCCGGGCCGAGGAGTTCATCACGGTCAAGGGCATCGACCCGTCGCTCGAGCCGGGCGTCACCGCCATCCGGGGGGCGATGCGCGAGGGATCGGTGGCGGCGGTCGAATCGCCGCCGGGCTCCGACGGGCCGTCGGGCATTCTGCTGGGGAAGGATCTCGCGGCGCAGCTGAACGTCGGCGTCGGGGACACGGTATCGGTGCTCACCGCCCAGGGCACGCTGTCGCCGATGGGGCTCATTCCGCGGGCGCGCCGCCTGCGCGTGGCCGGCCTCTTCAACCTGGGGCTGTACGAGTTCGACTCGTCGTGGGGATTCGTCTCGCTGGAAACCGCGGAGCGGCTCTTCGACAAGGACCGCGTGGACCTGATTCAGCTGCGCGTCGACGACATCTACCGGGCTCCCGACGCCGCGCGCGCGATCACGGCTCGCCTCGGCCCGAACTACCTCACCGAGGACTGGTCGCAGATGAACGGCTCGCTCTTCTCGGCCCTGTGGCTCGAGAAGATGGCCATCTCCATCACGATCGGCCTCATCGTGATCGTGGCCGCGCTCAACATCGTGGCGTCGCTGATCCTCCTCGTCATGGAGAAGAACCGTGACATCGCGATCCTGAAGACCATGGGCGCGAGCGCGAGGAGCGTGACGGCGATCTTCATGATGCAGGGGCTGATCATCGGCATCGTCGGCACGGCGGTCGGCGCCTCCGCCGGATGGGCGCTCTCGTACGTGCTGGACCGGTACCAGCTGATCCGCGTGCCGGTCGACGTTTACCAGGTATCGCACGTACCCTTCCGGGTCCTGCCGCTCGACTTCACGCTGGTGGTCGTCGCCGCCGTGCTCATCTGCTTCATCGCGACGATCTATCCATCACGCCAGGCGGCGCGCCTCGAGCCGGCGCAGGCGCTGAGATACGAATGAAGCCACGAAGGACACGAGGGTCACGATACGGCGCACGAAGCACTTCGTGCTGCGCATCGCAGGGCGGCCGGCGAAGCCGGCCGCGAGGCCGCCGACCAGCGCCGCCGCTTCGCGGCCCCTGCGATGCGAGTCCTCGCGACGTCATGGTTGGTGTCTGCTGTATCGCGGCTGGCGATGGCGTTCGTTGAAGCGCGCGGCGTGCGAAAGAGCTACGCGGTCGGCGCCGCGTCGCTGACCGTCCTGCGCGACCTCGACCTGGACGTCCCGCCCGGCGAGATGCTGGCCATCGTCGGCGCGTCGGGTGTGGGAAAAAGCACCCTCCTGCACGTGCTCGGGGGCCTGGATCGGGCGGACGCCGGCGCCGTCCGCATAGGCGACAGCAATCTGACCGCTCTGGCCGACGCCGACGTCGTCGCCTTCCGCAATCGGCACGTCGGTTTCGTCTTCCAGTTCCACCACCTGCTCCCCGAGTTCAGCGCGCTCGAGAACGTCGAGATGCCGATGCGGATCGCCCGGCTGCCGCTCGCCGAGGCGCGCGCGCGGGCGGAGGAACTGCTGCGGCGCGTCGGTCTCGGCGAGCGCCTGACGCACCGGCCGGGCATGCTGTCGGGCGGCGAACAGCAGCGCGTCGCGGTCGCCCGCGCGCTCGTCATGCGCCCGGCGGTCCTGCTCGCCGACGAACCGACCGGCGATCTCGACGAGCAGACCGCCGATGCGCTCCATGCCCTGATTCGGGACATGCACGGGGCGTATCATCTGACATCGATCATCGCGACCCACAATCCACGGTTGGCCGCCGCGTGCGACCGCGTGCTCCGGCTCCACGAGGGGCGTCTCCTGCCGGCGTAGAGGACTCACATCGATGAAATCAGGTCTCGAAATCGCCCATGCCGCCCAACTGCTGCCGATTTCCGAGGTTGCCGCGCACATCGGCATCCTCCCCGGCGAAATCGAGCTGTACGGCCGCGATCGGGCCAAGGTACAGCTCTCGATTCTCGACCGCATCGCGGGGCGGCCCGACGGCAAGCTCGTCATCGTCACCGCCATCACCCCGACCAAGGCGGGCGAGGGCAAGACGACGACGAGCATCGCACTGACGCAGGGGCTCGGGCGCCTCGGCAAGCGCGTGGCGCTCTGCCTGCGCGAGCCGTCGATGGGCCCGGTGTTCGGCATCAAGGGCGGCGGCACCGGCGGCGGGTACTCGCAGGTCGTGCCGATGGAGGAGATCAACCTGCACTTCAACGGCGATTTCCACGCCGTGACCGCCGCGCACAACCTGCTCGCGGCCGCGCTCGACGCGTCGATCTTCAACGGCAACCCGCTGCGGATCGATCCACAGAGCATCACCTGGCCGCGCACGCTCGACGTCAACGACCGCGAACTCCGGTACGCCGTCATCGGGCTCGGCGGCAGGACCCACGGCATCCCGCGCGAGAGCCAGTTCGTGATCACCGCCGCGTCGGAGGTGATGGCCGTGTTCGCGCTCGCCGCCGACCTGCGCGACCTGCGCGCGCGGCTCGGACGCATCGTCGTCGCGTCCACGTACGACGGCCAGCCGGTGACGGCGGAGCAGCTGAAGGTGGCCGGCGCCATGGCCGTCGTGATGAAGGACGCGATCAAGCCGAATCTCGTCCAGACGCTGGAAGGGCAGCCGGCGTTCGTGCACGCCGGCCCCTTCGGCAACATCGCGCACGCGAACAGCTCGATTCTCGCCGACCGCATGGCGCTCAAGCTGGCCGACTACGTGGTCACCGAGTCCGGCTTCGCCAGCGACCTCGGCCTGCAGAAGTTCTGCGACATCGTCTGCCGGACCGGCGGCTTCGCCCCGAGCGCCGCCGTCCTGGTGACGACGGTGCGGGCGACGAAGTCGCACGGCGGGAAGGCGTTCGCCGATCTCGCCGCCGCGGATCCCGACGCCATCCGCCGCGGCGCGGACAATCTGGCCGCGCACATTCACATCGTCCGCCAGTACGGGCTGCCGTGCGTCGTCGCGATCAACAGTTTTCCGACAGACCGGCCCGACGAGATCGCCCTCGTCGAAGAGCTCGCCGTCGCGGCCGGCGCGGGCAGAGTCGTGGTCCACCGTGGCTTCGCCGATGGGGGCGCCGGCGCCGTCGACCTCGCCGATGCGGTCGTGACGGCGTGCGCCGGTCCCAACGCGTTCCGGCTGCTGACGCCGGCCGACACGCCGATCACCGCGCAGATCGAGGCGATCGCCACGAGGCTGTACGGCGCTGACGGCGTCGACTACCTGCCGCAGGCGCAGAAAGACCTGGACCGGATTGCCGCCGCCGGCCTGACGACCGCGCCCGTGTGCATGGCGAAGACGCACCTCTCGCTCTCGCACGACCCCGCCTTGCGCAACCGCCCGACGGGGTTCCGCCTGCCGGTACGCGGCCTCGTGCCGAGCGCCGGCGCCGGATTCGTCGTCGTCCTGTGCGGCGACATGCAGCGCATGCCGGGCCTCGGCAAGACGCCCGCGTTCATGAACGTCGACATCGACGAGCAGGGCAACACGACCGGCTTGTTCTGATCGCCGGCGACTCTTCCAGGGCAGTGCTGCACCAGGTTGTCGAGTGGACTGAACGCGGGGAAATACCGATAAATACCGCGATAGGAGACGCTGAACGCGCGGAGCACGCGCCATGAGCGCGCCGCGTGTGCGCAACCGACGTGCCGCGGACGTCCGTGACGCGGGATCGACAACGACGGGTCCGGAGGCACCGTCCTGCAGCGTCCGGAGCTGATGGGGCTGGGGCGGGAACCCTAAGCGAATCTGGGACTTACCCGGTGATTGCCACTGGTTCGGGGAGGACCTATGCCGTATAATGTGACCAGACGCCCCGTGACCCCAACTTCATCGGATTTCACGTAGGTACGCCGGATGTTCGAACGGTACACCGAAAGGGCCAGGCGAGTACTCTTCTTCGCCCGTTACGAGGCCAGTCAGCTCGGCAGCATCTCGATTGAGACCGAGCACCTCCTGCTCGGCTTGATTCGCGAAGGCAAGGGCCTCACCAGCCGCATCTTCGCGCGCTCGCATCTCTCGCTGGAGAACATCCGCAAGGAGATCGAAGGCCGGACGGTCTTCCGGGAAAAGGTTTCGACCTCGGTCGAGATCCCGTTCAGCGCGGAAACCAAGCGGGTGCTGCAGTTCGCGGCCGAAGAGGCCGACCGGCTGCTTCACAACTACATCGGCACCGAACATCTGCTGCTCGGCATCCTTCGCGAGGAACGGTCCGTGGCGGCGTCCATCCTCATGGAAAAGGGGATGCGCCTCAACACGGTCCGCGAGGACATCGTCCAGCTCCTCAACGAGAAGACGACGCTGACGCGTGTCAAGGAGACGCCGCTGCTCGCCGAGTTCAGCCGCGACCTGACCGAGTCGGCGATGAAGAACCAGCTCGACCCGCTGGTCGGCCGCGAGCACGAGCTCGAGCGGGTCCAGCAGGTGCTCTGCCGGCGGACCAAGAACAACGCGGTGCTCATCGGCGAGCCGGGCGTCGGCAAGACCGCCATCGTCGAGGGGCTCGCGCAGAAGATCGTCTACGGCGACGTGCCGCACTTCCTGGCCGACAAGCGCATCCTGGCGCTGGACATCTCGCTGATCGTCGCCGGCACGAAGTACCGCGGGCAGTTCGAGGAGCGCCTCAAGGCGATCATGAAGGAGCTCACCGACAACCCGAACATCATCGTGTTCATCGACGAGCTGCACACGCTGGTGGGAGCGGGGTCGGCCGAGGGCTCGCTCGACGCGGCCAACATCCTGAAGCCGGCGCTCAGCCGCGGCGAAATCCGCTGCATCGGCGCCACGACGCCGGCCGAGTACCGCAAGTACATCGAGAAGGACCGCTCGCTCGAGCGCCGCTTCCAGGCGATCAAGGTGGATCCGCCCGGCGAGCGCGAGACCATCGAGATCCTCCTCGGCGTCAAGGATCGCTACGAGAGCTTCCACCACGTCGAGTACACGCGTGAAGCGATCGAGGCGGCCGTCTACCAGTCGAACCGCTACATCACCGATCGGTTCCTGCCGGACAAGGCGATCGATCTCGTCGACGAGGCGGGAGCGCGGGCGAAGCTGCGCGAAGCCGGTTACAGCGAGGAGTTCGGCGAGATCAACAAGAGCATCCGCGTCGCCGTCGAACAGTGGGAGAACGCTTCCTCGCAGAAGGACTTCGAGAAGGCGCAGTTCTACCGCGAGCAGGAGATGGCGGCGCGCGAGAACCTGCAGTTCGTGCGCGAGAAGTTCGACGTCAAGTCGAGCGCCCGCCGCGTCGTCGTCGGCAAGCAGGAAATCGACGAAGTGGTCTCGAAGTGGACCGGCGTGCCGATCGCGTCGATCAACCAGGACGAGGGCGACAAGCTGCTCCGGATGGAGACCGAGCTCCACAAGCGCGTCATCAGCCAGGAGAAGGCCATTTCGGCCATCTCGCGCGCGATCCGCCGCTCGCGGGCCGGGCTCAAGAACCCGAACCGCCCGGTCGGCAGCTTCGTCTTCCTCGGGCCGACCGGCGTCGGCAAGACCGAGCTGGCGCGAGCGCTCGCGAACTTCCTCTTCGGCAGCGACCATTCGCTCATCCGCTTCGACATGTCCGAGTACATGGAGAAGCATTCGGTCAGCAAGCTGATCGGATCGCCGCCCGGGTACGTCGGGCACGAGGAAGGCGGCCAGCTCACCGAGAAGGTCAAGCGGAATCCCTACTCGGTCGTGCTGCTCGACGAGATCGAGAAGGCGCACCCGGACATCTTCAACATCCTCCTGCAGGTGTTCGAAGACGGCCACCTGACCGACGGCCTCGGCAACCGGGTGAACTTCAAGAACACGATCATCATCATGACGTCGAACATCGGAGCTCGGTACATCCAGAAGAAGAGCTCGATGGGATTCCAGTCCTCGGACACCGGCGAGATCGCCAAGAGCGTATCCGACATGGTGCTCGGCGAGGTGAAGCGGACGTTCAATCCCGAGTTCATCAACCGCATCGACGAGATCATCGTCTTCGAGGCGCTGACCGACGACGACCTGCGGCGGATCATGGGGCTGCTCGTCGCGCAGCTCAACGCCAACCTGGTCGATCGCAGGCTGAAGATCGCCCTCACGCCGGAGGTCATCGACTGGATCATCGAAGTGACGTGCAAGGACCGCTCGTACGGCGCGCGCCCGCTGCGCCGCGCGATCCAGCGCTACGTCGAGGATCCGCTCTCGGAGGAACTGATCCGCGGGCACCTCCGCGGCGGCGACATCGAGGTCTACCTCGAGGCCGGTCAGCTCGCGTACCGGCCGGCCGGCGAGGTCGAGGCCGGGCGCAAGCTCGCCTGACATCCTGCCTGACACCGCCGGGGGACGGCCGTCCGCCCGGCGGCAGCGTCTTAGTAGATTGGCTGATTCCAGATGTCGATGACGAAATGGATGGCGGCGGCGGCCGTGGCGGGGACGATCGCTCTGGGGGCTGCGGCCTGCAGCGATCCGGTCGCTCCGGCGGCGCCGACCCCCGCGACCCCCACGAAAACCGAGACGTTCACGGGCACGGTCATCGTGACCGGCGTGAACACCATGCCGTTCACGGTCTCCGAGGTCGGCGGGCTGGACATCACGCTGACGAGCGTCGAGCCGACCGCTCAGCTCGGCCTCGCCCTCGGTACGCTGAACAACGGGTCCTGCTCGGTCGCCAACCGCACGATTACAGGCCCCGGCGATACGCCCCAGCTGACGGGCACCGCCACGATCGCAGGCAGTTTCTGCCTGCAGGTGTACGACGCGGGCAAGCTCAGCGGGCCGGTCACCTTCACGGTCGTCGTTCTGCACTCATGAGGAAGCCGCGATGGGCGCGCGAGGCCGGCCGAACCACTCCCAGCCGCGTCTAAGATCCAGTAAGATAAAGAGTTCAGGCCGCCGTCCGCCGTTGGATTCTTCTGCATGATCAAGCGTTTCCGCGCGTTGCCGCTCTGCGCCGTCATCCTGACGGCGCTCTCGTCGGCAGCAGCCGCCCAGGAGCCGGCCTCACCGTCGCCCGCCGGACAGCCGGCGCCGGCCGCGCAGCCGGGAGCGGTCACCCAGTGCGGGCAGCTGGTGCCGCCGCCGCGCGCGCTGCCGCCGGAGGGTTCGGGCCCGGTCGTCTACACGATCGCCCCCTGCTTCCAGGCCCAGGGCGGGCAGTCGGTGATCGAGCCGCAGACCTACCTGTATTACATCCAGCTCAAACCGAGCCGCCCTTCCGAGGGCGTGTGGGTGCCCTACAACGCGGACACCGAGAAGACGATTCTCGCGGACTTCCACCGGCTGTGGAACACGAACTTCCTCGACAACCTGTGGGTGGACGTCGAGGACTACCACTTCTCCAACGGCGTGATCGGCAAGATGGTCACCTACAACATGGAGGAGCGGCAGCGCGTCAAGATCGTCGACTACGTCGGCAGCAAGAAGATCGAGACGTCGAAGATCGAGGACAAGCTCAAGGAAGCGAACGCGACGATCCGCCTCGACTCCTTCATTGATCCCGGCCTCGTGCGCAAGGTCGAGGGGATCGTACGCGACATGATGAAGGAGAAAGGGTTCCAGTTCGCGCAGGTCACGCACGAGATCAAGGAGATGCCCGGCGGGCCCAAGCTGGTGCACCTCACCTTCCACCTCGACGAGGGGCCCAAGGTCAAGATCCGGCGCATCGAATTCGTCGGCAACAAGGCCATCGGCGACGGCGCGCTCAAGCGCCAGATGAAGCAGAACAAGGAGCAGTGGTTTCTCTCCTTCATCACCGGCCGCGGCACGTACGAGGAAGCGAAGTTCGACGAGGATGCCGAGAAGGTCGCGGAGTACTACCGCGACCACGGGTACATCAAGGCGGTCATCGGCGCGCCCGAGCTGAAGTACCTCAGCGAGTCCTCAGACAAGAAGACGCGCTGGGTGGAGCTGCGCATCCCGGTCACCGAAGGGCGCCGCTACAAGGTCGGCGAGTTCACCTTTGCCGGCAACAAGGTCGTCAAGAGCGACGTGCTCCGGCCGATGTTCAAGCTGAAGCCGGGCGACTATTACAGCGAGAAGAGCATCAGGAAGGGGCTCGACAAGGCGCGGGAGGTGTACGGCTCGGGCGGGTACTTCGAGTTCACCGGCTACCCGGATCTCAAGCCGCGCGACGAACCGAATCCGAACGAGCCGGAGGCGCCGGCCGCGATTCAGGCCGACGCTTCGAAGCCGGAGGAGACCGGCCCGCCCATCGTCGACGTGACGATGCAGATGCAGGAGGGGAAGCAGTACTTCGTCAACCGCATCACGTTCGTCGGCAACACGAGCACGCACGACAACGTGATCCGGCGGGAGCTGCGCCTCTTCGAAGACGGCGTCTTCAACACGGAGGCGCTCAAGTACAGCATCAAGCGCCTGAACCAGCTCGGGTACTTCAAGCCGCTCGAGGGCGCGAAGGACGTCGACGTCCAGAAGACGCCGAACACGGACAACAAGGTGGACGTGAAGCTGAAGCTGGAGGAGCAGAACCGCAACCAGCTCACCTTCGGCGCCGGCGTATCGCAGTTCGAGGGCTTCTTCGGCCAGCTCTCGTTCCAGACGGCCAACTTCCTCGGCCGCGGCGAGAACCTGACGGTCTCGCTGCAGGCCGGCTCGCGCGCGCAGAACTACCAGGTGTCGTTCACCGAACCGTTCCTGTTCGAGCGCAACATCACCGGCGGCGTGAACGTCTTCAGGACCGACATCCGCTACATCGGCCAGTTCACGCAGAAGTCGTCGGGCGGCGTCCTGACGTTCGGGTTCCCGACCGGCGACTTCACGCGGATGTTCCTGAACTACAGCTACGAGCGGACGCGGGTCACGGACCTGAACACCGCCTATACCAACCCGGCGGTCCTCGCGGCGAACCCGTACCTGCGCGACTCGCTGCTCATCGGGGAGAACGGCGAACGGATCATCAGCAAGGTGGTGCCGAGCCTCGTGCAGAACACGGTGGACAGCCCGATCTTCCCGACCGCGGGCCACCGCTACACGGCGTCGATCGACCTGGCCGGCCTGGGCGGCAACACGAACTTCTACAAGCCGCTCCTCGAAGGCGTCTGGTACTGGAAGCAGAGCAACCGCCTGACGCTCGGCACGCGCGCCCAGTACGCCTACATCCATGCCTTCACCGGATCGAAGGACCTCCCGATCTTCGAGAAGCTGTTCCTCGGCGGGGAGTACAGCGTGCGCGGCTTCGACATCCGCACGATCGGACCGCAGGACCCGGCCACCGGCCTGGTGCTCGGCGGCAACAAGAGCCTGCTGTTCAACCTCGAGGAGATGATCGCGATCGCAGGGCCGGTACGGCTGATCCTGTTCTACGACGCGGGCCAGGTCCAGCCGGGCCCGACGCTCGTGCCGCCGCCGGCGTTCGTGCCCACGGGCGGCACGATTGCGACCGTAATCAAGCGCGGCGGCAACTTCACGTGGCAGGACTTCAAGACCTCCACCGGCGCGGAAATCCGGTTCTTCATGCCGGTTCTGAACGTGCCGTTCCGGCTCATCTTCGCGTACAACCCGCAGCGGTCGGGCGTGCTCGACAACTCGCTGCTGCCGCAGAAGGCGTTCTCGTTTCGCTTCGCCGTCGGATCCACCTTCTGAGCCCTGCCGTTCGGCTGAGTTGGTATAGAATGAACGGCTTATACGTGTGCTTACGAAAGGACACAGCGTAATGAAAGGTTTCGCCCTCGCCGCGACGCTCGCGTTCGCCCTGAGCGCCGGCCCCGCGTTTGCCCAGGCCAAGCCGGCGCCCGTGCAGACTCCGCCACCCTCGCCGACACCCGCGCCCGCGCCGCAGCCGCCGGCGCCGTTTCCGCAGGGCGCGAAGATCGCGATCGTCAACCTGCAGCAGATCGCGAGCCTGTCGGCCGAGGGCAAGGCGTCGTCGGGCAGGGTGCAGGCGCTGATTCAGAAGAAGCAGGCGGAAGCCGCCGAGAAGCAGAAGGAGATTCAGGCGAACCAGCAGAAGCTGCAGACCGGCGGCAGCATGATGAACGACGCCGCGCGCACGCAGCTCGAGAAGGAGATCGAGCGGGAGCAGGTCGAGGCGCAGCGCTTCCAGCAGGACGCGCAGGCCGAGGTCAACGAGCTGCAGCAGGAGCTGCAACAGAGCTTCCAGAAGAAGCTGTTCCCGGTCCTCGAGGCGCTCTCGAAGGAGAAGGGGCTGCAGCTGCTCCTGAGCGTCGCCGACGCTGGCGTCATCTGGCACGAGCCCGGCATCGACCTGACGATGGAGGCGGTCAAGAAGCTCGACGCGGCCACAGCGAAGACGGACGGCAAGCCGTAACTGCGTTGCCGAACATCCCGATCCTGCTCGATCGGCTCTGCTACCGCTACCCCTCGCTGCTCGTCGACGCCATCACGGAGCACGACGCGGGGCGGCGCCTCGTGGCAGTCAAGAACGTCACCGTCAACGAAGAGTTCTTCCAGGGTCATTTCCCCGGGGCGCCCCTGCTGCCGGCGGTCCTCATGCTCGAGGCGCTGGCGCAGGTGGCCGCCATCCTGCTCCTGCATCGCGAAGAGGCCCCGCCCAACGCCCGCGTCTACCTGCGCGGCGTGAACGACGCGAAGTTCCGCCGGCAGGTCGTGCCGGGTGATCGGCTGCGGCTCGAGATTGCGCTCGGCCGGCGCCGCGCCTCGCTCGCGCGCGCGAAGGCCACGGCCTATGTCGGCGAGCACGTCGTCGCGGAGGCGGAGCTGCTCCTCGGGCTCGATCCGGATCGCACCGATATCCATCCGACCGCCAACGTCCACCCCGCCGCGCGGATTGGCGAGGGTACGACCATCGGCCCGCACGTGACGATCGGCGAGCACGTGAGCATCGGGTGCCACTGCCGGATTGGCGCCTCGTCGGTCGTCGACGGCTGGACCGAGATCGGAGAGCGGACCGAAATCTACCCGTTCGCGTCGGTCGGGCTCGTGCCGCAGGATCTCAAGTTCAGAGGCGAGGAGACGCGGCTCGTCATCGGCCGGAACAACATCGTCCGCGAGTTCGTGACGATCCACCGCGGCACGCGCGGCGGCGGCGGCATCACGAGCATCGGCGACCGGAACGTCTTCATGGCGTACGTCCACGTGGCGCACGACTGCCACGTCGGCAACGATACGATTTTCGGCAACATGGCGACGCTCGGCGGGCACGTGACCGTCGAGGACTTCGCGAACATCAGCGCCGGCTCCGGCGTGCACCAGTTCTGCCGGGTCGGCCGCCATGCATTCATCGGCGGCTACTCGGTCGTGACCAAGGACGCGCTGCCTTTCGCGCGGACCGTCGGCAGCCGTCCGGCGCGCATCTTCGGCCTGAACACGATCGGGCTCGTCCGCCGCCGCTTTCCACCCGACGTCGTCGCCAAGCTGAAACGGTCGTTCCGGTACCTGCTCCAGTCGAAGCTGAACACCACGAGCGCGCTCCAGCACATCCAGGACGACCGGTCGCTCCAGTGCGCCGAGGTGCAGTACCTGATCGACTTCATCCGGTCGTCGCAACGCGGTGTCATCCTCCGCCGGCCCAGCCGCCGCGCGGAAGAGGTGCTGGCCGAGGAATGATCGGCCGCTCGTCATGCGTCTCGGGTTGATTGCCGGCAACGGCCGGTTCCCCTTCCTCGTCCTCGACGCCGCGCGCCGCGCGGGGCACGACGTCACCATCATCGCCATCAAAGAAGAGGCGTTTCCGGATCTGGCGGACGCGGCGGCGCGGCCACCGGCGGCGCCGGTGCACTGGGTGTCCCTCGGCCAGCTCGGCAGGTGCATCAAGATCCTGAATCGGGCCGGCGCGTCGCAGGCCGTCATGGCCGGACAGGTCAGGCACACGAAGCTGTTCGCCGACATCGTGCCCGACCTGACCCTGCTCGGCGTCCTCACCCGGCTGAAGGCGAAGAACACCGACGCGCTGATCTCGGGCATCGCCGACGTGCTGCGCGACCACGGTATCGAGCTCGTCGACTCGACGGTGTTCCTCGCGCCGCTCCTGGCGCGCGAGGGCGTGCTGACGCGGCGCGCGCCCGGCGACGAGCCGCGCGGGGACCTCGAGTTCGGCTACGGCGTAGCGGACGCGATCGCGGGGCTGGACATCGGCCAGACGATCGCGGTCAAGTCGCGCGCCGTCGTGGCCGTCGAAGCGATGGAAGGGACCGACGCCGTCATCGCGCGCGCCGGCCAGCTGGCCGGCGCCGGGGTGCGGATCGTCAAGGTGGCGAAGCCGAACCAGGACATGCGGTTCGACGTGCCTGTCGTCGGCGTGGCGACGATCGAGGCGATGAAAGCGGCCGGCGCGGACGCGCTCTCCGTCGACGCCGGCAGGACGCTCATGATCGACGGCGACGCCGTCGTCGAGGCGGCCGACGAGGCGGGCATCGCCATCGTCGGGCGGCCCCGGGCGTAGCCCGTCATGGCCGCCGTGCGCACCGCGGTCGTCGGCGTCGGGCACCACGGCCGGAACCACGCGCGCATCCTGGCTTCGCTCGCCGGCGCGCAGCTGGTCGCCGTCGTGGACACCAACGCCGCGCGCGCCGCGGAGGTTGCGACGGCGTGCGGGACGCGCGCGCTGACCGACTATCGCGAGGTCGTCGGCGAGGTCGATGCGGTCACCCTCGCCGTGCCCACGCAGCAGCACGCCGACATCGCGCTGCCGTTCATCGAGGCCGGCGCCGCGGTGCTCATCGAGAAGCCGATGGCGCGGACCGTCGTGGAAGCCGATCGCGTGATCGCTGCCGCCGCCCGCGCCGGCGTGCCGCTGGCGGTCGGACACACCGAGCGCTTCAATCCGGCGGTGGAGGCTGCGCGAGCGCTCCTGACCGATCCGCGCTTCATCGAGGTCCACCGGCTCGGCACCTTCCCCGAACGCAGCCTCGACATCGACGTCGTGTTCGACCTGATGATTCACGACCTCGATGTCGTCCTGTCGCTCGTGAAGGCCGACGTCGAGTCGATCGAGGCGGTCGGCGTGCCGGTGCTGACCGGCCGGGTCGACATCGCCAACGCCCGGCTCCGGTTCGCCAACGGCTGCATCGCCAACGTCACCGCGAGCCGGATCAGCCGCGATCGGGTCCGGAAGATCCGGTTCTTCCAGCCGATGGCATACCTTTCCATCGACTACGCGGCCCAGAAGCTCGAGGTCTGGCGGCTGGTGAAGGGGAGTGGCCCGATGCCGTCCATCGAAGGCGGAGACGTACCGGTCGCCAGCGAGGAGCCGCTCAGGCGGGAGCTGGCCGATTTCGTGGAGGCGGCCAGGACGCGGCGGGCGCCCGCGGTGACGGGCGAGGACGGCCGTCGCGCGCTGGCGCTGGCGACCGAGATCACCGAGAAGATGGCCGCATCCGCAAGACGGTAGCCACGAAGGGCAGATGGCTGGCGCGCGTGTGGAAGCGCCTCGCCGCTGGCACCGCGCGCCGGCGCTTCGACCCGCCTTCGTGATCTTCGTGACTTCGCGGTTTCCGTGATGTACTAGCGTCCTTATGTACGCCGACCTCAACGCATTCCTTGCTGACCTCGACGCGCGGGAACTGCTGGCGCGCGTTGCCGACCCGGTGAGTCCCGAACTGGAGATTGCAGCGGTCACGGATCGAGTGTGCAAGCTCCCGGGCGGAGGGCCGGCATTGCTCTTCGAGAAGCCGACCGGCTTCGATATTCCGGTCGCCAGCAACCTGTACGGGTCGACCGAGCGCATGTGCCTCGCGCTCGGCGTCAAGCGGCTGGACGACCTGGCCGGCGAGATCGACGAGCTGATGACGCCCCAGATGCCCGAAGGCATCATGGACGCGATCAGGATGCTCCCGATGGTCGGCCGTCTGCGTGACCTGATGCCGAAGACCGTCAAGGACGCGCCGTGCCAGGAGATCGTGCGCCGCGACGGGCTGCTCGACGACCTGCCCATCCTCAGGTGCTGGCCCGGGGATGGCGGCCGCTACGTCACGTTCCCGATCGTCTTCACCAGGGACCCGGAGACCGGCGGCCGCAACGTCGGCACCTACCGCATGCAGGTGTTCGACGGCCGCACGACCGGCATGCACTGGCAGCGGCACAAGGGCGGCGCGCAGCATCATCGCGTCGCCGAACGCCTCGGCCGGCGGCTCGAGGTGGCCGTCGCGCTCGGCCCCGAGCCGGTGCTCCCGTATTGCGCGACGGCGCCGATGCCAGAGGGCGTCGACGAACTCCTGCTCGCCGGCTTCCTCGCGCGCCGACGCATCGAGCTCGTCAAATGCGTCACGATCGATCTCGAGGTGCCTGCGAGCTCGCAGATCGTGCTGGAAGGCTATGTCGAGCCCGGCGAGCGCCGGCGGGAGGGCCCCTTCGGCGATCACACCGGCCTTTACTCGCAGCCGGACGATTTTCCCGTCTTCCATCTCACGTGCATCACGCATCGCACGCGGCCTGTCTACCTGACGACCGTCGTCGGCGTGCCACCGCAGGAGGACTACTACCTCGGGCTCGCGAGCGAGCGCATCTTCCTCCCCATGCTCCGGAAGACGCTGCCGGAAATCGTCGACATGCACTTCCCGGCCGAGGGAATCTTTCACAATCTCGTCATCGTATCGATCGACAAGCGGTATCCGGGGCACGCGCGCAAGATCATGAACGCGTTCTGGGGCCTCGGGCAGCTGATGTTCTCGAAAACGATCGTCGTCGTCGACCGTGACGTGGACGTCCACGACCTGAGCCAGGTCGCGTGGATCGTCGGCACGCACACGGACCCAATTCGCGACGTCGAAATCGTGCGCGGGCCGGTCGACGACCTCGACGACGCCGCGGATCTGCCCGCATACGGCGGCAAGATGGGGATCGACGCGACGCGTCCGTGGGCCTCCGAGGGTTACACGCGCAAGTGGCCGGAACGCGTCGTGACGACCGAAGCGGCCGGACGCCGCGCGCTCGAGATTGTCGCGAAGCTGAGCCGCTGAGCGCCCCGGGGTGCCTGCCGCCGCTGCTCCGGCCGCCGGCTTTCCGTACGTCCAGTCCCTTTCCGGCCCGAAGATATCCGGATTTCGATGCCGCCGGGCTAGCAAGCTGCTTGCATGGAGACCGACATGGCGACCACAACCACGTCCACCAACAGCTTCCTGCAACGGCTCATCGGCGCAGCCGCGCTCGACACCGCCATCTACGAAGAGGTGGAGGCGGATCGCGGCGCAACGGGGCAGGCGCTCGCGGTCGTGCTCCTGTCGAGTCTCGCCGCTGGTTTCGGTTCAGGAAACCTGGGCGGCGTCAGCGTCGCCAACGTCGCGTTCATCTGCACGCTGTCGCTGCTGGCATGGGCCGCGTGGGCGCTGCTGACGTTCGAGATCGGTTCGCGCCTCCTGCCGGAGGCCCAGACGAGAGCCGACGTCGGGGAACTGCTGCGCACGCTCGGCTTCGCGGCCACGCCCGGGCTCCTTCGAGTGTTCGCCATCCTCCCCGGGGCCGCCATTCCCACGTTCGTCATCACGTCGGTCTGGATGATCGCCGCGACGATCGTCGCCGTCCGTCAGGCACTGGACTACACCTCCACGTCGCGAGCGGTCGCCGTCTGCGTGCTGGGATGGGTGCTCGCCACGGCAATCGCGGTCGTAATCGGTCTGGCATTCGGGCCGTCGTTGTCGTAGTCGTCAGCAGGACTCTTGCATCGCACGTCAGTGCGCGTTCTCGCGACGCGGAAACGGGTGCTATCGAGGTGTGTCCCGCGCCGGAAAGCCGGTGACAGCCCTGGCGCCCGACGAAGTTTCGGCGGCGTGGCGACGTGGAAAGGAGATGCGTCATGAGGACCGACAGGCAGCTCCAGGAGGAGGTGCTTCAGGCGCTCGAATGGGAGCCGGGCGTCGACGCAGCCGACGTCGGCGTCTCGGTTGACGACGGCGTCGTGACGCTGCGCGGCGAGGTGGGGACGCTTCGCGAGAAATGGCTGGCCGAGCGCACGACGCGGCACGTGTTCGGCGTCCGTGCGGTGGCCAACGATCTCACGGTCGCGCCGGACGAGAAGACAGCCCGCGCCGATCCTGCCATCGCGCAGGCGGTCGCGAACGCGCTCGAGTGGGACAGCGCCATTCCGGACGGGTCCGTGAAGGCGACGGTCCGCAACGGCTGGGTGACGCTCAACGGGACGGTGGCGTGGCAGTACCAGAAAGCCGCCGCCGACCGGGCCGTCCAGCATCTGTACGGCGTCAAGGGCGTGAACAACTCGATTGTCGTCAAGCCGCACGTCGCGCCGGGCGACGTCAGGGCCAAGATCGAGAACGCGTTCAAGCGCAGCGCCGAAGTGGATGCCGAGCGCGTGAAAGTGGAGACCCACGACGGCACCGTCGTGCTGCGCGGCACCGTCCACTCGCTGATCGAGCGCGACGAAGCCGAGCGCGCCGCCTGGGCGGCCCCGGGCGTCACGCGAGTCGAGGATCATCTCGTCGTCGTACCGTAGACGACAAGGTCACGGAAGGGAACAAAGGACGCGGGCTCCCGCTGCGCCCTTGTGTCCTTTGTACCCTTTGTGTCCGTTGTACTTTGATAAGATCGGTGATTGGTTTCCATGCCTCTCACCGACGCCGAGATCGCCGAGCTCTCCGCCTTCCACGACATCATCGCCCTCGGTCTGCGTGCCGACGAGCTTCGCCGGGAGCGCCACGGCAACCGGACGACGTTCGTCCGCGTCGCCGATGTCGACGTTGACGAGCACGCGCCGCTCGTGTGGCCGGCGGCGGCCGGCGAAATCCGGATTGTCGGCGTTCCCGCGAGCGGCACGGCCGCCATGGACCGCGTGCGCGCGGTTGCCGCGCGCGCCGGCGGCGTCCCGGTCTCCGGTTTCTCGCTCGCCGACCTCGAGCACGTGGCCGCGCGCGAGCGCCTCACGCTGCGTGGCCTGCTCGAAGAGCTGCGCAGCGCCGGCCTCGAGCTCGTCGCCGAGGCGCCGGTCGATCGTCTGCAGGACGCCAGGCAGTCGATCGAGGAAGTCAACATCGCCGGGCTGGCGCTCGCCCGCCTGACGGTCGACCAGATGCCGTCGGCCGACGCGCCCGTGCTCTTCAAGCGCGTGGCGGCGCTGCAGCGGGACGTCGCGGTCATCCGTGCCTTCGGGCCGCTGCCGCGCCGGGTCAACCCGGCCGTGCCGACCACCGGCTACGACGACGTCAAGCGCGTCGCGCTGGCGCGGCTGATCGTCGACAACGTGGCGTCGATTCAGGTGGACTGGTCGCTCTACGGTCCGAAGCTCGCGCAGGTCGCGCTCACCGTCGGCGCCGACGACGTCGACGGCGTCTCGCCCGAGGAGGACACCTCGCTCGGACGGAGGCGCGCCCCGCTCGAGGAGATCCGCCGCAATATCTTCGCTGCGGGACAGGAGCCGGTCGAGCGGAACGGACGCTTCGAGGCGCTCGAGCCGGCGCGCGGCGGAATGCCACGGTGAGCCGGGCATCCCGCGTACGGGTCGGGGCGGTCGGATACCTCAACGCGCGTCCGCTCGTCTACGGGCTCGACCGCGATCCGCGCTTCGAGGTCCGTTTCGACCTGCCGTCGCGCTGCGCCGCGCTGCTTCACGAACAGGCGACCGATGTCGGTCTGATCCCGTCGATCGAGTACCTGCGTGGCGACTACCGCATCGTGCCCGGACTCGCGATCGCCTCGAGCGGCGCCGTGAAGTCGGTCGCTCTCTTCACGACGCGGCCAATGTCGGACGTCCGATCGATAGCGCTCGACACGAGCTCGCGGGCCTCGGTCGCGCTGACCCGGGTCCTGTGCGCCCGGCTGTTCAGGATCGCGCCCGCGTTCGAGCCGCTGGGGCCAGACCTTGGAGCGATGCTCGCGCGCGCCGACGCGGCGCTGATCATCGGCGACAGGGCGCTGTTCATCGACGGCGGCATCCGGGTCCAGGCGGATCCGGACACGCCGGAACGGACCGTCTGCGTGGAGAAGATCGATCTCGGGGAGGCGTGGCTCCGGATGACGGGCCTGCCGTTCGTGTATGCGTTCTGGGCCGGGCGGCCGCACGCGCTGTCCGACGATCACGTGCAGGCGCTGCAGCGGACGAGAGACCTCGGCGTAGCGAGGCCCGATGAGATCGCCGCCTCGTACTACCCGGACGATGCGGCGCGGCAGGCGGTAGCCGCGCGGTATCTCCGGGATAATATCAAGTACTATCTCGGCGACGACGAGCGGGCCGCGCTCGACCTGTTCTACCGGTACGCCGCCGAGGCGGGTGTTGTCCCGGCCGCGGCTCCGCTCAGGTTCTACTGAGCTGCGCAAGGCGGTGCTCGCAGGGTGCCATGACGATTGACCTGATTGTGCGGAAAGTGGAGGCGGGCGGGCGCGTCACGCGGGGCGAAGCGCTGACGCTGTACCGCGACGCGCCGACACCGCTCCTCGGCCGGCTCGCCGACGGCATCCGCGCGCGCAGGCATCCGGAGCGCATCGTCACGTACATCATCGACCGCAACGTCAACTACACCAACGTCTGCGTCGCGAAGTGCCGGTTCTGCGCCTTCTACCGGCCGGTCGGCTCGCCGGAAGGCTACGTCCTCGGGTTCGACGAGCTGTTCCGGAAGATCGACGAGACGATTGCCGTCGGCGGCGTACAGCTGCTGCTGCAGGGGGGACACAATCCCGACCTGCCGCTGACCTGGTACGAGGATCTCTTCCGGGCGATCAAGGAACGCTACCCGACGTTCAAGCTGCACGCGCTCTCGCCGCCCGAGGTCATCCATCTGTCCAGACTCTCGCAGCTGGCCGTTCCGGAGGTGCTCCAGCGCCTGATGGCGGCCGGCATGGACAGCGTGCCCGGCGGCGGCGCCGAGATTCTCGTCGATCGCGTCCGCAAGCTGCTGCACTGCTACGGCAAGGCCACGGCCGACGAATGGCTCGACGTTATGCGCCACGCGCACCGGGCGGGTCTCCGCACGACGGCGACGATGATGTACGGCACCGTGGAGACCGACGAGGAGCGGATCGAGCACATGCTGCGCCTGCGCGATCTGCAGGACGAGACCGGCGGCTTCACCGCATTCATCGCCTGGAGCTACCAGCCGGACCACACCGAGCTCGCCGGCCGGGAGGCGACCGGCCTAGAGTACCTGCGGACGCTCGCCACGGCGCGCATCGTGCTCGACAACTTCGACAGCCTGCAGGCGTCCTGGGTGACGCAGGGCGGGAAGGTAGGGCAGCTCTCGCTGGCGTACGGCGCCAACGACATGGGCAGCGTCATGATCGAGGAAAACGTCGTGCGGGCGGCGGGCGCGGCGTACTGCATGGACGAGCTGGAGATCGTGCGGAACATCGAGGATGCCGGCTTCATCCCGAAGCGCCGGAACATGCACTACGAGATCCTCGGCGACCCCTTCTGTCGCCAGCGGGAGGTGCCCCGGATGCTGGAGCTCGCCACGGCGCGCGACCCGGGAGACACGTCCGTGCCGGAGGAGCTCGCGAACTACCCGGCGCGCAGCCGCGCCGGCAAGCAGCTTCGCGTCATCGAGCATTGATTCGCTATCACGCTGCCTGGATCCTCCCGATCAGCGGGCCGCCGATCCGGGACGGCTGGATCGTCGTGGACCGCGGCCGCATCGCCGCGGTAGGGGACGGCCTCGAGGCCGTCCCGAACCCGTCCATCCAGGACGCCGACCTCGGTCACGTCGCCGTCCTGCCCGGCCTGGTCAACGCGCACACGCACCTCGAGCTGTCGTACCTGCGCGACGAAATCCCGCCGGCCGCGGCGTTCGTCACGTGGGTTCGCGGCGTGCTGACGGCGCGGCGCCGGGCGCCGGACCCGCGAGCGCCTGCGATCGTGGAGGCGGTCGCCAACGGCATCGACGAAGCGGTCAGGTGCGGCACGGCGCTGGTCGGCGACATCTCCAATACGCTGGTGACGTTCGAGCCGCTCGCGGCGAGCCCGCTTGCCGGCGTGGTGTTCTACGAGCTGATCCGATTCAGCGCACGGGAGCCCGATGCGATCGTCGAGGAGGCCTGCGAGCAGATCGCGCGGCTGCCGCCGAGCGGGCGCGTGCGCGCGAGCCTCGCGGCGCACGCCCCGTACTCGGTGGCGCCGGGCCTGTTCCGCGCCATCCGGCGCGCCATCGATCGCCATCCGGGCGCACCGGGCAGCGTGCACCTGTCCGAGTCGGTCGAGGAGGTCGAGTTCATCCGGACGGCCGGCGGCGCGTGGCGCGCACTGCTCGAAGATCTCGGCGCGTGGGATCCGGCATTCGCGGCGCCGGGGGTCAGCCCGGTGCGGTATCTGGACGAAAGCGGATTCCTGGACTCGCGGATGCTGGCGGTTCACGGTGTGCAGATGACCGCCGACGACCTCGCGCGCCTCGCGGCCCGTGGCGTCACGCTGGTGACCTGTCCCCGCAGCAACGGGCACACCGGGGCGGGCGTGCCGCCGATCGAGCGCTTCTACGGCGCCGGCGTGCGCGTGGCGGTCGGAACCGACAGCCTGGCGAGCGCGCCGGACCTGAACGTGTTCGCGGAGCTCGCCGCGTTGCGCGCGCTCGCCCCGTCGGTGCCCGCTTCGTGGCTGCTGGCGAGCGCCACGGCCGAGGGCGCCCGCGGGCTGGGATTCGGCGGCGAGTACGGCACGATCGAGCCGGGCAAGGTGGCGCGGCTCATCGCTGTCGCCGTTCCTCCCGGAACGGCCGATGTGGAAGAATACCTGATGACGGGAATCCAGCCCGAGCAGGTCAGGTGGGTGGCTTAGAGAATGTACAAGCGGCTGTCGACCTATCTGTCGTTCGTCCGCTTCAGCCACTCGGTGTTCGCCCTGCCGTTCGCGCTCGCCGGAGCGCTGCTGGCCGCGCGGCACGTGCCGCTGACGTGGGCGACGGTGGGGTGGATTCTGGCGGCCATGGTCGCGGCGCGAAGCGCGGCCATGGGTTTCAACCGCCTGGTCGATGCCCGCTGGGACGCGCTCAACCCGCGCACCGCCGGCCGCGAATTGCCGCGCGGGGCGATGTCGGTCCGCGAAGCGGTCGGTTTCGTCGTCGCTGCGTCGGCGCTGTTCGTGATTGCGGCCTGGCGCCTGAACCCGATCTGCTTCGCGCTGTCGCCGGTCGCCCTCGCGATCGTCTTCTGGTACTCGCTCGCCAAGCGGTTCACCACCTGGACGCAGCTGTTCCTCGCCCTGTCGATGGCCGTCGCGCCGGTTGGAGGCTGGCTCGCCGCCGGCGGACGGGGCGGGTGGGAGCCGTGGCTGCTGGCGCTCGCGATCGGCACATGGGTTGGCGGCTTCGACGTGCTGTACGCCTGTCAGGATCTCGAATTCGACCGCGCGCACGGGCTCCGCTCGATTCCGGTCCGGTTCGGCGTGGCCGCGTCGCTGGCCATCTCGCGCGCCATGCACGTGGTCGCGATCGCCTGCCTGGCGGCGCTGCCGTGGGTGACGCCGCTGCCGCGCTTCTACGAGGTCGGGGTCGCGGTCATCGCGGCGCTCCTCGCCTACGAGCAGTCGCTCGTGCGCGCCGACGATCTCTCGCAGGTCAGGCGCGCGTTCGACATGAACGGCTACGTCGGCATCCTGTATCTGGTCGTGCTCGGTGCGGCCGTCTATGCCGGCTGACCCTCGGCCGTCGATTGCCATCGGGATCACCGGCGCGAGCGGCGCGCTGTACGCCGTCCGCACGCTGGCGGCGCTGCTCGCGCGCGGCGTGCACGTCGAGCTGATCGTCTCCGACTACGGCCGGCGCCTGCTCCGCGACGAGCTCGGCGAGGCGGCCGCGGTCGAGCGCCTCGCGCCGTTCCTCGTGGAGAAGTACGGATCCGAGGTCGAGCGCGGCACCATCACGCTGCACAGCAACCGCGATCTCGGCGCGACGCTGGCCAGCGGCAGCCACGGTTGCCGCGGCATGGCCATCGTGCCGTGCTCGATGAAGACGCTGGCGGCCGTTGCGCACGGCCTGTCGCGCAGCCTCGTCGAGCGCGCAGCCGATGTCATGCTCAAGGAGCGCCGGCCGCTCGTCATCGTTCCGCGCGAGACCCCGATGAGCCTGCCGCAGCTCAGGAACATGGTGCTCTGCGCCGAGGCCGGCGCGACTCTGCTGCCGGCCATGCCGGCCTTCTACCAGCTGCCGAAGTCGCTCGACGATCTCGCCGACTTCATCGCGGGAAAAATCGTGTCGGCGCTCGGGTTCGAGCACGATCTCTATCCGCCCTGGACCGGCCGTGCCGGGGGCGGCGCGTGACCGATGTTTCGAAGGCCCCGGATCGCATTGCGGGCATGTTCGATGCGATTGCCGGGCACTACGACTTCCTCAACCATCTGCTGAGCGCCGGGATCGATCGCCGGTGGCGCGCCAGGGCCATCAGGTCCCTGCGGCTGACCGGACGGGAACACGTCCTCGACCTGTGCACCGGCACGGCCGACCTCGCCATCGCGGCGAGGACCGCGCGTCCTCCCGCCGCGCGCGTCGTCGGCCTCGACTTCGCGGGCGCCATGCTGAACGTCGGCCGCGAGAAGCTGCGGCGCCGGCAGCTCGCCGACACGATCGCGCTCGTCCGCGGCGACGCGTCGTGCATCCCGGCGGCGGATCGGTCGGTCGACGCGGTCACGATCGCGTTCGGCATCCGGAACGTCGAGAGTCCCCGCGAGGCCCTGGGCGAAATCCGCCGCGTCCTGAAGCCGGGCGGACGCCTCGCGATCCTCGAATTCGCGATTCCGACCGCTCCGATCGTGCAGCCCCTCTACCTCTGGTATTTCAATCGCCTGTTGCCCCGGATCGGCCGGATCGTCTCGCGGCACCAGGCGGCATACGGCTACCTGCCGGCGTCGGTCACCGCGTTTTCGGCGCCAGGGGAATTCGCCGCGATGCTCGCCGCGGCCGGATTCGACCAGGTCGCGGCGGTGACGTTGACCTTCGGCATCGTCGTGTTGTACACGGCGCGCCGGACCCCCTGAACATGTGACAATTGTGGGGCAGGGCCGGCCGCGACATTCTTTTACTGTCGCCGCGTCCGGCCGAGCTTGTACACTCGAGAGATGCCCGCCCAGCCTGAACACCGGCGTTGATATAATCGCTGTAAGTTCCTGATGTATTTCGATTTCGAGGACTACCGTCCGGATATCGCGCCGGTCGGCCGGGCCATCTCGTGGCGCGAAGGCATCCTGATTTCGATCATCGTCCACCTGGCGATGATCATCGTCCTCCTGCTGTCGCCGAAGCTGTTCGAGGAGAACGCAGCCGCCAGGCGCGCCCGCCTGCTGGCCCTGCAGCAGCAGCGCCAGCAGCAGGCGGCGCGGTTCGTGTTCGTGCAGCCGCGCGTCGACATCCCCGCGCTGAAGCCCCCGGTGCACGCCGAAAACTCCGACAAGGACCGGCAGGCGCGGACCGTCGAACGCGCGCCGAAGCCCGAGAACAGGATGCCGTTCTCGCGCGGCAACTCGCCCGAGCGCGTCGAGGCGCAACAGCAGGCGAAGCCGCGCGGACAGGGACCGCAGCCCGAGCCGTCGGCGGGCCAGGTTGCCCGGAACGCGCGCGCGGCGCCGCCGGGGGATACCTCGCCCAGGATTCCAGACTCGAGCTCCGGCCTGCAGATTCCGAACCTGCGTCAGCCGGCTGCGCCGCAGAACGGCGCGAGCGGACGGGCGGCGACGGCGGGCGGAGCCCTCGGCGACGCGCTGAAGAACCTGCAGCGCTACGTGCAGCACGAGCAGTTCGACAATGCGACCGGCGGCGGCGAGTTCGGCCCCGCGATTCAGTTCGACACGAAGGGCGTCGAGTTCGGCCCCTGGATCCGGCGCTTCGTCGCGCAGATCCGGCGCAACTGGTTCATCCCGTACGCGGCGATGTCGATGAAGGGGCACGTCGTGATCACGTTCAACGTGCACAAGGACGGCTCGATCAGCGACCTGGCGGTCGTCGGGCCCTGTCCGGTGGATGCGTTCAACAACGCGGCGTTCGGCGCGCTCGTTTCGTCCAACCCGACGCAGCCGCTCCCGCCGGAGTATCCGTCGGAGAAGGCGTTCTTCACCGTCACGTTCTACTACAACGAGCAGCCGCAGTAGCCGATGCTCACGCGCCCGCAGCAACTCGGCCTCGTCATCCTGCTGCTGGCATTCATCGTCTACGTCTTCCTTCGAAGCCGATAGCGGACAGCCGATAGCGGACAGCTGACAGCCGACAGCCGATGGCGATAGCCGACAGCCGACAGCTGATCGCCGACAGCCGAGCCGATAGCCGACAGCCGATAGCCGACAGCTTTCAGCAGATGTCCCGCCTGGTCCTCGCCGTGCTCGGGCCGACCGCCACCGGCAAGAGCGCCCTCGCGCTCGCGCTCGCCGGGCGGTATGGCGGCGAAATCATCAACTGCGATTCGACCGCCGTCTACCGCGGCTTCGACATCGGCACCGACAAGCTGGCGCCCGCCGCACGTTGCGGCATCCCGCACCACCTGATCGACGTCGTCGATCCGGCCGACGAGTACACCGCCGCGCGCTACGCACGCGACGCGGCCGCCGTCATCCGGGACATTCACGCGCGCGGCCGGCTTCCGATTCTCGCGGGCGGCACCGGCTTCTACTACCGCGCGCTGACGCGCGGGCTGTTTCCCGGGCCGTCGGCCGATCCGGCGCTGCGCGCGCGCCTCGAGGCCATTGCAGCCCGCCGCGGCGTGCCCTTCCTGCACCGCATGCTCGCGAGAGTCGATCCGCCGTCGGCCGCGCGAGCCCAGCCGCGCGATCTCAAGCGCATCGTGCGCGCGCTCGAGGTGTTCTTCCTGACCGGCCGTCCGCTGACGCTGCACTTCGCGGACACGGTGTCGCCGATTCCCGGCATGGAGGTCCTGCCGATCGGGCTCCGCCTGCCCGCCGCCCTCATTTCGGAGCGGGTGACGCGCCGCGTGGACGAACAGTTCGCGCGTGGTCTGCTCGACGAAATCCGCGCGCTGCTCGCGCGTGGGGTCCCCGAGCGGGCCCGCCCCTTCGGCGGCCTCGTCTACCGCCAGGCGCTCGAGCACCTGAGGGGCCTGCGCGACGAGGCGTCGACGCGCGCGCTCATTGCGCAGGAGAACCGGCGCTACGCCCGCCGGCAGTTGATCTGGTTCCGTAAAGAGCCTAATCTAGTCTGGTTCGACGGTCCCGGCGAGTCGCTGACGACGATCGAAGCCGTGAACCGTTTCGTCGACCAGCGGCTCGAGGAGATCGCTCGCTGATGGCCCCTGCGTCCGAATCCAAGACGGCCAATATCCAGGATGTCTTCCTCAATTACGTCAGGCGCGAGAAGCTCATCATCACCCTGCGGATGATGGACGGCACGGAGATCGAAGGCCGCATCAAGAACTTCGACCGTTTCGCCGTCGTCGTGGATCACGCCGGCGCGGATCACATGATTTTCAAGCACGCGATCGCGGCCATCAAGACGCCCCGGCCGGTTTCCAACTACTTCTCCCACCAGTAGCCGCGTGGTGGCGAGGTCCTTCGCGCGCGCGATTGTCATCGTCCTCGACAGCGTCGGCGCCGGCGAATTGCCCGATGCCGACGCGTACGGCGATCGCGGCAGCGATACGCTCGGCAACATCGCCCGGCGCGTGGCGCTCCGGGTGCCGACCCTGCGCTCGCTCGGCCTTGCGCGCGTGGCCGCCATCGGCGGCGATCCGCCGCCGGCCGCCCCGGGCGCGGCCTTCGGCCGCATGGCGGAGGCCTCGGCAGGGAAGGACTCGGTCACGGGACACTGGGAGATGATGGGCATCGTGCTCGATCGTCCGTTTCCGGTGTTTCCGCACGGCTTCGCCGCCGATGTGATTGGCGAGTTCGCACGCCGCACCGGGCGCGGCGTGATCGGCAACAAGGCGGCATCGGGAACGGCGATCATCGAGGAACTCGGACCCGAGCACCTGCGGACGGGCGCGCTCATCGTCTACACCTCCGCCGACAGCGTTTTCCAGATCGCCGCGCACGAGGACGTCGTTCCCGTGCCGGAGCTCTATCGTGCGTGCGAGATCGCGTACGAGCTGGTCGGCGAGGGGCTCGGCGTCGGCCGTGTCATCGCGCGGCCGTTCGTCGGGACGCCCGGCCGGTTCAAGCGGACGGCCAGCCGCCGCGACTACGCGCTGCCGCCCTCGGGCGAAACGCTGCTCGACCGGGTGAAGGCGGCCGGCCTGCCGGTCGTCGCGATCGGCAAGATAGAGGACCTGTTCGCCGCGCGCGGCATTACCGATCCAGTTCATACGGTGAGCGACGCCGAGGGCATGACCCGGCTCGAGGAGCGGATGTCGTCGGTCGATTGCGGGCTCATCTTCGTGAATCTCGTGGACTTCGACACGCAGTTCGGCCATCGCAACGACGTGGCAGGCTACGCGATGAATCTCGAGCGGTTCGACGAGCGGCTCGCGGGCGTCCTGACGCGGCTCCGTGCCGACGACCTGCTGGTCGTGACGGCCGATCACGGCAACGACCCGACGACGCCGAGCACGGATCATTCGCGCGAGTACGTGCCGGTGCTCGCGACCGGCGCCCGCGTCCGCACCGGCGCCGACATCGGCACGCGCCGGACGTTCGCGGACCTCGGCCAGACGCTCGCGGAGCTGTTCGGGGTCGGCCGTCTGGCGCACGGCACGAGCTTTCTCTCCGACATCACGACGTGACCATCCGCGAACAGCTCGAACAGCGCGAGCGCGACATCCTCGCGCCGCAGGCTGCCAGGAGCGCGGAGTCCCGCGGACGCCTCCGGCCCGAACGGGAAGACGACGTCCGGCCGGCGTTCCAGCGCGACCGCGACCGCATCGTCCACTGCAAGGCGTTCCGCCGCCTGAAGCACAAGACGCAGGTGTTCCTGGCGCCGCGCGGCGACCACTATCGCACGCGCCTCACGCACACGCTCGAGGTGTCGCAGATCGCGCGGACCATCGCGAAGGTCCTGCGCCTGCACGAAGAGCTGACCGAGGCCATCGCGCTCGGCCACGACCTCGGACACACGCCCTTCGGCCACGCCGGCGAGCGCGTCATCCATCAGCTCATGCCGGGGGGATTCAACCACTACGAGCAGAGCCTGCGAATCGTCGATCGCCTCGAGAACGACGGCCGCGGCCTGAACCTCACCTGGGAGGTCCGTGACGGCATCGCGAAGCACTCGAAGGGGAAGTCGGGCGCGCCGGTCGGCATGCCCCCGCACCTGCGCGCGAGCACGATCGAGGGGCAGATCATGCGGGTGGCGGATCTCATCGCCTACGTGAACCACGACATCGACGACGCGATCCGGGCCGAGCTGCTGACGACCGACGATCTTCCCGCCGATGCGATCCGCGTCCTCGGCGGCTCCTCGTCCGCCCGGATCGGGGCAATGGTGAAGGACGTGGTCACCGAGACGCTCGCCGGGGGACTCACGGAGATCCGCATGAGCCAGCCGGTGCTCACCGCGGTGCTCGCGCTGCGCAGCTACCTGTTCCACGCGGTGTACGAGAACGAGACCGCTACGGCGGAGTTCCGCAAGGCGTCCGACGTCCTGAGCGGGCTGTGGGGGAAGCTCCGGGATCGGCCGGACGAGTTCCTGGACGCGCGCACGGTGGAAGAAGAGGGGCTCGACGCCGCCGTCCGCGACTTCCTCGCCGGGATGACCGATCGCTACGCCATCCGGCTGTTCGAGCAGCTGTTCATCCCGAAGCCGTGGGCGATTGACTGACAGTGCGTTTCGACGATTGACTTTGGGCGGTCCTGTCCGCGAACAGCCCCCACCCAGTGTCCGGCGACGAGTCCTCGTCGGCGCAGGTCCTGCGGTCGTGGCCCCTTGTATCCTTTGTGTCCTTGTGGTGATTAGAAGAGACTGCCCGTGTCCCCTTCCCCCAGCATCGCCTTGCGAATCAGCGGCAGCGGCAGCGGCCCCAGCCTGATGAACGCGTCGTGGAAGCCCTGGAGCGTGTACGCGGCGCCCTGCTTCGCCTTGTAGTCGTCTCGCAGCTTCAGGATCATCAGCTTGCCCATCGTGTAGTAGCCGTAGAGCGGATCGGCCGTGCCGCGCTTGGCTTCCGACACCGCCACCGGGTGCGGCTGGTGGCCTTCGGTCTCGAACAGCTTCGTCGCCTCGTCGACCGTCATCCCCTGCGTGTGCAGCCTGATCCCGACGATGAACCGGACGTCGCGCAGCAGCGCGTCCTGCAGTTGCGCCAGCCGGTACTTCGGCTCGCCCGCGTGGAAGCCCTCGTCGAGCATCATCTGCTCGCAGTAGTGGGCCCACCCCTCGACGTTCGTGTTGGCGCCGTACACCTTACGTATCTCGGACGGGAAGCTCTTCGCGTACAGGAACTGCAGGTAGTGCCCGGGATAGACCTCGTGGACCGAGACGTTCGCGATGGCCGCGTCGTACCACTGCCTCATGAAATCGGCCTGCTCGGCCGCCTTCCAGCGCGGGTCGGGCAGCGTCATGTTGTAGAACGCCTCGAGCGGCCCCTTTTCGAACGGGCCTGGCGTGTCCATCGACGCCGACGTCGTGGACCGCATGAACGGCGGCGTTTCCTCGACCCTGGCCGGCGGCGACGGCGGGATGGTCACGATGTGGTGATCGACGATGAACTGGCGGAGCGAGTCGAGCGTGTTCTGCGTCACCTTCAGCAGATCGCCCGCCTTCGGGTGGTCCTTCTGGAGCGACGCCAGGACCGCATCGGCCGTTTTCCCGGGATCGATTGTTTTGGCGGTCTCCTGGAACGCCGTCTCGTTCTTCTGCCGATCCGCTTCGGCGATGGCCAGCAGCCGATCGAGCGGCAGGTCGATCATCTCGTTCGCCTCGAGCGCCTTGCCGTACGTGTCCGCGCCGATGGCGAAGCTGCCGTTCGACTTCGGGAGCAGGGTCTTCTGGAGATACGTCTTGTAATCGGCGAGCGCGTCGACGACGGCCTTGTTGCTCGCCGCGAAGTCGGAGCGGAGCCGCGGGTCGGTGACGTCCTTGAACGCCGCCGGCACGTCGTTGCGGAAGAAGCCGATGTTCCCGTCGATCTGCTCGATCGCGATCTCGGTGTAGATTCGGGGCGGGTTGTCGAGATTGCGCCGCGCCTCGGCGAGCGCGCCAGGCATCTTGCGCTCGCGCGCGACGAGCGCCTTCAGCCGGTCTGCGGGCGGCGCGTACGAGCGCTTCATGATCACGTAGGCGGCGTTCGTGATTCCCCCGCTGTACGTGTCCGGGTTCTTCGCCCACATCCGGATGACGTCGTCGGCGAGGATGCCGGCGTCGAGCGCGCGCAGCAGCTGCTCGCGATCGAGATCGACTGCGGGCGTCAGCGTGGCCGGGTCGACGGCCGCCACCTGGCTGCGGAAGTCCTTGAACGACTGCGACTCGGCCGCGATGGCCGCCTGGCTCGAGTCCTCGAGGTCGCTGTCGTAGTCGTGGACGCCGAGCGCCGTGGCGAAGCTCGGGTTGCGCCGCAGGTGGTCGGCGATCACCCGGTGTGCCAGCTCCGTGAACGCCGCGTCGCCCGAACCGGGCGCCGCCTTCGGCGGCGGCGCGGCCGGGCTGCCGCACGCCGCGAGCAGGGCTGCCGCCGCGCAAAAGGCGAGGAAACGGGCGAAGGGGACGGGGGTCGAAGTCGAGGGCGGTTTCACATCCCTATGGTATATTGAGAGGTTCATGTTTCTCGATCTTTCCCGCATCAGGACGGCGCATGAGCACTACGAGAAAGCGTACGCGCCCGAGGCGTTCGCCGGGGATCGCGAGACGTTCACGGTCGCCGCGCCCGTGTCGCTGGTCTTCGACCTGCACAAGGACAAGGACCAGTACCGGCTGGTCGGCCGCGTGACGACCACGCTGGAGCTGACGTGCAGCCGATGCCTCGAGCCGTTCGTCCGGCCGGTCGATGCTTCGTTCGACCTGCGGTACCATCCGCAGACGGCCAATGCCGGCGCCGGCGAACGGGAGCTCCAGGACGACGACCTGTCGGACGCGTTCTACGAAGACGAGACGATCGATCTCGGTCAGCTGATGCGGGAACAGTTCCTGCTGTCGCTGCCGATGAAGCCGCTCTGCAGCGAGGCCTGTCACGGGCTGTGCCCCGTGTGCGGCACGAACCTCAATCGCGGATCGTGCGACTGCCGGCGCGAGTGGCAGGATCCGCGGCTCGCGGCGCTCGAGGCCTTGAAGGAACAGTCGCCCCGCAAAGGACACTGACGACCCATGCCGAATCCAAAACGACGTCATTCCAAGACGCGGACCGCCAAGCGGCGGACGCACGACGCGCTCAGCGGCGTCGGCCTCAGCGAGTGCCCGCACTGCCACGAGCCGAAGCCGCCGCACCGCATCTGCCCGAACTGCGGGTACTACCGGGGCCGGCAGGCCCGCGCCGTCGAAGAAGAATAGCGCGCCGCCGAATGGTCCGCATCGCGGTCGATGCCATGGGCGGCGACGAGGGGCCGCGCCCGGTCGTTGACGGCGCGCTGGCCGCGGCGCGCCATTTCGACCTCGGCGTGACGCTGGTCGGCCCGACGGCGACGCTCGAAGGCGAGCTCGCCCGATATCCCGACGTCGACCGCAGCCGTGTCCGCATCGTCGAGGCGCCTGACGTGGTGCTGATGGCGGAGGCGCCGTCTTTGGCGCTCCGGCGCAAGCCGCACGCGTCGATTCGCGTGGCCGCCGGCCTCGTCGCGCGCGGCGGGGCCGAGGCGCTGTTCAGCGCCGGCCACACCGGCGCGACGGTCATGGCGGCGCACGCCGCCTTCGGCATGCTGCCAGGCGTGGATCGACCGGCGCTCGCCGCCGCCGTCCCGACCCGCCGCCGTCCCGCCGTGCTGCTCGACGTCGGCGCGAGCGTCGAGTGCCGGCCCCAGCACCTGCTGCAGTTCGCCGTGATGGGCAGCGTCTACTCCCGGCTGGTGTTCGGAGTGCCGTCCCCGCGCGTCGGCCTGCTCTCCATCGGCCAGGAAGAGACGAAGGGGAACGAGCTGACGCGCGAGGCGCACCAGCTGCTGAAAGCCTCGCCGCTCGCGTTCATCGGCAACGTCGAGGCGCGCGACGTCTACAACGGCGACGCCGATGTGATCGTCTGCGACGGCTTCACCGGCAACGTGGCGCTGAAGATCAGCGAAGGGCTCGTGGACGTCGTCGAGTCGCTGCTGCGCGAGGAGCTGTCGAGCACGTTCACGATGCGCGTCGGATCGCTGCTGACGCGCCGCGCGCTGCGCCACTTCCGGCGCCGCGTGGATTACTCCGAGTACGGCGGCGCGCCGCTCGTCGGAGTGGCCGGCGTCGCGATCGTCGGCCACGGACGCTCGAGCGCGAAGGCCGTGCGGAACGCCGTCGCGATGGCGTACCGGTTCGCCGCCAGCCGCTTCGTCGAGCGCGTCGAGCAGGAGATCGCGGCCGCCGAGCCGGCGTGACCATGCTGGCATTCATCTTTCCAGGACAGGGATCGCAGCGAGTCGGGATGGGCAAGGCGCTCGCCGATGCGTTTCCCATCTGCCGCGACACCTTCGCCGAGGCGGACGCCGCGCTCGGCGAGCCGTTGAGCCGCGTCATTTTCGATGGGCCGGACGAGCGGCTGACGCTGACGGAGAACGCGCAGCCGGCCATCCTGGCGGTCAGCATTGCGGCGTACCGCCTGCTCGCCTCGCGTGGCCTCGAGCCGGCGCTGGTCGCCGGGCACAGTCTCGGCGAGTACTCGGCCAACGTCGCCGCCGGCACGTTCGCCTTCGCCGATGCGCTGCGGATCGTGCGGCGGCGCGGCCGCTACATGCAGGAGGCCGTGCCGGTCGGGACCGGCGCCATGGCGGCGATCCTCGGCCTCGATGCAGCCGTCGTGGCGCAGGCGTGCGAGGAGGCGGCGCAGGGCGAAGTCGTCGGCCCCGCGAACCTGAACGGCGCCGGCCAGATTGTGATCGCCGGATCGAAAGATGCCGTGGCGCGGGCCGGCGAACGCGCCAGGGCGCTCGGTGCCAGGCGGGTCCTGCCGCTGCCGGTGAGCGCCCCGTTCCACTGCGCGCTGATGCGGCCGGCCCAGGAGCGCCTGGCGCCCGAGCTCCGGGCGCTGGCCACGGCGACGCCGCGCGTCCCCGTTGTCGTGAACGTCGACGCCCGGCCGCGGACCGACGCCGCCGGGGCCATCGAAGCGCTCGTCGCACAGGTGTCGGCGCCGGTCCTCTGGCAGGCGGTCGTCGAGCGCCTTGCGTCGGAAGGCGTCACAACGTATGTTGAGGTAGGCCCGGGCACGGTCTTGAGCGGACTGGTCCGCAAGATCCACCGCGAGGCGACGGTCCTGAGCTTCGGCACCCCTGACGATCTGGCGGCCCTGGAGCCCCTGATCGCGCGCTGATACGACTTCACATGTTCGAGCTCACCGGAAAAGTGGCGCTCGTGACGGGTGCGTCGCGAGGCATCGGGCGCGCGATTGCCGAGCGGCTGGCGGTCCAGGGCGCGACGGTGATTGCGGCGGCGCGCGGTACCAACGCCGAGGAGACCGCGGCCCGCATCGCGGCGGCGGGGGGACGCGCGGAGGCGATCGGCGTGGACGTCACCGATCGCGACGCGCTCGAGGCGCTGCCTGCCGGCGTCGTCGAGCGCCACGGACGGCTGGACATCGTCGTCAGCAACGCGGGCATTGCACGTGACCAGCTGCTGATGCGCATGAAGCGCGACGACTGGGACCTCGTTCTGGCGACGAACCTGACCGCCGCCTTCACGCTCGCGCAGGCGGCGATGCGCCCGATGCTGCGGCAGCGCGGCGGCCGCGTCATCGCGATCGGCTCCGTGGTGGGGCAGACGGGGAATGCGGGACAGGCGAATTACGCCGCGTCGAAGGCGGGCCTGATCGGCTTCGCCAAGTCGCTCGCGCGCGAGGTGGCCTCGCGCGGGATCACGGTCAACGTCGTGGCGCCGGGCATGATCGACACCGACATGACGCGGGCGATCAGCGAAAAGGCGCACGGCGACTGGGCGTCGCTGATCCCGCTCGGTCGTCTCGGGACGCCGGACGACGTCGCTGCCGCGGTGTGCTTCCTTGCGTCCGACGAGGCGGCGTATATTACTGGTCACGTGCTGGCCGTCAACGGCGGGATGTACATGTAGCGGTGAATTCGGGCATCTGGTCATCTGGTGACTTGACGATTGGGCGCCGATATCCGCACGACCCCATCAACGACCAGATCACCAGATGCCCCAATGACCGGATTCACGATTTCGTTCAGGAGGATGGAATGGCGGTAGCCGACAAGGTCAAGAGCATCATCGTGGAGCAGCTCGGGGTCGACGAAGAGGAGGTCACGCCCGATGCATCGTTCGTCGACGACCTCGGCGCCGACTCCCTCGACACCGTCGAACTGGTGATGGCGTTCGAGGAGGAGTTCGGCATCGAGATTCCAGACGACGACGCCGAGAAGATCACCCGCGTGAAAGAGGCGGTCGAGTACATCGAGGCGCACGCCAAGACGAAGAAGTAGCCTGCGGGCCGGCTCCTCAGGACAACGGAGACCATCGGAGAGGCATGCGCAACAGGCGAGTCGTCGTCACGGGCGTCGGGCTGGTGTCGTCGCTCGGAATCGGCACGGAGGCCAACTGGCGGGCGCTGTGCGCCGGCCGGAGCGGCATCGGGCCCATTACGAAGTTCGATGCGTCGCAGTTCGCGACGCGGATCGCGAGCGAAGTGAAGGGGTTCGATCCCCTGCGCTTCCTGGAGAAGAAGGACGTCAAGAAGATGGACGTCTTCATCCAGTACGCGATCGCGGCGTCGCAGTTCGCGATGGACGATGCGGGGCTGGCGATCACGCCGGAGCTCGCCCCGCAGGCCGGCGTCTTCATCGCGTCGGGGATCGGCGGTTTCACGACGATCGAGCGCGAGCACAAGGCCCTGCTCGAGGGCGGGCCGCGCAAGATCTCGCCGTTCTTCATCCCGTCGGCCATCATCAACCTGGCCGCCGGACAGGTGTCGATCCGGTTCGGCGCCAAGGGGCCGAACTCGGCCACCTGTACCGCCTGCTCGGCCTCGGCCCACGCCATCGGCGACGCCTACGAGATCATCCGGCGCGGCGATGCCGACGTCATGATCGCCGGCGGGTCGGAGGCGGCCATCACGCCGATGGGCGTCGGCGGCTTCGGGGCCCTGCGCGCGCTCTCGACGCGCAACGACGACCCGGAGCGCGCCAGCCGTCCCTTCGACAAGGATCGCGATGGATTCGTCGTCGGCGAGGGCGCGGGCGTCGTCATCCTCGAGGAGTACGAGATGGCGGAGCGCCGCGGTGCGCGCATCTATGCGGAAGTCGTCGGGTACGGGATGACGGCTGACGCCTACCACATCACGGCGCCCTCGGAGGACGGCGACGGCCCCTTCCGGGTCATGAACCGCGCGATCGCCAGCGCGGGCGTGACGCCGGCGGACGTCGACTACATCAACGCGCACGGAACGTCGACGCCGCACGGCGATCGGGTCGAGACCATCGCCATTCATCGCAGCTTCGGCGAGCACGCGACGCGGATCGCGGTGTCGTCCACCAAGTCGATGACCGGCCATCTGCTCGGCGCGGCCGGCGGCCTCGAGGCCGGCATCACCGTGCTGGCCGTGCACCGCCAGGTGGCGCCTCCGACGATCAACCTCGATCAGCCGGACGAGGAATGCGACCTCGACTACGTGCCGAACGCCGCGCGGGCGATGCCGATCCGCTACGCGCTGTCGAACTCGTTCGGCTTTGGCGGCACGAACGCGGCGCTGCTGTTCAAGCGCTACGAAGCTCAGTAGGGGACGCTCCCGGCAGGGGACGGTCTTCGGACCGTCCCGGCTGCCAGAATGGATATCCGCCGTGAAGATCGCCGTCTGTATCAAGCAGGTGCCCACCCGCGAGTGGCAGCCCCGCCTCAACGACGCCAAGACGTGGATCCGCGAGCAGGACGCCAGCTTCGAGATGAACGAGCCGGACGCCTACGCGCTCGAGGAGGGGCTCCGGCTCAAGGAGAAGCACGGCGGAGAAGTCGTCGTCTGTTCCGCCGGCCCGGCGCGCGTCGCGCAGGTCATTCGTGAAGCACTGGCGCGCGGCGCCGACCGCGCCATCCACGTCGAAGACGAGTCGTTCGCGGGCGCCGACGCGTTCGTGCTCGCCGAGGCGCTGGCCTCGGCGATGAAGGATGAGTCGTTCGATCTCGTCCTGACCGGCCTGCAGTCGGACGACCAGGGCTTCGCGCAGACCGGCGTGATCCTGGCGGAGCGGCTCGGCCTGCCGCACGCGACGATCATCATGGAAGTCAACGCCGAATCGGGCGCGCTGCGCGTGAAGCGCGAGCTCGAGGGCGGGTGGTTCCAGTGGATGTCGATGCCGCTGCCGGCCGTCCTGACCATCCAGAGCGGCATCAACCAGCTGCGCTACGCGACGCTGAAGGGCATCATGGCGGCCAAGAAGAAGGAGATCCGCAAGGCCGCCGCACCGGCGGGCGCCGCCGCGCGCCAGAAGATCGTCAGCCTCTACGTGCCCGAGAAGGGCAAGAAGACGCAGATGATCGCCGGCTCGCCGTCCGAGGCCGCGAAGGAGCTCGTCCGCCGGCTGCGCGACGACGCGCGGGCGATCTGAGCGGCCAGGCCCTCGGCAGGATCCGGAGCGTGAGCGACGGCTGCGAGCGGGGGTGGGGCCCCGCGAGAGAGTAACGAATGATTCTCGTCATTGCTGAACAGCGGAACGGCAGGCTCAATCGCGCGTCCTGGGAGTCGATCGCGGGCGCGCAGCAGCTCGCGGCCGGCGGCGACGTCGTCGTCGCGCTGGCGGGCGCGAACGTCGGCGGCGTCGCCGCGGAGCTCGCGGCGGCGCAGGTGAAGGAAGTGGTGACGATCGACAACGCGGCGCTCGAGCCGTACACGCCCGACGGCTACACAGCGGCGCTGCAGCAGGCGATCGCCCGGCTCGCGCCAGCCGTCGTGGTCCTGCCGCACACGTATCAGACGCGCGATTTCGCGCCCAAGCTCGCCGCGCGCCTGGACCGCGCGCTCATCACCGACGTGACGGCCACGAAGACCGTCGGCGGCGAGACCGCCTTCGTCAGGCCGATGTTCCAGGGCAAGCTCACGGCCGACGTCGTGCCGCTGGGGCCGGCGCCGCACTTCGTCACCTTCCAGATCGGCGCGTTCCGCGCCGACCAGGCCGTCAGGGGCCCATCGCCCGCGCCGGTCCGCGGGCTCGAGGTGTCGATCGACGCGTCGGCCATCCGCCAGAAGCCCGAAGCCCCCTTCCAGGAGGCGAAGCAGGCGGTGGACCTCTCGCAGGCCGAGAAGATCGTCGCCGTCGGCCGCGGCATCAAGGGACAGGAGCACCTTGCGGTCGCCCGGAAGCTCGCCGAAGCGCTCGGCGCCGAGCTCGCGGCCTCGCGGCCGATCTGCGACGCCGGGTGGCTCCCGATGGAGCGCCAGATCGGCAGCTCCGGTCAGACGGTGGCGCCGAAGCTGTACGTCGCGCTCGGCATCTCCGGCGCCATCCAGCACGTTGTCGGCATGAAGGGATCGCGCACGATCGTCGCGATCAACAAGGACGCCGACGCGCCGATCTTCGAAGTGGCCGACTACGGCATCGCCGGCGATCTCTTCGAGGTCGTTCCGGCGATCGTGGCGGAACTGCAGAAGTAGAGGAGGGGGCCCTCTCTGTGGGATCCGTCGATGAGGAGTGATGGACCGCGAAACCCTGGAAGTTGACGTCCTCATCGCAGGCGGCGGGCCCGCCGGGCTGTCGGCCGCGCTGCGGCTGGCGCAGCTGCAGAAGCAGGCCGGCGGCGAGCCGCTCGCGATTGCCGTCCTCGAGAAGGCGCGCGAAGCCGGCGCGCACATGCTCTCGGGCGCCGTCCTCGATCCGTCGGCGCTTCGCGAGCTCGTTCCCGACTTCGAAGCCAGGGGCGCCCCGCTGGCGACGCCCGTGCACGAGGACCGCGTCTATTTCCTGACCAGCGGCGGGAAGGTCAGGTTTCCGTTCACGCCTCCGCCGCTCGCCAATCACGGCAACTACATCATCTCGCTGAACCGGTTCGCGAAATGGCTGGCCGGACAGGTCGAGGCCGAGGGGATCGATCTGTTCACCGGCTTTCCCGGCGCCGACATCCTGATGGACGGCGACGCGGTGCTCGGCGTCCGGACCGGCGACCGCGGCATCGACAAGCACGGCGAGCAGAAGGCGACGTTCGAGCCTGGCGTGGACATCCGCGCGAAGGTGACCATCTTCGCCGACGGCGTCCGCGGCAACCTGACGAAGGAACTGATGCGCCGGCTGCCGCTGGGCAGGGGACGCCAGCCGCAGCTGTTCGCGATCGGCATCAAGGAGCTGTGGGAGATCCCGCCAGGTCGCGTGCCGGCCGGGACGGTGATCCACACGATGGGCTATCCGCTGCGCTTCGAGGAGTTCGGCGGCGGCTTCATCTACGCCATGCCGGACAACAAGCTGTCGGTCGGCTTCGTCGTGGGCCTCGATTACAAAGACCCGATGTTCGATCCGCACGTGGCGTTCAACCACTTCAAGCTGCACCCGCTGGTGAAGGGGCTGCTCGAAGGCGGCCAGATGATCCGCTACGGCGCGAAGGCGCTGCCCGAGGGCGGGTGGAACGCGATTCCGCGCACGTACGCGGACGGCGCGCTCCTCGTCGGCGACGCGGCGGGATTCATGAACTCGATGCGGCTGAAGGGCATCCACCTGGCGATGCGGTCGGGCATGCTCGCCGCCGAGACCGCCTTCGAGGCGATTCGCGCCGGCGACACCTCCGCGGCGCGGCTGAAGGCGTTCGAAGCGAAGGTCAACGACGGGCCGATCAGGCGGGAGCTGTATCCCGTACGGAACGTCCACCAGTCGTTCGAATACGGGCTGGTCGCCGGCCTGATGTACTCGGGGCTGTCGCTCGTCACCGGCGGCTGGTGGTTCAAGCCGATCGAAGCCGACCCGGGTTACGAGCGGATGGAGAAGCTCGGCGAGTACTACGGGCGAAGGGGCCGCGCCGTGCCCGAGGGCGCAACCGGCCTGATCAAGCCCGATCGCCAGCTCACGTTCGACAAGCTGACGAACGTGCACTACTCCGGCACGCGGCACGACGAGGATCAGCCGGTTCACCTGCTCGTGCACACCGACGTCTGCCACACCATCTGCGTCGAGGAATACGGCAACCCCTGCCAGCGCTTCTGTCCGGCGAACGTGTACGAGATGGTGACCGAGGCGGCGGAAAAACGCCTGCACATCAACGCGTCGAACTGCGTCCACTGCAAGACCTGCGACATCATGGATCCCTACCAGGTGATCACCTGGGTGCCGCCGGAAGGCGGCGGCGGGCCGCAGTACGACGGCATGTGAGCGAAGCGGCCTGGCGCGCGTCGCGTCTGAAGCGGATCGAAGCCGCGCTCATCGCGATCATCGGATACCGGATGATCGCGTGCCTCGGATCCACGCTGCGCTGGCGGGTCGAGGGGATGGAGCACCTCGACGGCGTGAGCGCGGGCGGCCGGCGGCCGATCATGGCGTTCTGGCACGGCCGGATCCTTCCGGCGACCTGGTACTTCCGCCGCCGCGGGATCGTCGTGATCACGAGCGAGAACTTCGACGGCGAGTGGATCGCCGGCATCATCGAGCGCTGCGGATACGGCACCGCGCGCGGATCGACGTCGCGCGGCGCGCGCAAGGCGCTGCTGCAGCTCGTGCGCGAGATGCAGGCCGGCCGGCCGGCCGGGTTCACGGTGGACGGCCCGCGCGGTCCGGCCCGCGTCGCGCAGCCGGGCGCCGTCTGGCTCGCCAAGGCGACGGGGAACCCGGTCGTGCCGTTCCACATGGAGGCGGATCGGTTCTGGTCGGTGCGCAGCTGGGACCGCACGCAGGTCCCGAAGCCGTTCGCGACCGTGGCGCTGGCCGTCGGCGAGCCGATCGAGGTGCCGCCCGACGCCGACGACGACGCGATCGAGGCGGCGCGCCGGGAGCTCGAGGCGCGGCTGCGGACGCTCGAATCGCGCGCGCACGAACTGGTGTCCTGACGTGTCGCTGATCCTCGTTGCCTCGGAGCGTTTCGCCGATCATCAGACGCCGCCCGGCCACCCGGAGCGCCCGGAGCGCGCCGAGGTCCTGGACGTCGTCGCCGCCCGGTGGCGCGGCCGCGGCGGCGAGGTCGTCGCGCCGCGAGTGGCGACGCGCGAGCAGCTCGCGCGCGTGCACGACCGGGAGTACCTGCGCCGCATCGCCGAGACGGCCGGCAAGTCGATGGCGCTCGACGCGGATACCTATACGTCGCCCGAGTCTCACGAGGTGGCGCTCGTCGCCGCGGGCGCGGCGGTCGACGCGGTCGAGCGGGTCATGGGCGGGTCGCACACGATGGCGTACGCGCTGGTCCGGCCGCCCGGTCACCACGCCGAGCGCGCTCGCGCCATGGGATTCTGCCTGTACAACAACGTCGCCGTCGCGGCGGCGCACGCCCGCGCGCTCGGCGCGGCGCGCGTGGCAGTCGTCGATTTCGACGTGCACCACGGCAACGGCACGCAGCACGTGTTCGAGGGCGATCCGCACGTGCTCTACGTGTCGACGCACCAGTACCCGTTCTATCCCGGGACCGGCGCGGCCGATGAGGTCGGCGTGGGCGCGGGTGCGGGCTTCACGGTCAACGTCCCGCTCGAGGCGGGAGCCGTCGACGAGGACTATCACCTCGTGTTCGACGAGATCGTCCTGCCGGTGCTGCGGCAGTTCCAGCCCGACATGCTGCTGGTTTCCGCCGGATTCGATGCGCACGAGCGCGATCCGCTGGCGGGAATGCGCCTGTCGACGGCCGCGTTCGGCGCAATGACGGCTGCGCTCCGCGGCATCGCCGCGGAGTGCTGCGGCGGACGCATGGCGCTCGTGACCGAGGGCGGCTACGACCTGAAGGCGCTCGCCGCGTCCCTCGAGTCGTCCGTCGCAGCACTCGCCGGACCGTTGGCCGCACCCGACTGGCCCGCGAGCGGCCTCGGCGCGGCGCGCGGGCGTGCCGCAGCCGTCGCCGTCAGGAACGCGATCGCGCCCTTCTGGACGATTTGAGATCAGCAGGAGTGCAGGGCGTCGGCCGGGCCGGCGCGGCGCTGAGGGTAAAATGAACCATCCCGTTCATGACTGAGTACAAGCCGCAGCAACTCGACAAGAGATGGCAGGAGCACTGGACTTCGACCCGTGCGTTCGAGGTCGAGGCCGACCCGGCGCGCCCGAAGTTCTACTGCCTGGAGATGTTCGCCTACCCGTCCGGCCACGCCCACGTCGGCCACGTGCGCAACTACATCATCGGCGACGTGATGGCGCGCATGAAGCGCATGCGGGGCTTCAACGTCCTCCACCCGTTCGGCTGGGACGCGTTCGGGCTGCCGGCCGAGAACGCCGCCATCAAGACCGGCACGCACCCGGAGAAATCGACGCTCGACAACATCGCGCACATGAAGGGGCAGCTCCAGCGCCTCGGCATCAGCTACGCGTGGGAGCGCGAGATCGCGACCTGCCTGCCCGAGTACTACAAGTTCAACCAGTGGATCTTCCTGAAGATGTACGAGCGCGGGCTCGCGTACCGGAGGCGCTCCACCGTCAACTGGTGTCCGAGCTGCCAGACCGTGCTCGCCAACGAGCAGGTCGTGGACGGCGCCTGCTGGCGCTGCGGGACGACCGTTGTCCCCCGCGACCTCGAGCAGTGGTTCTTCAAGATCACCGAGTACGCGGATCAGCTCCTGGAGGGGCTCGACACGCTGACCGACTGGCCCGAGAAGGTCGTCGTCATGCAGCGGAACTGGATCGGGCGCTCCGAGGGCGCGCGCGTCCGCTTCCCGCTGGTCGGCGCCGAGCAGGGCTCGGTCGAGGTGTTCACCACCCGCCTCGATACGATCTACGGCGCCACGTTCATCGTGCTCGCGCCCGAGCATCCGCTGGCCGGGGAGTTCGCGACGGCTTCGCCCGATCCGGCCGGCTTCCACGCCAGGGTGCAGGCGTTCCGGACGCAGGACCGGGACGCGCGGATGACCGGGAAGGAAGGCTTCGACACGGGGCGGAAGGCGGTCAATCCGTTCACCGGGAACGCGGTTCCGATCTGGATCGCCAACTTCGTGCTCGGCGAATACGGCACCGGCGCCGTGATGGGCGTCCCGGGCCACGACGAGCGCGACTTCGAATTCGCCCGCAAGTACGATCTCCCGGTCACGATCGTCGTCCAGCCCGACGATGCGCCGCTCTCGGCGGAGACGATGACGGAGGCGCACGCCGGCGAGGGCCGCCTGGTGAACTCCGGCGAGTTCACCGGTCTGCCGTGGGAGGAGGCCAACCGCCGGATGACGGCAGAGGCCGAGCGGCGCGGCATCGGCGGCCCCGCTGTCCAGTACCGCCTCAAGGATTGGGGCATCTCGCGCCAGCGGTACTGGGGCACGCCGATCCCGATGCTCTACTGCCCGAAGGACGGCGTCGTGCCGGTGCCCTACGATCAGCTGCCGGTCACCCTGCCGGAGGTGACGACGTTCACGGGGCGCGGCGACT
The DNA here is from genome assembly GCA_050257855.1 of Betaproteobacteria bacterium. Taxonomy (GTDB): domain Bacteria; phylum Acidobacteriota; class Vicinamibacteria; order Vicinamibacterales; family CAVVIG01; genus JBLMXQ01. The sequence continues at coordinate 63,476 of JBLMXQ010000080.1, read as the reverse complement.
CGCCGCTGGCGCAGGCGGCGAAGTTCGTCAACACCACGTGTCCGAAATGCGGCGGACCGGCGCGCCGCGAGACCGACACGATGGACACGTTCGTCGACTCCTCGTGGTACTTCCTGCGCTTCTGCGACCCGAGGAACGCCGAGCTCCCGTTCGCGCCGGAGTCGGCCGCGTACTGGATGCCGGTCGACTTCTACAGCGGCGGCGTCGAACACGCGATCCTGCACCTGCTGTACTCGCGCTTCTTCACGCGCGTGCTTCGCGACATCGGCTTCGTCCGGTTCGACGAGCCGTTCAGGCGCCTCCTCACGCAGGGGATGGTGCTCAAGAACGGCGCCGTCATGTCCAAGTCCAAGGGCAACGTCGTCGATCCGGACGACATGCTGCGGAAGTACGGCGCCGATGCGCTGCGGCTCTACGTCATGTTCGTCGCGCCGCCCGAGAAGGAAGTCGAGTGGAGCGACGCCGGCCTCGAGGGCAGCTTCCGCTTCCTCGTCCGCGTCTGGCGCATCGTCGATCACTGGTGCGAGGCCGTCGCCGGCGAAGGCCTGCCGGCACGCGGAGACGAGTGGAACGACGCCGAGCGCGCCCTCCGCCGCAAGACGCACGAGACGATCCGGCGCGTGACCGTGGACATCGAGGAGCGGATGCACCTCAACACGGCCGTGTCGTCTCTCATGGAGCTCGTCAACGAGCTCTATGCATTCAGCGAGGGCACGGCTCACGGCGCGCCGGGCAGCCGGGGCGAGGCGCCAGCGGGGACCGTCGAACGGCCGCAGACGATCGGCGCCGTGCGCGAGGCCGTCGACGCGCTCGTGATGACGATCTCGCCGTTCGCGCCGCACACCGCCGAGGAGCTGTGGCAGATGCTCGGGCACCCGGAATCGCTCGCCGCGGCCCGCTGGCCGACATTCGATCCGGAGGTGGCAAAGGCGGACTCGGTGGTGGTGCCGGTCCAGATCAACGGCAAGGTGCGCGCGCGGCTCACGGTCCCCGCCGACGCGTCCGAGGACGAGCTGCGTGACCGGGCGCTGGCCGACGGCACGGTGCAGCAGCACGTCGCCGGGAAGACCATCCGCAAGATCGTCATCGGCAAGGGCCCGCTCGTTTCGGTGGTGGTCTCATGACCGGGGCTCGGGGCCGGGGGCCGGGGACTGGAGGGCTCAGGGCCAAGGGTGCACGGCGCAGGGCGGTCGCGGTGCTTGCAGTCAGCCTTGCGTGCACCGGCGCCGCCGGGTGCGGGTATTCGCTGGCGGGACGGGGCTCGTTCCTGCCGAGCTACATCAACACAATCGGCGTCCCGACCTTCACCAACCGGACGACGGTCTTCAACGCGGAGACGGTCCTGACCGAGAAAGTGCGCCAGGAATTCATCGGGCGCGGCAAGTACAAGGTCCTGCCGCAGAATTCGGGGGTCGACGCCGTGCTGATCGGCGAGATCTCGTCGATTTCCCTCACGCCGTCGAGTTTCACGACCCAGCAGATCGCGAGCCGGTACACGCTCACGATGACGGCGAGCATCACGCTGCGCGATCTGCACGAGAACAAGGTGCTCTGGCAGAACCCGAGCCTCATGTTCAGGCAGGACTACGACGCGCCCACGAGCGAGAGCGGCGCGGTCGACATCTCCACGTTCCTCGGCCAGGACGCCAACGCGCTCGACCGGGTGTCGTCGGAGTTCGCGCGCACGATTGTCAGCGCCATCCTGGAGGCGTTCTGACGGCCGCATGTCTGTAGCGACCCCTGCGGCGGTGCGGAAGCAGATTCGCGCGGGCGCGACCGACCCCCTGTACCTCGTTCAGGGCGACGACGAGGTCGAGAAGTCGGCGCTCGCGGCCGAGTTCGCGGAACTGGTGGACGAAGGGCTGCGGGCGTTCAACGTCGAGCGGATCCACGCCGGCGACTTCACGACCGGCGATCGCCTCGCCGCGGGCATCGACACGCTGATCGACGCATCCCGAACGCTTCCGATGATGGCGCCGCGGCGCGTCGTCGTCGTGCTCCAGGCCGAGAACATGCTCGCCCCCAGGCGCGAGAGCGACGCCGCCTCGCGCGCCCTCGAGCGTCTCGAGGACCTGTTCAAGTCGCCCGAGCCGCAGACGACGCTGGTGCTCGTCGCAGGCGCGCTGGACAAGCGGAGCCGGCTGTACAAGATGCTCGCGAAGCAGGCGACGCTCGTCCAGTGCGGGGTGATCGAGGACGAGGCGGATGCCGAGCAGTGGGTGAGGTCGCGAGTGGCGGCTGCGGGATCGCAGATCGAGCCGGCCGCCGCCCGCCTGCTCGCGCAGCGCGCGGGCGCCGACGTGAAGCGGCTGCGGAGCGAAGTGGATCGGCTGCTGCTCTACGCGCTGGGCCAGAAGACGATCACCATCGCCGATGCGCGGGAACTGGCGGGGCCGGCCGCTCTGCAGGACCACTGGGCGATGACCAACGCGATCGAAGCCGGTGCGGCGCCCGAGGCGTTGAAGCAGCTCGCGCTCGTCCTCGATGCCGGCGCCGCGCCCGAACAGGTGCTCGGCCAGATCGGATGGATGGTGCGGACGAAATTTCCGCAGCTGGCGCCCGGCCGGCTCGCGGCCTCCGTCGACGCGGTGTTCCGGACCGACCTCGAACTGAAGCGGACGAACCGCTCGAGCGACCAGCCCCGCATTTTGCTCGAACGGCTGGTCGTCGAATTGTGCGCGGGAAGGCGGGCGGGAGCGCGGGACCCCGGCGGAACGCGGGACGCCGGCGGCGCGCGAGGCTTCAGCCGGGCGTGAGGCGCCCCCTACGCCGCGCTCGACTTCGCCGTCATGCGCGCCGAGATCCTGGACTTGTACCGGCCGGCGGCGTTGCGGTGAATAATGCCCTTGCTCGCCATCTTGTCGATGAGCGAGATGGTCTGCTTCAGCGCGGTCCTGGCGCCGGCGAGATCGTTGGCGTCGATGGCGGCGCGGATGCTCTTGAGCGCGGTCCGCAGCCGCGAACGGAACTGCCGGTTGTGCTCGCGGTGCCTGAGGCTCTGCCGGTGCGCTTTCAGCGCGGATGCATGCTTGGCCACGTCGTGTGCTACCTCCGAAAACCCCTGATTGTACCACAGCCATGACGATCTCCGTGCGACACCTCCGGCGGACCTACGGCGACGTCACCGCGGTCGGCGATCTCTCGTTCGAGGTCGGCCGCGGCGAGATCGTCGGGCTCATCGGCCCGAACGGCGCCGGCAAGACGACGACACTGCGGTGCATCGCGGGCATCCTGCGGCCGACGGCCGGACAGGTGCTCATCGACGGCCACGGCATCGTCGAGGATCCGCTGGAGGCGAGGCGCCGGCTGGCGTTCATGCCGGACGAGCCGCATCTGTTCGAATACCTGACGGTGGAAGAGCACCTGCGCCTGGTCGCGCGGCTGTACGGCGTCCGGGATTTCGAGAGCCGGGCGAAAGCGCTGCTGGACGAGCTCGAGCTGACGGGCCGCGAGCGGCTGCTGCCCGGCGAGCTCTCGCGCGGCATGCGGCAGAAGGTCGTCATCGCGTGCGGTCTGGTCCGCGACGCCTCGGCGCTGCTGTTCGACGAGCCGCTGACGGGGCTGGATCCGATTGGCATCCGCCGCATGCGCGAGACGATTGTGGCCCGGGCGCGCGCCGGCGCCGGCGTGGTCGTCTCGTCGCACCTGCTGCACCTGGTCGAGGAGATCTGCTCCCGGGTGGTCATCATGGACCACGGCGCGATCGTCGCCGACGGAACGTTCGCCGAGCTCGCCGCACGCGCCGATCTCGCGGCCGCCGGCTCGAGCCTCGAGCAGATCTTCCTGCGTGTGACCGGCCGCGACACCGCGGTGCGGGGCTGACGCGCGGAACCGGTGATGATCGGCGCGAGCCTCTACATCCTGAGCTGCACGACGCGCAACCGCCTTCGCGTCCGGCTGAAGCGCCTGCGCGAGCCCCGGTACCTGATCGGCGCCGTCGTCGGCGCAGCGTACGTGTATTTCTCGTTCTTCGCACGCCTGCGGGGAAGCCGCGCGGCGCGCCGGCGCGCCGGCGCGGGCGGACAGCAGCAGGCGGCCGCGTTCCTCGCCGCGCACCAGCCGATGCTGCTTGGATTCGGCGGGCTCGGCCTGCTGGCGCTCGCAGCGCTCGGGTGGCTGCTGCCGTTCAGCAGCAACGTGCTCGAGTTCTCGCAGGCCGAGATGTCGTTCCTCTTTCCGGCGCCGGTGTCGCGGCGTGCGCTCCTGGCCCACCGGCTGATCCGATCGCAGCTCGCGCTCCTGTTCGGCGGCGTGATCGCGTCCTTCGTGTACCCCTCGACCTCCGTCGCGCTGCGCCTGCGCGTCGGCATCGCCGTCTGGCTGCTGCTGGTGACCGCGAAGGTGTACTTCGCCGGCGTCACGCTGGCCCGTGCGCGTCTCTTCGCGCGTGATTCCGGGCGCGCCCGGCTCGTGGCCTGGGCTCCGGTCGCCGCCATGCTGGCGGCGCTCGCGGTCGTGGGAGCGGCGGTCGTGCGGGCGTTCGCGAACGCCCCGGCCCCGGGAACGGCGGACGTGATGCGGCGCGTCGGCGAGGCGGTCGAGGCTGGCCCGGCCCGGGTCGTGCTCTGGCCGTTCGCGGCCCTCCTTCGTCCGGCGCTGACCTCATCGTTCGCGGCCTTCGCCACCGCGATCGCGGGCGCTGCGATCGTGCTGGCGGCGGCCGTCGCGTGGGTGCTGGAAAGCGACGAGGCGTTCGAGGACGTCGCCACCTCCGACTTCGAGCGCGGCACGCGCAAGACCGGCATCGGCGCGGGCGGAGCGGCGCAGCGGCTGCGCGCGTGGAGCCTCGCCCCGGGCGGGCGCGCCGAGGGCGCGTTCGTCTGGAAGGGCGCCACGCAGGCGGTTCGGGCCACCAACCGCGCGGTCGTGATGCGTGTCGCCATCGTGATCGTGGCCTTTGCTGCGTCCGCGGCCGTCATCAGCCACGCGCGCGGGCTCGCGGCGATCGTTGGCATGTTCGCGTCGATTGGCGCCGTGGTCAGCATCGTGCTCGGCCCCCAGATGCTGCGCACCGACCTCCGTCAGGACCTGCTGCATCTCGAGATCCTGCGCACGTGGCCCGTGCGGCCGGCGGCCGTGGTGCTCGGCGAGATGATGTGGCCGCTCGCGATGCTGACCGCCATCTCGTGGGGGCTGACGCTGCTCGCGCTCTATCTGTCGGCCCCGGTGTTCGGCGCTCAGGACCTCGCGCTGCGCGTGGCGGTGGCGGCCGGCGTCGCGGCGCTCACACCGGCGCTCGTCGGCGCCCACCTCGTCATCCAGAACGGCGCCGCGCTCATGTTTCCGGCATGGGTGCCGCTCGGAACGGAGCGCCCGCGCGGCCTCGACGCGATGGGCCAGCGCCTCATCCTGCTCGCGGGCGTCATGCTGCTGCTGACCATTGCCGTCGCCCCCGGCGCAATCGCCGGCGGGATCGTCTGGTTCGCGTTCCGGCGCGTCCTCGGGCTCGCGGCGATCGTCCTCGGCGCGTCGGTCTGCTCGGTCGTCGTGCTCGTCGAGGTGCTGGTCGCGACCGAGGCGATGGGGCCGCTCTACGACAGGATCGATCTGGTGGAGGTGGAGCGGGCGGAAGCGTAGGAGGGGCTCGGGGCTCCGGGCCGAGGGGTGTTACTTTCCCCAGGCGCCAGGTCGAACCAGCTCGTACTCGCCCGACGTTGGCTTCTGGTCCGTATAGCGGACGACGGTCCGGCCGTCGACGATCTCCGTGACTCTGTAGATTCGGTTGTGGCGCATCTCAATCGGCCGGCCGGCCATCCGATTGATCCGGTAGACGTACTCCTTCGTTTCACGGTAGGGCGGGACCGTTTCTCCGTGGCTGTCGACCGCGCCCGGGCCGGCGTTGTACGCGGCGAGGGCGAGCTGCTCGTTGTTGTTGTACCGGTCGAGCAGCTGCCGCAGGTAGGCGACGCCCGCGCGGACGTTGTCGCCCGGATCGAACGGGTTGCGTACGTTGAACTCGCGGATCGTGGCCGGCATCAGCTGCATCAGGCCGAGAGCGCCCTTCGGCGAGCGCGCCCGCGGGTTGAAGCCCGATTCGACCTGGACGACGGCCCGCACGAGATCCGTGCGGACGCCGTTCAGCTGCGCGTGCTGCCGAATCAGGTCCTCGTACAGGCTGCTGCGCGCCGGGCTCGCCGACCGCGTGGCCCGCACCGATCGCGTGTCGGGAACGGCATACGTGCGGACGCTCCGCGCCGGCCTGACGTTGGACAGGACCAGGTTCCCGGTGCCATCCCGCCAGCTGTAGATCTGGGCAGACGCCGGCGCGGCGGCCGCAGCGCACAAGAGGGCCAGAACGGCCACGCGGATGGAGATCTGCTTCAAGGTCAACGATTTACACCACGGCCGTACGACGGATATCCGGATTATCGGCTCCAGCGGCCCCGAACTTCAGACCCGGGGCCCGCGAGATCCGGACCGCGATTTAACCCGCGCGTTACACGGTGATTGCGTGCCGGAAATGCACACTGCCTAGACTCGGACCCATGAAAAAGACACTTTCCATCGTCGCAATGGCGCCGGCGGCGCTGCTCCTGGCCGCCTGCGGCGGATCCTCTGCCCCCGGGACGTCCGGGACATCGGCCGGCGCTCCCGCCGTGGCGCAGCAGCGCCTGCAGGGGGCCGGCTCGACCTTCGACACGCCGCTCTTCATGAAGGTGTTCGACGCCTTCGGGAAGAAGACCGGAATCCAGGTGAACTACCAGTCCATCGGAAGCGGCGGCGGCGTCCAGCAGCTCGTTGGCGGCACCGTCGATTTCGGCGCCAGCGATTTCCCGCTCAACGAGGATCAGACCCGGCAGGCGGAGGCGGCCGGAGGGCCGGTGGTGCACATCCCGGTCACGATGGGCGCCGTTTCGGTCGGGTACAACCTGCCGATCGACAACCTGAAGCTCGACGGCGAGACGCTGAGCGGCATCTATCTCGGCACGATCAAGACGTGGAACGATCCGAAGATCGCCGCGCTGAACGCCGGCGTGAAGATGCCGTCCACCCCGATCGTCGTCGTGCACCGGACCGAGGGCAGCGGCACCACGTTCATCTTCACGTCCTACCTGTCGGCGGTCAGCAACGAGTGGAAGTCGAAGGTCGGCGCGGCCGGCGCCATCAAGTGGCCCGCCGGGGTCGGCGCGAAGGGGAGCGAGGGCGTTTCGGGCCAGGTGACGGGCACGCCGGGGGCCATCGGCTACTTCGAGCTCGCCTACGCGAAGCAGAATCACATCAGGTCGGCGCTGCTGAAGAACGCGGCCGGCAAGTTCGTCGAGCCGAGTCCTGCGGGCGCGGCGGCAGCCGGCGCGGGCGCGGCGGCCAGCATGCCGCCCGACCTCAAGGCAGTCTTCGTCAACGCGCCGGGCGATGACAGCTACCCGATTGCCGGCTTCAGCTGGATCATCGTTTTCAAGAACCAGAAGGACGCGGGCACGGGAAAGGCGATCGTCGACATGCTGAGATACACCGTCACAGAAGGCCAGCAGTATGCCGAGAGCCTGGACTACGCACCGTTGCCGCAGGCGGTGCGGGATCTCGACGCGAAGGCGATCGACAGCATCAACGTGCCGCGGTAGCGGCAGCGGTCGGTAGGGGACGGCCTTGAGCCGGTAGGGGACGGCCTTGAGGCCGTCCCTCCACGGGCCGGTCTGACCCTAGCGGAGCAGGCGCTCGAGGATTCGGGGCGCCTGCTCGTGCAGCTCGTCGATGCGGCTCGCGTCGCGGCCGCCGGCTTCGGCGAAATCCGGCCGGCCGCCCCCGCCGCCGCCGACGATTGGCGCGAGTTCCTTGACGAGCTGTCCGGCGGAGATGCGCTTCGTCAGGTCCGGCGTGACCGCCGCGACGATCGCCACCTTGCCGTCGCCCGACGTCGACGTGATGACGACGACGCCGCTCTTGACGGCGCCCTTGAGCGAGTCGGCAAGGCCGCGCAGCGCCTCGCGATCGAGATCGACCACCTTGCGTCTGGCGAGCCTGACGCCGGCGACCTCAGTCGTGTCGTCGGCGTCGGCCCGTCCGCCGCCACCCATCGCCAGCTTCGTCTTGAGCTGGCTGACCTCGCGCGCCAGCCGCTTGTTCTCGACCTGCAGCTTCTCGACGGCGTCGGCGGCCTGATCGGCGCTGACGTGCAGCGCGCCGAGCAGCTCCTCGAGCATCGACCGCCCGCGCTGCGCCCATTCGAGCGCGCCCAGTCCGGTCACGGCTTCGATGCGGCGGACGCCGGCCGCGACGCCGCTCTCGCCCGTGACGACGAACGCGCCGATATCGCCGGTCGCCGCGACGTGGGTGCCGCCGCACAGCTCCATGCTGAAGCCGGGCACGCTGACGACACGGACTCTGTCGCCGTACTTCTCGCCGAACAGGGCCATCGCGCCGGCCGAGATCGCCTCCTGCGTCGACCGCACCTCGGTCGTCACCGGCGTGTTCTTCACGATCTGCTGGTTCACGATCCGCTCGATGCGGCCGAGCTCCTCGCGCGTGACCGGCTGGAAATGGACGAAGTCGAAGCGCAGACGATCGGGCGCGACGAGCGAGCCGGCCTGCTTCACGTGCGCGCCGAGCACCTGGCGGAGCGCCGCGTGCAGCAGGTGCGTGGCGGTGTGATTGCGGCGCGTCGCGTCGCGCAGCTCCGCGTCGACCTCGGCCGTGACGATGTCGCGCGCATGGAAGGCACCGGCGGTCACGCGTACGCGGTGCGCGCGCGGCAGCCCCGGACGAATCCGCACGAGCCCTTCCACCTCCGCGGTCGCGCCGGCCGCCTCGCTGACGATCCGCCCCGAATCGGAGACCTGGCCGCCGGCTTCGACGTAGAACGGCGTGCGGCCGAGCGCCAAATAGCCGATGTCGCCGCTCTTGAGCTCCGCCGCGGGCAGACGGCGCTCGTCGAACAGCGCGACCACCGGCACGCCGGCCAGGCGCGTGGTCGTGTACCCCTCGAAGTGGTCGCCGACCCCTTTCAGGTCGTCCGCGACGGCAAACTCTTCGCCCTTGCGTCCCTCGAACGCACTCGTCGCGCGCGCCCTGTCGCGCTGCCCTTCCATGGCCTTCTCGAACGCCGCGCGATCAACCCTCACGTCCTGCGTCGCGGCCGTGTCCTCGATGAAGTCGAACGGCAGGCCGAATGTGTCGTACAGGCGGAATGCGGCGTCGCCGGCGAGGGTGCGGTCCGGGACGTCGAGGGCGCGCGCGATTTCCGCCTCCAGCCGCGGCAGGCCGTCGGTGAGGACGGCGTCGAAGCGGTTCTCCTCGGCGAGGATCGTCTTCTCGACCATCTCGCGGTTCGCTCGCAGCTCCGGGTACGCGTCTCCCATCTCGCGGTCGAGCACCGCCACCAGGCGGTGCAGGAACGGCTCGGTCATGCCGAGGTGCCGGCCGTGGCGCATCGCCCGGCGCATGATCTTGCGCAGCACGTACCCGCGCCATTCGTTCGATGGAATCACCCCGTCTGCGATCAGGAACGTCGTTGCACGGATGTGATCGGCGACCACGCGCATGGAGATGTCGGGCGGCGACATCGAGCCGGTGTAGCGGGCGCCGGCCAGCTCCGCCACGTCCCGGAGCAGCGGCTGGAACAGATCGGTGTCGTAGTTCGAGTCCTTCTTCTGCAGCACCGCCGTGATGCGCTCGAGGCCCATGCCGGTGTCGATGGACGGCGCGGGGAGCGGCGTGAGCCTGCCGTCGACGCTCCGCTCGAACTCCATGAAGACGTTGTTCCAGATCTCGATCTCGGGATCCGTGCCCTCGCCGCGGACGTAGTAAATCTCCGAGCAGCGCCCGCACGGCCCGGTGTCGCCCATCTGCCAGAAGTTGTCGTCGGTGCCGAGCTCGAGAACCCGGTCGGCGGGCACGTATCGGCGCCACAGGTCGTACGCTTCCTCGTCGCGGGGGATGCCGTGCTCGCCCTTGAACACCGACACGACGAGGCGATCCTTCGGCATCTTCCACACGCCGGTCAGCAGCTCCCAGGCGAAGGCGATCGCGTCGGCCTTGAAGTAGTCGCCGAACGAGAAGTTGCCCAGCATCTCGAAGAACGTGTGATGGCGCAGCGACGGCCCGACGTTGTCGAGGTCGTTGTGCTTGCCGCTGACGCGCATGCACTTCTGGGAGGTGGTCGCCCGCGCGTAGTCGCGCTTTTCGCGGCCGAGAAACGTGTCCTTGAACTGGTTCATCCCGGCGTTCGTGAACAGGAGCGTCGGGTCGTCGCCAGGGACGAGCGGGGAGCTGGGGACGATGCGGTGGCCGTTCTGCGCGAAGAACTGGAGGAATGAGGCCCGGATCTCGTTCGCGGTCATTGCCTCATTGTAGAACACGCGGCGAAATCCGGGCCGCGCCGGCGGCGAGCGGACCGCTGATCGACTCGTGTCCGTCGATCTGCACCGTCACGATCGGGGTGTCGTTGCCGGCTGCCGGATCGGCGCCGTCGACGATCACGGTGATGCTTCTCGTCTCGCCCGAGGGCTGAAGCCTTGCCACGCCGGTGATGCTGGCCCAGTTGCCGGCGGTCTGGAGGACGCCGAGCGTCGTGGCCTCGATAGTGGCGCCCGAGGGATCGGCGAGACGGAAGATGCCTTGCGCCCGGTGCGCGCCGGCAGGCTGCGTCACGGCGAGCGCGAGCCGGTGGCCGGCGATCGTGCCGTGCGCCGTCACGCGGCGTGCCCCCGACGCATTCATCGGACGGCTCGGCATGTTCATCGCGCGCACGAGCACCCGGCCGCCCCGCGCCCCGGTGACGGCGCCGTCCCTCACCGCCAGCTCGCCGTTGACGAGCACGAAGCGGATCCCGTCGGACCGCAGCGTCGGCTCCTCGTAGGTCGAGTGGTCGATGACGGTCTTCGGATCGAACACGGTGATGTCGGCCGCCATGCCCGGCGCGAGGCGGCCGCGATCGACGAGTCCGATCGTGCTGGCGGGGAGCGCGGTCATCTTGCGGATGGCGTTCTCCCACGTCAGCACGTGCTTCTCGCGCACGTAGCGTCCGAGAACGCGCGGAAACGTCCCCCACATGCGCGGGTGCGTCCGCGTCGCGTTCGTCGCGCCGCAGTCGCAGGCGATCGATGCGGTCGGATGCTGCAGGATCCTGATCAGGTCCGGCTCGGCGCCGAAGCGGAGGATCGCGCCCCTGTCGTCCTGCTCGAGCAGCCTGACGACCGCCTCGCCGCCCGAGACGCCCATCTCGCGCATGACGTCGGTCAACTCGCGCTGCGAGGCCGGCAGGTAGACGCCCTGCGGTCCGCCGAAGCGCGCCTTCATCGCGTCCTCGGCCTCCGCGACGATCTTCGCGTGCAGCGCGGGATCCTTGAACCGCTGCAGCATCGCCTCGCGCCCGCCGTCCTGCGCCCAGCCGGGAATGATGAGCGCGCCGAGGCCGGACTGGCCGGCGAGATACGGATACACGTCGGCGGCCGTGTAGTGGCCGCGGCGCGTGGCGGCGCTCATCATTCCGAGCAGCACGCCGGCCGTGCCCTGTTCGTGTCCCTGCGCCTTCATGTGCGTGACGATCGGCACGAGCCCCGCGCGCTCGCCGATGGCGATCGTCTCGGCGACGCCGGCATGCGAGCTGAAGTGCGATTCGGGCGTCAGGCGATCGTGGTTCGTGAAGTCGGTCCGCCAGCGTTTCGCGGCCTGGACGACGCTGACGACCTCGTCGGTCGTCGCGAAGTACGCCGGCTTGTAGTCGAGGCCGGCCGACACGCCCCATGCGCCGTGCTGCAGGCCATCCACGATCAGGGCCCGCATCTGCTCGAGCTCGTCCGGGCCCGGCCGCCGGTTGGCAGGGCCGACGACCTGCGCCCAGACGCTGTTGAAGCCGATGTACGCGCCGATGTTGACCGCCAGACCGTTCCCCGCGTCGTCCGCGAGCTCGCCGGCGATGTCGATCGCGCCGCCGCCGTCCGGGTTGAGGATTTCGGTCGTGACGCCCTGCGTGAGCATGTTCTCGGCGCGCGGCAGGGCGTCGCGCTGGGCGTGGCTGTGGATGTTGATGAATCCCGGCGCGACGTCGAGGTCCCGCGCCTCGAGGTCGACCGCCGCGCGCGCGGCGCTCAGATCGCCGACGCGCACGATGCGGCCGCCCGTGATCGCGACATCCGCGCGATACGGAGCGCCCCCGCTGCCGTCGAGAATCGTCCCGTGGCGCACGACGACGTCGTAGGTGGCCGTCGTCCGCTGCGCCCGCGGAGCCGCCAGCATGCCGAGGAGCGCCGATGCGAGCAGGAGTGAGCGGCGGGAGAATCGGGAGGGCATGATGCCGGCAGGGGGACGGTCCGAAGACCGTCCCCGACCGCGACCGTTTCCTTTGTGTCGTCTGGCTCCTACCCGACGCGGGCGCTCGTCGAGCTCTTCGCGGGGAAGATCTCCTTGAACGCCGTCATGAAGCGGCTCATCTCGTCGGCCGATCCGACCGATACGCGCAGGTACTTCATCATCGGCGGGAACGGCCGGCCGACCAGCACGCCGCGCTTCTTGAACTCCTTCGCCACTTCCACCACGTCGCGGCCGACGTTGACCATGAAGAAGTTGGTCTGCGACGGGATGACTTCGTAGCCGAGGGTCTGCAGCTCCGACGTCGTCCTGTTGCGGATTTCGGTGTTGAGCTGCTTGACCTTTGCCTGCGAGGCCGTGTCCTTGAGGGCGGCGACGCCGCCGTACTTGACGATCGCGTTGATGCCGTAGTTGATGCTGTACACGCGCATCCGGTCGATGAGGTACTTGGGCGCGACCGCGTAGCCGAGGCGCATGCCGGCCAGCCCGACGATCTTCGAGAACGTCCGCGTGAGGATCACCGGACGGCCTTCGAGCACGTGCCTGGTGGACGTCTCGTAGTCCGGATCCTCGACGAAGTGGTGGTACGCCTCGTCGATCAGGACCGGGATGTCCTGCGGCAGCTCGTCGAGCAGCTGCTTGATCTCCTGCTTCGGGACGACCACGCCGGTCGGGTTGTTCGGATTGCAGATGTACACGAGGCCGACGTCCCGGTAGTTGTGCTTCGCGGCCAGGATCATCGCCGGGATGTCCTGGCGGTAGTCGGGGAGCAGGGGGACGTGAATGCCCTCGGACTTCGTGCCGGCCGCATACTGGAAGATCGTGGCGTAGGTCGGCTCCGCGCCGATCACCTTGCGGCCGCCCTGGAGGAACGTGGCGTCGCTGATGTCGAGGATCTCGCTGGACCCCTCGCCGAGCAGGACGTTCTCCGGCTTGACGCCGTGGTACTCCGCGATCGCCTGCACGATGCCGCCGTCCGGATAGCCGTACCGGTTGGCGTACTTGAAGGCGTTGGTCATCGCCTTCATCACCGATTCAGGCGGACCGTAGGGGTTCTCGTTGTTCGAGAGCTTGGCGAAGCCGTCGTATTCCGCCTGCGCCTTGCGGACGGCGTCGCTCAGGTCGGCGGCGTCGGGCGCTGCGGCGGGCGCGGCCGCGAAGAGCGGAATGTCGGGCCTCATCCCCAGATAGCCGACGCCGGCCGCCAGGCCGCCTACGAACTTCCGGCGCGAAACTGCCATACTGCCCTCCGTTTGTTGCCGGCCAGTTAAACGTGTCGCCGGCATTGTAGCGCAGGACCATCGGCCCCGACGCCGGAATCAGGGATTGTAGCGGGCCAGCCAGTCCGCCACTTCCCTGAAGACGTCGCGCCGCTGGTCCCACCGGGTGGGGAAGTGGCCCGACCCCGGGTAGGTGACCATCCGCGTCGTCTTGCCGTGGGCGAGCAGCGCCTCGAAGTACTCGCGCCCCTGATAGGTCGGCACCCGCACGTCCGCCTCGCCGTGCAGGACGAGCAGCGGCGTCGTCACCTTCGCGGCCTGCATGACGGCTGAGAACCGGAGGAAGGCCTGCGGATCGGCCTCGGGCCAGCGCTGGTCGTAGTCGATCTGCTGCATGTCGCTCGTCCACATGAAGCTCGCCCAGTCGGTGATGCCGGCGCCTTCGATCGCCGCCTTGTACCGTGACGTCTGCGTGACCGTCCACGCGGTCATGAAACCGCCCGCGCTCCAGCCGAAGATCGCGAGGCGAGCGGGATCGGCCCAGCCCTGCGCGATGGCGTAATCGGTGGCGCTGTCGACGTCGCGGTACGCGCGGTCGCCGAAGTGCTGGTAGATCGCCTGCAGGAAGTCCGCGCCGTAGCCCGTGGACCCGCGGTACTGGGGCTGCAACACGACGTAGCCCAGGCCGGCGATGATCCGCGACAGCGCGTCGAGCATGAGCGAGTCGTTCCCCTCGGGCCCGCCGTGCGGCAGCACGAGGAACGGATACTTCCGGCCTTCCTGGTAGCCGGCGGGGAAGGTCGCGATGCCCTCGAGCGCAATGCCTTCCTTGCTCGTCCATCGCACGACCCGCACGGGGCCGAGTGCGACCTTCTCGAGATGCGCGTCGCCCTCGTGGGTGATCTTCCTGAGCGCGGTCCCCTCGACCACGGCAACGTCAGGGGAGTGCGCGGGATCGCCAACGGTGACCGCGATGCGCGGAACGGCCGACGCGATATCGGACGCGACCGGCGGACCGAGCACGACTCCGTCCGCCCACCTGAACGCCGGCGCCAGCGCGCCGCCTGCGAACGTGTCCACTTCGTTCTGCACGCCGTGCTCGACCAGTACCCACACCTGACCTCGCGCGCCGCCGCGCAGCATCATCGCCGAGCCCTCGAGCGTCGGCGTTCGGTCCATCGGAATGCCGCCGGAGGCGGGCACGGTCCAGACGTGGTCGGGCGTGAGGACCGAGTTCGTCGTGCTGAGGAACGCGATCGTGCTGCCGCCGTCCGCCCACGCGACGCCGTTGACCGAGTTGCCGATCTCGGCGACGCGGCGCGCGCCGTCCGCCCGGCAGACGTCCACGAACGACCGTACGTCGTGATGACCGACCTTCGGCGTCGAGGAGGCGACCGCAATCGACGCGCTGTCGCTCGCCCACGCGGCCGCCTGCACCTGCGCAAGCGCCGGACACCACCACGCGCCTCCGGTGCCGTCGGCGTTCACGACGTAGAGCGAGCTTGCGTCGGGCTCGATGACGGTGCGCACGTCCTTCATCGGGTCGGGCGGCCGCGGCGACGCGACGATCAGGAACTTCGAACCGTCCGGCGAAAGCCTCGCCGCGCCGATTCCCGACGGCAGCATCACCGTCGTCGACGGCACCGTGTCGGGGCCGATGCCTGCGAGCGGCAGCACGGCGAGCTGCGGCGTGTGATTCACCTCGTACGATCCGTAGAGCGCCGCGCCGTCCTTCGTGAACCCGGTCGGCGAAAATCCGGTCGGCAGCTCGAGCGATCGGTCGGCGCCGCCGTCGGTCCCGGCGAGATGCCAGTGCCGGGACGAGGGCCCGTTCGGCGTGCCCACCGTGACGACGTAGAGGAGATCGCGGCCGTCAGGCGAGACGGCGACCGCTGATGCCCCCGGCGTGGCGGCCCAGTCGTCGGCGGTGAACGCATGGCGCCGAGGCTGCGCGGCGGCGAGTTGTGCGAAGCAGGCGATCGCGGCGGCGATGGCAAGCGAACGTGTCATGAGTGAGCCTCGATCACGCGGCGAGCAACTCCTCGAGCGCCGCGTCGATGAACTGGTTGTCCGCCGGGTTTGCGCCGCGGCCGGCCGCATGGCCCCAGGACGACGGAATCGGCCGCAGCTCGGCGTTCGGCATCTGCGCGACCTCGATCTCGTTGTCCCTGACGCGAAAGTAGAGGTCGGTCTCGCTCGGCATGACGATCGCCCGCGCGGTGATCGCGCCGAGCGCCGCGTCCAGGTCGCCGCCGAAGCGCGGATGGGCGGCAACGTCGGCATGCTGCCAGGTCCAGAGCATCGCCAGGAGATCGTTCGCGTCGCGCTGCCCGAACCGCTGCTCGACGAAGCGCAGCACGTCGTCGATCGTGTCGAGCCCCATGGCGCGGTGCGATCGGTCGCGATAGAAGTCCTGCGAGAACATCCAGCCGGCGTAGACCCGGCTGAACGCGTCGAGCCCCGTGCGGGGCGGGGCGGGGTAGTCTCCGCCGGCGAACGCCGCGTCGGCGGTCAGCGCCGCCTTCGCCCCTTCGAGGAACACGAAATTGTGCGGCGACGTCCGTGCCGACCCGCAGATCGGCGCGATCGCATCCACCATCTCCGGGTACTGCGCGCCCCAGTGGAACGCCTGCTGCGCCCCCATCGAGAAGCCGGTCACCAGCCGCAGCCGCTCGACGCCGAGGCGTTCGGTCACGAGCCGATGCTGGCAGACGATGTTGTCGTAGACCGTGACCTGCGGAAACCGTCCGCGGTCGAACGGGGGCGGTGTGTTGCTCGGCGACGAGGAGAGGCCGTTGCCGAACATGTTCGTGACGATGAGGAAGTGCCGCGCCGGATCGAGCGCGCGGCCGGGCGCGAACATGTACTCGCAGTCCGGATGCTGGCTCGCGTAGAAATTCGGGATCAGGATCGCGTTGTCCCGCGCGGCGTTCAAGGTGCCGTACGTCTTGTAGACGAGGCGCGCGTCCGGCAGCGTCGCGCCGGACTGCAGCGCCACGTCGCCGGCGTGGAAGATCTCGAAGTCGGTCATGGCGATCATGGCAGTCGAAAGGCGACGATGCTGCTGCCCGACGGCGCGCCGTTCTTGCCGCCGCCGCAGACGATGACGACGTACTCGCGGCCGTTCAGGCGATAGATCGACGGCGTGGCGTTGCCGGCCGCCGGCAGCGTCGTTTCCCAGAGGAGCTTGCCGGTCGCCTTGTCGAAGGCGTGGAACTTGCGGTCGAAGTTCGTCGCGCCGATGAAGACGATGCCGCTCTTCGTGACGACCGGCCCGCCGTAGTTGTCGCTGCCGGTGTTCTTCAGACCTTTGGCTGCCAGCGCGGGAAACTCGCCGAGCGGGATCTGCCACCTGATCGTGCCGGCGTTCAGATCGATCGCGCTGAGCGTGCCCCACGGCGGCGTGATCGGGGGATAGCCGTCCGGATCGCGGAACAGCGTCTCGCCGTCGATGCGGTACTTCAGCCAGCCGGGCCGCCGCATGGCGGCCGGATCGTGGCCCTTGTCGCGTCCGGTGATCAGGAAGTCGGTCAGGTCGCTGATGTTGCGGGCGCCCATATCGGGGAACCCCGGCATGCGGCCGGTGCCCTTGCGGATGATCGCGGCGATCTCGTCGCGCGATTTGCGATCGCCGACGTGCTCGAGCGACGGCGCCATCGGCGTCCCCTTGCGATCGGCGCGGTGGCACGTCGCGCAGTTGACGTTGTAGAGCGACGTGTCGTCGTTCGGGATCAGCCGCACGAGCCACGGCATCTCGTTCGCGTTGACGTAGAGCAGGCCCGTGTCGGGGTCGAACGCCGCGCCGCCCCATTCCGCGCCGCCGTCGAAGCCGGGGAAGACGATGGCGCCCTTCTCGGTCGGCGCCGCGTACATGCCCTTGTCGAGCCCGCGGAATCGCTCGAGCACCGCTTCGTGCGCCTCCGGCGTCCTCGTCGTCAGCATGTCCTCGGTCAGCCCCTGGCGCGTGAACGGCGGCGGCTTGACGGGATACGGCTGGTCGGCCGCGAGCTGCTCGCCCGGGATCGTCGAGTCGGGCGCCTTGCGGTATTCGATCGGGAAGAGCGGCTCGCCGGTCTTGCGGTCGAGGACGTAGACGTATCCGTATTTGGTGACCTGCGCGATTGCCGGGACCTTGCGCCCGTCGCGGGTGACGGTGACCAGATTCGGCGCGGCGGGGAAGTCCCAGTCCCACACGTCGTGCTTGACGCCCTGGAAGTGCCAGACGCGTTTGCCCGTGCGCGCGTCGAGCGCGAGCACGCAGTCGGCGAACAGGTTGTCGCCGTGGCGGTTGATTCCGTAGAAGTCGAACGACGCCGATCCGGTCGCGGCGAACACCATGCCGGTCGACCGATCCACGGTGACGCCGGCCCACGCGTTCGCGCCGCCGATGATCGTGTAGGCGTCGGGCGGCCACGTATCGTACGCGAACTCGCCGGGACGGGGAATCGTGTGGAACGTCCAGCGGATCTTCCCGGTGTGGACGTCGAACGCGCGGATGTCGCCCGGGGTGCCGGGCAGCGTCTCGGGGACCGAGCTGCCCATGATCAGCAGATCCTCGAACACCTGCCCCGGCGTGCTCGCGCTGATGCTGACCTTGTCGAGCGGCCGATCGAAGCCCTCGCGCATGTCGACGCGGCCGCGATCCCCGAACGTGGCGATCGGCTGGCCGGTCTCCTTGTCGAGCGCGTACAAGTAGTTGCGGTAGGTGACGAAGACGCGGTCCTCGTGGACCGTGACGCCGCGATGCCGGAAGCGCGCCTGGCCGCCCGCGCCGCCACTCGGATCGAACGTCCATTTCTCGCGGCCCGTCGCCGCGTCGAGCGCGACCACCTTCAGCGTCGGCGTGGTGGCATACAGCACGCCGTCGACGACGATCGGGTTGCTCTGCATCTCGGAGCCGTCGAAGGCGTCGTGCGAGTCGTAGGTCCACGCGACCTTCAGCTGCGACACGTTCGCCGGCGTGATCTCGTCGAGCGTCGTGTAGCGGATGTTGTCGACGCCGCCGTTGACCGGCCACCCGACGTCGGGGGGAGGAGGCGTGGAGCAGGCGACGGCGAGCAGCGGCAGCAGGATGGCGGAGAATAGGGGTCTCACGACGTGTCGGATTGTATACGACGCGCAGAGGACAACATCTCTGGAAGATTGGACTTCACAGGGAGGCAGGGGAGGCAGGGGAGCCATGGCTCCAAGAGATGAGGGGAGATCGATGGTCAGAGCGGCGAGCGTAACGGTCGCGGCGGCCGTATCGGTCTGGTTGGCCGCGCACGCGACGGCGACGCCGGGGGCCGAATCGCGGCTCGAGCGCCAGCTCGCGGCAGTCGAGCGGCAATCCGGCGGGGATCTCGGGTTCGCGGCGATCCATCTCGAGACGGGCGCGACCGTCGCGAGGCGCGGCGGCGAGCGCTTTCAGATGATGAGCGTGTTCAAGCTGCCGATCGCGCTCGCGCTGCTCGACAAGGCCGATCGCGGCGGGCTCTCGCTCGACACGCGGCTCACGATTGCCGAATCGGATCTGCGTCCCGGTCTCAGTCCGATCGCCGAACGGCATCCGCGCGGCGGCATGACGATGACCGCGCGCGAGCTGCTCGAAGCGATGGTCGTCCAGAGCGACAACACCGCATGCGATCGCCTCGTGGCGTTCGTCGGCGGCCCCGGTGCGGTGGCCGCGCGCATGCGGCAGCTCGGCGTGCCCGACGTCGACGTCAGCGTCGACGAACTCGGGCTGTGGCAGTCGTTCGCCGGCGTCGAGGCGCTCGGCCCGCGCGGCGAATGGTCGCTCGCGCACTTCGAGGCGCTCGCATCGGCCGTGGCGCCCGAACGGCGCACGGCGGCCTCTCGTGCGTTCGCCAGCCTGCGGCCGAACACGGCGACGCCGGAGGCGATGGCGCGGCTGCTCGTTCGCGTGTACCGCGGCGAGGCGCTCGGGAAGGACAGCACCTTGCTGCTCCTCGACATGCTGAAGCGGACGCTGCCGGCGGCGCACCGGATCAAGGGTGGCCTGCCGTCCGGCACGCTGGTCTACCATCGTCCGGGGACCTCGGGCACGTACGAGGGGCTCACGCCCGCGACGAACGACGTCGGGATCGTCGAGCTGCCCGACGGCACGCACGTGGCGCTGGCGATCTTCGTGAGAAATTCGGCCAGGAGCGGGGAGGTTCGTGAGGGGGCGATCGCCCGCGCCGCGCGGGCCGCGTACGACGCGTGGAGTCAGCCGCGGGAGCGGCGGGACTTCAGCGCGCGGACGACCTGGTCGGACTCGAAGCCCTGGCCGACGAGATAGCGGTAGAGGCGCTGGAACTCGCGGTCGTCGGCGATCGCCTCGCGGCCGCGCAGCCGCTTGGCGAGCGCCGCCTCGAGGAGGGCCGACGCATCGACCGACTCGAAGATTCCGTCGGCCGCCCGGCGGGCGGTGTCGCGGTCGATGCCGGCGCTCTCGATCTGTCGGACGGCCCGGAGACGGCCCCGCCGTCTGACGGTGGCCTCGGTGCGCGCGATTGCCTCGGCGACGCGGTTGTCGTCGAGGGCGCGCTCCGCGCGCAGGCGATCGACGGCCGCGTCGACGTCCTCGGGGGCGTGTTCCTTCCGGGCCAGGCGCTCGCGCAGCTGCCGCTCCGACAGCTCGCGGCGTCCCAGCATCTTCAGCGCGTCGAGATAGGCTCGGTTCACGACCGGAAGCGGGTGATCTCCGGCTGGTTGCCGACGACCGTCCGGGTCATCTGCTCACGGCTGATGTCGGCGGTGGTGTGAATGCCCTGGACCTTCAGCTTGAACTCGTCCACGTTGCTCGCCCAGCGGAGCGCTTCTTCGTACGACACGAGCTTCTGCTGGAACAGGCCGAAGATCGACTGATCGAACGTCTGCATGCCGTACTGCGAAGTGCCGGCCGCGATGGCGCCCGGGATGAGGTGCGTCTTCTCCTTGTCGACGATGCAGTCGCGGATGAACGGCGTGCTGATCATCACCTCGACGGCGGGCGCCCGGCCGTCCCCGTCCGCCCTGGGCATGAGCCGCATCGAGATGACCGCCTTCAGCACGCTCGCCAGCTGCAGGCGGACCTGCTTCTGCTGGTGCGGCGGGAAGACGGCGATGATGCGGTTGACCGTCTCGGCGGCGTCGAGCGTGTGCAGGGTGGAGAAGACGAGGTGGCCGGTCTCGGCCGCGAGGAGGCCGGTCTCGATCGTCTCGAAGTCGCGCATCTCGCCCACCAGGATGACGTCCGGGTCCTGTCGCAGCGCGCTGCGCAGGGCCTGCGCAAACGAGCGGGTGTCGACCGACACCTCGCGCTGGTTGACGATCGACTTCTGATCGCGGTGCAGGAACTCGATCGGGTCCTCGACCGTCATCACGTGCGTGCAGCGCGTGCGGTTGATGTGGTCGACCATCGCGGCGAGGGTCGTGCTCTTGCCGCTGCCGGTCGTGCCGGTGACGAGGACGAGCCCGCGCTCTTCGTCGGCGATCGTCTTCAGCACGGGCGGCAGCCCGAGTTCATCGATGGTCCGGACCTGCATCGGGATGACGCGCAGCACGAGCCCCACGGTGCCGCGCTGCTGGAACACGTTGCAGCGGAACCGGCCGAGGCCGGCGACGCTGTAGGCGAGGTCCACTTCCTGGGCGTCCTTGAACCGCTGGCGCTGCGAGGTCGACATCACGGCCGCGCTCATGGAGACCAGATCCTCGTGGTCGAGGCGCTTCTCGGTCGTCGCCGGCAGGAGGCTGCCGCGGACGCGCATCATCGCGCAGCTGCCGACCTTGAGGTGCAGGTCGGACGCGCCTGCCTCGACGGCGATCTTCAGGAGATCGTTGACGTGCATCTCTTCAAGCTCTCGGCTCTCGGTTTTCGGCTGTCGGCTCGGCTGTTGGCTGTCAGCTGTCGGCTGTCAGCTGTCAGCTGCCGGCTGTCAGCGGCCCGGTACTCTTATCGGCTGCGAGCTCTCAGTTCTTGATGGCTGCCGCCGCGCTGGCGGTTTCGCGGGCGCCTGGGGCCTCCGGGAGGTAGGTGAGCCAGCCGTGCCGGTCGGGGACGACGCCGTTGATGACGTCGAAGAAGGCGCGCTGGAGCGCCTCGGTGATCGGGCCGCGCTTGCCGTTGCCAACCTGGATCTTGTCGACCGACCGGACGGGGGTCACCTCGACGGCCGTGCCGGCAACGAAGACCTCGTCGGCGATGTAGAGGATCTCGCGCGGCAGCGTCGCCTCGGCGACGCTGTATCCGAGCTCGCGGGCCAGCGTCATGATGCTGTCGCGCGTGATGCCGCCCAGAATCGACGACCCGAGCGGCGGCGTATAGATGGCACCGTCGCGGACGACGAAGACGTTCTGGCCGCTGCCCTCGCTGAGATTGCCGAACACGTCGAGGGCGAGTCCTTCCGAGAAGCCTTCGACAACCGCTTCCATCTTGATCAGCGCCGAGTTCGCATAGTTGGCGGAGCTCTTGGCGAGCGCCGGCAGCGTGTTCGGCGCCATCCGCGCCCACGTGCTGACCTTCACGTCGACGCCCTCCTCGAGCGCGTCCTTGCCGAGGTACGCGCCCCACTCCCAGAGCAGGATCGCGGCGTCGACCGGATTGGGGAACGGGTTGACCCCGAGCGCCGAGTAGCCGCGATAGATGATCGGCCGGATGTAGCACGCCTTCATGTCGTTGGCGCGGATCGTGTCGAGGACGGCGCGCTGCCACCCGGCCAGATCCAGCGGGTACTCCATGCGGTAGATCCTGGCGGAGCGCTGCAGCCGGCGCATGTGCGCGTCGAGGCGGAAGCACGCCGAGCCCTTGGGCGTCGCGTAGCAGCGGGCGCCCTCGAACACGCCGGTGCCGTAGTGCACGACGTGCGACGCGATGTGGATCTTCGCGTCCGCCCAGTCGACGAGCGATCCGTTCATCCAGACCTTGCCGGTTCCTGGAAATGCCATGCGCGTCACTCCTCAGGAAAATTCTAGCGCATTTGCCGACTGGGTACCCCGTAATCGGGGAACCGGGAGCGGTGCGGTCGCTGGATGCGTCGACGGTCCAGACCGATTTTCGCGCCGGTGAGTGGAGTCGTCCGGCTCCCGGCGACGAAGCGGACAGGCTTCGGATTCCTCTATTGGGCCTCGCCGCAGAACGGGCATCGATCGGACCGCGCATGCAGCGGCTTGCGGCAGTGCCAGCAGAAGCGCGGGTGCGGAGCCTCGCGCGCTCTCAGCCTCACCTGGATCTCCTGCACGTCGTCGAAGGTCGCGGCGGAGGGCACGAACGCATCGGCGCCCGGCGTCGGGCGAGGCGTGCGCCGGCTCCGCGCGGCCAGCACGTCGTCGAGCAGCTCGCTCGCGCGCTGGTACCGCGCGGGGATGTCGGCCGCCATCGCCTTCAGGACGATGTCGTTGATCGCCTGGGGGACCCTGGGATTCCGGATGCGCGGGCCGGTGGTGAGCTCGCCGCGCCTGAGGCGATCGAGGTCGGCGGGCGTCGGCGTGTCGTACGGCAGCGTGCCGGTCAGCATCTGGTACATCGTGATGCCGAGCGAGTAGACGTCGGAGGCGAACACCGCCTTGCCCTGGAACTGCTCGGGCGCCATGTAGGGCGGGCTGCCGATCACCGTCGTGCCGTGGGCGGCGATCTCGAGGAACCGCGAGGTCCCGAAATCGGCGACCTTGATCAGGCCGCGGTCGGTGACGAGGACGTTCGAGGGGCGCAGGTCGCGGTGCAGCACGCCGTGCCGGTGCGCGTGGTCGACGGCGTTGGCGATCTGGCAGGTGTAGTCGAGCGCGCGCGCGACGTCGAGCGCGCCTTCACGCGCGATGATGGCTTCCAGCGTCTCGCCGGGAACGAACTCCATCACGATGAAGAAGACGTTCTCCTGCTTTTCCGCCGTCAGGATCGTGACGATGTTCGGATGGTTGAGCGTGGCGAGCAGGCGCGGCTCGCGCAGCAGCTCGCCGAAGTCGACGCCCTGTTTGTGCGGGACCTTGAGGGCGACCTTCTTGTCGATCCACGTGTCCTCAGCGAGGTAGACGGTGCCAAAGCCTCCGCTGCCGATCGTCTGGAGGATCTTGTACTTCCCGATGATTTGTCCGCGGAAGAACACCGGGCGCAGTATAGCACCCGGGCCTGCGGCGGGCGCCTGGTGCGTGGCGAAATCTTCGCTCGCCGACACGCAAGACCATCTGCAGGACGGAGTGGAGCCGCACCCGTCTCGTATAATCCCCCGCGATGCATCGGTTCTTCGCGCCGGCCCTGGATCCCGGCGACGACCGCGTGATGCTGCCGCGCGACGAGGCGGAGCATCTCACGCGCGTGCTGCGGCTCGGCGTCGGCGACACGGTGGCGGTCTTCGACGGCCGGGGGCACGAGTTCCTCGCGCGCGTGGAGTCGGTCGAGCGCCGGGATGCCCGCGTGCAGATCGTCTCGCGCATCGAGCCCGCGCGCGAGTCGCCCGTGGCCCTGACGCTCGCGCAGGCGGTGCTCAAGGGCGACAGGATGGACGAGGTCGTCCGCGACGCCGTCATGCTGGGCGTTGCGGCGGTCCAGCCGATCGTGACGCGGCGGACCGAAGTGACCGTTGCGGCGCTGCTGCGCGCGGCGCGCGTCGATCGCTGGCGCCGCGTGGCGCTGGCCTCGGTCAAGCAGTCGAAGCGGGCCGTCGTGCCCGAGATCCGGCTCCCTCTCACGCTCGAGAGCTATCTCGACGAGCCCCCTCCCGAGCTCCTCGCGATGCTCGTCGAGCCGGGCGCCAGCGCGTCCGAACCGATGTCGGTGCTGCGCGGGGCCGCGCCGCCGGGCGACGCCGCGATCCTGGTGGGCCCCGAAGGCGGATGGACCGACGAGGAATGCGCCGCCGCGCGCGCCCGCGGCGCGCGCCTGCTGACGCTCGGCCATCGCACGCTGCGCGCCGACGCCGCGCCCATTGCCGCCATCAGCGTGCTGCAGTTCCTCTGGGAGGACTGAACCCTAGAACCCCCTGAACCTGGAGACCCCCTGGAACCCTCAGGCTGCTCACTGCCCCGAAACCCTCAGATCCTGCGTACGGGTCTCGCCCTCGCCGAGCGTGAAGCGGACGGCGTCCGTCTGGTGCTGCTGCAGGAACGCCGGCTCGAACCACTCGCCCGGCTCGCTCGGATCGATCGGCACGAGGTAGTACTCGCCCGGCGGCAGCCCGCGCAGCTGGAACATCCCGTTCTGGTCCGGCCGCGCCGTCATGATCTGGCGCGACTGCGGCCGCCAGAGCGACGTGTCGGTGGGGAAGGCCAGCACGGTCACATCGGTGACCGGCGTGCCCGTGGTCGTCGCCACCGTTCCGGAGACCTGAGTCAGGCGATCGGTGAACACGAACGTGACACCGCTGAGCTTCTGTCCGGCGCGCAGCTCGATCGGCGAGTCGACGATCTCCTGCCCGCCGGCCATCACCGACTTCAGCATCCAGCCGCGCGGGACGCCGTTCGCGCGCAGCAGGTGCATACCGGCCGGGACGCCGTCGAGCGTGAAGCGACCGTCTTTGTCCGCGCGCGCGCTCGCAATCGGGCCGATCGCGTCCTGGCCGACCGACGCCGCCACGATGCGGACCTGGGTCGGGTCCGCGGAGGACTGCGCCCCGGTCGCCTGGAAGGCCACCGATCCGCTGACCGTTGCGCCGGGCTGCAGGATGACGGTCACGCCCGAGACGTCGACGCCGTTGATTGAGATCGGCTGCTCCGCCCACTGCGGCGGGTCCGTGTCGTTGCCGCGGGCCCGCAGCGTGTAACGGCCCGGCGGTACGTTGACCACGACGAACGTGCCGTCCCACTGGATGCGCGCGCCGTACATCATGCCGATCTGGCCGCGCCCGCGGACCGCGGCCGCGCCGTTGTCCGGCATCAGCATGATGTTGCCGCTCGACGTGGCCGTTCCATCGGGATTGTCGACGACGCCGCTGATGCGGGCGGTGTGCACCAGCTGGATTCCGAAATCGATGTTGTCGACTTCCTGGCTGACGTCGAGCGGGATCGCGCGCGCGTCGCCGGGCGAGCTCACGCCCGGAAAGTAGGTCGGCGCGTACCCGAGTTCCTCGTCGTCCGGCCCGGCGGCCGCCGGCCCGCCGCCCGGTCCGAAGCCTCCACGGCCGAACCCGAAGGCGAACCGGCCGCCGCCGAAGGTCCGCACGGTGACGTTCACGTAGTACTCGCCGGGATTCAGACCCCACACGCGGTACGCCCCGCGGTCGTCGGTCTGCCCGCCGCCTGCCGGCACGAGCCGGCGATCGCCCTGGAGGTACTCGTACCGCAGCACGCGCACGAACGCGCCCGGCATCGGCTCGCCGTCTTCGTCGAACACGTGGCCGGAAATGACGCCGCCGCGCGGGAGGCGGAAGTCGAGGCCCTTGATCTGCTGGTGGTCGTCGAGCTGCAGCGGCGTCCCGGGCTGCAGCGGGCGGCGCTGCCCGTACGAGAGCGTGATGAATCCGGTCTTCGCCGCCGTGACGGAATAGCGGCCGGCCGGGAGCCCGGTCAGCTCGAATGCGCCGCTGTCGTCGGTCATCGCGGCGCGGCCTTCCTGCAGCGCAGGGGAGGTGACGAACACCCGCGCGCGCTTGACCGGACGGCCGGTGTCGGCCGTCAGGACGCGCCCCGAGATGGCCCCGCTGGGCGGCGGTGTCGCCTGTTGCTGTGCCGGCGTGTCACGCGAGGGCTGCTGCGCGGGAGCGCCCGACTGTGCCGACGTGACCGCGACGGTCAGCACCGCATAGACGATGAGCGTCGTGGAGTATCGCGGAACCATGCTTCCCTCTCTCGCCGGCTCGGGACCGCCGGGCCCTCCCCTGCGGAATCCCGGTCGCGGGGACGGTCTGAAGACCGTCCCCTACAAGGAACCGGTTCGGGACGGTCTGAAGACCGTTCCCTACAGGAACCGGTTCGGAACGGTCTGAAGACCGTTCCCTACAGGAATTAGATACGACGTCCGCGGCAGGCGGGGGCAATGTCACCGATTTTTCACGATCAGGCACACCCACTCGTCCTCGGCTGACTCCCGCAGCAGGTCCAGGCCGCTGAAGGCGCCGAGGACCGCGTCGCGCTCCGTCGCGAGGATCCCGCTCAGAACAAGGACACCATGCGGGGCGACCGCCTGCTTCAGGGATTCGGCCTCGCGACCCAGGAGCGCTCCCGTCAGGTTGGCCGTCAGGACGTCGACGAGCGGGGGCTGGAGACAGGCCTCGGACTGGGCGCGCAAGGCGGCTGTTTCACAGGCGCTCCGAAGGTGTCTCAGATCGCATTCGCAGAATTCGACGCCGGACGCTTCCGGGTTGAGCGCGAGATTCTCACGGGCGGACGTGACGGCATCGGAATCGTTGTCGATGCCCAGCACGTGGGCGGCGCCGAGCCGCGCGGCTGCGATGGCGAGCACGCCGGAGCCGGTGCCGACGTCCAGCACGCGCCGTCCCTTCAGATCGAAATTCTGCAGCGCCTCGAGGCACAGCCTCGTCGTCGCGTGGTGACCGGTGCCGAAGCCCATCGAGGGCCGGATCACTATCGTCAGCGTCGGGGGCTCGGGGCAGGGGGCCGGGCGTCGGGGGGCCGGGGGCTGCGGGCCCGGGGCGATCGTGACGCGGCCGACGGTCACGGGCTCGAGGCTGGCCTGCGAGCGTCGAGCCCAGTCCTCGTCGTCCACGTCGACGGGGTGGACGCGGAGCGTGCCGGCGACCGCGCCGAGCCGGAGATCCTGCAGCGCCGCATCGCGGCGTTCGGTCGTGGGAAAGAAGACGCGCACGACGTCGCCGCGCTCCTCCAGCGCGGTGGGGGAGAAGTCGTCGACGAGCGCGAGAACCAGATCCGGCTCGACGACGCCGTGCACTTCGATCGCCGGCCAGGTCCTACCCAAACATGTCCTTGACGCGGTCGAACAGGTTCCGCTCGTCCTGCTCGTCACCGCGCCCGCGCGGCTCGAACTTCTCCGCCGGGAGCGCCTTCTGCAGCTGCTCGAGCAGGTGGCGCTGCTCCTTCGTGAGCTTCCTCGGCGTCTGCACCTGCACGGTCGCGAACAGATCGCCCCTGCCACGGCCGTTCACGTCCGGCATCCCTTTCCCGCGCAGACGCAGCGTCGTGCCGGTCTGCGTCCCGTCGGGCACCTTCACGCTGTCGGTGCCGTCGAGCGTCGGCACCTGGATCTCGCCGCCGAGGGCGAGCGTGGTGAAGTTGACGGGGATCTCGCAGAACAGGTTCAGGCCGTCGCGTCGGAAGAACTCGTGTTCCTGCACGTGCACGACGACGTAGAGGTGGCCCGGCGGTCCGCCGCCGACGCCGGATTCGCCTTCGCCCTGAAGCCGCAGCTGCTGACCGGTGGCGATCCCGGGCGGGATCTTGACCGTGATCTTCCGTTCGCGCGAGACGCGGCCGGCCCCGCGGCACTCCTGACACGGCTTGGTGATGACCTTGCCCGCGCCGCGGCACTGGGGGCACGTCCGGGCGACGGTGAAGAATCCCTGCTGGAAGCGGACCTGTCCCTGGCCCCGGCACTGAGGGCACGTTGCCGGCGAGCTGCCGGGCGCCGCTCCCGACCCCTGGCACGCCTCGCAGGTCTCCGACCGTGGAATCTGGATCGACGTCTCGGCGCCCCGCGCCGCCTCCTCGAACGAGATCTCGAGGTCGTAGCGCAGGTCGGCGCCGCGCTGCGGGCCGCCGCGCCGGCGGCCGCCGCCGAACAGGTCGCCGAAGCCGAAGATATCGCCGAGTCCACCGAGGATGTCGCTGAAGTCCGCGAAGATGGTCGGGTCGAATCCCGCGCCCGCGCCCGCCGCCGAGCTCACGCCGGCGTGACCGAAGCGATCGTAGGCGGCGCGCTTGTCGGCGTCGGCGAGGATCGCGTACGCCTCGGCGCACTCCTTGAACTTCTCCTCCGCGGTGTGGTCGCCGGGGTTCCGGTCCGGGTGGTACTTGAGCGCGAGCTTCCGATACGCGCTCTTGATTTCGACGTCGGTCGCCGTACGCTCGACGCCGAGGACCTCGTAGTAGTCGCGCCTGCTCACGCCTTCGCCACCTTCACCATGGCCGGCCGCAGCAGGCGGTCGCCCATCATGTAGCCCTTCTGGAGTTCGCCGATGACCTCGCCCTCGCGGTGTCCGGGGCTCGACTCGTGGAGGACCGCCTGGTGGAGGTTCGGGTCGAAGTCGGCCCCGATGACGTCGATCGGCCGCACGCCCTGCTTGCGCAGCAGGTCCTGCAGCTTCGCGTGGATGAGCTCGACGCCCTTGCGATAGCTGGCGGCGCTCTTGGGCGCCTCGACCGCGAGCGCGCGATCGAAGTCGTCGACCACGACGAGCAGC
Source organism: Betaproteobacteria bacterium (assembly GCA_050257855.1). Classification (GTDB taxonomy): domain Bacteria; phylum Acidobacteriota; class Vicinamibacteria; order Vicinamibacterales; family CAVVIG01; genus JBLMXQ01. The sequence continues at coordinate 34,744 of JBLMXQ010000080.1, read as the reverse complement.
TCGAGCAGGAGATCGATGACCGCCTGATCGGCCTGCTCGCGGCGCTCGCGTTCGATGCGCCGCCGGTAGTTGTCGAATTCGGCGGTCTTGCGGAGCCACCGGTCGTAGTAGTCGTCGCGCTCGCGCTTGAGGTCCTCGAGTGGTTCCGCCGACTCGATGGCCTCGGTCCGCGCACGTGGTTGACCGGCCGGCTCGCTCTCGGCCGGATCGATGACGGGCTTGTCAGACATGGCTTCCTTAATCGGGGTCGCGCAGGAGCCGGGACACCGCCTGCGCCGCGCCGTCGACGACGGCGATCGCCCGCGAGTACCGCATGCGCGTCGGACCAATTACGCCGATCGTGCCGGTTCCCGAGCCGTCGTCGTACGTCGAGGCGATCAGGCTGAGCGGCCGCAGCGTCGGATCCGGGTGTTCGGCGCCGATGACGATCGTCAGGCCAGGACCGTCGATGTATTCGTTCAGCAACCGGACGAGCCGCTGTTTTTCCTCGATCATCCCGACGAGCGCCTGGAGCGTGACGAGCGTCAGACCCTGCTCCTCGCCGAGCAGCGACGCGGCGCCTTCGACGTAGATCGTCTGATCGCTGGGCAGCTCGGCAAACGTCGAGCTCGCAAGCCGCAGCGCTCGCCCCAGCAGCTCGTCGTAGAGCAGCCGCTCCTCGCGCACCCGCGCGACCACCGCCTCGCGCGCACGAACGAGCGGAATCCCCGAGAACTCCGAGTTCAGATAGTTGGCCGCCTGGCGCAGGTCCTCCGCCGTGAGCGTGTCGTCGCCGGTGTCGATCATCTTCTGGATGACATGGCCGCCGCGCGCGACGATGACGACCAGCACGCGCGTGCCGCTGACCGGGACGAACTCGATGCGCTCGAACACCGCGCCCTCGTGGGCCGGCCGGACGGCGAAGCCGACGTGCCGCGATGTCTCTGACAGCACGTGCGAGACCTGCGACAGCAGATCGTCGATCCGGTACGCGCCGCTCTCGCGGCGCAGGCGCGCCTCGACGGCGCTCGCCGCGCGGCCCGGCCGCTTCGATTCGAGCAGCAGGTCGACGTAGAACCGGTAGCCGCGGTCGGTCGGAATCCGGCCGGCCGAGGTGTGGGGCTGCTGGACGTACCCTTCGGCCTCGAGGCGCGCGAGGATGTTGCGAACGGTCGCCGACGAGATGCCGAGGCCCGCCGCCGTGACGAGCAGCGACGACGCCACCGGCTCGCCGGAGGCGATATATTCGCGCACGAGCGCCGCTAACACGCGTCGGGACCGATCGTTGGCTTCGGTGGTCACGGTTAGCACTCTTGGATTGAGACTGCTAAAAGATTATACACCAGCCGGCCAGTTCCCGATGCCGGCCCGCGCCGCGAGGAGGCGCGCGGCCTGGCGCGCCTCGGCCGCAACCGCCGACGGATCCACGCGCGTGGGCCCAAACTCGTCGACGAGGACTTCGCCGTCGACGATCGTCGTGCGCACGTCGCTGCCGCGCGCGGCGTAGACCAGCGTCGAGTACGGGTCCGGGCCGGGCGCCAGATGAGGCCGATCGCGGTCGACGACGATGAGGTCCGCGCGCTTGCCGGGCTCGAGCGATCCGATCTCCGCTTCGAGGCCGAGCGTGCGCGCGCCGGCCCGGGTGGCCATCCAGAGCACGTCGCGCGCGGGCAGCAGGCCCGGCGCGCGGCGCATCGCCTGCAGCGCGGCGGCGAGGCGCATCTCCTCGAACATGTCGAGCCGGTTGTTGCACGCGGCGCCGTCGGCGCCGAGCGAGACGGTGATTCCGCGCGCGCGCATCTCGGACACCGGCGCGATGCCCGACCCGAGCTTGAGATTCGACCCCGGACAGTGCAGCACCTTGACGTCGTGCTCCGCGAGCAGCCGCTGGTCGCCTTCGTCCACCCACACGCAGTGTGCCGTACAGAGCTGCGGCGAGACGAGGCGCCGGCTGGCGAGGTACTCGAGATTGGTCAGGCCGCCCGATATCTCGCGGACGATGGCGACCTCGTCGCGGGACTCCGAGGCGTGCGTGTGGACCAGGCTGCCGGTCTCGGCGGCGAGCGCGGCGACGTCTTCGAGCAGCCCGGGTGTGCACGAGACGGCGAACCGCGGCGCGAACGCCGCGCGGAGGCGGCCGTTGGCGGCGCCGTTCCAGCGCGCGCGGAGCGCCAGGCTCTCGTCAATCGAAGCCCGCGTGGATTCGTACAGCCGCGCGGGCACCCGCTCGTCCCGGCGATCCATCATGCACTTGCCGATGGTGGCGCGCAGCCCGCTGGCGGCGACGGCTTCGAACACGGCGTCGGTGTCGTGCACCGTCTCCATCGACAGCACGGCAGTCGTGCCGCTCAGGAGGAGCTCGGTCGTGGCGAGCCGGGCGGACGCGCGCAGCGTGTCGGGCGAGTGCGCGGCCTCCATCGGCCAGATGCGCGTGCGCAGCCACTCCATGAGCGGGAGATCGTCGGCGTAGCCGCGGAAGAGCGTCTGACACAGATGGACGTGCGTCTGGACGAGCCCCGGGAGGACGTACCCGCCGCGGGCGTCGATGACGCGGTCGTGGGGCTCGCCGATGTGCGTCGCGATCGCGCTGATGCGCCCGCCGCGGATCGAGATGTCGCCCTCGATCACGTCCGACGCGTCGTTCATCGTGACGAGGAGGCCGCCCCGGACCAGCAGCGAGCTCACCGCTTCGGGTGCCATGCCATCGACAGCTCGGCGGCGTCGCGGGTGCGCACCTTGCCGCGTTTGACCGCGACGAGCTCCGCCAGGATGCTCACGGCGATCTCCTGCGGCGTGACCGCGCCGATGTCGAGGCCGATCGGCGCGTGGACGTGCGCGAGCCGATCGGCGGCCAGTCCTTCGGCCGCCAGCGCGTCGTAGATCCGCGCGATCTTCGCGCGGCTGCCGATGAGGCCGAGGTAGCGCAGCTCGCGCGGCGCGAGCGCCCGGAGCGCGTCGAGATCGTGGACGTGGCCGCGCGTGACGATGACCGCGTAGGCGTGCGGCGGGATGGCGGCGCGCGCGAGCCAGGCCGCAATGTCGTCTGCGACGATTTCCGCCGCGTCGGGAAAGCGCTCCCGGTTGGCGAACTTCTCGCGGTCGTCCACCACGTGCACGCGGAACCCGACCTCGTGCGCGAGCCGCGCCAGGTGATGACCGACGTGCCCGGCGCCTATGACGTACAGCTCCGGCGAGGGCTCGATGGGCTCGATGTAGACGTCCATCTGTCCGCCGCAGATCAGGCCGTTTTCCTGGGCGAAATCGTCCGACAGCTCGTAGTGGACCAGCCGTGGCACGCGGCCGCCGATCGCCTCGCGCGCCTTCCAGAACGCGTCGCTTTCGTAGCAGCCGCCCCCGATGGTGCCGACGGTTCGGCCGTCGGCGAACACGAGCATCTTGGCCCCGACCCGCTGGGGCGTCGAGCCGCGCGTGGCCACGATCGTGACGAGCGCCGCCGGCTCGCCCTTTTCGAGCGCCGCGACGACGGCCGCGAAGACTTCGGAGTTCACAGGGTGATTATAGGCGGGAGCGCCTGCGGCCGCGCGGGTGCCCGAGTACTGTAGTCTTGGCGTCGGCATGGCGACGGTACCGACGAATGCGGCGCCCGGCGGGCGAATCCGGACGAGCAGGCTGATCTGGTGGCCGGCCATCGTCATGATGCTGGGCACGCTGCTGTCGTACGTGGACCGCTCCGCGCTCGCCCTGCTGTCGCCGATGTTCCTCAGCGCCACGCGGATGACCGCCCAGGACTACAGCTGGTGCATCAGCGCGTTCAGCTTTGCCTACATGTTCAGCGCGCTCGGGTGGGGCTCGATTCTCGACCGGATAGGGCTGCGCCTGGGCATGACTCTCTCGCTCCTCATCTGGATGCTGGCCAGCGCCAGTCACGCCGTGGTCGGGTCCTTTCTCGGCTTCGCGGCCGCGCGCGCCGCGCTCGGCATCGGGGAAGGATCGATCTTTCCGGGAGGATTCCGCACCGCGCTCGACTCGCTGCCGATTCAGAAGCAGGCGCGTGGCATCGCGCTGGCGTACAGCGGATCGGCGCTCGGATCGATTCTCGCGCCGATCGTCCTGACGCCGGTCGCCATCCACTTCGGCTGGCGGATCGCCTTCCTGGTGACGCCGTCGCTGGCGCTGATCTGGCTGGGCCTCTGGAACGGCACCGTCGATCCGTCGGCGTTTCCGAACAAGACTCGTCGGGCGCAGCGCCTGGTGATGCCGAGCATGCGCGAGCGCCGCTTCTGGAGCCTCGTCGCGAGCTACGCGCTCGGCGCCCTGCCGGTCGGCGCGATCATCTACATGGGCCCGCTGTACCTGTCGCGTGCCTTCGGCCTCACTCCGGCGCAACTGGGGTGGGTGCTCTGGATTCCGCCGGCGGGCCTCGAGAGCGGCTACTTCGTCTGGGGCTGGATTGCGGATCGCTACGCGCGCGGCACGCCGCGTCCCGTGTGGCTGATCTTCCTGATGGCGTCCCTGATGCTGCCGGTCATGGCGGTCCAGCTCTTCGACAGCGCGGCGATGGCGATATTCCTGCTCACCGCCGGGTTGTTCGCGTCGGGCGGCCTGGTCGTGGTGACGCTGCGTACGGGCGCGCTGGCGTATCCGCACGAGCAGCGCAGCTCGGTCGCGGGCATTGCGTCATCGTCGTTTTCCGCGGCCGTCGCGCTGACGCTGCCCGTCTGCGGCCACCTGTTCGACCGGCACCTCTATACCGCTGCGTTCGCGCTCGTTGCGGTGCTGCCGATCGCCGGCGCGGCGATCTGGTGGCTGTTCCCGGTCCGGCCGTTTGCCGGCGCCGACGATGCCTCATGGAGCCGCTCATGAACCGCAGACTGTTCCTCCAGCGCACGACCGGCGTCGTCGCCGCCGCCTCGCTCGGTCGCGTCGTGCGAGCGCAGGCCCCTTCGCCGCCGGCGGTCAGGACGGTACGTACGAACGTCCTGGAGATTGGATATCACGAGAGCGGCGACGCCGCGGGGTTCCCGGTCATCCTGCTCCACGGTTTTCCCGACGATGCGCACGCGTATGACGGCGTGGCGCCGGCGCTCGCGCAACACGGATACCGCGCGCTTGCCGTGTACCTGCGCGGCTACGGGCCGACGCGGCTCCTCGATCCCGCTGCTCCGCGGACCGCAGAGCAGGCGGCGATCGGGCAGGACGTGATCGACTTCGCGGAGGCGCTGAAGCTGCCGCGATTCGCCCTCGCCGGATTCGACTGGGGAGGCCGCGCGGCATGCATTGCCTCGGCGCTCCATCCGGATCGCGTGCGGGCGGTGGTCCTCATCGGCGGTTACTCGATCCAGAACACGGTCGGCCCGGTGCGCGCCTTGCCGCCGGAGACGGCGCGTCGTCTCTGGTATCAGTGGTACTTCAACACCGAGGCTGGACGTGTCGGCCTCGAGCGGAACCGCCGCGCGCTGTGCGAACTCCTGTGGCGGGAGTGGTCGCCGACCTGGCGCTTCAGCGAAGAGATGTACGGCCTGACCGCCGCGTCGTTCGACAACCCCGACTTCGTCGACTGCGTGATTCATTCGTATCGCCACCGCAACTTCAATGCCGCCGGCGAGCCGCGCTTCCTGGACGTGGAACGCCAGCTGGCGAAGCGTCCCCCGATTGCCGTGCCGACCGTCGTTCTCTACGGCGGAGACGACGCGTTCGGTCATCCCGCGGCGGAGGTCACGGACGCCGACCGCGCCACGTTCCCTCGACTCCTCGACAAGCGCATCGTCGAGGGCGCGGGCCATTTCGTGCCGCACGAGAAGCCCGAGGCGGTGGCGAAAGCGCTGCTCGACGCGCTCGACGCGACGAGCTGACGGTAGGGCGAGCTGGCTGGTGAGGCGAAAGCGTCGGGCGGGGCGCCTGCGGCCATGCCAGCGGCCGCGGGCGCGAGGCATCGTCGAGCGAGGCCCCGCGAGAGAGTAAGAAATGACGGGCGGCGCTACTCGTGCCGGAGCGCGACGACAGGATCGACGCGGGTCGCGCGCCGCGCGGGGATCAGGCAGCCGAGCGTGGCGGAAGCGATCAGCGCGGCGGCCGCGATCAGATACGTCGCCGGATCGGAGGGCGACACGCGAATCAGCTCGGATTCGAGCACGCGGTTGATCCCGAACGACGCGGCGAGGCCGAGCGCGAGACCGAGACTCAACGGGTACGCGCCCTGCGCGAACACGAGCTTGAGAATGTCGCCGGCGGTCGCGCCGATCGCCATGCGGACGCCGATCTCCTGTGTGCGCCGGACCACCGTATGCGCGATGACGGCGTACAGTCCGATCGACGCCAGCAGCAGCGCGACGGCGGCGAAGATCAGAAAGAGCGCGCCGTTGAGCTCCCTGCTCCAGTACTGGCCGGCCAGGCGCTCAGATACCGGAAGAGCGTCAAGCCACACCGGAAGATCGGGGTCGAGCGCCTGGACCTCTCGATGGAACGTCGCCGCGAAGCTGCCCGGCGGAAGCTGCGATCGCGCGAGGACCCACGCCGCGCCCGAGGGCTGCTCGCGAAGCGGCAGGTAGACCACGGGGCCGAAGGTCTGCCTCGTCGCATCGGTCTGCATGATGTTCGGCGCCACGCCGACGACGGTCAGCCATGGTCCGGGCGTGCCGCCATCGACTACGCGGAGGCGTTTGCCGAGCGGGTCCTGTCCGGGCCAGCTGGCGTTCGCGAACAACTGGTTGACGATGATCACCGGTCCGCCGAGGCCGCCGTCCGCGTCGGTGAAGTCGCGGCCGGACACCACCGCCGTTTCGAGCGTGCGGAAGTATCCCGGGCTGACGAGGAGTGCCCACAACCTGGGACGGCTTCGTGGATCGACGGCGGCGCCGGCAAGGTCGTACTGGAATCGCCGTCCGCCCGCGCCCGGCAGGTTGCTCGTCAAGGCAACCGATTCCACGCCGGGAATCGTCCGCAGCCGCGCTTCGAGCCGATCGAAGAACGCCAGCTGCGACTGGCGCTCGGGATATCTCGGTGCCGGCAGGGCGATGAACGCGGTCTGCAGGTGCGCCAGACTCACGCCGATGTTCGCGGTGTACACGTTGAGAAAACTGCGGACCATCAGGCCGGCTCCCGTCAGCAGCACGACGGCGAGCGCGACTTCGGCCGTCACGAGCGCGGCGGACGCGCGCGTCGCGCCGGAACTGGTCGCGCTGCGGCCGCCGTCCTTCAGCGTCGCGTGCAGGTCGATCGCCGAGAGCCGCGACATCGGCGCGAGGCCGAACAGCAGGCCGGTCCCGATTGAGACCGCCGTCAGGTAGGCGAACACGCGATAGTCCATCGCGTAGTCGAGCACATGGTCGAACCACGCCCAGCTCGGCGGATTCGCGACCCGCGCGTAGGCGCGCACACCGTATGCGGCGACCATCCAGCCCAGGAGACCGGCGGAGGACGACAGCAGCACGCTCTCGATCACGAGCTGCCGCACGATCCGCCAGCGTCCGGCGCCGAGCGCCAACCGCACGGACAGCTCGCGCGTTCGTCCGATCGATCGCGCCAGGAGCAGGACCGCCACGTTCGCGCACGCAATCAAGAGCACGAACGCGACCGCGCCAAGCATCGCGAGATAAACGACGCCGGAATTCGGTCCGAGGTAGAACTCGTTGAACGTCTGCACGCGGGCATGCACGCTGCCGTTCGTGAGCGGGTACGCGCTCGCGAGCCGCGCGCCGATCGTTTTCATCTCCGCGCGCGCGGACTCGACGCTGGCGCCGTCGGTCAGACGTCCGAAGGCGAACCACAGGCTGCACGTGTCGCGTTTCCGCATTTCCGGCGTTCGGACGAGCGGCACCCACAAATCCTGGTTCTGCGGAAACGTGAAGCCGCGCGGCATCACCCCGATCACCGTGGTCGGCGTGCCATCGAGGCGGAGCGTGCGGCCCACGATCGCCGGATCGCCTCCGTACCGGCGCTGCCACAAGCGGTAGGTCAGGATCGCAACGGGCGCGGCGCCGGGCCGCTCGTCGTCGGACGTGAAATCGCGGCCCAGGATCGGCTGCGTCCCGAGCACCGAGAACGCGTTCGCGGTCGTCCGCGTGGCGTCGGCCCGCTCCGGCGACCCGTTTCCGTCGGCGAGCGCAATCACCTGATCGGCGACGCCTGCCATTCCGACGAACGATCGCGCCTGATGCCGCCAGTCCTGGAAATCCGGATCCGATACACACGATCCGCGATCCGAGTCGACGTAGAGAATCCGGTCGCTCCGCACGACCGACGGGAAGCCCTTGAACAGCACCGCGTTCGCGACGCTGAACATCGCGGCGTTCACGCCAATCCCGACGGCCAGCATCAGGACCGCGACGGCGGCGAAGCCGCGCGAGCGCCAGAGTCCCCGGATTGCGTACCGGACGTCCTGCGCGAGCGAGTCCAGGCGCTCGAATCCGTTCATGCGATGGAGATCCTCGCGCAGCAGGGTGACGTTGCCGAACTGGCGCCGCGCCGCCGACCGGGCCTCGTCCGGCCTCATGCCCGCGCGGATGTTCCGCTCGGTGAGCAGCTCGATGTGCGCCTCGCATTCGCGCCGCGCCTCCTCGTCCAGGCGGCGTAGACTGAAGAGGGCACGCAAGCGCGAGGCGAGCGCAATGAGAGCCGTCCGCATGTCAGGGATGCGCCGGTGTGCGCAGGAGGCGGTGGATGACGCCCGCGATGCGCGCCCAGCTGTCCGCTTCGCGCGCGAGCTGCCGACGGCCGGGACGCGTGATCGCGTAGAACTTCGCCTTCCGGTTGTTCTCCGACGTGCCCCAGCTCCACGAGATCCACCCCCGGTGCCGCAGGCGCGTCAGCGAGGCGTACACCGTGCCCTCGTTCAGCTTCAGCACGTCGTCGCTGATCTGCTCGATGCGGCGCGCGATCCCGTAGCCATGCTGCGGGCCCATGCTTTCGAGGGTCTTCAGCACCATCAGATCGAGCGTGCCCTGCAGCACGTCGATCCTGGCCGGCGCGCCGGCCGTTCCTTTGGCCATGCCAAATGAGTATCGCGGGGGTTCCTTCGGGTTGTCAACAGGGCGGGAACGACTCCGAACCTGCCTGCTCGACGCCACCCGCGACCATGACGGTCGGCCCGGCGGGACGGCCTGAAGGCCGTCCCCTGCCGATGCCCGGACACGCGAGGCCGAGAGTCTGCGCTCGAGCGCGAGGGACGGCGCCAGTTCGGCCAGGCGTGTGGGGTGGGGCCCCACGCGCAACTAATAACGGTGCAGGTCGCAGGCCTGGACCGGCTCGGTGCCCGCGAGGAACGCCTCGCGGAAGACGCGCGGGCAGCCGGGCACCGCGAGCTTGCCGGTGTCCGGATCGATGTCCACGAAGGTCACGCCGGGCGGAACGTCGAACGGGGTGTCGGCGTCGCCCGCGAGCGCGCGCTTCATGAAGTCGGTCCAGATCGGCAGGGCCGCCTGCGATCCGGACAGGCCGACCGGCTGGTTGTCGTCGAACCCGACCCACACCACGGTCAGCAGGTCCGGCGTGAAGCCGACGAACCAGGCGTCGCGCAGGTCGTTGGTGGTGCCGGTCTTGCCGGCGGCGTCGAGCGTGAAGCCGAGCGCGCGCGCCGATGCGGCGGTGCCCTCGTTCAGCACGCTGCGCATCATGTTGGTCACCAGAAACGTCGTCTCGGGCCGGGCCACCGCCCTCGGATCGTCCGCCGGCTTCCTGGTGACGTCCTTGCCGCCGCTCGTGATCCGCAGGATCGGCCGCAGGGGACGCAGGATGCCGTTGTCCGGGAAGATCGTGTACGCGGTCGCGATGTCGAACGGCGTCTCCTCGAACGCGCCGAGCGTGATGGACGGGTAGGGCTTGAGCGGCGCGCCGACGCCGAGGCGCTTCCAGAAGGCGGCGACGCGATCGAACCCGGTCGCCTGCGCCACCTTGATGGTGCCGACGTTGCGGCTGTGCGCGAGCGCGTGGCGGAAGGTGATGAGGCCGTCGTACTCGTTCTCGTAGTTCTCCGGCTGCCATACCTGGTTCTCGAACTCGAAGGTCGTCGGCTCGTCGTCGACGATCGAGGCCGGCGTGACGTCGGTGCGGCCGGCGGCCGCGGCTTCCTCGAAGGCGGCGAGATAGACGAACGGCTTGAACACCGAGCCGGGCTGCCGGTGCGAATAAATCGCGCGATCGTACTGCGACTGGTTGTACGAGCGCCCGCCGACGAACGCGAGAATCTCGCCGGTCTTCGGATCGATGGCGATGAGCACGGCCTGGGCCTGCCCCTTGCGGCGCCGGTGCGACAGCAGCTTGTCGACGCGGGCGAGGCCGGCGTGCACGGCGTCTTCCGCCAGACGCTGCAGGTGGAGGTCGAGCGTCGTGTAGACGTTCACCGCCTGGTTCGTGGTCGTCGTCAGGCCCGGATACTCGTCGTTCAGCCGCTGGCCCACGTAGTCGACGAAGTACGGCGCCTCGGCGTCGAGCGCGCGCTGGACCACGGTCAGCGGCTCGCGCGCGGCCCGGTCGGCTTCGGCCTGGGTGACGTAGCCGGCGTCGGCCATTGCCTGCAGCACGACATCGCGGCGCTCGCGACACCGCGCGGGGTTGCCGAAGGGCGACAGCGCCGAGGGCGACTGGATGACGCCGGCAATCGTCGCCGCCTCGGCGAGCGAGACATTGCTCACGTCCTTGCCGAAGAAGAGCTTCGATGCCTCGGCGACGCCGTAGACGGCGAACGATCCGCGCTGGCCGAGCGGGATGTCGTTCAGGTACAGCTCGAGGATCTCGTCCTTCGACGCGCGCCCGTCGAGGATCACGGCGAGGAACTGCTCGAGGAGCTTCCGCCGGATCGATTTTTCGCGGGCCGCCTGCAGCGTCATCCCCGGAAACATCCGCGGCATGAAGACGTTCCGCACGAGCTGCTGCGTGATCGTGCTCGCGCCCGACAGGTAGGTCCGGTTGCCGCGCAGATTCGAGAAGAGCGCCCCGACCATCCGTATCGGATCCACGCCGGGATGCTCGTAGAAGCGGCGGTCCTCGATGGCGAGGACGGCGTGCACCATCTGCGGCGGAATCGCCGCGAGCGCCACCGGCCGCCGCTTCTCCCGCTCGCCGCTGATGATCGACGCGAGGATCGGCGAATCGAGCGTCAGCGCGGCGCTCGGGCGGCTGCCGAGCAGGAGGCGCCGCACGTGATCGGCCGCCGGCGCGCGCACGCGGCGCGACGCTCTGCGGACGGCCGGCGTCGGCGGACGGAACACGACGCGGACCAGCTCGCCCTTCAGCTCGGCGGCGCGCGGCCGGATGACGACCGATCCGTCGCCGACGGCGAACTCGCCGGGGGCGGCGGCATGCGGCCGCTCGGCGTACCCGAGGTCGTTCAGCTGGTCGACGAGCTGCTCGTCGGTCAGCGACTGGCCCTGCCGGATCCGGAGCGGACGCGCGAACACGCGCGGGAACACGCGGTCGCGCTCACCGTGCAGCCGCGCGTCGATCAGATGAGCGAACGAGACGTAGTAGTAGCCGAGCGCGAAGCAGAGGACGACGAGCGGCACCGCCGCGACCGCCGCTGCGATGCGGAACCACCGCGCGCGCCACACCGGCGGAAGCTTGATGCGCAGTCGTGCGTCGTGCGCGCGGTCAGGCATGTGCCCGGAAGGCTCCTACGGTCCGGCGAGCGGCCCGGCGCGCCTGCGAAAGAGCGGAGCGAGGGGCCCCGCGAGCGACCGAGCCCGGGGTGTGGGGCGGAGCCCCACGTGGACTAGACGGCAACGATCCAGTGCCGCCCCAGGTCGAGCGGCAGCTCTTCGTCGAGCCGGTCGACGAGGGCAGGTCCGTATTGATTGAGGAAGGACACGAAGCCAATCGTGCGCTCCTGCGCATGACCGTTCGGGAACGCCACGTTCTGTGCGTGTGTGAACTGGCGGCGGAGCGTCTCGTCGCGGCGCTTGGCAGCCTGGATCATCTTGTTGTGCAGCGTCTGCAGGTCGTGCTGCATGCGGCCGAGCGTCGACCGCGCCGCGCCCTCGAGCGTCGGATCGAGCGCCGGCATCGCGTCGACGAGCGCCGTCATCCGGGCGTCGATCACCGCCGCCGCCGAACCGAACGCCTCCTCGACCTCCTGCGGGATCTGCATCTTCAGCAGTTCGTTCAGCGCCGCCTCGTCGTGCGGCTGCAGCGCCTCGAGCGGCAGCCCGTACCGGCTCAGGAAGCGCAGCGCCGCCCCGTCCACGATCGTCGCGCTCGCGCGCGGATACATCAGCGGCATCGGGATCCCGAAATGCTCGTACACGCTCCGGAGCTGGCCGAGATAGGCGAGCTCGTTCGGCCCGGCCACGTAGCAGATCGTGGGGAACAGCGCGTCCTGCACGATCGGACGCAGCAGCACGTTCGGGCTGAAGCCGGCCGGCTGATCGGCCGCCTGCTGCACGAGCGCCGCCGGCTCGAACCGCTCCTCGCCGATGACGAACTGGCCGTCCTGCTGTCGAATCGGGAGACGACCGCCGTCGATGCGGAAGAGCGCCAGGCTGTCTTCCTGCGCGTGGACCTGCGAGTGATAGCCGCGCGCCACCAGCGCGGAGCCGGCGGCCGCGGCGAGCCTGACGGTCTCGCCCGGCTTCGACAGCTCGCGCGTGAAGACGTCCCGCACGAGCGGCTTGGAGGCCTTGTCCGCCGAGTCGTACACCACGAGCCCGCGATCCCCGAGCACGCGTTCCAGCCAGCGGCCGAACGCGTCGGCCATGCCGACGCCAGCCTGGTAGATGCTGCGGAGATCGGCGACGAGCGATTCGCGGAATTCGGTCGCGGGGAGGACGGTTTCGAGCTGATCGAGGACGCCGGTGATGGCCGCTTCGAGCCGGACGGATGCAACCGGCGCGTGATCGACCGGCCGCGGCGGCAGCGACACGGCCTGCGGCGCCATGTGATAGCCGAACACCGTACACGATCGGACCTCGTCCCAATCGTGGTCTTCCGCGTCGATCCAGAAGACGGCGACGGTGGGGACGCCGTGCTCGCGTTCGACCCTGGCGGCGAGCTTCGACGCGGTCAGCGCCTTGAGCAGGGTGAACAGCGGACCGCCGAACAGCCCGGCCTGCTGGCCGGTCACGATGGCGACCGTCCGCGGATCGGCAAGACGCGCGGCGGCCTCGACGGCGGCCGGCGGCGCCCCGCGCCGCTGCTGCTGGGCTGCGATCACGGAGGCGATTTCCCTCCGGCCGCGCGCGTGCGCCTGCGTCCGCTCGATCGCAGCCGCCCACGCGCTCCTGTCGGACGGGTTGCCGGCGAAGAACGGGGCGACCGCGCGGAAGTCGTAGGCGTAGTCGGCCGCCAGGCGCCGAATCCACGGAAAGCGGCGAACGTCGACCGGCATGCGGACCGGCGACGATTCGAGGGACGAGGCGCCTGCTGAGTTGACTTGCACCGGAGGCTACTCTGTCAAAGCGCTGCGCACGCTGTCAAGAACCGCGCAGCCGTATGCGATTGCAGCGACAGCACTAAGACGTCCGGTTTCGCCTGTTGGTTGCGCCGCTTCCGTGCTACCATTCTCTTCGCCTTCCCGAGGAGCCCTTCACTGCACACGGACGCTGCCGGCTGGACGCCGCCCGATGCCTTCGGTCCGTTCCGCGTTCTCCATCAAATCGGCGCCGGTGCACTGGGTCCCGTCTTCCGCGCGTACGAGCCCGAGCGCGACCGCGTCGTCGCCGTCAAGCTGTTCCGTCTGAATCTGCCGCCCGAGCGGGTCCATCGGCTGGTCGCCGCCTTCGAGCGCCTGATTGGCGCCGACCTGAAGCATCCCACGGTTGTCGCGCCGATCGCCACCGGTATCGTCGACAACGAGGCCTACCTCGTCCAGTCGTGCGTCGCCGCCGATTCGCTCGATGCCGCGATTCGCAACCACGGTCCGGTGCCTGCGGCTGACGCTGCCCGCGTCGCCTCTCAGCTGGCCGGCGCGCTCGACTTCGCGGCCGTCGTCGGCGTCCTGCACGGCGGACTGCATCCGCGCGACGTGCTCTTGTCGCCCGAGGAACTGCACCTGACCGGGCTGGGCGTGTCGGCCGCCCTCGAACAGACCGGCGTGACACCTCCCGTGAGGCGGCCGTACGCGGCGCCCGAGCGGGTTGCCGGCGTCGCCTGGGATCGCCGCGCCGACGTCTTCAGCCTGGCCGTCGTCATGTTCGAGATGCTGTGGGGCAGGCGTGTGGCCGGCGCGGGCGGACACACAGCCGAGACGCTCACCGAGCTGCCGGGAGCGGACATGGAGGCGTTGCGCGCGGTATTCGGTCGCGCGCTGGCCGAGGATCCGGCGGCGCGGTTCCCGACGGCGCTCGCTTTTGCCGGGGCGCTGAACGAGGCGGTCGGAACGGTTGCGGCGCCGTCAGTCGATCTTCTCGTCCCGGCCGTGCAGTCGATCGAGCCGCTGCTGCCGCTCGACGAGCCCGAACCCGCGCGCGGCGAACCGGATCTCCGCATCCGGCCCGCAGAAGCAGAGCCGCTGGAGGCGACCCCCGCTCGCGACGAGCCGGCCGTGCTGACGCCAGGCCGCATATCCGCGCGTCACCCGCCGTCGCCCGCCCGCGAGCGTTTCGCCGAGCGCGCGCGATCCGCGGTCTGGCCTCTGATGCTCGCGCTGATCGTCGGCCTCGCGATTGGCTTTGCCGCCGGGTACGGCGCCGGCGCGCGCGACCATGCGCAGGGTACGACCGCGCCAGCAGCGACGGCGCCTGAGGCGACCGCCGAGGCGCCTGCCCAGCCCGCCGCGCCGGCCGCCGCCCAACCGGCATCGAGTGAAAACGCCGTTGGCGAACCGTCTTTGCTCACGGTCGGCGCTCGGGCGACCGGCGCCAGGCCAGCCGACCTCCAGCCTGCGCCGCCGCCCGCCACGTCCGCTGAGCACCATGCGGCCCCGATCGAGACCGGGCGGGTGCTGGTGCGCTCGACGCCGCCCGGCGCCGCCGTATATGTCGACGGCCGTGAGCGCGGGCGCACGCCGGCGGCCATCTTCGATCTGCGCCACGGCGAGCATCTCGTGCGCGTCGTTCGCGACGGCTACGTGCCGGAAGAGCGCCGGGTCGAGCTGACGGCGTCGCGTCCCGCGGACTCGATGACCGTGTTGCTGCAGCGCGAGGGCAGCGTGCGGCCCGTGCCGTCCGACGCCACCGGGATCACGGGCGTTCTCGTTGTCGAGTCGCTTCCGTCCGGTGCCGCGGTGTTCGTCGACGGACACCGCATCGGGACGACGCCGCTGTCAGTGACCCGTGTGGACGCGGGCGAGCATGCCGTGCGTCTCGAGCGTCCGGGATACCGGGGGTGGGCCGCCTCGGTGCGCATCGTCGCCGGCGCGCGCAACCGTGTCACGGCGTCGTTGGAGAGATAGCCGAAGGCGATCGGCGCGACACGCCGAGTGCGAGGGTCGACGTTCGAGAACGAGGCGTCGACGTCGGTTCGGCCAGCGAGCGGGGCAGGGGCCCCGCACCGACAGGCCGAGGGGTGAGAGTCGGACGCTCGAGCGCGAGGCGTCGAGGTCGGTTCGGCCAGCGAGCGGGGCAGGGGCCCCGCATCGACACGCCGAGTGCGAGAGTCTACGCTCGAGCACGAGGCACAGCGTCAGTTCGGGCAGCGAGCGGGGGTGGGGCCCCGCGAGAAGTAGATGATGACCGCAATTCTTGCGCTCGAAGACGGCACCTGGTTCCGCGGCATGTCCGTTGGCGCTCCCGGCGAGGCGCGCGGCGAGGTCGTGTTCAACACGAGCATGACCGGCTATCAGGAGGTCCTGACCGATCCGTCGTACGCCGGGCAGATCGTCACGATGACGTGCCCGGAAATCGGCAACTACGGCGTGTCGCCCGACGACGTCGAGTCGCGCGCGCCGCGCGTGGCCGGCTTCATCGTGCGGCAGGAGTCGCCGGTGGCGAGCAACTGGCGCGCCGAGGGGACGCTGCGCGACTACCTCGTCGCGAACGGCATCGTCGCGATTGCCGACATCGACACGCGCGCGTTGACGCGCAGGCTCCGCTCGGCCGGCGTCATGCGCGGCGTCATCGGCACCGGCGACGTCGATCCGGAGGATCTCGTCGCCCGCGCCCGATCGATTCCGACGATGGAGGGGTCGGATCTGGTGCGCGGCGTCACGTCGGAGAAGGCGTTCGACTGGCCGGCGGAGGATCAGGGCGAATTCGCCGTCCCGCCCGAGCGCCGGGCGTCGCGCCGTCTCCGGGTTGCCGCGTACGACTACGGCATGAAGTGGAACATCCTCCGCCGGCTGAGCGCACACGGCTGCGACGTGCGCGTCTACCCGGCGACGGCGCCCGCCGGCGAGCTGCTGGCCGCGCGGCCCGACGGCGTGTTCCTGAGCAACGGCCCGGGCGACCCGGCGCCGCTCGCCTACGCCGTCGACAACGCGCGCGTGCTCGTCGCCTCCGGCGTGCCGACGTTCGGCATCTGCCTGGGCAACCAGATTCTCGCGCTGGCAATGGGCGGACAGACGTTCAAGCTGAAGTTCGGGCACCGGGGCGTCAACCATCCCGTGAAGAAGGTCGATACCGGGAAGGTCGAGATCACGTCGCAGAACCACGGGTTCGCCGTCGACCCGGCGTCGCTCCCGGCCGACGTCGCGGTCACGCACGTGAACCTGTACGACGGCACGGTGGAGGGGCTGCGGCACGTGTCGCAGCCGGTGTTCGCCGTGCAGTACCATCCCGAGGCGTCGCCGGGTCCGCACGACGCCGACTATCTCTTCACCGACTTCATCGAGCTGATGGAGAAACGCTGAATGCCGCGCAGGACAGATCTCCATCGCATCCTGGTCATCGGGTCCGGCCCGATCGTCATCGGGCAGGCGTGCGAATTCGACTACTCCGGCACGCAGGCCTGCAAGGCGCTCCGCGCCGAAGGGCTCGAGGTCGTGCTCGTCAACAGCAATCCGGCGACGATCATGACCGACCCGGAGCTCGCCGACCGCACGTATGTCGAGCCGCTCACGCCGGAGGTGCTCGAGGCCATCATCGAGCGGGAGCGGCCGGATGCGATCCTGCCGACGGTCGGTGGCCAGACGGCGCTCAACCTGGCGGTCGACCTGGCCAGGGCGGGCGTCCTCGAGAAGTACGGCGTCGAGCTGATCGGCGCGTCGATCGACGCCATCAAGGTGGCCGAGGATCGGCTGCTCTTCAAGGAAGCGATGCGCTCGATAGGCATCGACGTACCGCAGAGCGGCCTCGCGCGGTCGCTGGCCGAGGCGGTCGAGCTCGCGCGAACGATCGGGTTTCCGACCGTCATCCGTCCGTCGTTCACGCTGGGTGGCGTCGGCGGCGGCATCGCGTACAACATCGAGGAATTCCGCGACCTGGCGGAGCGCGGCCTCGAGCTCAGTCCGGTGCACGAGATTCTGGTCGAGGAGTCGGTGATCGGCTGGAAAGAGTTCGAGCTCGAGGTGATGCGCGACGTCGCCGACAATTTCGTCGTCATCTGCTCGATCGAGAACGTCGATCCGATGGGCGTGCACACGGGCGACAGCATCACGGTCGCGCCGATCCTCACGCTGTCGGACAAGGAGTACCAGCGCATGCGCGACGCCGCGCGGCGCATCATCCGCCGCGTCGGCGTGGAGACCGGCGGATCGAACATCCAGTTCGCCGTGAACCCGGCGGACGGCCGCCTCGTCGTCATCGAAATGAACCCGCGCGTGTCGCGCAGCTCGGCGCTCGCCTCGAAGGCGACCGGCTTCCCGATCGCGAAGATCGCGGCCAAGCTCGCGCTCGGGTACCACCTCGACGAGATACCCAACGACATCACGCGCCTGACGCCCGCCTCGTTCGAGCCGACCATCGACTACGTCGTCGTCAAGATTCCGCGGTGGAACTTCGAGAAGTTCCCGCTGGCCGACCGCACGCTGACGACGCAGATGAAGTCGATCGGCGAGGTGATGGCGATCGGCCGCACGTTCAAGGAAGCGTTCATGAAGGGCGTCCGCTCGCTCGAGCTCGGACGCAGCGGCCTGCTGTTCGCTCCCACCAGCAGGGACGACGCCGACGATGCCGCGCTGAGGAAGCGCCTCGCCGTGCCGAGCGATCGGCGGATGTGGGACATCTTCCGCGCGCTGGCGCGCGGGTGGACGGTCGAACAGGTCCACGAGGCCACGCGGATCGATCCCTGGTTCGTGCGGCAGTTCGCCGAAATCGTCGAACTGCGCCGCGGCGTCGAGGGGCGCGGCGCGGCCGGCCTCGACGCGGGGACGCTGCGCACGCTCAAGCGCGCGGGCTTCGGCGACGCCGAGATCGCGCTGGCCGCCGAGGCCCCGGAGGCGGCCGTGCGGGAGCGGCGCCGCAGCCTCGGTCTCAAGCCCGTGTACAAGCGCGTGGATACCTGCGCGGCAGAGTTCGAATCGTTCACACCCTATCTGTACAGCTCGTACGAGCCGACGTGCGAGGCGGACCCGAACGGCCGCGACAAGGTCGTGATTCTCGGGAGCGGCCCGAACCGCATCGGCCAGGGGATCGAGTTCGACTACTGCTGCTGTCACGCGGCCTTCGCGCTTCGCGAGGAAGGCTTCGAGACGGTGATGATCAACTGCAACCCCGAGACGGTCTCGACCGACTACGACACGGCCGACCGACTCTACTTCCAGCCCCTGACGTTCGAGGACGTGATGGCGGTCGTCGAGACGGAGCAGGCCGCCGGCGGGTCGATTTCGTGCCTGGTGCAGTTCGGCGGGCAGACGCCTCTGAAGCTCGCGCTCGCGCTGCAGGCCGCCGGCGTGCGGATCCTCGGCACCTCCCCCGATTCGATCGATCTGGCGGAGGATCGCCGGCGTTTCTCGGCCCTGCTCGCCGAGCTCGAGATCACCCAGCCGGCGAGCGGCACGGCGACGTCGCGTGCCGAGGCGCGCGAGGTCGCCGCGTCGATCGGATTCCCCGTGGTCGTCCGGCCGTCGTACGTCCTCGGCGGACGCGCCATGGCGATCGTCTACGACACCGCGACGCTCGACCGCTACATGACTCAGGCCGTGGACGCGTCGCCCGAGCACCCGATTCTCATCGACAAGTTCCTCGAGGATGCCTTCGAGTTCGACGTCGACGCGATCGCGGACGAGACGGGCGCCGTCGTCATCGGCGGCGTCATGGAGCACATCGAGGAGGCGGGGATCCATTCCGGCGACAGCTCGTGCGTGGTGCCGCCGTTCATCTGCCCCGAGCGCCACCTCGTCACCATCCGCGAGTACACGCGCCGGATCGCGCGCGCCCTGAAGGTCGTCGGCCTGATGAACGTCCAGTACGCCATCAAGGACGGCACCGTATTCGTGCTCGAAGTGAATCCGCGCGCGTCGCGGACGGTGCCGTACCTGTCGAAGGCGACCGGCATCTCGCTGGCGAAGATCGCCGCCAAGGTCATGGCCGGGCGCACGCTCGCCGACCTCGGCCTGACGCGCGATCTCGAGGTGGCCGGCGTGTTCGTCAAGAGCCCGGTGTTCCCGTTCGTGCGGTTCCCGGGCGTCGACACGATCCTCGGCCCGGAGATGAAGTCGACCGGCGAGGTGATGGGCGCCTCGTCCAGCTTCGGCGCGGCGTTCGCGAAGGCGCAGCTGTCGGTCGGACAGCGGCTGCCCGAGAGCGGGACCGCGTTCGTCAGCGTGAACGACGAGGACAAGCCGAACCTGACGCCGATTGCGCGCGATCTCGCGTCGCTCGGCTTCCGCCTGATCGCGACGCGCGGGACCGCGGCCTACCTGCGCGCGTACGGCCTCGACGTCGCCGTCGTCTACAAGGTCAACGAAGGGCGGCCGAACATCTCCGACGACATCGTCAACGGCAAGATCGCGCTGATCGTCAACACCCCGCTCGGGCGCGAATCCTTCTTCGACGATCGCGCGGTGCGCCGCGCGGCGATGATGCACCAGGTGCCGTGCATCACGACGCTGACCGGCGCGGCGGCCGCCGTCTCCGCCATTCGCGCGCTCCGTCAGCAGTCGCTCGGCGTCCATGCGCTCCAGGACTACTACGCAGGAATTGCCGCGGCGCGCGGCTGACGCCACGCAGAACCTGCCATTGTCTGCGCGCCTTCACCACCAGCAACACAAGGGACGCCGGGCATAAGGCCCTTGGGGGTCTGGTCTTTGCGCTCCGTTGAGTCCATCGTGTCCTTCGTGGTGCTGAGCGGAGCAGCGCTTGCACCGGCGCGGACACGTGCGCGCGTCGGCTGCGATTCCTGCCGTCGGCCTGATCGCCGGCTCGGCGTGCGGGCTGCTCGCCCCGCTGCCGCCACATCTCGCGACAACGCTGCTCGTCCTCGCCGGCGGCCTCGCCCTGTGGGCGTGGCGCGCGGGCGCTGGGCAGGCGCTCGTCTGCGCCGCCGCCGTCGCCTTCTTCGCCGGCGGCGCGCGCCAGTCCGCTGACGCCTGGGAACAAGCGTGGCGCCCGCCGATCCGCCTCGCGTTCGAAACGCTCGCCCGCGAGGAGCGCCTGGCCGCGGCGGTCGACGGCCGCTCGCTTCCCTCCGACGATGAGGCGTCGGCGGTCGTCGAGGGGCGGCTGCTCGCCGACGCCGCGCCGGGACCGAACGGCGTCTCGCTGACGATCGACGTCGAGACCCTCGAGTCCGGCGGCCGGACGTCTCCCGCTCCAGGTGGCCTGCTCGCGACCGTTGGCGGCACCCTCGCGGCCGTGCGGGCCGCCGACTGGCGCGCCGGCCGGCGGGTGCGCGCGGCGATGCAGCTTCGGCGCATCGCGCGATACCTCGACGCGGACGTGCCCGACGCCGAGCGCGCGCTGGCTCGAAAAGGGGTGGCGCTCGTCGGATTCGTGAAGAGCGGCGCGCTCGTGGACGTCCTCGCGCGAGGGGACCGCCTCCAGGAGACGCTCGCGGCGATCCGGGCATTCGCCCGCCGCGCGGTGGCGGAGTCGGTCGGCCGCCGGAGCCCCCGCGCAGCGGCCATCGTCGTCGCCATCATCATCGGCGATCGAGCCGGACTCGATCCGGATGTCGAGCGCCGCCTGCAGGAAGCCGGCACTTATCACGTCATCGCCATCTCGGGCGGCAACATCGCGATCCTGGCCGGCCTCCTGCTCGCGACGTTCCGGGTCGCCGGCGTGCTGGGACGTGGGGCGATGCTCACGGCGATCGCGGCGCTCGTCGGATACGCGGCGCTCGTCGGTGGAGGCGCCTCGGTCGACCGGGCCACGCTGATGGCGGTGGTGTACTTCGCGGCCCGCGCCGCCGACCAGAGAAGCGCGCCGCTGAACACGCTTGCACTGGTTGCCGCCTGCCTCGTCTTCACCGGGCCGCTGTCGGCCGCCGACCCGGCGTTCGTGCTGACGTTCGGCGCGACGCTGGCCCTGCTGCTGGCGATGCCGGCCGTGCCGTCCGGCCGCCTGGCGGCGGCGCTCGGCGTCTTCGCCGCGTCCGCCGCCGCCGAGCTGATGCTGTTCCCGGTCAGCGCGCTCGTGTTCGAGCGCGTCACCTTTGCCGGGCTCGCCCTGAACTTCGCAGCCGTACCGCTGATGGCCGTCGCCCAGGTCGCCGGGATGGCGCTCGTGCCGGCCGCGCTCGTGTCGCGCCCGCTCGCCGACGCTCTCGGGATCGTTGCGTGGATCGGCGCCGAGGGCCTGGTGCGATCGGCGGACCTCGTGCGCTTCGCTCCCGGGCTGGCCTATCGAGTGGCGCCGCCGCCGGCCGCCGCCGTCATCCTCTATTACGGCTCGGGCGCGCTCGCGTACTGGCTCTGGCGCCGCGGGCCGGGGCAGAAGGGCGAGTCGGCCGCGCGGCTGCGTCGGCGCGCCGCCACGCTGGCGGCGGGAGCCGTCGCGCTCGGCGCCGCCGTGTGGATTCTCGCCGACCCTCGCGCCGCGCTGGTCGCGCGGGGAGACGGCCGCCTGCACGTCACGTTCATCGACGTCGGCCAGGGCGACGCGGCCTTCCTGCGGCTGCCCGACGGCGCCACGATGCTCGTGGACGCCGGCGGATTGTCCGAGGGCGCGCGCTTCGACGTCGGCGACCGGGTCGTCGCGCCGGTCCTGCGCTCGGCCGGCGTCGCGCGTCTCGACACGCTCGTCGTCACGCACGGCGATCCCGACCACGCGGGCGGTGCGGACGCGATCGTCCGCGAGTTTCGGCCGCGCGAGGTCTGGGAGGGCGTGCCCGTACCGCGGCTCCCGGTGCTGCAGACGGTTCGCGCCGACGCATCGGCGGTCGGCGCGCGCTGGACGGCAGTGAGGGCCGGGGAGCGCCGGCGGGTCGGCGAGGTCGAGGTCCGCGTCTGCCATCCGCCGCCGCCGGACTGGGAACGCCAGAAGGTTCGCAACGACGATTCCGTCGTGCTCGACGTGCGCTGGCGCGACGTGTCGATCCTGCTGACGGGCGACATCGGCCTGCCGGTCGAGCGCCAGCTGGCGGGAGGCCTGCCGCCGGCGCCGCTCCGGGTGGTCAAGGTCCCGCACCACGGCAGCCTGACGTCGAGCACGCCCGAGTTCGTGCGATCGCTTGCGCCGCGCGTCGCCGTCTTCAGCGTCGGCCGTGGGAACCACTTCGGGCACCCCGCGCCCGAGGTGGTGCAGCGCTACGAGGACGCCGGCGCGGCCGTCTTCCGCACCGACGAGGACGGAGCGATCACGCTCGACAGCGACGGCGAGTCGCTCGATATCCGGACGTACACGGGCCGGCGCCTTCGGATCTCGCTGGCGGAACGAGACAGCGTGTCACGGTCACCACGAAGTCGCGAAGGGCGCTTCGCAGGGCTGCCGGCAGAGCCGGCCGCGATCCGGTCCGACGAACGACGGGCGCAAACGACCGCTGAACGGTCTGGTCGCGTGCACCCGTCGTTCGTCGGGCCGGATCCGCCGCTTCGCGGCGGCCTGCGAGGCGTTCACGAAAGGACGATTCGATGACGCTTTCGCGAGTGCCTCCCGCGCTTCCGCCCGTCGTGGAAACGCTCGTCGAGCGGACGATCGGCGCGTGTATCGAGGTGCATCGACAGCTCGGGCCGGGCCTGCTCGAGGCGACCTACTCCTGTGCGATCGGCATCGAGCTGGCCGCGCGCGGAATTGTGTTCGTCCGCGAACGATCGGTGCCGGTCAGCTATCGAGGCCACCCGATCGCCCATCAGCGCATCGACGTCGTCGTCGACGAGCAGTTGATCCTGGAGGTCAAGTCCGCGGACTGCCTTGCGCCAATCCACGTGGCGCAGTTGATCAGCTATCTGAAACTGACCCGACTGCACGTGGGTCTGCTCGTCAATTTCAACGTGCCGATCCTGAAGCAGGGGCTCAGGCGGATTGTTCTGTAGTGGCCGTTGTGCGATCACCACGAAGTCGCGAAGGTCACGAAGGGCGCCTCGCAGGGCGGCCTGCGAGGCGTTCACGAAGCGATTCATGTGTCCTTCGTGTCCTTCGTGTCTTCGCGGTTCACGCCCGTGGCGAGCGGACGCCCTTGACCGCCTGCCACTCCGTCTCCAGCTCCTCCAGTGTCATCTCGCGCATCTGGCGGCCGGACGACGTGATGGCCTGTTCCATGGCCTCGAAGCGGGCCGTGAACTTTTCGTTCGCCTTGCGCAGCGCGCTCTCCGGCTCCAGCCCGAGCTTGCGCGACAGGTTCGCCACGGCGAACAGCAGATCGCCCAGCTCTTCTTCGGCGCGCGCGGCGTCGATCGGCTCTTCCGCCACGACCTCGGCCAGCTCCTCGACCTCCTCCCGCATCTTCGCGACGACGTCCCCGGCGACGGTCCAGTCGAAGCCGACCGAGGCGGCGCGGAGCCCGATCTGGTACGCGCGCAGCAGCGACGGCAGCGCCGATGGAATCCCCCCGAGAAGCGTCTTCGGGCGGTCGGCCGCGCCGCTGCGCTCGCTCGCCTTGATGTCCTCCCAGCGCGCCCGCACCTGGCCCGCCGACTCGAGCGGCGCTTCGTCCGCCTCGCGCGCGAACACGTGCGGGTGGCGGCGCACCAGCTTGTCGGCGACGTGCTGCAGCGAATCCGCGATCGCGAAATGCCCCGCCTCGGCCTCGAGCTGCGCCAGGAACACCGCCTCGAACAGGAAATCGCCGAGCTCCTCACGGAGAGCCGCGTGATCGTGGCGGTCGATCGCCTCGAGCACTTCGTAGGTCTCCTCGAGCACGTACGGCTTGAGCGTGTCGATGGTCTGCTCGCGATCCCACGGGCAGCCGCCGGGCGATCGCAGCGTGGCCATGATGTCGAGGAGGCGGAGGAACTGTCCGGCCGGATCGGGCGCTGGCATCTGGTAATCTTAACCAATGGCCGAGGAAACGCCGCTCACCTTCACCGCCTTCGTCGTGTCACTGGCGAGCACGGCCGCCATCCACCTCGGCGATCTCGCGGACCCGACAACCGGGGAGCGCGTCCAGCCGAACCTCGAAGGCGCGCAGCAGATGATCGAGATCCTCGGCCTGCTCGACCAGAAGACGCGCGGCAATCTCACCGCCGAGGAGCGGCAGGTGCTCGAGCAGGTGCTCTACGAGCTGCGCATGCGGTACGTCGAGGTCCTCGGCGGCGGGAAGCGGATTATTGAGCCTTAAGGTCACGCTCCTCGGCTCGGGCACCTCCTCCGGCGTGCCGATGATCGGGTGCGACTGCCCGGTCTGCCGCTCGGCCGACCCGCGGGACCGCCGGATGCGGCCGTCGATCCTGATCGAGGCGCCGGGCGGCGGCCGCCCGTTCGCCGACGCCGTCCGCAGCATCCTCGTCGACACGTCCACCGACCTGCGGGCGCAGGCGCTCGCCTTCGACGTGCGCCGGGTCGACGCCATCCTCTTCACGCACAGCCATGCCGATCACGTGCTCGGGCTCGACGAGGTCCGCCGCTACAACGTGCTGCAGCGCGCGCCGATCGCGTGCTACGGCGACGCGCGCACGCTCGGCGACCTGCGGCGGATGTTCGACTACGTCTTCACGCCGCCGCCGGTCGTGGGCGGCGGCATCCCGGAGCTCGTGCTGTTCACGATCTCAGGCCCCTTCACGCTCGGCGGGCTCGAGATCGTGCCGGTGCCGCTGCTGCACGGGCCGCGGACGATTCTCGGATTCCGCATCGGCGCCTTCGCGTACCTCACCGACTGCAGCGCCATTCCCGACGCCGCGTGGCCGCTGCTCGACGGCGTGCGCACGCTCGTCCTCGACGCGCTGCGCGATCGCCCGCACCCGACGCACTTCAGCGTGACCGAGGCGCTGGCGGTCGTCGAGCGGCTGCGGCCGGCGCGCACATGCTTCACGCACATCGCGCACGATCTGCCGCATGCCGCCACGTGCGCGCGCCTGCCCGCGGGCGTCGAGTTGGCTTATGATGGGCTGGTGCTCGACGTGTGATGGACGTCATCCACTTCCCCGAGGATCCGCGGCCCGCGCGCTGGACCAGCCCCGTCCTCGCACTCGGCAACTTCGACGGCCTGCACCGCGGCCACCGCAAGATCATCGACCGCGTGCGCCGCGTGGCGGGAGAGCGCGGCGGCACGTCGGTGGTGATGACCTTCGATCCGCACCCGCCGCGTGTGGTGCGCCCCGACAAGGCGCCGCCGCTCCTGATGACCGAGGCGCAGAAGATCGACGCGCTCGCGCGCGCCGGCGTCCAGGGCATGGCGATCGTCCGCTTCACGCCCGAGCTGTCGCAGTGGGATCCGGAGACCTTCGTCCGTCTCGTGCTCGTCGAGTGGCTGCGCGTCGTCGAAGTCTGGGTCGGCGCGAACTTCCTGTTCGGGCACGAGCGCGCCGGCAACTTCTCGCTGCTGCGCGTTCTCGGCGGCCGCTACGGCTTTCGGGCCGAGAAGATCGATCCGGTGCGGTACAAGGAGTTCGTCGTCAGCAGCACGCGCGTGCGGCGGCTCGTCAGCGAAGGACGCGTGGACGAGGCCGGGGCGCTGCTCGGTCATCAGTACTACATCGACGGCGCCGTCGTGCACGGCGACAGCCGCGGCCGCGCCATCGGGTTCCCGACGGCGAACCTGGAGACCGACAACGAGCTGCTGCCGCCCCACGGCGTCTACGCCACCACGGCGACCGTGGACGGCGTGGTCAGGCCGTCGGTCACGAACGTCGGCGTGCGGCCCACGGTCGACCGCTCGGGGCGGACCACGATCGAGACGCATCTGTTCGGCTTCGATCGCGACCTGTACGGCGAGCGGCTGCGCATCGGGTTCGTGCAGCGGCTGCGCGACGAACGGGCGTTCGAGTCGATCGACGCGCTCGGAGCGCAGATCGCCGCCGACTGCGAGCGGGCCCGGATGCTGTTCGACCGCCTTTCACTGTAGAATCGCCACGGGTGGCTGTTCCGGACTTCTTCTTCGCCCTGCAGATCGACGACGCGTCGCGCGGCACCGAGCTCGTCGACGCCGTGTCCGCCCAGCTGTTGCGCTACGCGGCCGATACCACGGCGCTCGCGGCGCACGTGGGCGACGAAGTGGCCCGCGCCGCCGCCGCCGCCCGCGGGCGCTGCACCGTGCAGTTCCGGGCCGCCGCCGGATCGCTGGAGGTGGTGGTGCGGAACGGCGACGTCGAGGTCTGGCGCGCCGCCCACGCGCTGCCCTGAAGACGAGAGTCGATGCGTCTCTACAACACCCTGAGCCGACAGGAGGAATCGTTCGCGCCGAGCGAGGGCGGACTCGTCCGGATGTACACCTGCGGGCTGACCGTGTACGCCCGCGGCCACATCGGCAACTTCCGCACCTTCGTCTGCCTCGACGTGCTCCGCCGCGCGCTGAAATACCTCGAAGGGTACGAGGTCCGGCAGGTGATGAACTTCACCGACGTGGACGACCGCACGATCCTCGGCGCGGAGAAGGCCGGGATGGACCTGCGGTCCTACACCAACCAGTACATCGCCGCGTTTCTCGAGGACGCGCGCGCGCTCGGCCTCGAGCCGGTCGAGGAGATGCCGCGCGCCACCGACGAGGCGAACCTTCGCGCGATGGCGGATCTCGTCGGCGCGCTCGACCGCAACGGCCACACGTACCGCAGCGACGGCTCCATCTACTTCAAGATCTCGACGATGCCGGAGTACGGGCGGCTGGCGCATCTCGATCATGAAGGGATGAAGCCGGGCGCGCGCGTCGATTCGGACAGCTACGGCAAGGAGGACGCGCGGGACTTCGTCCTGTGGAAGGCGACGAAGCCGGGCGAGCCGACGTGGGATTACGGCACCGGCCCGGGCCGTCCCGGGTGGCACCTGGAGTGCTCGGCGATGGCGCTGCGCCTCCTCGGCACGCCGCCGATCGACATTCACGCGGGCGGCATCGACCTGATCTTCCCGCACCACGAGAACGAGATCGCGCAGAGCGAAGGCGCGACCGGAAGGCCGTTCTCGCGCTTCTGGGTCCACGTCGAGTACCTGATCGTGGACGAGCAGAAGATGTCGAAGTCGCTCGGCAACACGTACACCATCCCGGACGTGGTCGCGCGCGGCTTCCGGGCGTCGGCGGTCCGCTATCTGCTGCTGTCGGCGCACTACCGCAAGCAGCTCAATTTCACCTGGGCGAGCCTCGCCCAGGCGGAGGAGGCGCTCCGCCGTCTGACCGACTTCCTCGCGCGCCTCGACGGCGTCGCCGCTCCCGGCAGCCATCCCGGGCTCGTCGCGCGCGTGGAGCAGGGGCGGACGGCGTTCGCCGCGGCCATGCGCGACGACCTGAACACCGCCGCGGCGCTCGGCGCCATGTTCGAGCTGGTGCGCGCGCTGAACTCGGCGATCGACGCCGGGGAGGCCGGAACCGGCGACGTTCCGGTGATCCGGGCGGCGTTCGACGAATTCGACCGCGTCCTCGGCGTGCTCTCGCTGCGCCGGACCGAGGAGGCGCGCCCGCCGGTTCCGGTCGAGGAGATCGACCGGCTCATCGAGGAGCGGAAGGCGGCGCGGCGCCGGCGGGATTTCGCCGCCGCCGACCGCATCCGGGACGAACTCGCCGCGCGCGGCGTCCTGCTCGAGGACAGCCAGGGCGGCACACGCTGGAAACGCAAATGACCGACACACCACACATCCGTACGCCGCTTCCCGGACCCCGGGCCCGGGCCGTCATCGATCGTGATCGCGCGGTCGTCTCGCCGTCCTACACGCGCAGCTATCCGTTCGTGATCGCGCGCGGGTCGGGCGCCATGGTCGAGGACGTCGACGGCAACGTCTTCCTCGACTGCGCCGCCGGCATCGCCGTCAACTCCACCGGCCATTCGCACCCGGACGTGGTGGCCGCGATCACCGGGCAGGCCGGCCGCTTCCTGCACATGTCGGGCACCGACTTCTATTACGACGAGCAGGTTCGCCTCGCCGAGGAGATCGGCGCGATCTCGCCGATCGACGGCGGCGTGCGGGCGTTCTTCGGCAACTCGGGGGCCGAGGCGGTCGAGGCGTGCATCAAGCTGGCGCGCCACGCGACCGGACGTCCGAATCTGATCGCGTTCCTCGGCAGTTTCCACGGCCGGACCATGGGCGCGCTGGCGCTGACCGCCAGCAAGGCGATTCAGCGGCGGGGGTTCGGACCGCTGATGTCCGGCGTCTACCACGCGCCGTACGCCGACTGCTACCGGTGTCCGCTGGGCCTGCGGCCGGAGACCTGCGCGGCCGAGTGCCTGGATTTCGTGGAGCATCAGCTGCTCGTGCACCTCGTGTCGCCCGACGAGCTGGCGGCGATCGTCGTCGAGCCGATTCAGGGCGAGGGCGGCTACATCGTCGCGCCCGGACAGTTCCTCGAGCGCCTGAGGGAGCTGACGACCCGGTACGGGGCGCTGCTCGTCGCCGACGAAGTGCAGTCGGGGATGGGCCGCACGGGCAGGATGTTCGCGATCGAGTTCACCAGCGTGCGCCCCGACATGATCGCGATGGCGAAGGGGATCGCGTCCGGGCTGCCGCTCGGCGTCGCCGCCGCGCGCGCCGACCTGATGTCATGGCCGCCCGGGGCGCACGCCAGCACGTTCGGCGGCAACCCGCTGTCGTGCGCCGCCGCGCTCGCCACCATCAAGCTGCTCCGGGAACGGCTGGTCGCGAACGCCGCCGACGTGGGCGGGCACCTGTTGAGCGGCCTGCGGGCGCTCATGGAGAAGCACCCGCTCGTCGGCGACGTGCGCGGACGCGGGCTGATGCTGGGCGTCGAGCTGGTGCGCGATCGCCAGACGAAGGAGCGCGCGACCGAGGAGCGGGACGCCGTCGTCTCCGCGGCGTTCATGCGTGGGCTGCTCGTGCTCGGCGCCGGGAAGAACGCCATCCGGTTCTCGCCTCCGCTCGTGCTGACGCGCAAGCAGGCCGACATCGCCCTGGGCATCTTCGATGAGGCGCTGACCGAGGTCGAGTCGAAGAAGAAACGAGGGTAGGGGACGGCCCCCAGGCCGAGGGCTCTGTAGGGGACGGCCTTCAGGCCGAGGGCTCTGTAGGGGACGGCCTTCAGGCCGGGGGCTCTGTAGGGGACGGCCTTTAGGCCGTCCCGAACCGTCAAGATACCCGCCGGCACAGCGCTTGCTCCGGCGCCCGGCATGTCGAGCACGCGGATCGCACTCGGGAAATTCGGCGAGGACCTGGCGTGCGAGGAGCTCGCGCGGCGCGGGTACGCAATTCTCGCCCGGCGCTACCGCTCCCGCGATGGAGAACTGGACATCGTCGCGCGCGAGGCGGGCACGCTGGTGTTCGTCGAGGTCAAGCTGCGGGAGGGCAACGCGTTCGGCGAAGCGGAGGAGGCCGTGACCGCCATCAAGCGCCGGCGGATCGTGCGCCTCGCGCAGGAGTATCTGATGCGCCACCACATCGGCGACGTCCCGTGCCGGTTCGACGTCGTTGCCATTCGCCTCGGGGACGGCGCGCCGTCGATCGAGGTGTTTTCACACGCGTTCGACGCGGATTGACGATCGCCTTGCCCGAGCTGCGCAAAGATCCGATCACCGGCCGCTGGGTCATCATCTCGACGACGCGCCAGAAGCGTCCGAACGATTTTCAGGTGGTGCGGGGCATTCCGATCGGCGGCGACGTCTGTCCGCTGTGCCCCGGGCACGAGTCGTTCACCCCGCCCGAGGTGCTGGCGTACCGGACGAACGGCGCGCCGAACGCGCCCGGCTGGGACGTGCGCGTCGTGCCGAACATGTATCCGGCGCTGCAGGTCGAGGGCGGACTCGATCGGCAGGGCGAGGGGCTGTTCGACCGGATGAACGGCATCGGCGCGCACGAGGTGATCGTCGAGACGCCCGACCACCGCAAGACGCTCGCGACGATGAGCGAGGCGGAGATCGAGCGCGTGATCGACGCGTTCCGCGATCGCATCCTGGATCTCAAGCGCGATATCCGGTTCCGCTACATCCTCGTGTTCAAGAACCAGGGCGCCGGCGCCGGGGCGACGCTCGAGCATTCGCACTCGCAGCTGCTGGCGCTGCCGATCGTGCCCGATTTCGTGAGGGAAGAGGTCGAGGGCGCGCGCCGGCATTTCGAGGAGAAGGAGCGCTGCATCTTCTGCGACATTGTCCGCCAGGAGCTGGCGGCGGCGCGGCGCGTCATCCTCGAGAACGCGGACGTCGTCGCGCTGGCGCCGTACGCGCCGCGCGTGCCGTTCGAGACCTGGATTTTGCCGAAGCGGCACCGCGGGCGGTTCGAGGAGTCGCCGCGTCCGGATTTCGAGGGGCTCGCGCGGGCGCTCAAGCAGGTGCTGTCGCGGATGGACCGCGCGCTCGAGTCGCCGCCGTACAACTTCGTGCTGCACACGTCGCCGTTCTCGGAGGACACGACCGAGTACTATCACTGGCACGTCGAGGTGATGCCGCGGCTGACGCGGGTGGCCGGTTTCGAGTGGGGGACCGGGTTCTACATCAACCCGACGCCGCCGGAGGAAGCCGCGGAGGTGCTGCGCCGGGGTTGAAGGTCGAGCCGGCCGTGTGGTACGTTAGGGATTCGCCGAGCGGGAATAACTCAGTGGTAGAGTGCGACCTTGCCAAGGTCGAAGTCGCGGGTTCGAATCCCGTTTCCCGCTCCAATTCTTCGCTCGCGCGCGTGCGGGCTTCGGGTTTCCACCCTGGCAGCGGCGGGTCGTCGAGACCCGCCGTTCTGGTTTTTGAGCTTCCGATCGGCGCCGTCGCCAAGTGGTAAGGCAGAGGTCTGCAAAACCTCCACCCCCGGTTCAAATCCGGGCGGCGCCTCCAATCTTTTCTCGATCCCAAACGTCCGACGTGAACACTCGGCGCTGATCGGCGTGTTCTTTGGCTACTACCTCGCGCGCCGGGCTGCGGGGCTCGATTCCATCGAAGCGCCGCGCTTCGAGTGAGCCCGCAATCAGTGGCAATGTGGAGGTGCCCGTGCGTGTTGCGCTCCCGGCTGCCGTTCTCGTCTTTTTCTGGGCGCTCGGCCCTTCGGCCCAGGAACCGCTGACCCTCGCGCGCACGATCGATCTCCCCCGCGTCGAAGGCCGAATCGATCACATGGCGTTCGATCTGGCGAGCGGGCACCTGTTCGTCGCCGCCCTCGGCAACAACACGGTCGAGGTGGTCGATGTGAAAGCGGGACGCGACGTCAAGAGCCTGCCTGGATTCCGCGAGCCGCAGGGCATCGCGGTCGCCGCGGACGCCGGGCAGGTTGCGGTTGCGAACGGCGAGGGCGAGGGGCTGCAGTTGCTGGACGCCGGCGATTACCACGCGACCGGAACGGTTCGGCTCGGCGACGACTCGGACAACGTGCGGTACGACCCGGCTGCGAAACGCCTCTACATCGGATTCGGAACCGGCGCGCTCGCCGCCGTCGATCCCGCCGGCCGGAAGGTGCTCGCTGAGGCGAAGGTGGCCGGCCATCCCGAGTCGTTTCAACTCGAGTCATCCGGCACACGCGCCTACGTGAACGTGCCCACCGTCGATCAGATCGCCGTCGTCGATCGCTCGACGATGAAGGTCATCGGGACGTGGCCCGTCACGGCCGCGAAGGCGAACTTCCCGATGGCGCTCGACGAGGCGAATCACCGCCTGTTCATCGGGTGCCGGCGTCCGGCGAAGGTCCTTGTCTACGACACGTCGAGTGGGAAGGAAGTCTCGTCTTTTGACATCGTTGGCGACACCGACGATCTCTTCTACGACACCACGCGGCACCGGCTGTACGTCAGCGGCGGCGAGGGATACGTCGACGTGTTTCAGGAATCCGCCGGACGTTTCAGCCGCGCGGCGCGTTTGACGACGGCGCCCGGTGCGCGCACGTCGCTGTTCGTGCCATCGACGAACCAGCTGTACCTCGCGGTTCCCCATCGCGGTAATCAGAAGGCCGAAATCCGGGTGTACGAGGTCCACTGATCTGCCCCTGGTGTCCTGGCGCTGCGCGCGACTTGCCGTGTCGGCCGGATTCGTCTGCGCCGTTGCGACATCCGTCTCGGCGCAGCAATCGGATCGGCTGCGAACGGACGTGCCGGTCGCCACCGCCCGCCGAGCCACGGGCATCATCAGACTCGACGGGCGACTCGACGAACCGGACTGGGGCGCCGCGCCACCGATCGGCTCATTGACGCAGCGCGAACCGGTCGAGGGACGCCCGCCGACCGAGCCCACCGAAATCCGCGTGCTCGTCGACGACCAGGCGCTCTATTTCGGCATCGTCTGTCACGAGACGCACGCTGGCGCCGTCGTCGCCACGCAGCTGGCTCGCGATGCCGATCTGAGCGTCGACGACCAGATCACGATCGTCCTCGACCCGTTCTTCGATCACCGCAACGGCTTCTTCTTCCAGGTCAACCCGAACGGTGCGCGATCGGACGGGCAGATTTCCAACAACGCCCAGAGTCTCACGCGTGAGTGGGACGGCATCTGGGATGCGGCCGTCACCCGGACGAACGGCGCCTGGACGGCCGAGATCGTGATTCCGTTCAAGACCCTGCGCTTCAGACCCGACCAGACCGTGTGGGGGCTGAACATCGAGCGGCAAATCAAGCATCTGTTCGAGACCGATCGCTGGGCGGCGCCGCGGACCACGAGCTGGATTGGCAACCTGGCGGATGCAGGGCAGCTGACGGGTCTCGAAGGGGCGCGCCAGGGTCGAGGGTTGGACGTGCGACCCTACGTCTCCGGCGGGGAAGACACTGGCGATCGGAAGCTCACGGGCGGCCTGGACGTGTTCAAGAACCTCACGCCAGACCTGAATGCCTCGGTGACGGTGAACACCGACTTCGCGGAAGCCGAAGCGGACATCCGGCAGATCAACCTCACGCCCTATCCGCTGTTCTACCCGGAGAAACGCACCTTCTTTCTCGAAGGCGCCGGCGTATTCGACGTGGCCGGGCTGGCCGGCGGAACCGACCTCATCCCGTTCTTCACGCGCCGTATTGGTCTCTACGGCGACGAGACCACCGGCGGCACGGTGCCGATCGATGTCGGCGCGAAGGTCGTCGGACGCCAGTCCGGTTACAACATCGGCGTCCTCGACGTCGAGACCCGTGACGTGCCGGCGGCGTCGCTCACACGCCAGAACCTGTTTGCCGCCCGCGTGAGCCGGAACCTATTCGAGCAGTCGTGGATCGGCGCCATCGTGACCAACGGTGACCCGAACGGCGCGGGCGCGAACAATCTTCTCGGCGCGGACGCCCGGTTCGCGACGTCGACGTTCAAGGGCAACAAGAACGTCGGGCTCGACCTGTTCTTCGAGCGCAGCGCCGATCACACGCTCGGCAGCGACTATGCCGGCGGGTTCGGACTGTCGTATCCAAACGATCGCTGGGACATGTTCCTGAACTGGAAGCAGATCGGCGACAACTTCCAGCCTGGCCTCGGATTCGTGCCGCGCGTCGGTATTCGAACGACGAAGGCGCGCGTCGCGTTTCAGCCGAGGCCGCAGCGGTGGGGGATCCGGCAGTTCTTCTTCGAGTTCGAGCCGGAGTACATCACCAACCTGCACAACCGGCTCGAGAACTGGCGCTTCTTCATGGCGCCGTTCAACGTGCGAACCGAGTCGGGCGAGCACCTCGAGTGGAACACCATTCCGGAGTTCCAGCATCTCGACGCGCCGTTCGAGATTTACCCCGGAGTGGTCGTGCCTATCGGCTCGTATCAGTGGCACATGTACCGCGCGCAGATGAACACCGCGACGAAGCGGCGGTGGGTCATCGATCTCACGTACTGGTGGGGCGGTTTCTACGACGGTACGCGCAAGGAGACGACGGTTGGGCTGACGCTGAAGCCGACCGCGCACCTGTCGGTCGCGCTCCAGGCCGATCGCAACGACATCACGCTGCTGGAAGGGCATTTCCAGACGGAGCTGTTGACCGCGCGCGGCGACTACAACTTCAGTCCGAACGTCTCGTGGCAGAACCTGGTGCAGTACGACAACGAAACCCGGCTCATGAGCGCGCAAAGCCGGTTTCGGTGGATTCTGAAGCCAGGCAACGACTTGTTTCTCGTACTCAACCGCGGCTGGGTCAAGACGTTCGACGGTTCATTCGAATCGACCTTCGATCGCGCGTCTTCCAAACTACAGTACATATTTCGGTTCTGACTCCGCATCCGCGTGCGCCGCATCCTGACCGACAACGCCAGTGGCTCTCGGTGGCGGCTGTTTGCCCGCGCGTGTCGCGTCTGGCAGGTCCGTCACAAGCGGACGCGGCCGTACACGCCGCGCACCAACGGCAAGGCCGAACGCTTCATCCAACGCTTCTTACGCGAGTGGCCGTATCGGCGCCCGTACCTGACGTCGGCCGCGCGCACGCACGCCCTCACTCAGTTCGTGCGGTACTACAATCATCAGCGCCCCCATGCGAGTCTCGGTCGGCGATCGCCCTGGACTCGGTTTCAGGAGGCCGCTTGATGAACAGCGTGCTGGACATTAACAGCTAGGTGTGCCGAAGGTTATCGCGCCTTTTGGTTTCGTGCCCACCCCGCAGATCCACCCCGCGCTTTGTTCGTCAACAATGCGGACGTCAACGAAGCCGACTTTCGAGAACATCGCCCGGT
>JBLMXQ010000079.1:0-2880 GCA_050257855.1 Betaproteobacteria bacterium | reverse complement strand
GTAGTTGCCCGAGACTTCGTGCAGAAGCACGCGCTCCGCGTTGTCGCCGACCGTGGCGTTCGCCGCCGTCGCGTGGAACGCGAGCAGATCACCGAGCGCCGTATTCTGTGCGCGCAGATGTTCGTAGACGGGGTACGAGAAGCCGGTCGTCGCGAGCAGCCTCAGCGATGATGCGTGAGGCACGTCGAGCCGATCGAAGAGGAGTTGTTTGCCGACGGAAAAGATCGTGGTATTCGCACCGATCGCCAGTGCCAGTGACGAGGCCGCGATGATCGTGAAGCCGCGGCTCCTGCGGAGCACGCGCGCCGCGAACATCAGATCGGACCAGATTCCCAGCATGGAACGAGACTCTACCCGAAAATGTGTCGAGCTGTCCGGAGGAGAGCGCCGGCCGGCGCAGGCGAGCGGCCGCCATCTGCCGACCCGCGGGCGGACTTGACTTCCCGGCGCGGCGCGTACGAATGTCGTGCGCGGTCGGTCATCGACTCGTGTTCGAGGACCGGCCCGAGGCTACCCTCGGACCTCCTGCCCATCCACATCGTCTCCGGCGGCTTGGCCATCGTCCTCGGGGCGATTGCCCTCGTCGCCGCGAAAGGGTCGACGCTCCATCGCCGGAGCGGTTTGCTCTTCGTTTACGGTTCCGGCTACCGCAGAAATGACCGGCGCCGGGCGCTAGCTGCCCGTGGCGAAGGTCGGATACGCGCGGCTAGTCAATCTGAAGAGGAGGACCAAGAAGCTCCAGCCCGTACGCCCGATAGCGCGCTGCGTCGGTGGAATACTGCGAGCCCTCAGTTCTGCCGCGGAAAAACTCCTCGATTCGATTGGCTGGGGTGTAAACGATCAGCAGCTTGCCCGGCCCATTCCCGACGAACGCATAGGCGTGCGGTGTCTCCCGAGGACCCAAAATCGAATCACCAGGCGCAAGGCGGAAACGTTCCGAACCGATCTCGAACACGAACTCGCCTTGAACAGCGTAGAACCACTCATCCTGCCCATGGTGCAGATGACGCGGCGGGCCGCCCTTCTTCGTCATCGAGTTCTCCATGATGAAGACCGCGCCCTTGCTCTCCTGCGTCAAAACCTTGAACGCCGCTGAGCTGACGCCGATGGTGTGAGGTTCACCCAGGCGATCCGCGCCGCTCTGAACCGGCGCGACTGCCTTGCCGTCGGACGGATTGATGGTCTGTCCCAGGAGAGGTGACGGAAATGCGGCCAATGCGGCGGCCAGAAATGAGCGACGTTCGATCAGCATGGACGTGAGCCTCCCGTCCGACCTTCATGCGACCGCGTCAGCGGCGGCGATCGCCGAGGGATATGCCGGGTACTATACTTCCCGTATGGCCATGGGCAAACGGCAGCCGTCAATGTGGGTGACGACGACGGACCTGCCAACGGCCGCGAGTCATCCCTTCTACCGCCGTTTGAATCAGCTGATCCGACAGTACGGATTCGATGATTTCGTCGAGGCACAGTGCGCCGGCTTTTTCGCCGAGACCATGGCCGTCCCGGTCTGCCGCCGGGCATCCATATCCAGCTGCTGCTGATCGGGTACTTCGAAGGCATCGAGTCGGAGCGCGGCATCGCCTGGCGCGCGGCGGATTCGTTGGCGCTGCGCGACTTTCACGTCGACTCGTCAGGCGATGTCCTTCTTCGCGTGCTCCGCGAGCACTTCGTTGATCAACGTTTGGTACCCGACTGTCGACGATGCGCTTCCGCTCGCAGTTGCTCCAGCACTCCTGGATCGAGTCGGATCGCAATCAGGCGTCGCGGCTCATCCCCGAGCGGCGGCCGACCCACACGCCGCATCGCCTTCAACTGCTCGGGCGTGGACTCCGGAGGTGCGGTTAGGCCCAGAAGTCGCATGCCGTCACTCGCCGCCTCCACCATCTTTCCGGCGAGTCTCGGGCACTTCAGCCCGAAATTCCCGCCGTGAACGCCCTTCTGCACCCCGGCGCGCCGAGCGCGCGAATGCACTTGCGGCGAAAGGCGCTGACGTGTTTCACGTATGATCTTCACGAGATGACGTCACCCTCACAGCCGCATGTCGGCGACCGGTACGTCCTTCCCGCCGGGAAGGACGATGCGGCACGGCTGGATACGATCCACGCCGTGTACGGACCGGTCAGCCTGAAGGCCTTGGAGGCCGCAGCAATCGACGGGGCCGCACGCGTGGCCGATATCGGCTGCGGCACGGGAACGGTCGCCCGATGGATGGCGTCCAGGATGGGGCCCGCGGGGCGGGTCGATGCCATCGACATTGCGTCGGAGCAGATTGACGTGGCCGGGACCACTCCGTCCGAGGCTGGATCCGGTTCCATCCACTATCAGCTGGGATCCGCTTACGAGCCTGGACTGCCGGAGAACGCGTTCGACCTTGTTTTTTGCCGGCTCGTGCTCTGTCACTTGAAGGAACCACGGAACGCCGTCGCGCAAATGGCGAGCCTGCTCGAGCCAGGCGGGCGGCTCGTGCTCGTCGATATGGATCTTCGCGACACGTTTACGATGCCGCCGTGCCACTTCTACCAGGCGTACATCAATGAGTGCGTGATTCCGTACGAGACGAAGGTCAACGTGGACTACTCCATCGGACGCAGGCTGCCGCAACTCCTGATGGACGCCGGCCTGAGCGCAGACGTCGTCATGGTGGACCAGCCGGCGTTCCGAGAAGGACCGGAGAAGCACCTCTGGGAGAAGACCTGGACGTTCGCCTTGCAGCGAGCCGTGCCGGAGGGCGTGATCACGATGGACCGCGGGATGGAACTCATCGCGGGCATGGAACGCCACACGGCAAGTCCGGATGTCTGGGTCTCTGTGGCGAAGATGTTTGCCGTGGTTGGCACACGGCGGGATTGAACGTCGAAGGCTCCCGCCGCCTCCACC
>JBLMXQ010000078.1:0-81864 GCA_050257855.1 Betaproteobacteria bacterium | reverse complement strand
AGGTCACCCACGTGTTACTCACCCGTTTGCCACTCTACTCAGGGCCGAAGCCCCTTTCGCGTTCGACTTGCATGTGTTAGGCACGCCGCCAGCGTTGATTCTGAGCCAGGATCAAACTCTCATGTTAAGTTCGCCGTCCACCCCCACGCCGAAGCGCGACGGTGGAACAACTCGTTTAACGCGAGGCCGATTGGCTCTGCGTTGTTCAGTCCGTATTGTCATTCGTGGTTCGCCGCCAGCCGCCGGTTCCCGAACTGAAGTTCCGGTCGGCCGATTCCGCGGCGCCACGCGCTGACTCTCATTGTCCGACGTGACTTCCCGGCTTGCGCCGTCGAGCCCCGTCGAGACGGGCTGTGTGTGCTTGCACGCACTATCTAGTTTTCAAAGAACCGACGAACCGCGCCAGGGAGGCCCCGCGCGGCCGGCACGCCCTCGGGCGTCCCGCCGGCCTCGTTCCCGGCCCGAAAGACCCGTCGCCGACCGGCTGCGACGCATTCAGGGGAACCTTCTAAGGTTACTAGAAGGCCACCACCTTGTCAATCCCCGCAACGGCCTGCCAAACCGTGGACCGCGACGGGATCGGATGATGGATTGGCTCGAGCTCGGCTGTGCTGTGGCCCTGGCGGCCCCTGCAGACAAAAAAATTTGCTGCCTCCCTCCCGGGGTTTCCCGGCAGGCCTTGTCTCAGCAGCAAATCGTCCGCCGCCCAGCGGCGGGTCGCGCGCTTCGAACGTCCAGCCAGTCTAGGGTACCGTCCCCACCCTGTCAAGTCAGCCGTACGAGGTGGTGCTGCTTCTGGCCCTTGCGCACGACGAACAGCCGGCCGTCAATCGCCTGGGCGCGGCTCACGCGCGCCTGCACGTCCGCGACGCGCCGGTTGTTCACGTAGAGCCCGCCGGACTGCACGAGACGCCGCGCCTCGCTCTTCGATGGCGCCAGCTGCACGCGCGCGACGAGCTCGACGACGCCGAGGCCCTCGCCGTCGAACGCCTCCGCGGCGATGTCGGTCGACGGCACGTCTTCGAACACCGCCAGCACGTCGTCGGCGGGGAGCGAGGCGATGCCTTCGCCGAACAGCACGCTCGAGGCCTGCTCGGCGCGTGCGACGTGGTCGCGGCCGTGCACGAGCGCCGTGACCTCGCGCGCCAGCACGCGCTGCGCCTCGCGGCTCTCGGGCGCCGTGCGCGTCGCCTCGTCGAGTGCGTCGATTGCGGCGCGGTCGAGAAAGGTGAAGTACTTCAGATACGCGAGCACGTCGCGGTCGTCGGCGTTCAGCCAGAACTGGTAGAACCTGAACGGCGACGTCCGCTGCGGATCGAGCCAGACGGTCCCGGCTTCGGTCTTCCCGAACTTCACGCCAGACGCCGTGGTGACGAGCGGCATCACGAGGCCGTGCGCGCGCTTCCCGCGCAGCTTCCGGATGAGATCGATGCCGGCCGTGATGTTGCCCCACTGATCGCTGCCGCCCAGCTGCAGCGTGCATCCGAAGCGATCGAAGAGCTGCAGGAAGTCGTACGCCTGCATCAGCAGGTAGCTGAATTCGGTGTACGAGATCCCTTCCTCGCTCTCGAGCCGGCGCTTCACCGACTCCTTGGCGAGCATGTAGTTCACGGTGAAGTGCTTGCCGGTGTCGCGCAGGAAGCCGAGCAGGTCGAGCGCGCCCAGCCAGTCCGCGTTGTCGACCATGCGCGCCGCCACGGCGTCGCCGGTGCGCGGCTCGAAATCGAGGAACCGCTCGAGCTGCAGCCGGATCCCGGTCAGGTTCTCCTCGATCTGCTCGCGCGACAGCAGCGTGCGCTCCGTCGACTTGCCGCTCGGATCCCCGATCATGCCGGTCCCGCCGCCCAGGAGGGCGATCGGGGTGTGCCCGAAGCGCTGCAGCCGCGCGAGCGCCATCGCCGGCAGCAGCGATCCGACGTGCAGGCTCGATGCCGTGGGATCGAAGCCGATGTACGCGGTGACGCGCTCGCGCGAGAGCAGCTCTGCGGCACCGTCCGTGGCGTCGTACACGATGCCCCGCCACCGCAGTTCGTCGTACAGGCTCATAAACGATTTACTATAGCAGCGATGCACGTGACACGGCGGACGGCACTCAAGGCGCTCGTCGCCGCCGGCGTCGGCACGGTGACCGGAACCGGCGCCTGGGGGTTCCTCTACGGAAGACACGAGCTCGAGCTGACGCGCGCGGTCGTGCCCGTGGCAGACCTGCCGCCGTCGCTCGCCGGGCTGCGCATCGGATTGATTACCGACGTCCACCGCAGCCGCTGGGTCCCCCACGAAGACGTCGCGCGCGCGGTCGCGATGCTGCAGCACGAGGCGCCCGACCTCATCGTGCTCGGCGGCGACTACGTGACGTGGGGCGACAGGCGCTTCGTCCGGCCGTCGGCCGAAGCGCTCGCGCCGCTCTCGGCGCCGCACGGCGTGTTCGGCATCCTCGGCAATCACGACGACGACCACGACATGCCCGCGGCGCTCGCCGCGCACGGCGTGACGATGCTGAAGGACGCCCGCACGCGCCTGCGGGTGCGCGGCGAGACGATCGATCTCGTCGGGATCAGGTTCTGGACCAAGCACGCCGCCGACATCGGCGCCTTACTCAGGGGCGCCGGGCCGACGACCGTCCTGCTCGCGCACGACCCCCGCCGGCTGACGGAA
Source organism: Betaproteobacteria bacterium (assembly GCA_050257855.1). GTDB lineage: Bacteria > Acidobacteriota > Vicinamibacteria > Vicinamibacterales > CAVVIG01 > JBLMXQ01. The sequence goes on along the minus strand of JBLMXQ010000078.1, from coordinate 79,209 downwards.
GCCGCGGCGTTGAGCATTCCGCTCGTGCTGTCGGGACACACGCACGGCGGTCAGGTCGTGCTCCCGATTCTGGGCGCCGTCGCCGCGCAGAAGTTCCCGGTCGTGGCCGGCATCGGTCAGCGCGGCGACACGACGATGTTCGTCAGCCGCGGCGTGGGTACGGTGTACGTGCCCGTACGGGTCAACTGCCCGCCCGAAGTCGCCGTGCTGATGCTTCAGCCCGCGAGCGCCGACCGCAACGCCTGATCGAACGGGACCCCGCCGGCTCCCGCAGCCTGCTTGTAGCCGCCGAAGACAGCGTGCCCGGCGAGCAGCCACACGCAGTCCACGGCCGCGAACCCCGCGTGCCTGAGCCAGACGAGCTGATGGAACAGCGCGCTCGGCGTGTCGTCGGGATCGGGATGCCGGTAGAGATTCCACCGCGCGTCGAGAAACGCCTGAAAGCGCCCGGGCGCGCCCGCCGACTCGGCCTGCACGCGGGCGCTCGCATCCCACGCGTCCGCTGCGAGACGCGCGGTGGCCGCGTGCGCGGGCGCGACGAGATCTCCGACGATCAGCGCGCCGCGCGCCGGCAGCCGATCCGCGGCCGCCTTGTACAGGTACTGCGTCTTCGCTTCGTTCAGGTGATGCACGGCCAGCGAGGACACGACGAGATCGGCGCCCCGCATCAGGTCCCACCACGCGAGGTCGGCCAGGTCGAACGCCGCGATTCGCGCACGATTCCCGAACCGCCCGAGGCGGGCCTGCGCCAGTGCGCGCATGGATGCCGAGCCGTCGAGCGCGATGGCTTCGGCGGCGCCAAAGCAGTCGAGCAGCAGCGCCGTCAGCCGGCCATCGCCGGCGCCGAGATCGAGGAAGCGGAACGGCTCGTCCGGCTCGAACGGCGCGGCCGCCGCAATCGACGCGAGCATCTCCGCGCGCCGCGGAACGGCGACGTCTTCGATCGCCCGAAATTCCTCCGAGTCGCGCTCCGTCCAGGCGCTCATCGCCGATGCCGCACGAACCGCCGCCCTTCGATCCGCCAGCCGCCTTCGAGGACGAGGCGGATCGCTTCCGGATAGATGCGATGCTCCTCCGCCAGGATCCTCGCCGACAGCGTCTCCGCCGTGTCGTCGTCGTGGACCGGAACGGCCGCCTGCAGCACGATGGGCCCGTTGTCGAGCTCCGGCGTGACGAGATGCACGGTCGCGCCCGTGAGCCGCACGCCGTGTTCGAGCGCCTGCCGCTGGGCGTGGAGCCCCGGGAACGCCGGCAGCAGCGAGGGGTGAATGTTCAGCATCCGCCGGGCGAATGCGTGAGTCAGCGGAGCGCCGACGAGCCGCATGAACCCGGCCAGGCACACGAGATCCACGCCGCGCGCGTTCAACTCGCCGGCGATCGCCCGGTCGTACGCGTCCCGATCGGGATAATCGGCAGGATTCATCCAGAGCGCCTCGATTCCTGCCTCCCTCGCCCGCGCCAGGCCGGGGGCCTGCTCGCGGTTGGAGATGACGACAGCGAGGGTGGCGCCAAGGGTCCTCGAGGCGATCGCGTCCATGATCGACTGCAGGTTGCTGCCGCGCCCCGAAATCAGCACGGCGAGCCGCGGAAGGCGGCCGGCGCCCCGATCAGACATAGCGGACGGTGCCGTCGCCCTCGACGACCGCGCCGATGCGGACGGCGCCCGGTTCGCCGCTCCGACGCAGCAGGTCGGTCGCGCGGTCCGCGACGCCGCTCCCGCAGACGAGTATGAGCCCGATGCCCATGTTGAAGGCGCGCCGCATCTCGTCGCGCGCGATGCCGCCGCGCTCCTCGATCAGCCGGAAGATCGGCGGCACCGTCCAGGCCCGCGTGTCGATCTCGGCGCCGCAGCCGGCCGGCAGCGTGCGCGGCAGGTTCTCGGTGATGCCGCCGCCCGTGATGTGCGCGAGGCCGCCGACGAGCCCCTCTCCGAGCAGCGGACCCACTGCCCGCAGATACGACTTGTGCGGCGCGAGCAGCGCGTCGCCGAGTGACATGCCGAGCTCCGGCACGGGTGTGTCCGGCGTCCACCCGCATGTCTCGAACAGCACGCGCCGCGCGAGCGAGTAGCCGTTGGTGTGGAGCCCCGCCGAAGGCAGCCCGATCAGGGCATCGCCCGGGACGACGCGGCGGCCGTCCACGATCCGCTCGCGATCCACCACCCCGACGATGAAGCCGGCGAGGTCGTATTCGCCGTCGGCGTAGAATCCCGGCATCTCGGCGGTCTCGCCGCCGATGAGCGCACAGCCGTTCTCGCGGCACGCGCGCGCGATGCCGCCGACGACCTGCTCGGCCACGGCCGGCGACAGCCGTCCGGTCGCCAGGTAGTCGAGGAAGAACAGCGGCTCGGCGCCCTGCACGAGGATGTCGTTGACGCAGTGGTTGACCAGGTCGCCGCCGATCGTGTCGTGCCGGCCGGTCATGAACGCGACCTTGAGCTTCGTGCCGACGCCGTCGGCGCTCGACACGAGCACCGGGTCGCGGAATCGGTCCGCGCCGAGCCGGAACAGCCCGCCGAAGGACCCGATCTCGGACAGCACGCGCGGAGTGAACGTGCTCCGTGCGAGCGCCTTGATGCGGCGAACGGTTTCGTTCCCGGCGTCGATGTCGACGCCGGACTGCCGGTAGTCCATCCTCACTTCTCGCGGGGCCAGAGTCGCCGGACTCAGAAATCGAGCTTGCCGATGAGCGTCTGCATCAGCGCGCGGGTGGGCGACCCTTCGGGAGCGTCCCAGTACGCGTGCCGCACGGTGGCAAAGAAGCGCTCCTTCGCGAGATCCTCCTCGAGCATGTCGAACCCCTCGCCGACGAGCTCGACCGCCGCCGCCTGATCCGGATGCTGCTCGAGCGCGGTCAGCATCAGGGGCGTGTTCCGGAGCGCGACCGTGGCGAGCGCAAGCGCGACCGGCGCGCGCGTCGGATCGCGCGACGGGATTCCGACGGCGAAGAGCGCATCGATCGCGTCGCGGTGTCCGGCGACGCCGAGCGCGCCGAGTCCGGCCGCGGCGCCGCGCAGCAGTTCCTGGAAGCCGAGCGTCTTGTCGGCGAACCGCAGCGTCTGCTCCAGATAGTTCTCGTGAGAGCCGCAGTTGACGCCGAGCAGGCAGATGGCGGCCGCAATCGAAGGCTGCGAGTTGCGCGGCGCGGTTCGCTGCAGCCCGGCGAGCGTGTCGAGCACCCGCTTGTCGCCGATCCGCCCGAGCGCGAGCGCCGCGTCGTCGACGAGCGGGCCGTCCTGTTTGGCGATCGCGACGAGCGCGTCGACAGCGTATTCCGCTTTGTAGTCGCCAAGCGCCTCGATGACGGCGCTGCGGAAGAAATCCTCGCCGCGGTTCACCTCGCGCAGCAGCACGGGCTGCACGCGCTGATCGCCGCTTGCCGCGAGGGCGCGCACGAGCGCCGGCCGGACGAACTCGGCCTCCTCCTTGTCGAGCGCGGCCAGGAGGGTCGGGACCATGGACGGATCGGGGTGATGCTCGAAGTAGCTGTAGGCGACCGTTCGAAGCCGGTCGTTCGGACTCGCCAGCGACTCGCGCATCGCGTCCTTCGTGCGCGGATCGGCGAATCCGGTCAGGAGGACGAGCGCCCTGTAACGGACGTAGCCGTCGGCGTGCTCCTCGACGGCGCGCAGGAGCGCGGGAACAGCCTGCTCGCCAGGCGTGCGCCGTACGAGCCGGGCGGCCGCGGCGCGGACAGCGTCGTCGAGGCTGCCGAGATGATCGATCGCCGCCTGCAGGTCGGCGGCGGGGACTCTCACGGGAACGGAGGGTTCCTGCGCGGCGGCCGCGGTCGATGCCGCGCAGAGGACACACAGGGTGCAGAGGACGCGAAGGGCACGAGGGAGGTTCTTCGATCGCGCGCCCATTTGCCTACTTCGCGACCGTCTCCTTGTCCAGCTTCAGCGCGAGCTGCAGATAGCTGGCCTCGTCGCGGGGGAACGCGACCGGGTACTTCCCGGTGTAGCAGGAGGTGCAGTAGGACCCGCGCTCCGTTCCGACGGCGCTCAGCAGGCCCTCGAGACTGAGATATCCGACGCTGTCGGCGCCGAGGTACTTCGTGATCTCGTCGAGCGAGTGGGTCGCGGCAATCAGCTCCGAGCGCCGCGGCGTATCCACGCCGTAGAAACAGGGTGAGATCGTGGGCGGACAGCTGATCCGGACGTGCACCTCGCGCGCGCCGGCCGCCCGCACCATCTTCACGATCTTGCGGCTCGTCGTGCCCCGCACGATCGAGTCGTCCACGAGCACGACGCGCCGGCCCTCCAGAATGCTGCGCACCGGGTTCAGTTTCACCTTCACGCCGAAGTGCCGGATGGAGGCCTGCGGCTGGATGAACGTCCGGCCGACGTAATGGTTCCGGATCAACCCCATGCGCAGCGGCACGCCGGCCTCCTCGGCGTAGCCCATCGCGGCGCACACGCCCGAGTCGGGCACCGGCACGACGACGTCGGCGGGCGCCGGCTGCTCACGCGCGAGGATCTTCCCCAGATCCGTGCGCACTTCGTTCACGCTCCTGCCGAACACGTAGCTGTCGGGCCGGGCGAAGTACACGTGCTCGAACACGCACTGGGCCAGCGGCGCCGGCGCCCACGGGCGGATCGACCGCATGCCGGATGCCGTGACCACGACCACCTCGCCGGGCTCGACGTCGCGCACGTAGGTCGCGCCAATCAAATCGAGCGCGCACGTCTCCGAGCAGAACACGGTCGCCTCGCCGAGGCGGCCGATCGCGAGCGGACGGAACCCGTGCGGATCCCGCACGGCGACCAGGCGGTCGCGCGTCAGCACCACGAGCGAGAACGCCCCCTGCACCTGGGACACCGATTCGACGATCGCCTCGTCGATGGTCGCGGCCTTCGACCGCGCGTAGAGGTGGAGAATGACCTCGGTATCGCTGTTCGACTGAAAGATCGAGCCCTGGCGGACGAGGTCGTCGCGCAGCTCGCGCGCGTTGACCAGGTTCCCGTTGTGGCAGAGCGCGATCTGTCCGTGCGAGCAGTCGATCAGGATCGGCTGCGCGTTCAGAAGCCCGCTGTCGCCGGCGGTCGAGTAGCGCACGTGGCCGATCGCGAGCGCCCCGGGCAGGCGCGCCAGCTCGTCGCTGTCGAACACGTCGGCAACGTAGCCCATCGAACGGGAGATCCGCACCTGCTCGCCGTCGGAGGCGGCGATGCCCGCGCTCTCCTGCCCCCGGTGCTGCAGCGCGTACAGGCCGAGGTACGTCATGTTGGCCGCTTCGGGATGGCCGAAGATGCCGAATACGCCGCACTCTTCGTGGAGCTTGTCGAAGATCATGCCACCTGTCTCGAAAACTGCCGTTCGATGGCCGTGGACCACACGCGTTCGGCGTCCGCCACGTTCACGTCGATCGCCGTCTCGCCGTCGACCGCCACGCTCAGATTCGGCCCGCCGGTCCGCCCGACGACGCGCGCCGGCACGTCGGACGCTTCCGCGCGGCGCAGCACCTCGGCCACCGCGCCCGGCGAGGCGGACACGACGACCCGCGACGCCGACTCGCCGAACAGCGCCGCCGCGAGATTGACCGCCCGGTCCTTCGCCACGAGGACGCCGTCGATCGCGACCTCGGCGCCAAGGCCCCCGGTGTCGAAGCAGCACTCGGCGAGCGTCACCGCGAGCCCGCCGTCCGAACAGTCGTGGGCGGACCGAATCAGGCGGTCGGCGGCCAGCCTCACCAGCAGCGCCTGCAGCGCACGCTCGCGCTCGAGGTCGAGCGCGGGCGGCAGGCCGCGCACCCGATCGTGCACGATCTTGACATACTCGCTGCCGCCGAGCTCGCCGCGCCCCTCGCCGAGCAGGACGACCGCATCGCCCGGCTCCTGGAAGCGCCGCGTCAGCACGCGATCGGCGTGCTCGAGCAGACCAACGACCCCGATGACCGGCGTCGGATAGATCGCGCGGCCGTCCGTCTCGTTGTAGAGGCTGACGTTCCCGCCGGTGATAGGCACGTCGAGCGCGCGGCACGCGGCGCCGATGCCCTCCACTGCCCTGGCGAACTGCCACATGATCGCGGGCCGCTCGGGGTTTCCGAAGTTCAGGCAGTTGGTCGCGCCGAGCGGCTTCGCGCCCGCGCAGGCGACGTTGCGGGCGGCCTCCGCCACCGCGAGCATCGCGCCGCGATACGGATCGAGGTAGCAGTACCGGCCGTTGCCGTCGACCGACATCGCCAGCGCTCGGTCGGTGCCCTTCACCCGCACGACGCCGGCGCCCAGACCGGGAAGCTCGATCGTGTTGGTCTGGACCATGTGATCGTACTGCCGGTACACCCATCGCTTGCTGGCGATGGTCGGCGAGGCGAGGAGCTGCAGGAGCTCCTCCGCCGCGCCGGCCGTCGGGCGGAGCGCATCGACGTCGAGCTGCTGTGCTTCGGCAAGATACGCGGGCGCCTCCATCGGCCGCCGGTAGATCGGCGCATCGTCGGTCAGCGCCGGGTTCGGCAGCTCTGCGACGATGCGGCCGCGATCCAGCACGCGCAGCTCGCCGTCCGCAGTGACTTCGCCGATGCGGACGGCGTGCAGGTCCCACTTGTCGAAGATGCGCTCGACTTCTGCTTCCCGCCCGCGCTTGACGACGAGCAGCATCCGCTCCTGCGACTCCGACAGCATGATCTCGTAGGGCGTCATCCCCGTCTCGCGCTGCGGCACGAGCGAGACGTCGATCCGCACGCCCGCGCCCCCGCGCGATCCCATCTCGCTGGTCGAGCAGGTCAGCCCGGCCGCGCCCATGTCCTGGATGCCGACGAGCGCGTCGATCTGCATCACCTCGAGGCAGGCCTCGAGGAGCAGCTTCTCCATGAACGGATCGCCGACCTGCACGGCAGGGCGCTTCTCCGCCGACTTGTCGTCGAACTCGGCCGACGCCATGGTCGCGCCGTGAATGCCGTCGCGTCCGGTCTTCGCGCCCACGTAGTACACCGGGTTGCCGGCGCCGGTGGCCACGCCCTTGACGATTTCCGAGGCCTTCGCGATGCCGAGGCAGAACACGTTGACGAGCGGATTGCCGCGGTAGGACGGCTCGAACGCGATCTCCCCGCCGATGGTCGGAATCCCGATGCTGTTCCCGTACCCTGCGATGCCGGCGACGACGCCCTCGAGCAGCCGCGGCGTGCCGGGCGCGTCGAGCGGGCCGAACCGGAGGGAGTTGAGCAGGGCAATCGGGCGCGCGCCCATGGTGAAGATGTCGCGGATGATGCCCCCGACGCCGGTGGCCGCGCCCTGGTACGGCTCGATGAACGACGGATGGTTGTGCGACTCGATCTTGAAGATCGCCGCCAGGCCGTCGCCGATGTCGATGGCGCCGGCGTTCTCACCGGGCCCCTGCAGCACCTGCGGGCCGCGGGTCGGCAGCGTGCGCAGGTGGACACGCGAGCTCTTGTAACTGCAGTGCTCCGACCACATCACCGAGAACATGCCGAGCTCGGTCATGTTCGGCTCGCGGCCGAGCGCCCGGACGATCCGCTCGTATTCGTCGGGCTTGAGCCCGTGACGTTCGATGACCTGCGCGTCGATCATGCCCGTGCGCGCGCGGCCGAAGCCTCGCGCCCCATCATCTCGACCCATCGGACGGCCGAATCCAGGATCACGCGTCCGTCGGTGCCGCCGAGCAGCGCCTCGCAGGCGCGCTCGGGGTGCGGCATCATGCCGACGACGTTCCTCGTCTCGTTGCAGAGCCCGGCGACCGCGTGCGCCGACCCGTTCGGGTTCGCCGCATCGTCGGCGCGACCGGCGGCATCGGTGTAGCGCAGGATCACCTGCCGGTTGGCTTCGAGCCGCTCCAGAACGTCCGGCGCCGCGAAGTAGTTGCCTTCTCCGTGGCCTATCGGGATTCGCAGCACCTGACCCGTGCGGGCCGCGCACGTGAACGGCGTATCGGTCTGCTCCACGCGCACGTGAACGTGCTCGCAGCGGTACTTCAGGCCGCGGTTGCGGAGCATCGCGCCCGGCAGCAGGCCGGCCTCGAGCAGGATCTGGAAGCCGTTGCAGATGCCGATGACGGGTCCGCCCCGTTCGGCGAAGGCCCGGACCGCTCCCATGATGGGCGCAAAGCGCGCCATCGCGCCGACGCGCAGGTAGTCGCCGTGCGCGAAGCCGCCGGGCAGGACCACGACGTCGGCCCCCTTCAGGTCGGTGTCCTTGTGCCAGACGTAGTCGGCTTGCTGGCCGAGGACGTCGGTCGCTGCGTGATACGCGTCCTGGTCGCAATTGCTGCCGGGAAAGACCACTACGGCGAATTTCATTCGTCAATGACTCTGCGGCGGGGCCCCACCCCCGCCGCCTGTCGCGGCTCGCCTTCTCGGCTCGCCGCGGTAACTCGCGGCTCCGGTCCGCTTGGAGAACGGCGCAGTACCCGTTCAGTCAACCTCGATGCGATAGCTCTCGATGACCGGGTTGGCCAGGAGCTTGTCCGCGACTTCGGCGGCGAGCGCCCTGGCCTGCGCGATCTCGGAGGTCGCCAGGTCCAGCTCGAAATACTTCCCCTGCCTGACGTCCTGCACGCCGCCGTACCCGAGCGAGTGCAGCGCGTCGGCAATGGTCTTGCCCTGCGGGTCGAACACGGACGGCTTCAGCGTGACGAAGACACGGGCTCGCATTGGAAGACTCTCGCGAAGATGTCATCGACGTGGCGGAACTGCTCGTCGAGATCGAACGCCCGCGCGATCTCGGCCGGCGTCAGCACGCCCGAGATGTCCGGGTCGGCCACGAGCAGCGGCTTGAAGTCGAGCTGCTCGGCATGAGACCGCATGGCGTTCCGCTGCACCCACTCGTAGGCCTGCTCGCGCGACACGCCTTTCCTGGCCAGTTCCAGCAGCACGCTGCCAGAAAACACCACGCCGCGCGACCGGTTCAGGTTGTCGCGCATGCGGTCCGCGTGGACGACCATCCCGCGGACGATCCCCGTGAAGCGGCGGAGCATGTGGTCGAGCGCGATGAAGCTGTCGGGCAGGATCACGCGCTCGACCGAGGAATGCGAGATGTCGCGCTCGTGCCAGAGCGCGACGTTCTCCATGGCCGCGTGGGCGTTGGCGCGCAGCAGGCGGGCCAGGCCGACGACCTGTTCGCAGCCGATCGGGTTGCGCTTGTGGGGCATCGCCGAGGAGCCCTTCTGCCCCTTGCCGAACGGCTCCTCCACCTCGCCGATTTCCGTCTTCTGCAGACCGCGAATCTCGAGCGCGAACTTCTCGAGCGAGGCGGCCGTAATCGCGAGCGAGGCGAGCAGCTCCGCGTGGCGGTCGCGTTGAATCACCTGCGACGCGACCGGTGCCGGCTCGAGTCCGAGGCGGCGGCAGACGTCCGCCTCGATCGACGGCGGCAGGTGCGCGAACGTACCGACGGCGCCCGACAGCTTGCCCACGTTCACCGTCGCGCGGGCGCGGCGCACGCGCTCGATGTCGCGCAGAATCTCGGCGTACCACAGCGCCAGCTTGAGGCCGAAGGTCATCGGCTCGGCGTGCACGCCGTGCGTGCGGCCGATCATCGGCGTCCGCCGGTGCTCGAAGGCGCGCTCGCGGACCGCCTCGGCGAGGCTGTCGAGATCCTCGAGCACGAGGTCGCACGCCTCGCGCATCTGCAGCGCCTGCGCCGTGTCGATCACGTCCGACGAGGTCATGCCGAAGTGGAGCCAGCGCGCCGACGGGCCGACGCGCTCGGCCACCGCCGTCGTGAACGCAATCACGTCGTGCTGCGTCGTCCGCTCGATCTCCTCGATGCGGGCCGGATCGAAGCCGCCGCGCTCGCGGATGTCGCGCGCCGCCTCGGCCGGCACGATCCCGGCGGCCGCCATCGCCTCGGCCGCTGCCGTCTCGACGCGCAGCCAGCTCTCGTATCGGCGCTGGTCGCTCCAGATGCGACCCATCTCCGGGTGCGTGTAGCGTGGGATCAATTCAGTACAGGTTGAGCCGCTCTCGCGGAATCTGCAGACCGTTCACGTTGCCGAGCACCGTCGCCGCCAGCGAGCCGTTCCGGAACAGATCCTCCGCCACCCGCTGCACATCGGCCGCCGTCACCCGTTCGATCCCCTGCAGCGTCTCGTCGAGCCCGAACTGCCGGTCGAAGTAGATCTCCTGCCGGGCCAGATGCGACATGCGGCTCGCGGTGTTCTCGAGGCTGAGCATGAGGCTGCCCTTCAGGTGATCCTTGGCCCGCTGCAGTTCCGGCTGCGGTACCGGCATCCGGCGGATCCCCCGCAGCTCCTCGATCACGAGGTCGATGACCTCGCCGACCGCTTCGTTGGCGCAGCCGGCGTAGATCGTGAACGAGCCGGCGTCGCGGTACGCGCTCAGGCCGCTGAAGACGGCGTAGGCGAGGCCGCGCTTTTCGCGCACGTTCTGGAACAGCCGCGAGCTCATCGACCCGCCGAGCAGGGTGTTCAGCACGTAGCTCGAGTACCGGTCGTCGTGGCTCTGGGGATAGCTGCTCGTGCCGAGGCAGACGTGGCTCTGCTCGAGCTCCTTGTTCCGGATCAGAATCTTCGGCGCCACGACCGGCGCCTCCTCGACGATCGGTTCGCCGGCCCGCGGAACGCTCGCGAACGCCCGCTCGACGAGCTCGCGGACCCGCCCGTGCTCGAGGTTGCCCACGGCCGAGACGATCAGGTTCGGCGCGATGTAGGCGTTCCGGAAATACTCGTGCAGAACGTCCGCCGTGAACGACTCGACCGTCTCGCGCGTCCCGAGAATCGGACGCCCGAGCGGATGATGCTCCCAGAACCCCTGGGTGAAGAGCTCGTGGACGAGGTCGTCCGGCGTGTCCTCGACCATCTTGATCTCTTCGACGACCACCTTCTTCTCGCGCTCGATGTCGCCGGGGTCGAACGCCGGGTTGAGCACGATGTCCGAGAGGATGTCGAGGGCGAGCGGAAGGTGCTCGTCGAGCACCTTGATGTAGTAGCTTGCGTATTCCTTGGCCGTGAACGCGTCGAGCTGGCCGCCGATCGAGTCGATGGCCTGCGCAATGTCCTCCGCCGACCGGCCGTGGGTCCCCTTGAACAGCATGTGCTCGACGAAATGCGCGATGCCGCCACGCTCGGCCGTCTCGTGGCGCGATCCCCGCGTCAGCCACACGCCGATGCTGATCGAGCGCACCTGCGTCATGCGCTCGGTGAGGAGACGGAGGCCGTTATCGAGCGTGTCTCGAACGATCGGTGAATTCGACAAGGTGACGCTCGCAGCAGGGAACGCGCTGTCCGGGGGCCGGCTACGCGCCGCAAAGCATTGACAGAGAAGGAATTACCAGCCCGTTGACACTATAGCACGGCTGCCCGGTTCCGGCAAGCGTTCCGCCGCATGCTACGATCGAAGGTCGCCCAAGTTCTTACAGCAGCAAGAGATATCCCGTGTCATCCGAGGCCCCGCGCCCCGACCTCGCCAACCTGGAACGTCCGGCGCTCGAAGCGGCGCTCGAGGCCCGCGGAGTCCCGCGTTTCCGCGCGCGCCAGATCTTCCGGTGGATCCACCGACGAGGCGTCACCACGCCGGACGCGATGACGGATCTGCCGCGCGAACTGCGCGAGTCGCTCGGCCTCGAGTTCACGATCGACACGCCGGGGATCGTGAGCCGCGAGCGGTCGGTCGACGGCACGGAGAAGTTCCTGCTCCGGCTCGCCGACGGCCGCCAGATCGAATCGGTCTTCATCCCCGACACCCCCGCCATGACGTTCTGCGTGTCGACCCAGGTCGGATGCGCCATGGCGTGCGCGTTCTGCCTCACGGGCAGGATGGGACTGGTCCGCAATCTCACGGCCGGGGAAATCGTGGGACAGGTGCGGGTGCTCGCGGGTGCGCTGGACATGCGCGACGCGCCGTTCAACATCGTGCTGATGGGCATGGGTGAGCCGCTGCACAACTACGACGAGACGATGCGCGCCCTCCGGATTCTCGCCGACGAGCAGGGCCTGGCGCTGCCGCCGCGCCGCGTCACGCTGTCGACGGTCGGACTCGTGCCGGCCATCGAGCGGCTCGCGCGGGAGCCGATCATGCCGAACCTCGCGGTCTCGCTCCACGCACCGACCGACGCGCTGCGCGGCGACCTGGTCCCGCTGAACAGGAAGTACGGGGTGTCCGAGGTCATCGAGGCGTGCCGCCGGTTCCCGCTGAAGAAGCGCAGCCGGATCACCTTCGAGTACGTGCTGCTGGCCGGCGTGAACGATTCGCCCGGGGCGGCGCGCGCGCTCGCAAAGCTGCTCGCGGGCGTGAAATCGAAGGTGAATCTGATTCCGCTGAACCCGGCCGCCGGCATCCCCTTCGAGCGTCCGTCGGACGAGGCGGTCGATCGGTTCGCGAAGATCCTCGCAGATCGCGGCGTGCCGGTGTCGGTCAGAAAGAGCCGGGGCCGCGACATCCGCGCGGCCTGCGGGCAGCTCATCGTGGAAAGCCCTCGTCGATCGCCGGCGCAGCAGCTCGCGGCCGCCCTCGGCGAATGATCGGCGACCGGGCTGCACCCCTTCAGCCTCGCGGCGTCCGCAGCAGCCGTGCCTCGCCGATCAGCGGATCGCCGCCGCGGGTGATTCTCACGTCCACCCACGCGTTGCGAGCGAGGCCGGGTGGAATCCTCACCTTGAGATAGTTCCCCGTGACGACCAGCGATCCGTCTTCGAGCGTCAGGCCGCGGTGGACCATTCCGACCTGCGCCTCGCGGAAACGGGCCGTCAGCCGCGCGGAGATGTCGCGGATCCGCTTCGCCCGTTCGCGGACCACGGCGCCGGGCGCACGGTCGCCCATGCGCGAGGCGGGCGTGCCGGGGCGGTCCGAGTACGGGAAGACGTGCACGTGCGTCAGCGGCGACCGCTCCAGATAGGACGCGAGCGCCTCGAAGTCGGCGTCCGATTCGCCCGGAAACCCGACGATCACGTCGGTCCCGATCGAGGCGTGCGGCATCAGGCGTCGAACACGATCGACCAGCGCGGCGTAGTCGCCGATGGAGTAAGGGCGGCGCATCGCGGCGAGGATGCGATCGCCCGCGTGCTGGAGCGGCAGGTGAAAGTGCGGCGCGAATCGCTCCGATCCGGCGACGAGCTCGACGATCGCCGGAGTGCAGTCCATCGGCTCGAGGGAGCTGATGCGGAAGCGCAGATCCGGGACGGATTCCGGCCGAAACCGGCCGTCCAGCGCCCGGAGCAGTTCCTCGAGGCTTGACGCGGGCGTCAGGTCCCGGCCCCAGGAGCCGAGATGGACGCCGGTCAGCGCGATCTCCCTGAACCCGGCCGCTCCGATTCGCGCCACCTCGCGCCGGACGTCGTCGAGCGGAACGCTGCGCGGACGGCCGCGCGTCGACGGGATCGTGCAGTACGAGCATGGTTCGGCGCAGCCGGTCTGCACGCGGAGCGTGAACGCGGTCCGGCCGGCCACGCCCGGCTCGATTGGCGCGCCGCACGCGCCGTCGCCGTCGCCGAAGCGTTCGGCGGACGTCGGCCCGGCCGGTTCGTCCCGGATCACGCCGCCGCGCGTGATCAGCGGAACCAGTCGCGGCTTGTCGTCGTTCGGCACGACCCGCGCGACGTTCGGCAGGCCACCGGTCTCGTCCGGGCGCCGCGTCGCATAACAGCCGGTCACGACAATGCGCGCGTTCGGGTTGTCGCGCGCGACACGGCGGATCGTCTGCCGCGCGCCCTGGTCGGCCGACGCGGTCACCGAACAGGTGTTCACGATGACCAGGTCGGCACGCTCCGGCGCCACGGCTTCGTCGCCGCGGGCGCGCAGCGCCTCCTCGAAACCGAGCGAGTCGGCCTGGTTCACGCGGCACCCGAACGTCACCACCGAGTACTTCATCGCTCTGCCGGCATCACCGCGTCGCGTCCTTGGTGGCGAAGGCCTTCTTGCCGATGTCGCGGCGGTACTGCATGCCCTCGAAGTGGATCCGGGACACGCCGTCGTACGCGCGGTCGATCGCATCGCCGAAGTCGTCGCCGCGGCCCACCACGGTGAGCACGCGGCCGCCGGCGGTGACGAGCCGGCCGTCGCGGCGCGCCGTGCCGGCGTGATATACGGTGACGCCCGGACGCTGCTCGGCCGCTTCGATGCCGCGAATCGGACGATCGGATTCCGACGACTCCGGGTAGCCGCGCGACGCCAGCACGACGCCCACGTGCCGCTCCGGGCCGATACGGCACCGGCCGTGCCGCAAATCCCCTGCCGCGGCGGCGGCGAGCAGCGGCAGCAGGGGCTCGTCGACGAGCGGCAGCACGACCTGGGCTTCCGGGTCCCCGAGGCGCACGTTGAACTCAATCACCTTCGGGCCATCGGCGGTCAGCATCAGACCGGCGTACAGGAAGCCGCGGAACGGATGCCCTTCCGCCGCCATGCCGCGAACGACCGGCTCGACGATCTCGCGCATGATCCGCGCCTCGAGCGCCGAATCGACGAGCGGGCTCGGCGCGAACGCGCCCATCCCGCCCGTGTTCGGTCCCCGATCGCCGTCGAAAATGCGCTTGTGATCCTGCGCGGTGCCGATCGGCAGCGCCCGCGTGCCGTCGCTCACGACGAAGAACGAGACCTCCGGACCGCTGAGACATTCCTCGATGACGAGGCGATCGCCGGCCGCGCCGAACCGGCGCTCCCGCATCGCGGCGGCGACGGCGTCTTCGGCGGTCGCGGGATCGGCCGCGATCACCACGCCCTTGCCCGCCGCGAGGCCGTCCGCCTTGAGCACGAGGGGAAGGCCGAACTCACCGGAACGAATCGCCTCGAGCGCTGCGGCCTCCGACTCGCACGTGCGGAAGCGCGCCGTCGGCACGCGATGCCGCATCATGAAGGCCTTCGCGAACGCCTTGCTCGACTCGAGCGCCGCGGCGGCACGCGTCGGACCGAACAGCAGCGCGCCGGCTGCGGCGAACCGGTCGGCAACACCGAGGCTGAGGGGCAATTCGGGCCCGACGACGGTCAGATCGATCGACTCCCGCGCGGCGAGGTCGACGAGCGCCGCTGGATCGCTCAAGTCGGCGGGGACGGTCCGGGCGATGCGCGCGATGCCCGGATTGCCTGGCGCGGCAATCACTTCGGCGACGTCCCGCTCGGCGGCCAGCCGCGCGGCCAGCGCGTGCTCGCGGGCCCCGCCTCCGAGCACGAGGACCCTCGTCGGCATGATCGAGTCTGAACTGGAAATACTAGATATTGAAGAACTTAGGTCGTGCAGCCGGGCTGCACGGCGACACGGGCGTCCGAGGGACTATTTCGTTGACCCTCGACGTGCTTTGCGCCTAGAATCCGCGCTTACCTGTGATAGCCTAGCATATTTGGTTGGACGGCTATCCGGGCCTCTGGGCCCACTGCCACCCGCGAAGGGGGTGTAAGACGCGTGGCTGAAGTCAAGATTCAGGAAGGGGAGTCCATTGAGAGCGCCCTCCGCCGGTTCAAGCGGAAGGTGCAGCAGGAAGACATCATCAAGGACATCAAGAAACACTCCTTCTATTTGAAGCCCGGCGACAAACGCCGGGCCAAGCAGGCGCTGGCGCGCAAGCGCAATCGGAAGAAGCTCCGGCGGGAGCTGGAGTAGCGAACGACCCCGACGAGGTGGCGACCGATGGAGTTCCAAGACCGGGTTCTCACGTGCGTGGACTGCGGCGCGGAGTTCATCTGGACGGCGGGAGAACAGCAGTTCTTTGCCGACAAGAACTTCAAGAACGAGCCAAAGCGGTGCAAGGCCTGCAAGGCCAAGCGAGCCAGCCGCCCGGCGGGCGGTCCGGTCGTCCGGGAACGGGTCGAGACGGTCACAACGTGCTCGGCCTGCGGCAAGGAGACGACGGTGCCGTTCAAGCCGACGCAAGGGCGTCCCGTTTTCTGCAAGGAATGCTTCCAGTCCCGGAAGTTCGCCGGGGCCGGCGGCGTCTAGCATCGGCCGCCTCGTCTCGAACAGAATGACGTACACTTCCGCGCGCGGCGGAGGGGCGACCCGCGCGGCGCGCGGCGCCGCTCTCGCGCCCCCGGCGCGCCGGCGGGCGTCGCCTTCGCTCGATCGCCGCGCGATCGGGCGGGGGCGGGTGTGCTAAGCTCACACTCGCATTCATCTGGAGCGTTTCCATGCAAATCGAGGAACGGGCCGTCGGTGACGTGATGGTGCTGGACCTGAAGGGGAAGGTCACCCTGGGCGAGGGCGATGAGCTCCTGAAGGACAAGGTCAACAGTCTCGTCAACCAGGGCCAGAAGAAGATCGTCCTCAACCTCGCCGCGGTGCCGTACATCGACAGTGCGGGCCTCGGCGAAATCGTCCGGACCTACACCACCGTGAGCCGGCAGGGGGGCAGCCTCAAGCTCCTGAACCTGACCAAGCGGATCACGGATCTGCTGTCAATCACCAAGCTGCTGACGGTCTTCGAGACGTTCGATTCGGAGAGCGAAGCGGTCAGGAGTTTCTCGGCCTCGGCCAAGGTCTAGCCCGCATCGCGCTAGATGGCGCGCAGCACTTCTTCCCCCGTTGCGGCCACCAGGACCTCGGCGTCGACGACGTCCGGGGTCCCGCGGCGGCCGATCGCGCTGAACCTGTTCATCTCGCTCCGCCCTGCGCAGTGGACCAAGAACCTGCTCGTCTTCGCGGGCCTGCTGTTCGGGCGGCGGCTGTTCGAGGCACGCGCGGTGGCGGCAGCCGTTGCGGCATTCGCGATCTTCTGCGCGCTGTCGGGCGTGGTGTATCTGGTCAACGACGTGATCGACCGCGAGAACGACCGGCGCCATCCCCTCAAGGCGCAGCGCCCGATTGCGTCGGGGGCCGTGCCGGTGCCGGTCGCGCTCGCGACGGCCGGCGTCCTGGCGTGCGCCGCGCTCGGCGCGTCGTTCGCGCTCGGGCGGACGTTCGTCCTCGTGGCCGGCAGCTACGTCGGCCTGCTGCTGCTCTACTCCGGCCCCCTCAAGCACATCGTCATCATCGACGTGCTGACGATCGCGGTCGGGTTCGTGCTGCGCGCGGTCGCAGGCGCGGTGGCGGTCGACGTCGCGTTCAGCGAATGGCTGCTCGTCTGCACGATCCTGCTGGCCATGTTCATCGCGCTCGCCAAGCGCCGCCACGAGCTGGTGCTGCTGGCCGACGGCGCGACGAGCCACCGGCCGATCCTCGGCGAGTACAGCCCGTACCTGCTGGATCAGATGATCGCGGTCGTGACCGCGTCCACGCTCGTCGCGTACATCTTCTACACCATCAGCCCCGAGACGCAGCACAAGTTCGGGACGGCGCTGCTCGAGCTGACGATCCCGTTTCCGCTCTATGGCATCTTCCGGTATCTGTATCTGGTGCACCAGCGCGAAGGCGGCGGCAGTCCGGCGGATCTGCTGCTGACCGATCGCCCGCTGCTCATCTGCGTCGTGCTGTGGGTGCTGGCGGTCGTGCTCGTCGTGTACCGGCCATTTTGAAGACCTGATATTCCATGGCCGATTTCAACGTTCGCTCCGACTCGGTAGACGTCGAGCAGATCATGGAACAGATCCGCGCGCGCATCCGCGAGAAGCGCGGCGTGGACTACACGGAGGAGCAGCTCCGCGAGCTGGCCGCCGTGAAGCTGGAAAAGTTCCTGGACCCCCGCTCCGTGCGGTCGGACCTCCTCCAGCAGTACCGGCGGGCGCAGGCGGTGCCTCCGGCGCCCGTGCCCCTCTATGCGTTCGAGGACACGACGCTGTTCGAGTCGCACCGCGGCATCGTGCGGTTCTTCCGGACGCTGTTCGCGCCGATCCTGAAGCTGTTGTTCAACCCGACGATCCTGTCGCACGTGCTCCACGCGCAGGCCGACATCAACCGCCAGTACCTGGAGCGCTTCCAGGAACTGCGGCAGCAGGGCGAGCTCCACTACGAGCTGCTCCACAACCTGGTCGTCGAGATCACGCGGCTCGGCATCGAGGCCAAGAACCTCAAGATGCGCATCGAGTCGCTCCAGAGCCGGCTGGAGTTCAACGAGCGGCGCGCCCGCGCCCTCGAGAGCGTCGTGGTCTACAAGCCGGCCGAGGAGCGCGGGCCAGAGGCTGCCCCGGAGATCCCTGCGGCGGCGCCGCAGGGGCAGCCTCAGGGCCAGCCGGCTGCCGCTCCGTTCCCGGCGGAAGGCCCGGGACAGCGCAGCCGCCGCCGGCGGCGCCGGCGCGGCCGCCGCGGCGGCGGATCCGCGGCGGTCGTCATCGGCACCGGCGGGCCCGCCGGCCAGACGCCGGCAGCAGCTCCGGGACGCGAGCCTGCCGGCGAGGCCGGACAGGGCGGCGACGAGGAGGCCGCCCGGGAGGCCGGCGAACTGCACGCCGCGACGGCCGAAACGGTCGAGCAGGCGCTGGCCAGCGACACGCAACACACCGAAACGCACCCGGACAGCACGCCCGAGCCTGGCGGCCCGGGTCCCGACGACCAGTGAAGCTGGCGGTCGTCGTCCAGCGGTACGGCGCCGCGCTGAACGGCGGCGCCGAGCTGCACGCGCGGTACGTGGCCGAGCATCTGAGCCGCCATGCCGAGGTCCACGTGCTGACGACGTGCGCCACGGACTACGTGACGTGGCGCAACGAGCTCCCGGCCGGCGTCGACGAAGTGAACGGCCTCCCGGTGCGGCGCTTTCCGGTCAGGCGCGAGCGCGACCCCGGGCTGTTCGGCCGGCGCTCGGATCGCGTGTTCGAAAAGCGGCACTCGCTCGCCGACGAGCTCGAGTGGCTCGACGCCGAGGGACCGTGCACGCCCGCGCTGGTCGCGTACCTGCGCACGAACGGCGCCGAGTACGACTTCATCTTCTTCTTCAGCTACCGCTACTACCATGCGTACCACGGCGCGCGCGCAGCGAGCGCGCGCGCGATCCTGGTCCCGACCGCCGAACGCGACGCGGCGATCGGCCTGGCCCTGTTCCCACCGATCTTCCGCGGTGTCCGCGCGCTCATGTACAACTCGCCCGAAGAGCGGGCGATGATCCGGGCGGTGTCGGGCAACCAGGACGTTCCGGGCGTGGTCGTCGGGATTGGGTCCAACGTTCCGGGAGAGACGCAACCGAACCGCTTCCGGCAGAAGTTCGACGTGCCGGGGCCCTTTGCCGTGTACGTCGGACGGATCGACGAGAACAAGGGCTGCAAGGAGCTGTTCGAGTTCTTCGAGGGCTACCTGCGCGACGGCTCCGGCCGCCTGTCACTCGTTCTGATCGGGCAGTCGCTGCTGCCCGTTCCGGCGCATCCCCGGATTCGGCATCTCGGCTTCCTGGACGATGCCGACAAGTTCGACGCCATCGCGGCGGCGGATCTGCTCCTCATGCCGTCGTACTTCGAGAGCCTGTCGATGGTCGCGCTGGAAGCATGGGCGCTCGGCCGCCCGGTCCTCGCGAACGGCCGGTGCGACGTCCTGAAGGGACAGAGCCTCCGGAGCAACGCCGGCTTGTACTACGAGAGCTATCCGGAATTCGTGGAGGCGCTCCACGCAATCGAGCGCAGCCGGTGGCTCGCGTCCACGTTGGGTCGGAACGGCCGGCAGTACTACGCCGCCCACTACGCATGGCCGGTGATCGAGCGGAAGTATCTGGAGATGCTCGATCGGCTCGCCAAGGCGGCGCCGTCGCGTCAGATCGATCCGCTGCCGGGCTGGATGGCGCGCCGCCGCGCGGATCTGCCGGCCGCGCAGGAGGTGCTCGCGGGGGTGCCGGCCGGCCCGGCGGGCCCGGATCGCGAAACCTCGATGGGATGGCGTGAAGTCGTCGACCGCCGGAGCGCGAACGCGGGCGGGCAGCAACGGAGACGCCCGTGACCGCCGTTCATCAGGTGCTCGCGACGCTCGGCTACGGCGACGCCATCGGCCACGAGGTCCTTGGAATCCAGCGGGTGCTGCGCCGCGCCGGCTACGCGTCCGACATCTTCGTCGAGACGGCCGACCACCGCCTCGAGGAGCTGACCCGCGACTACCGCGAGCTCGTCGACGCGAGCGATCCGGACAACCTGCTGCTGCACCATTTCTCGCTCGGGTCCCGCGCATCGCGGACGGCGTTCGCGGTCCCGGACCGGATGGCTCTCGTGTACCACAACATCACGCCGCCGGAATACTTCGTCGGCGTCCACCGGACGCTGGTACGCCAGTGCTTCCGCGGGCGGCGCGAGCTGCAGGCGTACGCCGGCAGATGCGACCTCGCGCTCGGCGACTCGGAGTACAACCGGCAGGATCTCGAGACGCTCGGGTTTCCGCGTACGGCCGTCCTGCCGGTCGTCCCCGACTTCTCCCATCTCGATCGCGCCCCGAACCCCTTCGTCGCGCGGCAGTTCGACGACGGCTGGACGAACGTGCTCTTCGTCGGCCGGGTGATCGCGAACAAGAAGATCGAGGACCTGATTCGCTTCTTTCACGCGTATCACACGCTGTTCAACCGGCGCTCGCGGCTGCTGGTCGTCGGCGCGTTCAGCATGTTCGAGCGGTACTTCGCGTCGCTGAACCACCTCGTGGGAGCGCTCGACGCCGGCCACGTGCACTTCGTCGGCCACGTGTCGGACGAGGAGCTGGTGGCGTACTACGACGTCGCCGACCTCTTCCTCTGCGCGAGCGAGCACGAAGGCTTCTGCGTGCCACTGGTCGAGGCGTTCTACAAGGAGGTGCCGGTCCTTGCCTACGCCGCGACGGCCGTGCCGGCGACGATGGACGGCGCGGGCGTACTGTACGACGAGAAGGATCCCGCGCATGTGGCCGCCCTCATGGACGCGATCGTCTCGAGCACGCCGCTCACGGACGCGATCGTCGATGGACAGCTCGCTGCGGTGCGCCGGCTGCAGGCCAGGGACTTCGCCGGCACGCTGCTCGGGTTCGTCCGCGACATCCTGTCGCGCCCGCGCGCGCCGGCGCCGCACGTGACCTTCGACTTCTGGACGCAGTTCGACGCCGCGCAGGAGCTCGACGAGCTGCGGCTGTACCGGCCGGCCATCTACCGGGCGCTGCCGCACCCATGATCGTGAACCAGTGGGTGCCGGCGGCGCACCGGGGCGACGCGATTGGCGACAGCGCGCGGCGCGTGCGCGATCTCCTGCGGGGGCTCGGGCACGAGTCGGAGGTCTACGCGCTCACGATCGACGACGATCTGGCCGTCGAGGTCCGCCCGTACGCCGACCCGGCGGCGCGCGGGGGCGACCTGACGATCTTCCACTACGCGCTGCCCTCGCCAATGACCGCGGCGTTCGCCGCGCTCGGCGGCGGCCGCGTGCTGCAGTACCACAACGTCACGCCGGCGTCGTTCTTCGCGCCCTACGATCCGGCGCTCTTCCGGCTCGCGTCGCTCGGGCGCGCCGAGCTGGCGACGCTCGTCGGCCGCGTCGATCTCGCCCTGGGCGACTCGGAATACAACCGGCGCGAGCTCGAGGCGCTCGGGTTCGCGCCGACCGGCGTCTTTCCGATAGCCGTGGACACCTCGCGCATCACGCAGCGCGCCGAGCGGCCCGCCCTCGATTCCATCCTCGACGACGGGCTCGTCAACTTCCTCTTCGTCGGCCGCATCGCGCCCAACAAGAAGATCGAAGACCACATCCGCCTCGCGGAAATGTACAAGCGCTACGTCGACGCGTACTACCGCTTCATTTTCGTCGGCCGGCACGACGTGGTGCCGCGGTATTATGCGACGGTCCGCGCGTTGATGTCCGAGTACCGGATGCTCCCCGACCGGTTCATCTTCACGGGGCCGATCCCGGAGGAGGAGCTCGCGGTCTACTACCGTCACGCGGCGGTATACGTCTCGCTCAGCGAGCACGAGGGCTTCTGCGTGCCGCTCGTCGAGGCGATGGCCGCCGACGTGCCGGTGCTGGCGTACGCGGCGGCGGCGGTGCCGGACACGCTCGGCGGCGCCGGCGTGCAGTTCGCGCCCAAGGATTTCGAGTTCGCGGCCGAGCTGCTCGGTTCGCTCGCCTTCGACGATCGGCTGCGGGCGGCGGTCATTGCGGGCCAGCGGCGCCGGCTCGCGGATTTCGGCGACGCGTGCGTGTCGCGCGCCCTCGCCGGCCTGATTCAGACACTGTCGTGAAACTCGCCTTCGTCATCCAACGGTACGGCGCCGAGGTCCTCGGCGGCTCGGAGCACCTGTGCCGGCTGCTGGCCGAGCGGCTGGCCGCCCAGCATCAGGTCGACGTGCTCACTACCTGCGCGCGCGACTATGTGAGCTGGAAGAACGAGTATCCCGAGGGCGCCGACCGGGTGCGCGGCGTGACCGTTCGACGCTTCGCGAACTCGCAGACCCGCGACCTCGACGCCTTCAACCGGTACTCGGACTGGATCTACGCCTCGCCGCATACGCGCGAGGACGAGCTCGAGTGGCTCCGGCAGCAGGGCCCGTGGTCGCCGACGCTCGTCGAGTACCTGAAGCGCCATCAGCAGCAGTACGACGTCCTGATCTTCTTCACATATCTGTACGCGCCGACCGTGCTGGGGCTCGAGGTGAACCCGGCGCGCAGCGTGCTCGTCCCGACCGCCCACGACGAGCCGGCCATCCACCTCGAGATCTTCAGGGACGTCTTCAGCCGTCCGGCGGCCCTCGTCTTCAACACCGAGAGCGAGCGCCAGCTGGTCCACGAGCTCTTCCCGACTCGGCCTCTGATCGAGGAGGTCGCGGGGGTCGGCGTGGACCTGCCGCAGCACCAGCCCTATCCGCGCATGCCGGCGCCAGCCGAGGCCGACACGCTGCCCGAGGGGGAGGAAGGAACCGCTGAGGCGGGAGCCGAGCACGCCTCGACGCGCGGATACCCCTCACACCTGCTGTCGCGCGGCGCCGTGTTCCGCCGCCGTCATCGCCTGTACGGTCCGATCGCGCTGTACGGCGGACGCATCGATCCCGGCAAGGGCTGCGAGGAGCTGATCGAATACTTCACGACGTACGTGAAGGAGGGTGGTGAGGCGACGCTCGCGCTGATGGGCGTGAAGCTGATGTCGCTGCCGGAGGAGCCGTTCATCCGGTTCGCCGGCCTGCTCTCGGATCGCGAGCGGACGCAGGCGCTCGAAGCCGCCACCGTCGTGATCGTGCCGTCGCCGTACGAGAGCCTGTCGCTGCTCGCGCTCGAAGCGATGGCGGTCGGCACGCCGGTGCTCGTCAACGCCAGGAGCGAGGTGCTCGTGGAGCACTGCCGCCGCGGCAACGCCGGCCTGTACTACGCGGACCGGGACGAGTTCGTGGAGTGCCTGAAGCTCCTCGTGAGCGACGCGCGCCTGCGCGCCGCAATGGGCCGGAACGGCCGCGACTACGTCCGGCGGAACTACCGCTGGGACGTCGTGCTCGCGAAGTACGAACGCATCTTCGCCCGGGTGCGAAGCGCGCAGCCCTGAAATCCCACGCGATCCCGCCGGAAAGCCGTCGTCAACGGAGCCCATCTCTGCCGGATTGCCGGCACCCCCGGAGCGTCGGCCGTCGGTCGCACAGAACGGCTCGGAAATCAGGCCGATTTCGCCCGGGCAGCCGCGCCGCGTAAATAGATCCTAATGGCATTCCCGTTGCGTCCCCGGACGACCGATGTCCATCAACAGGAGAGCCCTTATGAAGAAGCTGATCGTTGCGTTCGCCGGCCTCCTGCTCGCGCTGCCGCTTCAGGCATTCGCGCAGCAGATCGTGCCGAACAGCCCCAAGCGGGTGCTGAACGTCGTCGAGCCCATCGTCATCGGAACCCAGACGGTCGCGGCCGGAGAGTACACGTTCCAGTGCGTCATGATCGACGGACGCGAGTACCTCCTCGTGACCTCACCGCGCACCGGGACCCAGATCGCCCGCGTGCCGTGCACGCCGTCGTCGCTCACGTCCAAGGCCACGGTCTCGCTGTACGAGACGGTGCCGGGCCCGGGCGGATCGAGAGTCCTGAAATCGGTGCAGTTGAAGGGCGAGGCGGTGGCTCACAACGTAGTCGGAGTCTCGGCGAGCTGACCGGCCCCGGTCAGCTCTTGAGCGCCTCTTCCCCTGCGGGTGCGAGCGGTCCGACGATGCCGGTGCCGGACGGGACCGGGCCGGCGTCGCTGGAGCGCTGATTTTCGCTGGCGCCATCGCCGCCCACGCGCCTGCGCCGCGGCCGGATGTCGTACCGCTTGATCATCTCGTTGAGCGTCGTCGGCTTGATGTGCAGCAGTTCCGCGGCGCGCTTCTGCACGCCGCCGGCCGCTTCGAGCGTCGACTCGATCAGACGTTTCTCGAAGTCGGTGATGACGTCCTTGAACGAGATGCCCTCGGGCGGCACGACGAAGGACGGGACGTTGAAGGTCGGCGCCCTGCGGACGTGCTCGGGGATCAGCTCGACGCCGATCTTCTGACCCGAGCAGAGGACGACGGCGCGCTCGATCACGTTCTCCAGCTCGCGCACGTTGCCGGCCCAGTCGTACTCCATCAGCAGGTCGAGCGCGTCTGGCGTCAGCTCGATGCCGTTCTTGTGGTTCTCCGCGCCGTATTTCTCGAGGAAGTGCTGTGCGAGCAGGGGGATATCGTCCTTGCGCTCGCGCAGCGGCGGCAGGTGGATCGAGATGACGTGCAGCCGGTAGAAGAGGTCCTCGCGGAACCTGCCCTCCTCCATCATCTGGCGCAGGTCCACGTTCGTCGCGGCGATGATCCGCACGTCGACCTTGATGGTCTCCATGCCGCCGAGCCGCATGAACTCGCGCTCCTGGATGACGCGCAGGAGCTTCGCCTGGGTCTCGAGCGGCACGTTGCCGATCTCGTCGAAGAAGATGCTGCCCTTGTCGGCGAGGTCGAACAGCCCCTTCTTCGGGTAGACGGCGCCGGTGAACGCGCCCTTCACGTGCCCGAACAGCGTCGACTCGAGGAGGTCGGGCGGCAGGTTGCCCGAATTGACGGTGACGAACGCGCGGTCCGCCCGCGACGAGTTCGAGTGGATCGCCCGCGCCACCAGCTCCTTGCCGGTGCCGCTCTCGCCCTGGATGAGGATGGTCGAGCGGCTGGGCGCCGCCTGGATGATCAGGTCGAACACCTGCCGCATCTTCGGGCTGCGGCCGATGATGTTGGCGAACTTGTGGTACCGCTCCTGGATGTTCTGCCGCAGGTTGCGGTTCTCGGTCACGAGCCGCCGGCGCTCGAGCGCGTTGCGGACGACGACGAGCACCTCGTCGTTCTTGAACGGCTTGGTGACGTAGTCGAACGCGCCGCTCTTCATCGCCGAGATGGCGCTCTCGACCGAGGCGTACGCCGTGATCATGACGACCGCGAGGTCCTCGTCGATCCGCTTCAGCTCGTCGAGGGTCTCGATGCCGTTGATGCCCGGCATCATCACGTCGACGATCGCGGCATCGAACGTCATGGAGCGCGCGAGCTCCAGCCCGTCGGCGCCGGAGGAAGCGACGCGAACGTCGTACCCCTCGCGCACGAGCAGCGTCTCGAGGATCTCGCGCATGATTTCTTCGTCGTCGATGACGAGGATCGTGCCGTGCTTCGAAGTCGCCATAGGGTCTCGTTCGATCTATCCGCCGCCCGGCGCCCGCCGGACGATGTCGAGTACCGGGGAACGTGTCAGTGAGCCGCCCGCGTCGAGCCTAACAGATCGGACTGAGCGAGCGGCAGCGCGAGGGTGAAGCGCGTGCCCTGGCCGACCGCGCTGTCGCAGCGAATCGTGCCGTCGTGCTCCCGCACGATGCCGTAGGTGATGGACAGCCCCAGCCCGGTGCCGCGGCCGATCGACTTGGTCGTGAAGAAGGGGTCGTAAATCCGCGCGAGCTGCTCGGCGGGAATCCCCGATCCCGTGTCGGCGATTTCCGCGATCGCGCGATCGCCGTCGACCCGCGTCGAAACACTGAGCCACCCGCCGCGCGGCATGGCGTCGCGGGCGTTGAGGAACAGGTTCAGGAACACCTGCTGGAGCTGATGCTCGATGCCCGCGACCAGCACGTCCTCGCCCGCCAGCTCGCGGCGGACCTTGATTCGGCTCGCCTCGAACTGGTGCTCGAGCAGCGAGAAGACGTCGGTGATCACGACGTTGAGATCGACCGCCGCGCGTTCGCCGCCGGCGCTCCCCGGGCGCGACAGGTTCAGCAGCCCGTTGACGATCTTCGCCGCCCGGAACGTCTGGCGCTCGATCTTCTCGAGCAGGACCGTCTTGGGATCCCCCGGATCGGCGCCTTCGAGCAGCATCTGCGTGAAGCTCGAGATGCCCGTGAGCGGCGTGTTGACCTCGTGCGCCACCCCGGCGGCCAGCAGACCGATGGACGCCATCTTCTCGGAAATCTGCAGCTGCTCTTCCAGCCGGACGCGATCCGTGATGTCTTCGACGAGCAGGATGGTGCCGACCACTTCCGCTCCCGCGCCGAGCAGCGGCACTGCGGTCGCGTTGACGAGCAGGCGCGGCGCGTCGGGGTGGCGGCCGGTCAGCGGCACGCGGTAGAGCGTGGCGCCCTCGGGCCGTTCCGCCCGCGCCGCCCGCAGCGCGTCGACGAACATCGGGTCGAAGATCTCGCCGAGCGGCCGTCCGATGGCGTCGGCGCGCGCCAGCCCGTAGAACGCCTCGAGCGCCCGGTTCCACCGCACCACCCGGTCCGCCCCGTCCACCACCGCGAGGCCGTCGTCGAGCGACTCGAGGATGTTCTCGTTGAACTCGCGCATGCGGCCGATTTCCTCGGCCTTCAGCTGGAGCTGCCGGTAGAGGCGGCCGTTCTCGAGCGCCGTCGCCACCTGGCCCGCCACGGCCGTCAGCAGCGCGAGATCCTCGCTGTTGAACGGCTCGTCCGACTCCTTGCGGCCGAGCGCCAGCACGGCGATCGCGCCTCCCTCGAAGATGCACGGGACGAAATAGTAGATGCCCGCGTCGCGCCAGAACTCCACTTCCTCGGCCAGGAACCGCGCGGACGCAATCGGATCGTCGAGCGCCACGGTGTGCCCCGCGTCGAGGCGCGTCATGAACGAGGAGACGCGCGGCAGGCGCGGCACGCGGTCCGCGAACCCGTACGCGCCGATCGCCGCGAAATCGCCCGACCGCTCGTCGGCCAGCATCAGCGCCATGCGATCGACCACGAGGGTTTCGACGACGCGCGACACGAGCCGCTGGCCGAGGCGGACGACGTCGAGGTCCGTGTTCAGGTCGCGCGCGAACGCGACGAGCGCCCGGCGGTAGTCGTAGCGGTCGCGGTAGAACACGCGGTCGAGCGCGTTCTGCATGGCGTCCTTGACCGGCTGCGCGAGCAGCACGACGACCATCGTCGCGAGCAGGGCGAGCATCCACGTGTGCTCGTCGGCGCCGCCCGAAAACAGGAAGCGCGCCAGCTTCAGCATCGCCGCGTAGAGCGCGACGGCGGCGCCGAGAAACGCCGTGTAGGCCAGCCCGCTCTTGACGATCACTTCGACGTCGCGCAGCCGGTAGCGCACGATCGCCGACGCGAAGGTGAGCGGCACGAGGCCGAGCGGGATGGCGGTGAGCTGCAGCGCAACGGGCGGGTTGGCGCCGAGCGTCCACGGCAGCGCGTAGCCGAGCGCAAAGGGGCCGGCGCCGAGCGCCGTGCCCCACGCAATCCACCGGAGCTGCCGGCGCGCGGTCAGGGACTCGATCTCGCGGAACGCGCGCACGAGCACGAAAATGGCCGCCGCCGCGCACAGGAGGAGGTAGACGAGCTCGAAGCGATCGAACAGCTCGATGGCCCGCGAGAACAGCGGGCCCGGAAGCAGCCCCTGCGAGCTGCGCGCGACGATGGCGATCCGCCCCGCCGCCAGGGCGATCGCCGGCACGTACAGCAGCGGCAGCGCGCCGACAGGGAGCGGGCGCGCGCCCTGCGGACGCTCCGGAAACACCAGCGTGAAGTGAAGCAGGAGCGGCGGGAGCAGCGCCATCGCGACGGCGTCGCCCCAGTAGAACACCCAGTCGAGACGGTCGAACGGACCGTTGAAAGAGAACGTGAACGCGCCGAAGAAGGCGACGCACAGCCAGAAGAAGTGCAGCGTCGCCTGATCGCGCGGGCGCCGCAGCCGCACCGACGCACCCACGAGCAGCGTGAACAATCCGACGCCGGCGAGCGCGAAGTACAGCCACGTCCCTTCGGGCGCGGGCGCCAGCGTCACCTGGAGCGCCTGCTTCGTGCCGAGCCGCAGCAGGTCGTACGTCAGCCGCGTCCCGCTGTGCCCGCCGTGCTGGAATTCGATGACGTCGGCCGGCGTGTCGACCGGCGTGCGGTTGACGGCAACCAGAATGTCGCCGCGCCGGATGCCCGCGCGCTCCGCGGCCGATCCGGCGGCGATTTCGACCGCCGTCACGCCTTCGGCCCGGGCCGCCCACAGCACGCCGTCCTCGACTTCGTGCCACCGCGCGCGCATCTGCACGTTGGCCAGTCCGAGCGCGAACAGCACGACGACCACGATCGCCGCAAATACGGACCGCCCCCACGCCAGCCATGGGCTGTCGAACTGGTCGTCGACGGGAGCAACGTGGATGGAATCAGCCATGGCGGTGCCGAGAGGCACACCTTGCCGTCCCTCGAGATAGCAAACGTCGTTCCCTGGCCTTGCGCCGGTTGCCATGGCCTAAATGACTGGAAAGTCTAAGCTTCTCGAGATTCCGGCGACAATGGAGGAACGCCGACTCCAAGCTAATGGAGTCGGCTTACAGAATTATGGATCGGAAGAGACGGGACTGGCTAGAACCTCAGCGTCAGGCCGCCGACGACGCGTTTCGGAGGCCGCACGACGAGGAGCTCGTCGTACACCGATCGGTCGCTCGAGGCGTCGTGGAAGAAGTCGCGCACGCCGACCAGCATCTCCCACCGCGTCTTGTTGAAGTTCATGAACGGGAGCGACTGCCGGACCTGCACGTCGAAGCGCGCGTCGAGCGCCGGCCGATCGTTCTGGCGATCGGCGCGCGCGAACCCGTCGCTCACGCGATACAGGACGACGACGCGCGTCGAGGTCTCGGGCACTTCGGTCTCGATGGAGGTCGACAGGTCGTGAATGCGATCGTGCTCGAGGCGCACGGCTGACGGCGCCACGAGGAGCAGGTACTCCAGATCGCCCGACGGGTTCCAGGCCGCGCGCGAGTCGGTGTACTCGATCGCGCCGTGCACGCGTCCCGCAATCACCGTGCGGAAGCCGGCGCCCCAGCCGGTCGCGTCCACCCGTCCGCTGTTGCCGACCAGATAGTGGCCGAGCTGTGCCGGGGGGTCTCCGGGCAGCTGCACGTCGAACATCGTCACGAGCTGGTTGTTGACGTGCTGCCGGAACGCACGCAGCGAGACCGTGGAGGCGCCGGGCAGATCCTGCTCGACCGACACCTCGGCGTGCGTCGTGCGCTCCGCCCGCAGCGGCTGCGTACGATCGAGCGCCGAGAAGGTGCGCTGCGGCGGCAGCCAGACGGTCTCGTCGCCCGGCGGCAGGAATTCCTCCGCACCTGGCGCGAGCGCGTGATAGGACATCAGGCCGTTGATCCGGAAGTGCGCGGTGCCGGGCGCAACCGTCAGCGCGAGCCGCGGGCTGACGAGGCTGCGGTCCTTCAGGTAATCGTATCGCGCGTACCGTCCGCCATAGGTGAGCGAGACCGCCCGGGACAGCACGACGGTGTCGAACCCGTAGACCGCGCCGGCGCTGCGGCTGGCGTCGGTGATGTCCTGGAGGATGGCCGGGTTCGCGCCGCCGTACCGCTCGGTGGCGTAGGACAGCCCGATCTCGTAGCGATGGGGCGACAGGGCGCGGCTGGCGTACGTGCCTGCGACGACCCACGAGGAGATGTCGCCCTGCGTGACCGCGCCGCGCATCGTCCAGTCGGCGGCCGAGCCGATCGGCGACCCGACGGAGACATACGCCACGTTGTGCGCGAGGCCGTCGGCCGTGAAGAGCTGCAGCGGGCTGTCGAAAGATCCCGTCGTCAGCAAGTTGAGCTGGCCGGAGAACGGGGTCGCCGCGAAGAAGTTGCTGGCCGCGCGCCCCAGGTACGCAGCCGGGCCGAACCGCCCCGTTTCGGGCGGCGCGTCGTCGGCCAGCACCGCCTCGGGCGCGGTCGCGTCCTTCAGGATGCTGCGCCGCGCATGCCGAAGCCGCCAGGCGGTTTCGCTGTGATCGTCGTCGCCGGTGGCGCCAGGCACCGCGGTCGCCGGATCGCCCGGACCGGCGCCGCCGAAGCCCGCGGCGAGCACAGGATGGTCGCCTTCGTGATGAAGGGAAACGCTGTAGGCCGAGCGGCCGCTCGGCCGGACCTCGACGATCTGCCCGCGCGAGGCGACGAAGCCGCTCGAATGCGCGCGGACGAGATAGGGACCGGGCGACAGAGTCCCGAGGACGAACCGTCCGGCCTGATTGGTGACCGCGAAGGCGGTGGTCGCGCCGAGCGCGGACACCATCGCCCCATTCACCGGCACCCCGCGCTCGTCGAGCACGAGGCCTTCAATCGACCCGGGCGCGAGCGACGCCACCCGGCCGATCGGCTGCACGAGCGCCGGTGCCACCTGCGCCGCGGCGACCGCACCCGTGCAGAGGAGTCCCAGAACGCCGACACCGGCCGACGCGAACACGCTGGAGATGCTCCTCATATGCCGCACACTCCGGGGCCCGCGGCCCCGTCAGGACCCTATGAACCCGTCACGGTGAAGTTGACGTCGCGGGTCAGCGACTTGTTCGCGACCTTGTCGGTGACCTTGATCTCCAGCCGGTAGTCCCCTTCCGGGAACGTCGTGAGCGGTACCGCCTGGCCGCTCTGCAGCTGGTGGCCCGCCGCGAGATCGAACTGCGGCGGCAGCGTCTGCGCGTTCAGGTTCTGCGGGTTGGTCTTGTTGAAGAACTTCTCGCCGGCTGCCTGCTTGCTGTAGAAGTTGTACTCGACGGTGACGTCCGGTTTCCCCGACGTCTTGTCGGGCTGCGCGTTGTAGATGAGCATGAACGTCGAGAGCTCCTGGTTCTTGGCGAACTTGAAGTTCGTGACCGGGATGATCTCCATCGCTCCGAACGCGTACGGGCGGTCCGCCTGCTCGTCCGGCGTGAGCGGGGCGGCGAGCCGCTCCATCTTCTGCGCGATGATCACGCTGCTCGTATTGAGCTCGCTGTTCCAGTAGTCGGGCACGTCGACCGACTGCTTCAGCACGGAAACCTTCGGCGCGGACGCCTTCTTGTCCTTGGGCGTCGGCTCCTTCGCCACGACGTAGACGTCGTAGGTGCCGGCGGCCACCGTGAACGATCGGGAAATGCGCATCGGGCTGGCCGCGCCGGCCGCAAGCGGCACGAAGCTCACGTCCTCGTACGCGTAGTCCTTCTTGCCCTTCTTCTTGTTGTCCTTGCCGTTCGCCGGGTCGGTCGTCTCGCCGCCGGTCCTCACGACGCGCCAGTAGTACGTGAGCGTGCTGCCGGGAGCGGCCTTCGACGGATCGATCGTCACGATGAACGGCGCGTACTCCTTGTTGCCCTGGGCCTTGAGGAAGTCCTGCCGCACCCACGCCAGATCGAGGTCGTTCGTCGGCTGCGTTTCGCCCGCCATCACGCCGTCGACGAGCTTGACGACGTTCTGGACTTCCTCTTTCTGCGCCTTGTCCTGCTTCTTGTCTTTCTGGGCAAGAGCCGCCGCCGAACAGCACAGCGTGGCCGCCACGGAGAGCGCGATCGCTCGTCGCGGAATGAACATAAGGCCTAGTCTCCCAAGATGAGCCACTCGAACGAACAACCCATCATAAGAGGCCCGTTCCGGTCAAGTCAAACCCTTCTCCGACCTGAACTTCAGCCGTCCCCCCTGTGCTATCATCGCGGCCCGGGACACCCAGCGCGCCGCCGCACGCCATGAAGCTCATCGACGTCTCCGTCCCACTCGATCAGAACCTGCCGACCTATCCGGGCAACACGCCGTTCACGCTCGAGCCGATCAAGAGGATTGCCGGGGGGGGCAGCTCGAACGTCTCGTCCCTCCACATGAGCGCGCACGCCGGCACGCACGTCGACGCCCCGCGTCATTTCTTCGACGGGGCGCCCGGCACCGAAGCCCTCCCGCTCGACCTGCTGATCGGCCGCGCACGCGTCATCGAGGTCGGCCCGGGGGCGGCGGTCGATCCCGCAGCGCTGGCGGGCGCGGATCTCGCGGAGGAGATCCGCGTCCTGATCAAGACGCGGAACTCGCGGCTCTGGGGCTCCCCGGAGTTCTCGCCGAAGTATGCCGGCGTCACCGGAGCCGGGGCGCAGTACCTCGTCGACCACGGCATCAAGGTGGTCGGGGTGGACTACCTGTCGGTGGAAGAATTCAGGAAGCCGGGAGCACCCGCGCACCACGCGCTCCTCGGCGCCGGCGTGATCGTCATCGAGGGACTCAATCTGCGCGGGGTCGAACCGGGAGTCTACGACATGATCTGCCTGCCGCTCCGCGTGGTCGGGAGCGACGGCGCACCGGCGCGCGTCGTACTCCGCGCGCCCTGACGAGCCATGCCCGCCCTGCTCGACGACAGCCTCGTCATCGTCCTCGCCGGAGGCGCCGGCGAGCGGCTGTTCCCGCTGACGAAGGAACGAGCCAAGCCGGCCGTCTACTTCGGCGGCCCGTACCGCATCATCGACTTCGCCCTCAGCAACTGCATCAATTCCGGTCTCCGGCGGATCTTCATCGCGACGCAGTACAAGTCGCTGTCGCTCAACCGGCACATCCGGATGGGCTGGAGCATCGTCTCGGAGGAACTGGGCGAGTTCATCGAGATCCTCCCGCCGCAGAAGCGCGTCGGAGAGCACTGGTACCAGGGGACGGCCGATGCCGTCTACCAGAACCTCTACTCGATCATCCAGGAGAGCCCGCGCTACGTGATCGTCCTGTCGGGCGATCACGTGTACAAGATGGACTACGCGCGGATGCTCCGGTTCCACCAGGAGCGCGGCGCGGCCGTGACGCTCGCGACCATCGAGGTGCCGGTCGCCGAGGCGCCGCGCTTCGGCATCATCGCCGTGGACGAGGCGGAGCGCGTGATCGGCTTCGAGGAGAAGCCGCGCAGCCCCAGCCCGGTTCCCGGCTCGCCGGGGCTCGCGCTCGGCTCGATGGGCGTATACGTCTTCGACCCCGACGTGCTCGTGAGCGCGCTGGAGGCCGACGCGCTCCAGCCGACCAACCACGACTTCGGCAAGGACGTCATCCCGGCGCTCATCCACCAGGTGCCGGTCTACTCCTACCGGTTCTACGACGAGAACAAGAAGGCGGCGAAGTACTGGCGCGACATCGGAACGCTCGACGCGTACTACGACGCGAACATGGACCTCTGCCACGTCAACCCGGAGTTCAACCTGTACGACCCGGAATGGCCGCTGCGCACGTACCAGCCGCAGGCGCCGCCGGCGAAGTTCGTCTTCGCCGAGGCCGGCCGCCGCTGCGGACAGGCGCTCGACTCGGTGATCTCTCCCGGCTGCATCGTGTCCGGCAGCAGCATCTACGGCAGCGTGCTCTGCCCGAACGTGCGGGTCCACAGCTTCTGCCACATCGACCAGTGCATCCTGATGCCGGGGGTGCGCATCGGCCGGCACGCGCGCATGCGGCGCGCGATCATCGACCGCGACGTCCTGATCCCCCGCGGCGCGGTCATCGGATACGACCTCGAGGAGGATCGCCGCCGCCACACCGTCACCGACTCCGGCGTCGTCGTCGTCACCACCGACGACGAGCCGTTCATCGGCGCCATCGGCGAGGAGGCGCTGCGGATCGAGGCGGACGCGGATCGGCGGGGGGCGTGAGAATGAGGAATCGGGAATCGAGAACCAGGAAGTAAGAATTGGATCGAACCGGGAACGGAGCATTGGGAACCCGGGAACCGGGATACAGGAATTCAAGAGCGAGACCCGTCGATGAAGATTAGACGCGTGCGTGCGCGCGAGATTCTCGACTCGCGCGGCAATCCGACCGTGGAAGTGGACATAACGCTCGATGGCGGCGCGTTCGGGCGCGCGGCGGTGCCATCCGGGGCCTCGACCGGCGAGCGCGAGGCACTCGAACTGCGCGACGGCGACAGGACTCGATACGGCGGCAAGGGCGTGCGCAAGGCGGTCGCGAACGTCAACGGCGAGATCGCCAAGGCAATCGCCGGGCGCGAGTTCGATCAACGGCAGCTCGACGACGCGCTGATCGCGCTCGACGGCACGCCGACCAAGAGCCGCCTCGGCGCCAACGCCCTGCTCGGCGTCTCGATGGCGGCGGCGCGCGCCGCGGCTGCGGCCGCTGGCGAGCCGCTGTACCGACACATCGGCCGCCTGTACGGCAACGACCAGTTCACGCTGCCCGCGCCGATGATGAACATCCTGAACGGCGGCGCCCACGCCGACTCGAGCGTCGACGTGCAGGAGTTCATGGTCGTGCCGCTCGGCGCGCCGTCGTTCGCCGAGGCGCTGCGCTGGGGAGCGGAAACCTTCCACGCGCTGCGCGGAATCCTGAAGGGCCGCGGGTACTCGACCGGCGTCGGAGACGAGGGCGGGTTCGCGCCGAGCCTGAAGTCGAACCGCGAAGCGATCGAAGCCGTGCTCGAGGCCGTCGCGAAGACCGGACGCGCGGCCGGAGCCGACATCTTCCTGGCGATCGACGTCGCCGCGAGCGAGCTATGGGCCGGCGGCGGGAAGTACACGTTCAGGAAATCCGGCGAGCCCGATCGAACGTCCGACGCGATGATCCGCATGTACGAGGAATGGATCAGGCAGTATCCCATCGTCTCGATCGAGGATGGCCTCTCCGAAGACGACTGGAGCGGCTGGCAGAAGCTGACCAGGGCGCTCGGGAGCAAGGTCCAGCTCGTCGGCGACGACGTGTTCGTCACCAACCCCGCGATTCTGAAGAAAGGGATTGCCGATCAGGTCGCCAACGCGCTCCTGGTGAAGCTCAACCAGATCGGCACCGTGACCGAGACGCTCGACGCGGTCCGGATGGCTCGCGACGCGCGGTACGGGACAATCATTTCTCACCGGTCGGGGGAAACGGAGGACTCGACGATTGCCGATCTCGCCGTCGGCACCGCCGCCGGCCAGATCAAGACCGGTTCGGCCAGCCGGACCGACCGTGTCTGCAAGTACAACCAGCTGCTGCGCATCGAGGAAGAGCTCGGCGGCGGGGCGCGGTACGCCGGGAGGAGCGGGCTGCGTGCCTAAGGTCGTGCTGCTGCGTCATGGCGAGAGCACCTGGAACCGGGAAAACCGGTTCACGGGCTGGACAGACGTCGATCTGTCGGAGCGCGGCCTCGAGGAGGCGCATGAGGCCGGACAACTGCTACGCGAGGGCGGCTATGTCTTCGACGTGGCGTTCACGTCAGTCCTCAAGCGGGCCATCCGCACCCTCTGGATCGCGCTCGACGAGCTGGATCTGATGTGGATTCCGGTGGCGAAGAGCTGGCGGCTGAACGAACGCCACTACGGCGCACTGCAGGGTCTCAACAAGGCGGAGACCGCCGCCGAGCACGGCGAAGAGCAGGTGAAGATCTGGAGGCGGAGCTACGACATCCCGCCGCCGCCCCTCGCCGCCGACGACCCGCGCCACCCGCGGCGCGATCCGCGGTACGCTGGGGTGGATCCGAAGAACCTGCCCCTGACCGAATCGCTCAAGGACACGGTCGCGCGGTTCCTCCCGTACTGGCACGACACCATCGCGCCGGCCGTCCGCGCCGGCGAGCGCGTCTTGATCGCGGCGCACGGCAACAGCCTGCGCGCCCTGGTGAAGTACCTGGACGAGATTCCCGAGAGCGAAATCGTCGGCCTGAACATCCCGACCGGCATCCCGCTCGTCTATGAGCTGGACGACGACCTTCGGCCGGCCCGTCATTATTACCTGGGCGATCCTGCCGCCGCGGCGGCCAGGGCGGCGGCCGTGGCGGCCCAGGCGTCCCGAAAATAAAAAAGGGACCCGGGCCGCTCGGCGAGCGAACCGGATCCCCACACCCAGCTATCAGCTATCGGCTATCGGCTATCGGCTGTACTCAGTTGTCCACTTCTTCGGCCGTTTCGTCCGCGGCAATACGAAGCGAGCGGAGGAACCGCCGGTCGTTGGCCGTCACCTCGAAGGCGCGGCGCGTCGGGAGCTCGCGTCCGGGGCGAACCGGCGCGGTCACTTTGGTGAGGGCCGCCGACTGCGAACGGCTCACGAAACCGACGACCGCTTCGAGCGTCACCTTCATCTCGAAACCGGCCGCACGCGCTTTTTCGCGGCAGGCCTCCACCTGCGGGTTCTCTGCGACCGCGGCAGCAATCGCGTCGGCCAGCTCACGCGCGAACCGGTTGACGACGTCGTCCATCCTGCTTACCTCCCTACGCCGCCGGGCCGGGTACCGGGGCGCTTCCCGATCCGCTTCTGCCTACACCAAGGCGGCGGGCCTGCGATCGGGCGCCAGACGTGTTCATATGTATCGGATTGAACTGTAGGTAACGTCAGTGTAAGGCGGAGCCGCTGGGCTGTCAAGGAGTTACGGGCCGACCGGACCGCCGCCCGCGGTACAATGCCGCGAACGACACGATGGGCGATATCGGGTTTCCCGGCGAGTTCCCCTTCACCCGGGGTATCCAGCCGACGATGTACCGGGGCCGGCTATGGACGATGCGTCAGTACGCCGGTTTCGCGACGGCCGCTGAGTCCAATGCACGGTACCGCTATCTCCTCGCGCACGGCGTCAGCGGGCTGAGCGTCGCGTTCGACCTGCCGACGCAGATGGGCTACGACTCGGACCATCCGCTGGCGGCCGGCGAGGTGGGCCGGGTGGGCGTGGCGATCGACTCGATCGAGGACATGGCGGCGCTGTTCGACGGAATTCCGCTCGACCGCGTCTCGACGTCGATGACGATCAACGCCACGGCCGTCATCCTGCTGGCGCTCTACATCGCCGTGGCGCGACGGCAGGGAGTCGCGCCGGCGAAGCTGTCGGGCACCATTCAGAACGACATCCTCAAGGAGTACGTCGCGCGCGGCACCTACATCTACCCTCCGCGCGCGTCGCTGCGCATCGTCACCGACATCTTCGCGTTCTGCGAACGCGAGCTGCCGAACTGGAACACGATCTCGATCAGCGGGTACCACATCCGCGAAGCGGGATCGACCGCCGTCCAGGAGGTGGCGTTCACGTTCGCCCACGCGATCGCGTACGTCCAGGCGGCGGTCGACGCGGGTCTCGACGTGAACCGGATCGGCCAGCGGCTGTCGTTCTTCTTCAACGCGCACAACGATTTCCTCGAGGAGATCGCGAAGTTCCGCGCGGCCCGGCGGCTGTGGGCGCGCATCATGCGCGATCGGTTCAAGGCGACCAGCCCGCGCGCGCTGCAGCTCCGGTTCCATACGCAGACGGCCGGCAGCACGCTGACCGCGCAGCAGCCGGACAACAATATCGTCCGCGTGGCGCTGCAGGCGATGGCGGCGGTGCTCGGCGGCACGCAGTCGCTGCACTGCAACGGCCGCGACGAGGCGCTCGCCCTCCCGAGCGAGGAATCGGCGCGGATCGCGCTGCGGACGCAGCAGATCCTCGCGTTCGAGTCCGGCGTCGCCAACACGGTCGATCCGGTTGGCGGCTCGACCGCGATCGAGGCCCTGACCGACCGGATCGAGGAAGGGGCCGAAGCAGTGCTCGCGCGCATCGAGGCGGCTGGCGGGACGCTGCGTGCGATCGAGTCGGGCCTGATTCAGCGCGAGATTCAGGAGTCGGCCTACCGCGCGCAGGTCGCGATCGACGCGGGCCGGCAGGTCGTGGTCGGCGTCAACCGGTTCGCGAGCGACGGAGGCGCCTCGCCCGAGATCCTGCGCATCGACCCGGATGTCGAGCGGCAGCAGGTCGAACGCGTGCGGGCCCTCCGGGCGGGCCGGAGCGCCGGCGCCTGCCACGCCGCGCTCGACGCCGTGCGCGCGGCGGCGCGCGGAACGACGAACCTCGTGCCGCCCATCATCGCCGCCGTCGAAACGCGGGCGACGCTCGGCGAGATCGCCGACGCGATGCGGAGCGTGTTCGGCGAGCACGAGGAACGGGCCTCCATCTGAATCGTCGATTTGCCGATTGCGGGCTGCGGGTGGCCGAATGCCGGATGCTGGTTGCCGTTCACCGATCGCCGCTCGCCGGTTTTGCCGTTCACCGATCGCCGCTCGCCGGTTTTGCCGTTCACTGATCGCCGCTCGCGGGTTTGCCTGAGCCGAGAGCCGAGAGCCGAGAGCCGACAGCAGACCGAGAGCCGACAGCCAACAGCCGACAGCTATTCGATGCCCGAACACGACGCGGTGCTGAAGATCGAGCACCTGACGACCGTCTTCGACACCCCGGCCGGCCCGATGCCGGCGGTCGACGACGTGTCGTTCGAGGTCCGTTCGGGCGAGACGCTCGGCCTCGTCGGCGAATCGGGGAGCGGCAAGTCCGTGACGGCTCTGTCGATCCTGCGGCTCGTGCAGCCGCCCGGCCGGATCGCCGCCGGGCGGATCCTGTTCAAGGGGCGCGACCTGATGGCGCTCTCCGCCCCGGACATGCAGGCGGTTCGCGGCGCGGAAATCGCGCTCGTGTTCCAGGAGCCGACGTCCGCGCTCAACCCGGTCTTCACCATCGGCGATCAGATCGCCGAGGCGCTGCTCGTCCACGGGCGCGCGGCGAGGCACGATGCGGAGCGCCGCGCCGTCGAGCTGCTCGAAGCGGTCAGGATCCCGAACGCAGCGTCGCGGGCCCGCGACTACCCGCACCACCTCTCAGGGGGACAGCGGCAGCGCGTGGTCATCGCGATGGCGCTTGCCTGCCGCCCCTCGCTGCTCATCGCCGACGAACCGACGACGTCGCTCGACGTGACGATTCAGGCCGAAGTGCTCGATCTGCTGCGCGAGATGAAGAAGGCCTTCGACCTGTCGCTGCTCCTCATCTCGCACGACCTCGGCGTCGTCGCCGGGACGGCGGACCGCGTCGCGGTGATGTACGCCGGGCGCATCGTGGAAGAGGCCGGGGTGCGCGACCTGTTCCACCGCCCGCAGCACCCCTACACGCGCGGCCTGCTCGCATCGATTCCCGGCGGCGCCCCGGGCCGGCGCCTCCGGGCGATCGACGGCAGCTCGCCGTCGCTCGGAGCGCCGCCGCCGGGGTGCGCGTTCAACCCCCGCTGTCCGGATCGGTTCGAGCCGTGCACGACCGCCCCGCCCGGCGACACGACGGTCGGTCCGGAGCACACGGCGAAGTGCTACCTCCATGCCGCTCGCTGAAGTCACGCACCTCGTGAAGCAGTTCAGGCGGGCGGGCGGCCTGTTCCACGCGGGCCCCGCGGTCACGGCGGTCGACGACGTCACCTTCACGATCGACGATGGAGAGACGTTCGCGCTGGTCGGCGAGTCGGGGAGCGGCAAGACGACGGTCGGCCGCTGCCTCCTGCGCCTGATCGAGCCGACGTCGGGGTCGATCCGGTTTCGCGGTCAGGATCTGCTCGCGCTGCCCCCGGCGGCCCTGCGGCAGACCCGGCGCGAGATGCAGATGGTGTTTCAAGATCCGTACGCGTCGCTCAATCCGAGGATGCGGGCGCAGCAGATCGTCGAGGAGCCGCTCGTCATCCACCGGCTGGGGTCTCGGGCGGAGCGACGGGAGCGCGCGGCGGAACTGTTCCGCCTCGTGGGCCTCGATCCCGCTCATCTCGCTCGGTACCCGCGACAGTTCAGCGGAGGGCAGCGCCAGCGCATCGGCCTCGCGCGCGCGCTCGCGCTGAATCCGTCGTTCCTGGTTCTCGACGAGCCCGTGTCGTCGCTGGACGTGTCCGTGCAGGCGCAGGTCGTGAACCTGCTGATGGATCTGCAGGAGCGCCTGAAGCTCACCTATCTGTTCATCGCGCACGACCTGCGCCTCGTGCAGCACATCTGCAGTCGGGTGGCGGTGATGTACCTGGGACGGATCGTCGAGATGGGCCGCACGCCGGCGCTGTTCGCAGCCCCGCAGCATCCCTACACGCGCGCGCTGCTGTCGGCGGTCCCCGTGCCGGATCCCGACACGCAGCCGCGGCGCATCGTGCTCGACCCTTCGCTCGTCAACCGCGAGGCGGACCTGCGGCAGATCGGCGAGGGGCACTGGGCCGCGATCTGACGACGAACGGCGATAGGGCTCAGGGGGTCGGGGCCGGGAGCTACGCCGCCCGACGCACGTCGTTCTCGATTTGGCCGTCGCGGATGTGGATGGTGCGATAGGCGAACACGGCGACGTCGGGCTCGTGCGTGACGAGGATGATCGTGTTGCCGGCCTTGTGCAGCTTCTCGAACAGCCCCATGATCTCGGCGCCGGTCTTGGAGTCGAGGTTGCCCGTCGGCTCGTCGGCCAGCAGGATCGACGGGTTGTTCACGAGCGCGCGCGCGATGGCGACGCGCTGACGCTGGCCGCCCGAGAGCTCGTTCGGCCGGTGGCTCATCCGCTCGGTCAGCTCCACCTTTTCGAGCGCCTCGGCCGCGCGCCGCCGACGTTCCTGGGCCGGCACGCCCGCGTAGATGAGCGGCAGCTCCACGTTGTGCAGCGCCGTCGCCCGCGGCAGCAGGTTGAACGTCTGGAAGACGAACCCGATCTCCTCGTTCCGGATGCGGGCCAGCTCGTTGTCGTTCATCTGGCTCACCTGCTTGCCGTTCAGCAGGTACGACCCCTTCGTCGGCGTGTCCAGGCAGCCGATAAGGTTCATCAACGTCGACTTGCCGGATCCCGACGGCCCCATGATGGCGACGTACTCGCCGCGCTCGATCTGAATCGACACGCCGCGGAGGGCGTGAATTTCCTCCGAGCCCATCACGTAGGTCTTCCAGAGATCGATGGTTTCGATGAGGGCCATATCAGAGATGCGTATGGGGTGAAGGGGTAATGTGGTGATGGGGTGATGGGGAACAGGGGTAACGGGATAATCGCATGGCGTCTACGAACGTGAGACGAACGAAGCGGGTGCCGTGTTCCCCTCCATTTTACGGCCGCCCTACTGCAGGCGCACGCCGATATCGTCGCCCGCGAGGGTGGCGTCCGCAATCAGCTGCCGGAACGGGGTCTGGATGATACCGTCCGGTCCGGCCGACAGGACCCACACGGCGTACTTCGCCGCGCCCGCTTCGTCGGGCGGGGCATCGGCCGACGGAATCAAGCCGATGTTCACCACGTATTGGTGTCCCCAGGGATCCGGTCCGGGAGGCTCAGGCAGGTACGGTCCGGCCCATCCCATGCCCTCGGGATCTTCGCGGACGGCATAACTCGGCTTGTTCGTGACCAGATCGTCGGCGAGCAGGCCCAGGCGTCCGGTCGACCACGCCG
This sequence comes from Betaproteobacteria bacterium, assembly GCA_050257855.1. Classification (GTDB taxonomy): domain Bacteria; phylum Acidobacteriota; class Vicinamibacteria; order Vicinamibacterales; family CAVVIG01; genus JBLMXQ01. Next base: position 38,162 of record JBLMXQ010000078.1, on the reverse strand, counting down.
AGTGAGCGGGCACCTCGGGAGCCATGCCGTCGCTGACGAGCAGATCGACGCGGCCCAGCCTGCCGGCGCCGATCTGATCCCAGAGCGGGAAGAAGCCGTTGTCCTGGTAGAAGCGGACGAGCGCGCCGGCAATCGCCGACGCATCGCGCCGCGCGCGCTGCAGGCGCGCCATGTCGCGCGTCTGCCGGATTGCCGGCCAGGCGAGCACGGCCGCCACGACCAGCGCGCCGACGATCACGAACAGCACGGGGACGCGAACCGAGCCCCGAGGCTGGCGCATCCTGCCGGCGAACAGGGGTGTCACGCGACGCGCCAGAGGTCAGCCTCCGTACTCCTCTTCGTAGTTCGCCTTCAGCCGCGCGACCACGCCCGGATCCGCCAGCGTCGTCGTGTCGCCGAGCGCCTTTCCCTCGGCGATGTCGCGCAGCAGTCGGCGCATGATCTTGCCCGATCGTGTCTTCGGCAGGTCGGCCGTGAAGAGGATGTCGTCGGGCCGCGCGATCGCGCCGATCTTGCGCACGACGTGTTCCTTCAGGTCGTCGACGAGCGTGTCGCTTCCGGCCGCGCCCTCGCGCAGCGTGACGAAGGCGGCAATCGCCTGTCCCTTGATCTCGTGCGTGCGCCCGACCACCGCCGCTTCGGCCACGGCGGGGTGATCGACGAGCGCGCTCTCCACCTCCATCGTGCCGATCCGGTGCCCGGCCACGTTGATCACGTCGTCGACGCGGCCGAGCAGCCAGAAGTCGCCGTCCGCGTCGCGCTTGGCGCCGTCGCCGGTCACGTAGGCCGCCGGCCCCCACTTGCTCCAGTACTGCCGCTCGTACCGATCGGGATCCCCGTAGATGCCGCGGAGCATCGACGGCCAGGGCCGCGTGATCGCCAGCAGGCCGCCGCCGACGTCCACGCGATCGCCGCGCTGGTTGCGGACCTCCGCGGCCACGCCGGGGAACGGCCGCGTCGCCGATCCGGGCTTGAGCCGCGTCACGCCTGGCAGCGGCGTGATCATGATCATGCCGGTCTCGGTCTGCCACCAGGTGTCGACGACCGGACAGCGGTCGTGGCCGATGAAATGGTAGTACCAGATCCACGCCTCGGGGTTGATCGGCTCGCCGACGCTGCCGAGCAGCCGCAGCGACGTGAGATCGCGCTTCGCCGGCCACTCGGTCCCCCAGCGCATGAAGGCGCGAATCGCCGTCGGGGCCGTGTAGAACACCGTGACGCCGTAGCGTTCGATGATGGACCAGAACCGGTCCTTCTGCGGCCAGTCGGGCGCGCCTTCGTACATGAGCACCGTCGCGCCATTGGCGAGCGGACCGTAGACGACGTAGCTGTGCCCGGTGACCCAGCCGATGTCGGCCGTGCACCAGTAGACGTCCTCGTCCCGCAGATCGAACACGAGCTTCGTCGTCGTGTACACGCCGACGAGATAACCGGCGGTCGTATGGACGATTCCCTTCGGCTTTCCGGTCGTGCCCGAGGTGTAGAGGATGTAGAGCATGTCCTCGGCGTCCATGGTCTCGGGCGGACAGGTGAGCGGCGCGTCCTGCATCAGCCGGTGGTACCAGTGGTCGCGCCCCTCCTGGATGTGCACCGGCATCGGGCCCGCGCCGCGCTGGACCACGATCACGTTCTCGATCGAGGGCGTGCCGGCCAGCGCTTCGTCGGCGACCTGCTTCAGCGGGACGGTCTGCCCCCGCCGATAGCCGCCGTCGGCCGTCACGAGGAGGCGCGCCTGCGCATCGTTGATGCGGTCACGCAGCGACTCGGCGCTGAAGCCGCCGAACACCACGCTGTGAACGGCGCCGATCCTCGCACAGGCCAGCATCGCGATGGCGAGCTCCGGAACGAGCGGCATGTACAGCGCGACGCGATCGCCCTTGCGGATGCCGAAGGAGCGCAGCACGTTCGCGAAGGCCGAGACTTCGCGGAACAGATCGAAGTACGTGTACGTGCGGCGATCGCCGGGCTCGCCTTCCCAGACGAGCGCGGCCTTGTTCCGGCGCGGTCCGCGGACGTGGCGATCGAGGCAGTTGACGCTGATGTTGATCTGGCCGCCGACGAACCACTTCGCGTGCGGCGGCTGCCAGTCGAGCACCTTGTCCCAGCGCCGCACCCATTCGAGCTCGTCCGCGTACCGCGCCCAGAAACCTTCCGGATCGCGGTCGGCGTCGGCGTAGATCCGCTCGTCGTCGACGAGCGCACGGGCCCTGAACTCGGCCGGTGGATCGAACGTCCGGTCTTCGCGGAGGAGATCGGCGAATTCGGCGTGTTGCTGGTCGGCCATGGCCCGACAGGATACCGTACCGTCTGCGCGAGATGGTTCCAGCCGGTGGTGCGTTCTCTCGTCGCTCTCAGGAAACGTGGGGCGGCACGTCGATGGTACCGGGCGGCAGCTGCTTGCGGAGCACCAGCGCTCCGATGAGGCCGCCGAGCGTCGAGAAGACGGCGCCCACCACCAGCATCGTGACGAAGCTGAAGAGGAGGCCGAGGGCGCCTCCGACGTACCGGAGCGCCGTCGCGTGGAACTCCGGCGGCAGGCCGCCGCGGGCGATCAGGCGGCGCACGATCTCGGCTTGAAACGGCCCCACGATCAGCGTGACGGGAATCGACAGCGCCAGGTAGACGACGGCGCCGAACAGGCCGGCCAGAAGGCCCGCCATCGCCCCGTCGCCGGGCGTGATCGACGCGGACTCGTTCTGCTGGAGGAAGTACGCCGCAACGACGCCGCCGCTGATGACCCAGAGGCAGCAGCAGATGTTGCCGGCGGACACGACCGGCAGCGCCGAGAGCGCGCCGATGACGAGGCCGCCGAACAATGCCGGTTGCGCGAAGCGGTTAGTCGTAGTACTCACGTCCGAGGTGCGTGATGAGCTCCTCACCTTTGAGGTAGCGGAGCGTGTTCTTCAGCTTCATCAGCTGAATGAAGAGGTCGTGCTCCGGGTACAGCCCCGGCGCGTGGACCGGGCTCTTGAAATAGAACGACAGCCACTCCTGGATGCCGCTCATGCCGGCGCGCTTCGCCAGATCCATGAACAGCGCGAGATCGAGCACGATCGGCGCCGCGAGGATGCTGTCGCGGCACAGGAAGTTGATCTTGAGCTGCATCGGGTAGCCGAGCCAGCCCACCAGATCGATGTTGTCCCACCCTTCCTTGTTGTCGCCGCGCGGAGGATAGTAGTTGATCCGCACGACGTGACACAGGTGCTCGTAGAGGTCGGGATAGAGCTGCGGCTGGAGGATGTAGTCGAGCACCGACTTCTTGCTCTCCTCCTTGGTCTTGAACGATTCGGGATCGTCGAGGACCTCGCCGTCGCGGTTGCCCAGGATGTTCGTCGAGTACCAGCCGGAGACGCCGAGGAGGCGCGCCTTGAGGCCTGGCGCGATGATCGTCTTGATGAGCGTCTGTCCGGTCTTGAGATCCTTGCCGGCGAGCGGGGTCTTCGTCCGCGCCGCGAGATCGACCAGTGCGGGGATGTCGGCCGTCAAATTGGGCGCCGCGTTGGCGTACGGAATGCCCTCGCGGATGGCGGCGTACGCGTAGATCATGCTGGAGGGGATCGCCGGGTCGTTCTGCTCGAGCGCCCGCTCGAAGCTCTCGACCGAAGCATGCGCCGGCGCCTCGGTCATGAAGACCTCGGTGCTCCCGCACCACACCATCACCAGACGATCGAGCGCGTTGTCGGCCTTGAATTTCCGGATGTCGGCGACGACCTGCTCGGCGAGATCCTTCTTGTTCCTGCCCTTCTTGACGTTCGGCCCATCGAGCCGCTTCACGTAGCGCTGGTCGAACACGGCAGGCCACGGACGGATCCGCTCGAGCTCGGGGCGCACCTGCTCGAGCAGCGCGGGCTCGATGACGCCCGCGGTGCGGGCGGCGGCGTAGCAGTCGTCTTCGAAGATGTCCCAGCCGCCGAACACGAGATCGTCGAGCGTCGAGAGCGGAACCACCTCGCTGATCTTCGGCGAGCGGCCTTCGGTGCGCTTGCCAAGGCGGACGGTTCCCATCTGGGTGAGCGATCCGATCGGTTTCGCGAGGTGCTTGCGTATGGCCATCACGCCGGCAATGGTCGTCGTGCTGACGGCGCCGAGGCCGACGAGCAGCACGCCGAGCCTGCCGCGTGCAGGGGTGATCTCTACAGGAGTGGGCACAAGCGCCAACTATAGCGCTTTCGGCGGCTCGTTGTCAGCAGTAAGCTGGTGTCAAAACGGCCCGGCGGCTGCAGTTGCGTGGCGCTTCGAGTTCCACTGACAGCACTGACAGCCGAGAGCCAACAGCGGAGAGCCCGGTGTGAACCTGTTTGGCAAACGTGAAGATCCGCACACGCTGGTCGTCGGCATGACCGGGGTGAAGATGGGCGATCGCCTGCTGCAGGTTGGATGCGCACACGGCGGACGGCTCGGCGCGGTTGCAGCCAGAGTGGGCCTGTCGGGACGCGCGGCCGCAGCCGTCCCCGACGAGGCGTCGGCCGCCCGCGCGCGCAAGGGCGCAGCCGAAGCCGGCGTGCTCGTGGACGTCGACGTCGCGCCTCCGACGCGACTGCCGTACGAGGCCGACGCGTTCGACGTCGCGGTGGTCGACAACACGGGCGGCCTGCTGGCCGCCATGCGCGCAGAGGATCGCGTCGCCGCGGTACGCGAACTGCTTCGCGTCCTGCGACCCGGCGGCCGCACCATCGTCATCGGGGCGATCCCCCGCGCCGGCCTCGGCGCGCTCCTCACGCGCGCGCAGAGCGGACCGCCGCTCGACGCCGTCCCGATCCTTCAGGCCGACGGCTTCAGGTCGGTGCGCCAGATCGCCGAACGCGATGGGCTGATCTTCGTCGAGGGGATCAAGGCGAGATAGGGCTCTCCATCGCGAGCGGATCCGGAATGCCGGTGCCTACCTCGCACACGTCAAGTGCCTTCCCCCGTCGATCGGAATCGTCTCCCCTGTCATCCACGCGGCGCGATCCGAGGCGAGGAACAGGATCAATTCGGCCACTTCCTCGGGCTGCCCGGCACGGCCGAGCGGATGCGTCGTCTTCGACCGTTCGAGAAATGCGGCGTACTGTTCCTCCTTCATCCCCGATCGCCGGTGCAGGTTCGTCACCGTGACGCCCGGGTTGACGGCGTTGACGCGCACACCGAGCGGCGCCAGATCGAGCGCCGCGCAGCGCGTGAGATGATCGACGCCCGCCTTGCTCACGCAGTACGCCAGCACGCCCGGGAACGATCGCAGTCCGTTCACGCTCGACACGTTGACGACGGCGCCGCGCCGCGCTGCGAGATGGGGAGCGGCAGCGCGCATCAGCCGAAACGGTGCGCGCAGGTTGATCGCCATCATGTCGTCCCACAGTTCGTCGGTGGTCGCCTCGAGCCCGGCGCTCGCGATGATGCCGGCGGCGTTGACGAGCACGTCGAGCCCCCCGAACGCCTCGATGGCCGTATCGACCAGCCGCGCGGGCGCGTCCGCTGCGGTCACGTCTACCGCGCACGTGACGACGCGGGCGCCGGCCGCCGAAGCGGTCGACACTTCCCGCAGCGCCGCCTGGTCCCGGCCGACCAGGACGACCGCCGCCCCTTCGCGCACGAAGGCCTGTGCCGTGGCCCGGCCGATGCCGCTCGTCGCTCCGGTGACAATCACGGACTTTCCAGTGAAGGACATGTCCGGTAGTGTATCGCGCACTGTCGGGGGAGCTGACAGCCGATAGCCGAAGGCCGTCGGCCGGGTATGCTTCAGGCGACAGTGTCACGTGTCGAGCACAGCCCGGCCGAGGGCGCCGCCGCGCGTGCACGGAAATACCTGCCGGAAACGGCCTGAATCCGGGGTGCCTGGTCGGTCCCGACTCCGCTCACGACGCGGCAAGGCTTTTGCCCGGCAGGCTCCCGTGGACCTCACGCTCATGGCGGTCACGGTCTCGTCGCTGGCCCTCGCGGCCGCCATGACCGTCGTCGCCTGGAGGCTGGCGCGCGACGAGCAGCAGCGGGCGGCGGGGCGCGAGCGCGATGCGCCGGTCGTGCGGGATGCCGCGATGTCCACCGCTGTCGCACCGAACACACGGCAATCGCGCCCGGCCCTCCTCGTCGTCGTCGGTCTCGCCATCGCCGGCGTCGTCGCCGCGCTCGCCGTGCCCTTGGGTGGCGGCGTCGCGACCGGCGCGTCGGCCGTCGACGCCCCGAACGCGCCGGCGACGACGCATTCGCGGGTGGAGCTCATCGCGCTCGACCACTATCGCTCGGCGGATCAGCTGACGGTGCATGGTATCGTCCGCAATCCCGGTCGGACCGAGATCAATCACCTGGCCGCCGTCGTCGCCCTGTTCGACCGGGAGGGCGCGCTCCTGACCAGCGCGCGGGCGGACATCGAGCGACTCGGGCCCTCGGGCGAAGCGCCGTTCTCGATTACGGTGTCCGACACGGGCCTGATCGGCCGGTACCGCGTCAGCTTTCTCCAGGGGGACATCGTCGTACCGCAGGTGGACAGGCGGAACACAGCCAGGTGACTCGCAACATCCAGGCGTGGCTCGCCGGCACGGCCGCCCTCGTGGCGGTGCTGGCCGTGTCCCTGAACGGCCGGAGCCAGCAGCCGCCCGCGCAGCCGCGGCCGGGGGAGCGGGAACTCCGGTTCAAGAGCGGCGTCGAGGTGGTGAACGTCACCGCGACGGTCACGGATGCGAGCGGCCGGTTCGTCTCGGGGCTTCGGAAGGAAGACTTCCGGGTGTACGAGGACGGGCGGCCCGTCGAGGTCACGCACTTCAGCGCCGAGCGCGTGCCGGTGAGCCTCGGCATCGCACTCGACACGAGCGGCAGCATGGCGGGCGACAAAATCAAGGCGGCGGAGGCCGCGCTCAACCGATTTCTCTACGATCTGCTCGCGCCGAGCGACGAGATCTTCCTCTACCGTTTCAGCAACGCTCCGGTGCTGCTCGAGAGCTGGACGACCGATCGCGATCGCCTGAGCCGCGCGCTGGGGAACATTGTCCCCAGCGGCGGGACGGCGCTGTACGACACGATTGCCGAGGCGATCCCGCTGGCACAGACCGGACGCCACGTGAAGAAAGCGCTCGTCGTCATCTCGGACGGCAACGACACGTCGAGCCGGATCGCGCTGCGTGATCTGAAGGCGCAGATTCGCCAGAGCGAGCTGCTCGTGTACGCGGTCGGCATCGACGCCGAAGGAGAGCCGACGTTCAGGACGCGGCCGCGGCGGCCGCCGCGGATGCCGATGCCGCTGCCGTTTCCATTCCCGCCGGGGCGCCGTCCGGAGCCGATCGTGCCGCCGCCGGGTCGCTGGTCGCCGTCGGGGTCGAGCGACGTGGACCGCGTGAACGTCGACGCGTTGCGCGAGCTGACCGACGACAGCGGGGGCCGGACCGAGATCATCCGGTACGCGCGCGACCTCGACCCGGCGACCGCCGGCGTCGCCGACGAGCTCAGCAAGCAGTACTACCTCGGATACACCCCGCCGGGCACACGCGACGGAAGGTGGCATTCGATTCGGGTCGAGGTGCGCAACCCGTCGTATCACGTGCGCGCCCGTCGCGGGTACGTCGCGTCCTAGTCGACTATAATCCCGTGCCGTGCGGGTGCTCCCCATTGCGCTTGGCCTGAGCCTGCTCGGCGGCTTTGGGGGGCTCGCCGTCGCGTCGTCGCTCCTCCTTCTCTCCGAACGAGTTCGCGCGCGCCTCATCCCGTGGCTCGTCAGCTACGCCGTGGGGGCGCTGCTCGGCGTGGCGCTGCTCGAGCTGCTGCCCGAAGCGCTCGACCGGCTCGATGCGCGGCCGGTGTTCGGCACGCTGCTCGGCGGCATCGTCACCTTCTTCGTGCTGGAGAAGCTGGCGCTCTGGCGCCACTGCCACACCGACGAGTGCGAAGTGCACCGCTCGACGGCGCCGCTCGTCCTCATCGGCGATGCCGCACACAACTTCATGGACGGTGCCGTCATCGGGGCCGCCGCGCTCGTCTCGGTGCCGCTCGCGGTGACGACGGCCGTCGCCGTCCTCGCCCACGAAATCCCGCACGAGGTCTCGGACTTCGCGATCCTGCTGCACGCAGGCTACAGCCGCCGCCGGGCGCTGCTCTTCAACGGCCTGTCGGAAGCCGCCGGCATCGCCGGCGCCCTCATGGCCGTCGTGTTCCTCGACGCCATGCCGCGGATGTCGCCGTACTTCATCGTCTTCGCCACGTCGAGCTTTCTCTACGTGGCGATGGCCGACCTGATTCCGGATCTGCACCGCGGCACGTTCGACGACAACGCGGTCCGCCAGGTGCTGCTCGTGTCGGCGGGCGTCGGGACGGTGCTTCTGTTGTGAGAAGCCGCGCCGGCCGCGACCTCGAACGCCGCCCTCGACGGATCGCGTGACACCTGAATGAACGCCATGGATCCGAAAAACCTGGCCACGGTCCAGAAGATGTGGCTCCGCGAGGTCGAGGCCGCCGCCACGTACCGGCTGCTCGCCGAACGCGAGCACGATCCGCACCGGCGCTCCATCCTCCAGCGGCTCGCCGCGCAGGAGGACCGCCACGCCACACGCTGGGCGGAGCGCATCCAGCTCGCGACCGGCCGCGCCCCCGACCCGCGCGACGTCGAGACCGGCCTGTCCTGGTTCCAGCGCATCGGCGATCCGAGCATCGTCCTGCACCGCCTCGAGCAGGAGGAGTCGAGGGCCGAGGCCGAGTACGACGAGCTGATGGCGCGGCTCAGCGATCCGGCCGACCGGCGGATCGCCGAGGAGGCGATGCTCGAGGAGCGCGACCACGCCACCATCCTTCACACGCTGGCCGGCGGAACGATGCCGACGCCGCGCTCCACGCTCGACACGATTCTCCGCCGGGAGCGCTGGCACGTGCGCGGCACCGGCTGGATCGGCGACGCCATCTACGGCGTCAACGACGGCCTCGGCGCCGTCTTCGGCATCGTCTCGGGCATGGCCGGCTACACCGGCGGCAGCGAGCTGGTGCTCGCGGCGGGCCTCGCCGGCACGCTCGCCAGCGCCCTGTCGATGGGCGCCGGCGCGTACCTCGCCTCGAAGTCCGAGCGCGAGGTGTACGAATCGGAAGTGTCGCGCGAGCGCGCCGAGATCGAAGAGGACCCGCACGAGGAGCTCCTCGAGCTCGAGCTGTTCTACCAGCTCAAGGGGTTCTCGGCCGAGGAAGCGCGCGAGATGGCCGAACGGATTCAGAAGGCGCCCGGCCAGTTCCTCCGTACCCTGGTGCACGAGGAGCTCGGGCTGTCCGAGGAAACGTTCCCCAACCCGCTGAAATCCACCGTCTCCGCGGCCGTGTCGACCGCTGTCGGCGGCTTCATCCCGATCATCCCGTTCTTCTTCACGGTCGGCATGCCCGCGGTGATCGCGTCCTTCGCCATCAGCACGATCGCCCATTTCGCGGTCGGCGCCTCGAAGGCGCTGGTCACGACGCGCCCCTGGTGGGCGAGCGGACTCGAGATGACCGTGGTCGGCATCCTCGAGGCCGCGATCACGTACGGGGTGGGCGTGGCGTTCGCCGGACACTCGCTCAGGTGACTCGTCCTGCGGACAGGACAGGCGCGGGCGTTCGTCCGGCGCGCCGTGTACGACGCGACCGGCTTTCCGCCGCGGCGGCGCTGGCATTTTCTTTGCCCTCAAGACCGGCAGACGGTTTCGACTACGGGCGGAGGTAGAACATGCGCACGCGAACCGGCCTCCTCGTCGCGGTCATGGCGCTCGCGGCAAACGTCGCGCTGGCCTCGACCGGGGAGCGGAAGGACCTGCAGGTGTTCAACGACATCTCGAAGACGGTGAACCGCTATACCCGCTACACCATCTTCGACGACGTCAACGCGAGCGTGGATCACGGCGTCGTCACGCTCACGGGAAAGGTGACGATGCCGTACAAGCGCGACGAGATCGCCAGGCGCGTCGCGAAGGTCGACGGCGTCCGGCAGGTGCAGAACCATCTCGAGGTCCTGCCGGTGTCGATCGAGGACGCTCGGCTGCGGTACCGGATTGCCCGGGCAATCTACGGCAACGCGGCGTTCTGGAGCGACGCCGCGATGGTGAATCCGCCGATTCACATCGTCGTGGAGCATGGTCGGGTGACGCTGACCGGCGTCGTCGGCAGCGAGACCGATCGCATGCTCGCGCGCGCCCTCGCGTCGCAGTTCGGCGTGATGTCGGTGACGAACCAGCTGAAGACCGATGCCGAAGCCCGAGAGTCGCTCGAGCACATCTCCCACTGAGGTGAGCGTGGAGCTGGACGCGGGCGCCCGCACGACGGCGCTCGTCTATCCGGCGGAGCGGGACGGTCTGAAGGCCGTCCCCCGTTTCATCCTCGCGCACGGGGCCGGCGCCGGCCAGCACAGCGCGTTCATCGTGGACTTCGCGAAGGCGCTCGCGGCGGACGGCATCGAGGTCATCACGTTCGACTTCCTGTACACCGCCCGCAAGCGCCGGTTGCCGGACCGCGGACCGGTCCTCGAAGCGTGCTATCGCAGCGTGATCGACCGATGGGCGGACGCGCCGAACCTGGTCGTCGGCGGCAAGTCGATGGGCGGACGGATCGCGACGCAGGTGGCCGCGGCCGACCCCGGCCTGCGCATCGCCGGACTCGTTCTGCTCGGCTATCCGCTGCACCCGCCCGGGCTGCCGGAAAGGCGTCGCGACGCGCACCTGCCCGCGATTCACCGGCCGATGCTCTTCGTGCAGGGCAGTCGCGACGCGTTCGGCGGGCCGGCCGAACTCCAGCCGCTCCTCGCGTCACTCGATCCGCCCGCCGACCTGCACGTCGTCGAGGGCGGGGATCACTCGTACAAGCTGTCGCGCAAGGATCCGGCGGCGCAGGCCGCCGCGATGGGAGACGCGCGGCGGGCGGTCGTCGAGTGGATCAGAAGCGTCGCGCCAGGAAGTCGCCGCTGAGCACGAATCCGTGGCGGGCGTAGAGGGTGCGGCTCCGGTCGGTCGGCCAGAGCAGCAGCGTGTCGACGCCGCCGGCCGACGCCCAGGCGATTGCCGCCTCGAGCAGGCGGGTGCCGGTGCCGCCGCGCGCCGACGGCCTCACGTATAGATTCGACAGGTACGCGTGGCGCTCGCGCTCGCCGACGGGGTTCGGAATCTTGTCGATGGCGTGGACCCAGACGTTTCCAACGACGTCTCCCGCGTCCTCGGCGACCCACGCACGCCACTCGCCGCGGTCGAGCCGGACCCGCATCCACTCGGTGCAGCGGGCGACGAAGACCTCGCGCGCTTCGGTCGGGTCCGTGCGGCCCGACCGGAATTCCCAGCGGAGCCCGGCGAGCGCGGCCGCGTCGGCCGGCGCTGCCTCGCGAATGACGGTGCTGGTCATCGCGCCAGGAACTCCGCGACGGCCCCGGCGAATGCCGGCGTCCACTCGTGAGCGCCGTCGAACTCGAACGGCGTCACGCGGACACCGGCCTCGGTCAACCGACGCACATCCTCGCCGAACGTTGCCGCGGTGTACCAGTCGTCGCGCGCGCCGCGTCCGACGAGCGCCGCCGGGACGGCCGCGAGCGCCGACCGACCGAGCTCGGGCGGGACGTCGCCTCCGAGCGCGATTACGCCGGCGGTGCGGAGCCCTGAGGCGGCGGCCCGGAACGCCATCGCCGCCCCCTGGGAGAAGCCGACGAAGACCGGCGGCCGGGCACGTCCGTGCGCGGCCGCGACCTCGTCGAGGACCGTTCGCACGTAGGCGAGGTTGTCGGCAATCACGAGTTCGCGATCCTGCCTGGTCATCCAGCTGGCGACCACGACGTCGTTCGACCGGCCGCGGTAGAAGCGGTGCAGCCCCTGCACCGAGACGAGGACGAAGCGGTCGGCGCCCGGGATGGACTGGAGCCGGGCAAGCTGCGTTTCCGCGTTTTCCGCGTATCCGTGGAAGCCGACGAGCAACGGACCGGCGCCGGCCGGCGGGGCCGCCACCAGATAGCGGCCGTGAACGCTCACGCGCGGGGTACGCACGCCGAAGGTCATGCGCTCGTTGCGTTCATCGACACGGTGCATACGATATCAAAACGGGTGTCGCACGCCGTCGACATCGGTCCCATCCCGCCGCGCGGAGCGAGCCTGGCGCCGGAGTTTCCGCCGCGGGCAGTGAAGCGGTACGGTGCCCGCGCGCGTGATCTCGGTGGGAACGCGGGAGCTGTTCGCGCGTTCACGGCAGGCCTGGACGGCCTGCACTACGACCGAAGGCCCTCGATCGGAGCGAGCGTGGCGGCACGCCACGCCGGCAGCACGCACGCGGCAAGCGCCGTCACGATCGCCAGGAGCAGCGCGGCCGACAGCGCCGTTGCGTCAGCGGGCGACACGCCGTCGAGCAGGGTCGACAGCACGCGGCCGAGCGCGAGCGCGCCGGCCGCTCCGATGATGCCGCCGGCGGTCGTGAGGCTCAACGCCTGCCGCGCGACGAGCCACACGACGTCGCGCGGCCCCGCGCCGAGCGCGACGCGAACCCCGATTTCCTGCCGCCGCTGGCTCACCGTGTACGACAGCACGCCGTAGATGCCGAGCGCCGCGAGCAGCAGCGCGAGCGCGGCGAAGACGGCCATCAGCATCAGCAGCGCGCGCGGGCGATCGGTGGCGTCGCCGAGCAGGGAATCGAGCGTGCGACCGGCAGACAGCGGCAGATTCGGATCCAGACGGGCAATCGATGCGCGGACGGCGCCGACGAGCGCGGCCGGTTCGCCCGGCCCGCGAACGACCAGATGCAGGCCGCGGAACGGGAACTGGCGGTACGTGAAGTAGATCGCCGGCTCCGCGTCGCGCGCCAGCGAGACGTTGCGCATGTCGCCGACCACGCCGACGATCTGGAAATCGGTCTGCGGCGGCATCAGCATCCGCCCCATCGGGCCGATTACGCGCGAGTAGGTGCGGATGGTCCGGCCGATCGGGTCGGCGCCGGGCCACTCGCGCCGCGCCATCGCTTCGTTGATCAGCACCACGCCCGGCGCATCCGCCGTGTCGCGCTCGGTGAAGAAGCGGCCCGCGAGCAGCGGCACGCCGATACAGCGAAAGTAGTCCTCGTCCACCGACTGCTGCTGCGCCTTCGGCACGTCCGCGGCCGCCGGAAGGGGCCGCCCGCCCACGGAGTACGCCAGGCGCCACGCCGGGTCGAGCGGCAGGAAGACCGAGGCGCCCGCGGCGTCCACCCCGGGCCGCGCGCGGATGGAGGCGAGCGCCTGCGAGTAGAAATCGACGATCCTGCGGAAGTCGGAGTACGAATACGGCAATTCGACGCTCGTCGTCACGGCGTGCGACGGTTGGAAGCCCGGGTCCTGCCGGACGAGGCGCTCGAAGCTGCGGGCGAGGAGCGCGGCGCCGACGAGCAGCATCACCGCGAGCGCAATCTCCGCCGACACCAGCGCGCCGCGGGTCCGCCGCCGTGCGCCGCCCGGATCGCCGCCCCGGCCCGCGTCCTTCAGCGGCCGATGGACGTCGCCGCGCGCCATGAACATCGCCGGCACGACGCCGAAGGCGAGCGCCGTCAGGGCCGCCGTCGCGACCGCGAACCACAGTACCCGTCCGTCGAGAGCGGCGCCGGTCCAGCGCGGCACCGGAACCGGCGAAGCGGCCACCAGCAGCTTCACCGCTATCGTGGCGGCGGCGATGCCGAGCGCCGCGCCGGCCGCCGCCAGGAGCAGGCTCTCGGTCAGGAACTGCCGCACGAGGCGGCCGCGTCCGGCGCCGATGGCCGCGCGCACCGCCACCTCGCCCTCGCGCGCCGCGGCGCGCGCCAGCAGCAGGCCCGCCACGTTCGTGCACGTGATGAGCAGCAGCAGCCCCGAGGCCGCGAACAGCGCGAGAAGCGCCGGCCGGAAGTACCCTTCCACCTCGTCCGCCAGCGGGACGGCCCGCGCGCTCCAGCCCGTGTTGGTGGCCGCGTGCTCGGTCGCGAGGCGCGCGGTCAGCGCCCCGAGCTCCGCGTCGGCGGCCGCCAGCGACACGCCGGGCGCGAGCCGGAACAGCGATTCCATGAAGTGCGCTGCCCGGCTGTGCTGTCCCATGTCCCAGCCCAGCCGCTCCCACACGTCGGTGCCCTTCGGGTAGTCGAATCCCCGCGGCATCACGCCGACCACCGTGAACGCCTCGTCGTTCAACCTGATCGTCCGGCCCACGATCGACGGATCGCCGCCGAACCGCTCGCGCCAGAGCCGGTGGCTGATGACGGCCACCAGATCGCGCGCGTACAGCGGCTGCGGCGGGAAGCCCGCGCCGAGGATCGGCTGCACGCCGAGCACCGAAAAGAAGTTCGCGCTGGCTTCGATGGCCGGGACGCGCAGCGGCTCATGGCCCGGCTCGGTCAGGTTGACCTGCGGGTACCACCACGCGGCCGCGTCGGTGAAGACGTGCGACAACCGCCGGTAGTCGAGGAAGTTCACCGGCGAGAGGCTTTCGTGCGTCAGTCCTTTCGCGGCATTCGTCTCCCAGACCATCGCGAGGCGGCCGGCGTCGCGGTAGGGCAGCGGCCGCAGCACCACGCGGTCGAGCAGCGTGAACACCGCTGTCGTCGCGCCGATGCCGAGCGTCAGCGCCAGCAGCGCCGCCGCGGTGAAACCAGGGCTGCGGCGAAGCAGACGCAGCCCGAAACGCACGTCCTGACCGAGGCCGTCCAGCATGGCCCCTTAGACGGGCGGTCGGGACACATGGTTGTCAGAGCGGATGCTCGATGATGAGGTACTCGGAGACGAGGCGGCCGCCGATGAGATGCTCCTGGATGATGCGCTCGAGGACCGGCGGATCGCACTGGCCGTACCATGCGCCCTCCGGGTACACGACCGCGACGGGTCCGCCCTCGCAGATGCGGAGGCAGTTGGCCTTGGTGCGCAGGACCCCGCCCTGCTCCGACAGCCCGAGCTCCTTCAGGCGCCGCTTGAGGAAGTCCCACGCCGCCAGCCCGCGCTCCTTCTCGCAGCACTTCGGCGTCGACTGATCGCAACACAGGAAGATGTGGCGCCGCGCGACGGGCACGCCGATCGATTCCGCGACATCGGTCTGACTCAAGGCAACCCTTGCCTTCAGACGCCGAAGGCGTCGGGGCTCCACGCCAGCCCGAGCTCGTCGGGCGGCGCCATGTAGCCGACGAGCGCCGAGGCGGCAACGACGACCGGGCTGGCGAGGTAGCCCTCGCCGCCGAGGCCCATGCGATTCTGCCAGTTGCGGTTGAACGACGTGATCGCCCGCTGCCCCTTCTGCAGCGCGTCCGGCCCCTGGCCGAAGCACGGACCGCACCACGACTGACGGATGGCGCCGCCGACCGAGCGGAACACGTCCGCAATCGACTCGCCGCCGAGCCGCCCGTCGGGCCGCTCGATCTGCCGGGCCACGCCGCCGGATCCGGGAAACACGACGAACTCGCGCGCGGTGCGCGTCGCGCCCTGCTGGCGCGCGGCCCGGATCACGAGGGCGGCCGAGAGGAGGTCGTCGTAGCTGCCGTTCGTGCAGGAGCCGATCATCGCCTTGTCGAACGTGATGCGCTCGCGCGCCACCTCGCCGGCGTCGAACGCGTTGCCGGGGCTGAACGGCTTCGCGATCATCGGCCGCACGCCGGTCAGCTCCATCGTCTCGTCAATCGCGTAGACGGCGTCGGCGCCCGGCGCGAAGCGCGGATACGGCAGGTCCGTGAGGCCTTTCTCGCGGTACCACGCGTACGTGATGTCGTCGGGCGCGAAGATGCCGTTCAGCGCCTCGGCTTCCGCCATCATGTTCGCGATGGTGTTGCGATACACGATCGTGAGCTGCCGGTTGGCGTCGACGAGCTCCACCGACATCCCCTGGGACTGGTTCGGGCCCCATCGCCGCAGCAGCTCGAGGACGATGTCCTTGCCGCTCACCCACGGCTGCAGCCGGCCGGTGAAGACGACGCGCCGCGCGCGCGCGAGCGTGAAGTAGATGTAGCCGGTCGCCCAGCCGAAGCCGAGCGTCGTCGAACCGACGCCCATGCCGACCGCGCCGTAGGCGCCGTACGCACGGCTGTGCGAGTCGGCGCCGGGAATGAACTGCCCCGGCGCGATGAGCCCCTGCTCGGGAAAGTAGAAATGGAAGATGCCGTCGCCGGGCGTGGCGTAGTACGGCTTCTCGAGGCCGTGCAGCCGCGCGAACTCGCGCCCGATGTTCGTCTGCCGCTCATCGTCGGGTTTGCCGGTGAAAACGAAGTGGTCGTTGGCGACGGCGGCCTGGCGCGGAAAGATGGCCCCGCCTCCGGTGATCTGGTTGAACGTGTGGATGGCGAACGGCGCGGTGCCGTCGGACGCCGGCAGCAGATCGGCGAGCACCTTGAGCGTCGCGCCCGGCTTCACCTCGGCGGTCCTGTCCACGCGGTGGGCCCAGACGATCTGTTCTGTCGACGTCATCCGCCGCGCCGTGTCGGGATCCGGCCACTCGACCGACGGCGTCGCGCGAACCGAGTCGGCGAACTCGCGGCGGCCGATGGCGATGATGCCGCCGCTCGTCCGAATCTCGTCTTCCTTCGGCGTGAGCGGTATCGGGTCGTAGGAGCGGCCCTGCGTCTCGTTGACGAGCCGGCGCGTGTCCGGGTCGTATCCGAACGTGTCGCCGTCCTGCGCGTCGGCCACCGCCTCCGGGCTCTGCACGACCTGCAGGCCGAGGTTGAGCGCGTTGCGGCGGAAGATGTCGCCCATGTTGTTGCCGCAGACGATGACCATCTCGCGGCCCACCTCGTCGGCAATCGCCTTGAGGCCGGCCGGGCTCATCTCGCGGGACGATCCGATGGCGAAGCGGTCGCCGGCGACGAGGAAGGTCTCCCCGCGATGGACGCGCGCCCGGAAGTCCGGCATCAGGTAGCGGAACGAGCCGGCCTTCCAGCGCTCGTCGAGCGTGTCGAGGCTCTCCGAGACGCAGTCGGCGGCCGGCGTAATCTGATCGGTGTCGATTGCGTCGAGCTTCTTCTTCCGGCCGGGGACTTTGGGATCCCAGAAGATCAGCGCCGTCCCGCGGATGACGGCGGCCGATCGGGCGGCCGCGCGAGCTGCGGACGGCGCCACGGCCTCGCGGGAAGCGCCCGGCTTCACCCGAGCAGGTTCGATGCGGTGCATGAAAGAATTTTACCGTTAACGCTGCTATCATGAAAAACGCATGACCGAACAGAAGCATCAGCCGCTGCACGCCTCGTCATCGGAAGCGGTCACCAACAACGTGCGCGTGGAAGTCGAATCGCAGTACGCAGCGGAGCACTCCCGGCCGTTCGACAGCGAATGGTTCTTCTACTACACGGTCCGGATCACGAACGAAGGCGACCATTCGGTGCAGCTGCTCAGTCGGCACTGGATCATCACCGAGGCGACCGGCCACGTCGAAGAGGTCCGCGGCCCCGGCGTCGTCGGCGAGCAGCCGATGCTCGCGCCGGGCGAGACCTTCCAGTACACGTCCGGATGCCCGTTGCACACGTCGACCGGCGTCATGCGCGGCACCTACCAGATGGTCACGGAGGACGGCGAGCACTTCGACGTCGAGATCGCGCCGTTCGCGCTGCACGAGCCGTATACCGTGCACTGAGAGATTCGAGAATCCGGGGTCCTCCCCTATTCGGGACGGCCGAACGTGCGGATCGCGTCGAGGAATGCGTCGCCGAAATCGGCCGCCTTCCTTGCGCCGACGCCGTAGACTTCCTGGAGATCGTCGATCGTCCGCGGCCGGCGCGCGACCATGTCGCGCAGCGTCGTGTCGTGGAAGACCACATAGGGCGGAACGCCGCGCTCGCGCGCGAGCCGCAGGCGGAGGTTGCGGAGCGCCTCGAACAGCGCCTCGTCCACGGTCGCCGGCGCCTCGCCGCGTCCCCGGCCGCGCGATCGCCGCGATGAGGGCGGCCGGATTTCGCGGTACAACGTGCAGGCTCCCTCGCCCCTCAGCAGCGCCGTGCCGGACGCGGTCAGCCGCAGGACCGGATACGGATCGCCGTCCCGCGCCAGCAGACCGTCGCCGACGAGCTGATCGATGTAGCCGCGGATCGCGGCGGTGGGCTCGTCCTTCAGCAGGCCGAACGTCGAGAGCTCGTGATGGCGTGCCGCCGTCACCTTCTCGGTGGCGCGCCCCGCGAGCACGTCGGCGACGTGCGCGATCCCCCGCGTCTGCTTCACCCGGGCCACGCACGACAGGATCTTCCGCGCGACCACCGTCGCGTCTGGAACGGCATCCAGCTCCTTGAGGCACCAGTCGCACGCGCCGCACTCGCCGCGCTCGTACGGCTCGCCGAAGTACTCGACGATCGCGCGATGCCGGCAGCGCGTGCCCGACGCATAGCGCTCCATGTCGCGCAGCAGCGTCCGGGCGCTGTCGCTCCACTCGCCGCTGGCCTCGAGCATCTGGCGCCAGCGCAGGAAGTCGCCGCCCGAATAGATCAGCACGCATTCGGCCGGCAGCCCGTCGCGGCCGGCGCGTCCCGACTCCTGCTGGTAATGCTCGAGCGACCGCGGCGCGCCGGCGTGAATCACGAACCGCACGTTCGACCGGTCGATCCCCATCCCGAACGCGATCGTGGCGACGACGACGTCGGCGCGCTCGTCGAGGAACGCCTCCTGGTTGCGGCTGCGCACCGCGTCGGCGAGCCCTGCGTGATACGGCACCGCGCGAATCCCCTCGCCTTCGAGCATGGCTGCCAGCGTCTCCACCTCGCGCCGCGACGGACAGTAGACGATGCCCGCTTCGCCATCGTGGCGGCCGAGCACGTCGAAGAGCTGGCGCTGCAGGCTGCCGCGGCGCAGCACGCGATAAACGAGGTTCGGCCTGTCGAACGAGCCGACGAGAATCTCCGGCTGCTCGAGCCGCAGCTCGGACACGATGTCGCGGCGCACGCGCTCGGTGGCCGTGGCCGTGAACGCGTGCAGCGACGCGCCGGGAAAATCGTCGCGGAGGCGCCAGAGCTGCCGGTATTCCGGCCGGAAGTCGTGTCCCCACTGGCTGATGCAGTGCGCCTCGTCGATGGCGACGAAGCGGACGCCGCACGGCCCCAGTGCGCGCCGGAAGCTCTGGCTCCCCTCGCCCACCAGCCGCTCGGGCGAGACGTACAGGAGACGGACGCGGTCGTTGCGCAGATCCGCCATGACCGCGTCGCGCTCGTCGACGCTGAGCGTGCTGTTCAGGTACGCCGCGGCCACGCCGTCCACGCGGAGACCGTCCACCTGATCCTTCATCAGCGAGATCAGCGGCGAGACGACCAGCGCGAATCCCGTGCGCGAGCCGTCGACGGCGCGCGAGGCGTCAGCCGGGCGATCCGCCCGGACCAGCGCCGGCGCCTGGAAGCACAGCGACTTGCCGCCGCCCGTCGGCAGGACGACGAGGCTGTCGCGGCCGGCGAGAATCGCGTGCATCGCCTCGCGCTGCAGCGGACGAAAGGTGGAGAACCCCCAGATGCGGTGGAGCGCGTCCTCGAGCGCCCGATCGGCTGCGTGGGCGCCGTCAGCGGCGGGCGTAGCGGGTCTCGACGTACTCATCGACCAGGCGCTGGAAGGCAGCGGCGAGCTCGTCGTAGGTTCCCCGCAGCGTCGTCGTGTGGACCCCGTCGATGAAGACCGGGCAGTTCGGCGCCTCGCCGGTCCCCGGCAGGCTGATGCCGATGTTGGCGGCCCTCGACTCGCCGGGGCCGTTCACGACGCAGCCCATCACGGCGAGCGTCATCGTCTCGACGCCGTCGTACTGCGTCTTCCAGATCGGCATCTGCGCGCGGACGTACCCCTGGATGCGCTCGGCCAGCTCCTGGAACGTGGTGCTCGTCGTCCGGCCGCAGCCCGGACACGCCGTCACGCTCGGCGAGAACGAGCGCAGGCCGAGCGCCTGCAGCAGTTCGCACGCGGCGTACACCTCTTCGCGGCGATCGCCGCCCGGCCGCGGCGTGAGCGACACCCGGATCGTGTCGCCGATTCCCTCGTCGAGCAGCACGCCCATCGCCGCCGACGACCAGACGAGGCCCTTCGTGCCCATGCCGGCTTCGGTCAGTCCGAGGTGCAGCGGCTGATCGGTGCGGCGCGCGAGTTCGCGGTAGACGGCAATCAGGTCGTTCGGGCGCGACGTCTTGCACGAGATGATGATCTGATCCCTGCGCAGCCCGCTCTCGATCGCGAGGGCCGTCGACTCGATCGCCGACAGCACCATGCACTCGTTGACAATCTCCTCGGACGTCCGGCCGAGATCGCGATCGGTGTTCTCCTGCATCTTCGCGACGACGAGTTCCTGGTTCAGGGATCCGCCGTTGACGCCGATGCGCACCGGCTTGCCGTTGTCGACCGCGACCTTGCAGATGGTCGCGAACTGCTCGTCGCGCCGCCGCCCTGTCCCGACGTTGCCGGGGTTGATTCGGTACTTGTCGAGCGCTCGAGCGCACGCGGGGTACTTCGTGAGCAGGAGGTGGCCGTTGTAGTGAAAGTCGCCGATGAGCGGCGCCGTGCATCCTGCGTCGCGCATCCGCTGCCTGATCTCGGGCACGGCCTGCGCCGCCTCCGGCAGGTTGACCGTGACGCGGACGAGCTCCGACCCCGCTTCGGCCAGCTCGACGCACTGCCGGGCCGTCGCTCCCGCGTCGGCCGTGTCGGTCAACGTCATCGACTGCACGACGATCGGCGCGCCGCCGCCGATCTGGACGTCGCCCACCTTCACGCCGACCGTCTTGTGGAGCCGGATCACGCTCATGGGATGGAATCCTCATGATAGCATCCGGCCATGCAGGCGATCCTCGTTCGTCAGTTCGGCGATCCCGACGTGATGCAGCTCGCGAAGGTGCCGGATCCGGCACCGGGACCCGGACAGGTGGTGGTCCGCATCGAGGCTGCGGGCGTCAACCCGGTCGATTCGTACATCCGGACCGGCACGTACGCGCACACGCCCCCGCTGCCGTACACGCCCGGCTCGGACGCGGCCGGGGTGGTCGAAGCGATCGGCGACGGGATCGCCGGCATCGCGGCCGGCGATCGCGTGTACGTGATCGGCACGGCCGATCGACAGCACGGCACGTACGCGGAGCGCGCGGTCTGCACGCTGGCGCAGGTGCATCCGCTGCCCGACCGCGTGTCGTTCGCGCAGGGCGCCGCGCTCGGCGTGCCGTACGCGACCGCGTACCGCGCCCTGTTCCACCGCGCCGCGGCACGGCCGGCGGAAACGGTCCTCGTGCACGGCGCCACGGGCGGCGTGGGCCTCGCGGCCGTGGAGCTGGCCCATGCCCAGGGCATGTTCGTCATCGGCACCGGCGGGACCGACCGGGGCATGGACGCCGCCCGGGAGCACGGCGCCGACTTCGTCGTCAGCCACAAGGCGCCCGGCTATCTCGACGAGATCCGGAAGGCGACCGGCGGCCGCGGCGTGGACGTCGTGGTCGAAATGGCCACGCACCTGAATCTCGACAAGGACCTCGGCCTGCTCGCGCCGCGCGGACGAGTCGTCGTCGTCGGCAACCGCGGCCGCGTCGAGATCGACGCGCGCCAGGCGATGTCGCGCGACGCTGCCGTTCTCGGCATGACGCTGTTCAACGTCGGGCCGGACGATCTGCGCTCGATTCACGCGGCGCTGGTCGCCGGGCTGGAGAACGGCACGCTCAACCCGGTCGTCGGCCGCGAGCTGCCGCTGGTTCAGGCGCCGCGCGCGCACGAGCTCGTGATGGAGCCGGGCGCATTCGGCAAGATCGTGCTGACGCCGTAGCGATCGCCCGGCAGTGCGGACGATCCACTCACAAGGCATGCCTCTCATGAAACGGCCCTACTACCGTCGCTGTCGCGCGTGGGCGCTTCCCGCGCTGCTGGTCGCGGGCGCCGCGCTGCCCGCGCGGGGAGCGGCCGGCGCCGCCGCGGAGCAGGCGGCCACGACGCCCGCCGCCTCCGGGACTCCGACCGCGCGCGGCAAGGTCGTCTTCGAGTCGAAGTGCGTCGAGTGCCACGGCGAGACGGGACGCGGCGACGGTCCCGCGGCCATGCTGCTGACCCCGCGCCCGCTCGATTTCACGACCGGCAAGTACAAGATCCGCACGACCGAAACCGGCAGCGTGCCGACCGACGACGATCTCGTCCGATCGATCACGGAAGGCCTGCCGGGATCGGCCATGCCCGGCTGGCAGGGCATCCTCTCCGATCAGGACATCACGGCGGTCGTCGCGTACATCAAGACGCTGTCGCCGCAGTTCACAACGCCGCCGCGCCCGGTCACGCTCGGCCCCGCAGTACCGCCGTCGCCCGAGAGCACGCTGCGCGGACGCCAGGTGTACGACAAGCTGCAGTGCTTCGGCTGCCACGGCACCGACGGCCGCGGCGCCGACGCGATCGCCACCGATTTCGCGGACGACTGGGGCCAGCCGCTGTTCGCCGCGGATCTGACGCAGCCCTGGACGTTCCACGGCGGATCCACCGCACGCGACGTGTACCTCCGCTTCCGCACCGGCATGGCCGGCACGCCGATGCCGTCGTTCGCGGACACGGCCAGCGACACCGAGATGTGGGATCTCGCCAACTACGTCGTCTCGATGGCGCGCAAGCCCGTGTGGCAGATGAGCGCGGCCGAGATCAAAGCGCTCTACGCGCAGCAGGAGGCCGAGGCGAAAAAGGACCCCGTGAAGCGCGGGCGGTATCTCGTCAGCACGATCGGCTGCGCGCTCTGCCACTCGCCGATGGACGAGCACAAGCACGTGCTCCCGGGCATGCTGCTCGCTGGAGGCCTTCGCATCCAGATCCAGCCGTTCGGCGACTACCCGACCGGCAATCTGACATCGGACAAGGAGACCGGCCTCGGCAACTGGACCGACGATCAGATCAAACGCGTGCTGACGGCCGGCACGCTGCGGGACGGCACGCGCCTGCTGCCCTACCCGATGGACTGGCCGTCGTACTCGACCATGCGTCCGGACGACATCGACGCCATCGTCGCGTACCTGCGGACCGTGCCGCCGGTCTACAACAAGGTGCCGAAGCCCCGCCGCCCGATCCTGCCGCTGTATCTCTGGGGCAAGTTCCGGATGCTGATCCTCAAGCAGGATCCGCCGATCGTGTTCTTCCCGGGCAACGTCGGCATTACCCGGCAGGGAGGGCGGTGATGAGCAAGACGGTCAAGCGGACGGCCACGGTGCTCGCGGTGCTGATCCTGCTCGCGTTCCTCGCGTTCCTGTACCTCATCCCGCCGTTCTTCGTCTCGTCGCCGGAGACCTTCTCGAAGGACGTCGCGCCGAACACGCCGGGGGTCGACGACATCGCCAACCCCGCGGAGCGGGCGCTCGCCGAGCGCGGCCGCTACATTGTGATGACGACCGGCTGCATCGGCTGCCACGCGATCCCGACGGCGCAGGGGCCCGACTGGAGCCGGTATCTGGCCGGC
This sequence comes from Betaproteobacteria bacterium, assembly GCA_050257855.1. Classification (GTDB taxonomy): domain Bacteria; phylum Acidobacteriota; class Vicinamibacteria; order Vicinamibacterales; family CAVVIG01; genus JBLMXQ01. The sequence goes on along the minus strand of JBLMXQ010000078.1, from coordinate 14,892 downwards.
GGTGCAAAAGTGGCGACGCAGAACGGCACGTTCATCAGCCGCAACCTCACGCCGGATTTGGAGACGGGCATCGGCCGCCGCACCGACGTCGATCTCGAGCGCGTGCTGAGGAGCGGCCTCTTTCCCGACGGGCACGTCACCTCCCACACCGTGATGCCGTGGGCGGACTTCTCCAACTGGACCGAGGAGGACCGGCGCGCCGTCGTCACCTACCTGCGCCACCTCAGGCCGGTGCATCACCGGATTCCGGACGCGACGAGCGCGCCGTCGTTGACGGTGCCCGGCGGAATCGAAGAGGTCTACGCCGGAGCGGACTACGGCAGCAGCAAATAGGTGATCGCGGACGGCGAAAGGGGTAAGGTGACACGGGGAAATCGAGGATGGAGACGGAGTGGATCGGGTGATGGGGTGATAGGGTGATGGGGTGATGCGCAGCGCGGTGAGGCGGCGGGAGTAAGGAAACCATGAAGATCACACTGCTCGTGAACGGCGCGTCGCACGACCTGGACGTCGCTCCGACCGAGACGCTGCTCTCCGTCCTCCGCGAGCGTCTGGATCTGACCGGCACCAAATACGGGTGCGGCGAAGGGCAGTGCGGCGCATGCACGGTCCTCGTGGACAACCTGGCCGTGAAGTCCTGTCAGACGCGCGCCTCGCTCGTGCAGCACCGTTCGATCGCAACGATCGAATCACTCGAGCACGACGGCCGGCTTCATCCCGTGCAGCAGGCGTTCCTCGAGCGCGAGGCGCTCCAGTGCGGCTACTGCACCCCGGGCATGATCATGGCCGCCGTCGGACTGCTCCACGCCACGCCGCACCCTTCGGACGCGGAAATCGTCAAGGCGATGGACAGGAACGTCTGCCGCTGCGGGACGTACCCGCGCATCCTTGCGGCGATCAAGGAGGCGGCCCATGCCTGATCGGCCATCGCCGGCAGGGGACGGTTTCCAGGCCGTCCTGCAGCCCATCGAGCTCGAACGCTACGAACTGTCCGCCGACCCGCGCTATCACTTCGACTTCGACCGGCGCGACTTCCTGAGGACCTTCGGCAGCGGCCTCGTCGTCCTGCTGGTCGCGCCGCGGCTCTCGGGCGCCCAGGAATCCGGCCGCGGCGCGTTCGCTGGCGATCGGCTGCCGGCCGCCGTGAACGCCTGGCTGCACATCGCCGAGAACGACGCCGTCACGGTGTTCACCGGCAAGACCGAGATCGGACAGAACATCCGCACGTCGCTGACCCAGGCCGTGGCCGAAGAGCTCGGCGCGCCGATGTCCGCCATCACGCTCCTGATGGCCGACACCGCGAAGACGCCGTTCGACATGGGCACGTTCGGCAGCCGCACGACGCCGACGATGAACCTGCAGCTGCGGAAGGTGGCGGCGGCGGCCCGGGGCGTCCTGATCGCGCGGGCCGCGGCGCGCTGGAAGGTCGACGCGTCGGCGCTCTCGGCGAAGGGCGGCCGAATCGTCGGGCCCCTGGGACATTCGATCGGGTACGGCGAGCTGATGAAGGGTTCGCCGCTCGTCGCAACCGTCGGCGAAGACACCGCCCTTCGTGCGCCCAGGGACTGGACGACTGCCGGCACGGCCGCACCCAAGGTGAACGGGCGCGACTTCGTCACCGGACGGCACCGCTATTCGGCGGATCTGACCCGGCCGGGCATGCTGCATGCGCGCATCGTGCGCCCGCCCGCTTACGGCGCGACGCTCGCGCGCGTCGACACGAGCGCCGCCGACCGGATGGCCGGCGTCACGGTCGTGCACGACGGCGAATTCCTCGGCGTCGCCGCGCCCACGGCCGCGCAGGCAGACGCTGCGGCTGCCGCCATCAAGGCCGGGTGGACCGCCGGGTCCGGCGCTTCGGCGCGCACGCTGTTCGCCGACCTGAAGGCGAACACCGAGCCGGCCGGCCGAAGCCGGCCCACGGTGGAAGGATCGGTGGACGAAGGACTCTCGGCGGCCGACGCGAAGCTGGATGCGGAGTACACCATCGCGTACATCGCGCACGCGCCGCTCGAGCCGCGTGCGGCGCTCGCGGAGTGGAACGCCGGCAGCCTGACGGTGTGGACCGGCACGCAGCGTCCGTTCGGGGTGCAGCAGGAGTTGATGGACGCCTTCCATCTTCCGGCCGAGCGCGTGCGGGTCGTCGTGCCGGACACCGGCTCGGCGTACGGCGGCAAGCACACGGGCGACGCGGCGGTCGAAGCGGCCCGGCTCGCGCGCGCGGCGAACAGGCCGGTCAGGCTGGTGTGGACCCGCGCGGAGGAATTCGCCTGGGCCTACTTCCGTCCGGCCGGCGTCATCGACGTGCGCGGCGGCGTGCGCAAGGACGGCACGCTGACCGCGTGGGAACACCACAACTACAACTCCGGCCCGTCCGCGATCCAGACGCCATACGACGTCCCCAACCGGCACGTCGAGTTCCACCCTGCGAAGTCGCCCCTGCGGCAGGGATCGTACCGCGGCCTCGCCGCGACCGCGAACCACTTCGCGCGCGAGTCGCACATGGACGATCTCGCGCATGCGATCGGCATGGATCCGCTCGCGTTCCGCCTGAAGAACCTGACCGACCCGCGGCTGGTCGCGGTGCTGAAGGCGGCCGCCGACCGGTTCGGCTGGCAGCGTCCGCTCGCAGCCGACGGCGCGGGGCGCGGCCGCGGCCTTGCGTGCGGCGTCGAAAAGGGCGGGTACACGGCGCTGTGCGCCGAGGTCGAAGTCGACCGGCCGTCGGGACGCGTGAACGTGCGGCGCATCGTCGTGGCTTTCGAGTGCGGCGCGATCGTCAACCCGGGCGGCCTGAACAACCAGGTGTCCGGAGCGGTCGTGCAGGGGCTCGGCGGCGCGCTGTTCGAAGCAGTCGATTTCGACGACGGCAGGCTGACCAACGGCCACTTCGAGAACTACCGGCTGCCGCGATTCAGCGATCTGCCGGGGATAGACGTGGTGCTCGTCGATCGCCGCGACATCCGGCCGGCCGGCGCCGGCGAGACGCCGATCGTCGGCGTTGCGCCCGCCATCGGCAACGCGATCTTCCACGCGACCGGCGTCCGCATCCGATCGATGCCGATGGTCCCCAGGGGCCTGCCGGCCGCGACGAACCAATATGCCTGAAACGATCGACTGGCCGCCGGCGCGGCCGCGCCGCCGCGGACCCGCGCTCTTCCTCTTCGCGCTCGTCGCCGTCGTGCTCCTCGCCGGCGGGACGGCGCTCTCCTACTACGTCGAGGCGCTCTGGTTCGAGTCGCTCGGCTACCTCGACGTCTTCTGGACGACGCTGAACCTGCAGGCGGTCGTCTTCGGCTTCTTCGCCCTCATCACCTTCCTCGCGCTCTACGGATCGTTCCTCGCGATGAAGCCCGCGCGGCTCGCCGAGCTGGCGACCACGCGCATCGTCCTGATCAACGGCCAGCCGCTCAGGCTTCCACTGGAGCCGGCGCTTCGCGCGATCGCGCTCGCCGGAGCCGCGGTCATCGCGCTCATCACCGGCGCGGGCCTGATGGCCGACTGGCCGCTTCTGGCGCTGTACTGGTACGCGCCGGCGGCGACGAACGCCGCGTCGGACCCGATTTTTCACCGACCGGTCACCTTCTACCTGTTCACGCTTCCTGCGTGGGAGCTGCTGACCGGGTGGGCGATGACGCTGGCGGTGATCGCGTGCGCGATCGGCGTCTTCTTCGTGATGATCGCCGGCGGCTCGCAGGTGCTGACCCGCCGGCGCGCCGAGCGGGAGTTGACCGGCACGTGGCGCGGCCTGTCGGTTGCCTTCGCCGTCCTCCTGCTGGTCTTTGCGGTCCGGGTGTACCTGAGCCGGTTCGACCTCCTCTTCGACGACCACACCATATTCGCCGGCGTCACCTACACCGACGCGCACGTCACGATCCCCGGCATGCTGATCGTGGCCGGCGCGCTCGTCCTCGGCGCGCTGGCGGCCATTGCCAACGCCGTGGCGTCGCCGAAGCTCCGGTGGCTCGCCGCCGCCGCCGTCCCGGCGGCCGCCTGCTACCTCGGGGTCAGCCTGTTCGGCTGGTACATCACGAGCTTCGTCGTCAAGCCGAACGAGCTGGTGCGCGAGAAGCCGTACATCGCGAACAACATCGCGGCCACGCAGGTGGCGTTCGCGCTCGACCGGATCTCCCATCACGACTTCTCGGCCGCGGGCGGCGTCGCCGGCATCGACCCCGCGCAGAACCAGGCGACGATCCAGAACATCCGGCTGTGGGACTGGCGCGCGCTCCAGGACACCCTCCGGCAGATCCAGGAGATCCGCACCTACTACGACTTCCCGGACATCGACATCGACCGGTATGAGATCGGCGGCCAGATGCGGCAGATGATGCTCGCGGCGCGCGAGCTGAGCATCCCGAAGCTGCCCGAGAGCAGCCGCAACTGGATCAACGAGAAGCTGATCTACACGCACGGCTACGGTGTGACGATGAACCCGGTGAACGGCTTCACGCCGGAGGGGCTGCCGCGGCTGGTTCTGTCGAACATGCCGGTGGAGAGCACCGCGCCGGACATCCGGATCACGAGGCCCGAGATCTACTTCGGCGAGCTGACCGACACCGACGTCTACGTCAAGACGAAGCAGAAGGAGTTCAACTACCCGCAGGGCGAGGCCAACAACTTCACCGCCTACGATGGCACCGGCGGCATCGTGCTCGGAGGCTTCTTCCGGCGGCTCGTGATCGCGCTCGACCGCGGCGATCTCGCCAAGCTCCCCTTCAGCGACGACATCACGCCGGAGAGCCGCCTGCTGATGCGCCGGGACGTGCGCGCCCGGGTCAACGCGCTCGCGCCGTTCATCACCTTCGATCCCGACCCCTACATCGTCGTGAGCGGGGACGGGCGCCTGTTCTGGATGATGGACGGGTTCACCACGTCGGACAGCTACCCCTACGCGCGGCACTACGGCCTCGACCGCGACCGCGTCAACTACATGCGGAACAGCGTCAAGGCGGTCATCGACGCCTACAACGGCACGACGACGTTCTACGTGTTCGACCCCTCGGATCCGATCGTGAACGCCTACCGCGGGATCTTCCCGTCGCTGTTCAAGGACGCGTCGGCGATGCCGCCGGATCTGCGGAAGCACGTGCGCTACCCGGAGCTCCTCCTGAAGATGCAGGGGGTCGTGTACGGCCTGTATCACATGGACGACCCCGAGACGTTCTACAACCGCGAGGATCTCTGGACGGTCGCGAGCCAGGTGGGGCTGACGGCGCGGGGCGAACAGGCGACCGAGCCGATGGAGCCGAATTTCGTGCTGATGCGCCTCCCGGGCCAGCAGGCGCTCGAATTCGTCGAGATTCTCCCGTTCACGCCGGCGAACCGCAACAACCTCATCGGATGGATCGCCGGCCGCAGCGACGATCCGCACTACGGGACCGCGGTCGTCTACGACTTCCCGAAGACGCGGCTCATCGACGGCCCGCTGCAGGTGGAAGCGCGCATCGACCAGAACCCGCAGCTGTCCGGGCAGCTGTCACTGTGGAACCAGCAGGGCTCGCACGTGCGGCGCGGCACCCTGCTGGTGATTCCGATCGGCACCTCGCTCCTCTACGCCGAGCCGATCTACCTGCAGGCCGAGCGCAGCCCGATGCCGGAGCTGCGCCTCGTCGTGCTCGCGACGCAGGACCGCCTCGTGTACGGACCGAGCTTCGAATCGGCGCTCGGGCAGCTGTTCGGCAACGAAGCCGCGCCGGCCGCCGTGCAGCCCACCGGCGCCGTCCTCACGTCGCCGCAGGCCGGGCAGCCTGCGTCGGCCGCGCCGGCTCTGACGGCGCCGGCCATACAGGCCCTCATCGCCGGCGCCGCCCGGGACCTCGCCGACTACCAGCAGCTGACGGCCGAAGGCAGGCTCGGCGAGGCCGGGCAGAAGCTCGAAGCGCTGAAGCAGAAGCTCGATCAGCTGTCGAAGGGCGGGCGCTGACGCTGGCCGCGCCTTCGCGGCGATTGGGCCGCTGCGTCTACCGCTGCTGCACGCGCTCGGCGAAGATGATCACGTGACCGTCGGGATCCTCGATGCCGAACTCGCGCATGCCGTACCACTGCGTCACGATCGGCATCACCACCTTCGCGCGCGCGGAGATCCGGTCGTACAGCGCATCGACGCCTTCCATCTCGATGAACATCGAGTTCGCGGGCGAGGGCACCGTCCTGCCGGCCCACTCGGGACGGTCCTTCAGCACGGCTTCGGCCAGGTTCAGGAAGATCTCGACCGATCCGCCCGTCACCGATGCGAAGACGTAGGGCGGTGCATCGGGCACGTGGAGGCCAGGGGCGAATCCCAGCAGATCGACGTAGAAGGCCAGGCTGCGTTCGACGTCGGCAACGACGAGATTCGGAGTGAGCTTGGTGAACGTGGGCATCGCACACCTCTGTTGTGTGCTCGCGTGATGCCTACATCCGTGCGCCCGGCGAGAACGAGAGCGCGGGTAGGGGCCCCGGCTGCGAACGGGCGGACCCCGCTAGGGACGGGTGGAAGGATAGCATCGTCGATTGTGGATTGTCGATTGCCAGACTATCTTCAAGTCGTCCGCGCAGCGTCCGAGAGCCGACAGCCGACAGTCTGAAGCCGAGAGCTGACAGCCGACAGCCCGCAGCCGAAAGCTGACAGCCGACAGCCGACAGCCGAGCCGAGAGCCGACAACCAATAGCCGACAGCTGCTCTTGATAAGATGTGAACCGAAAGGACCGCTTTCATGCGTATTCTCGCCTCGACGCTCGCGATCGTGCTCGCCGCCGCCGCCCTTTCAGCCCAGGCGCCGCCGGCGGCCGTGGCCGCTCCGCCGGACGTTGCCGCTCCGCCAGCCGACGCGACCAGGACCGCGTCCGGACTCATCACGAGAGTCCTTTCGCCCGGCCAGGGCGCCGAACATCCGACGCCGACCGATCTCGTCACCGTCAACTACACCGGCTGGACTGCCGACGGCAAGGCCTTCGACAGCACCTCGTTTCGCGGTCACCCGTCGACTTTCCCGGTCAACCGCGTCATCCCCGGATTCAGCGAGGGAGTGCAGCTGATGGTGCCGGGCGAGAAGCGCCGCATCTGGGTGCCCGAGTCGCTCGCATACAAGGGCCAGGAAGGCAAGCCCAAGGGAACGCTGGTCTTCGACCTCGAGCTTGTCGCCATCCCCAACCGCCCGCCGGCCGACGTCAAGGCGCCGCCCGCCGACGCGATCCGGACGCACAGCGGGCTGGCCTACAAGGTGCTGAAGGAAGGCGTGGGAGGGCGGCATCCGAAGGGCAGCAGCAACGTCACGGTCACGTACACCGGGTGGACGACCGACGGGAAGATGTTCGACAGCTCGGTCCTTCACGGCGGCACGGCGTCGTTTCCCGTGGAGGGGGTCATCCAGGGATGGACCGAAGGGCTGCAGCTGATGGTCGAAGGCGAGAAGGTGCGCTTCTGGATACCCGAGAAGCTCGCCTACAAAGGCCAGAGCGCACCCTACGGCATGCTGGTGTTCGACGTCGAGCTGATCAAGATCCAGTAGGCCGCCGCGGCGCGCTGGAGCGTCCAGCGGCGCCCGCCCGTTCCATGATCCGGCGGCTGGCGCGCTGGAAACGATCGCCGAGCGCGCGGCGCAGGTCCTCGGGGACCGGCCCGATGCGCGACCAGGCGGCCTGCGCCTGGCGCACGTCTTCCGCGGCGGCGCGCCAGCGGCTGTCCTCGTCCACCTTGCCGCCGATCGTGTTGGCGGCAAGCGCCTCCTTCAGCATCGCCGCCAGGCGTGTCGTCGGCGACAGGGAATCCTCGCCCGTGGTCGCATTGCCCCGCGTGAGCGAGGCAGCCAGATCCTCGATCCGTCGGACCAGCGTCTCCATCCGCCGCCGGTTGGTGTCGGGATCGAGATCGGTGTTGGCGAAGGCTGCCGGCCATCGCGACACGAGCCGGCTGAAGGCCGCGGCGAAGCGCTTGTCGAGTGCGACCGCGTGGTCGCGATCGACGCCGCGCCCCGCGATCTGCTGCTGCCAGCGTCCGCGGATGCCGCGCACCGCGTTCAGCAGATCGGGAGGCGGCTCGGCGCCGCCCGTCTCGTCGCCTCCTCCGAGCGCTTCGAGCTCCGCGCAGATCGCCTCGCGGGCGGCAATGCGCTCCGCCAACGCGATGTCGTAGCGGTGCGCGTACCGCGAGAAGAAGCGATCGCAGGCGGTGCGGAACCGCAGCCAGATCGCTTCAGAGCGGTTCTTCTTCACCGGCCCGATGGTCTTCCACTCGGCCTGGAGCTGCTTGAGCTCGGCGGCCACGGCGTCCCACTCGGTGGAGTCGGCGAGCGCTTCGGCGCGTTCGCAGAGCGCCACCTTGCCCGCCAGGTTCTCCGCCCACACCTTCTTGCGTTCGGCGAGATCGTCGTGGCGACGGGTGAAGAAGCGATCGCAGGCGGTGCGGAAGCGCTCCCAGACTGCCTTCTCCTGGCCGCGCGTCACCGGGCCGATCGCCTTCCATTCGGCCTGCAGCGTCTTGATGGCCTCGGCGGTCTGAATCCAGTTCGTCGAGTCGGCGAGCGCCTCCGCCCGCTCGCAGAGCGCGAGCTTCTTCTCGAGGTTCTCGCGCCGCGACTCGTTCTGCGACGCGAAGTACGCCTCGCAGCGCGCCCAGGCCTCGTCGTGCGCCGCCTTGAACCGGTGCCAGAGCGTTTCGGCCTGCGCGCGGGGCACGTCGGCGGCCTGCCGCCACTGCTGCTGCAGATCGCGGATCTGCCGGGCGATCTCTTCGGGATCTTCGAGCGCCTTGAGCGCCTCCATGCGGGCGCACAGCTGCTCCTGGATGGCGACGTTGGCGAAGCGGCGCCATTCGTCGGCGTCGCGCAGCTCCTGCACCTTCGGCGTCAGCGCCCCTGCCGCCGCCTTGAGGCGGCGGCTGACGTCCTCGAAATCCTGTTTCGACGGCAGCGGCGGCACGTCTCCGAGCGCCGCGCGGATGTCGCGCAGCGCACGCTCGCCGGCCTTGAGCGTGAGGTCGGCGCGGGCGGCGAGCGGCTCGACGCGCGCGAGGAGCTGCGTCATGCGATGGAGCCCGTCCCGTCGGGCGCGCGCCTCGGCTTCGTGCGCCTCGCTGTCGCGCGCCGCGAGGCGCGCTTCCGCCGCGGCAAAGCGCCCTCCGAGCTCGGTGTCGACGACGATGCCGGCGCAAAGATCGCGCCACTCGTGCTGTACGAGGGCGAGGCGCCGCCGCGCCGACGAGAGTTCCTCGTCTGCAGCGGCCGCTTCAGCCTCGGGCACGAGCTCCGCCATGCGCAGCAGTCGCCGCTCCCGCTCCTTCTCGGCCGCCGCGCGCGCCGCCTCGTCGGCTTCGGCCGCGGCGCGCATGCGTTCGGCGGTCGCCTGCTCCTCGCGTCGGCGCGCACGCTCGGCTTCGGCGTCGGCCCGCGCGGCGCGATCGCGCAGTTCGGCGATGCGTCCCCCCACGGTGCCCGCAACGGTCGCGAAGCGCGCCGCCAGGAGCGCGTCCGGAGCGCCGTCGATCGAGGCCCACGCGGCTTCGGCCTGCTCCAGCTCCGCCGCCGCGGCCTCGAGCGCCTCGAAGGCGCCGAGCGCCTCGAGGCGCTGCACGATCTGCATCCGCTCGCCGCGCGCGGTCTCCGCGGGATCGGGCGGCGGCGGCGCTGCGGCAGCGGCTTCCGCCGCGGCGCGCTCGTCCTGCTCGCGGAGGATCGCCCGCGCGCGCTTCGACGCGCTCCTGTTCTTCGCGCGCGCCGCCACCTGCTCGAGGTCCGCGCGCTCGCTCAGCCGCTCGAGCGCGAGGAGCGCCGTGTCCTTGAATTCGGAATTGAGCGCCACGTCGACGAAATCGCTCCGGTCGGCGACCCCCTCGAATGCGGCGAGCCGCACGACGTCGGCGGCGGCGTGGCGCGCTATCGACGCCCGCGCGCGCCCGTCGGCGATGCGTGCCAGCGCGGCCAGCGCAATCGAGTCCCGCGACGCCGACTTCGCAACCTGGACGAGCGCTTTCGAGTCGGCGAGCGCGTCGACGGCCGCGAGGCTCTGCGACTCGTCGAGCCCCTCGAAGGCATCGAGCGCGATGTCCCGCAGCATGGCCGCCGCCTGCGCGCGCACGCTCTCGTCGCCATCCTCGCGCGCGATCTGGGCCAGGGCGGCCGGATCGAGGAGCTTGGCCGCCGCCGCGCGACGCACGCGGGGATCCTCGTCCTCGCGCGCGATCGCCGTGATGAGCTCCCGATCGTCGATCGGAACCTCGGCGATCGCTTCGAGGCGGACCATCGGGTCGGCGTGCTTGTACCGGGACTGCGTGCGGAAACGATCGAGCAGTGCCATGACTGCGCTCCAGCCTGGCCGCGGTCCGGCCAGCTTGTGAGGGCAGACCCCGCGACTCAGGTCTGCCGAGATGAAATCTCCGGGACGCCCAGCGCCCGCAGCCGCGTCACAATCGCGGCGCCGTGCGATGGTGCGTGCACCTGCCTGTCGACGTCCGCGATGCGTCCGTCGGCGCCGACGTAGAACGTCCAGCGCGACGCATATCCACTGCGGCCGAGGACCCCGTACGCACGCGCGACCGCGCCGTCCGGATCGCTCAGGATCGGGTAGTCGAGCCCGAGCGACGCGGCGAACGCGGCGTTCGTCGCGGGCGTGTCCGTGCTCGCTCCGAAGCAGCGCACGTCGAACCGACTCAGGTTCTCACCGCTCGCCCCGAGCGATCGACACTCGGCGGCTCATCCGCCGGTGAACGCTTTCGGAAACCATGCGATGACGACCGTGTGGCCGCGCAGGGCCGAGAGCCGATGCGTGCGCCCGTCGGATCCGACGAGCGCGAACTCCGGCGCGACGTCGCCCGGCTTCAGCACGACCTGGCCGCGGCCGCTGCCGCCGAAGAGACTTCTCGCTGCCCCGACGACGAGCGCGGAGGCGCTCGCCCGCATCATCCGCAATACCATCAGCGGTCGCAAGCGATCTCCCCGCGGATCCATGTCATTCTAATGAAGGAGATGCCCTGGCGGCCGTCTGTCGCACGTTCCTTTTCCGGACCGATCACCGTACTCCAAAATTGCGGATCGCGCCGCCGGTACTCTGCAATACCCGGAAGCGAATCGGGGCCTGGCGCCTCCGCCAATCGCCGTTCGCGCGTGACATTCGACGCCGGTCCGATGCCGTGAGATTCGACGAAGCCCGTCAACGCATTGAGGCGGCCCTGGGCCGCCGCCTCCCCGGTCAGGCCGCACATCGGATGATGGCGCCGCGCCCTCGACGCGAGTGGCCGGCCGACTCCGGTCCGGCGGGCGTGCGGCACGCCGCCGGTCTGCTGGTGGTTTTTCCCGCCGGCGGACGCCCGCACGTCGTGCTGACCGTGCGAGCCGAGACGCTCGGCCGCCACGGCGGCCAGGTGTCGCTTCCGGGCGGCGTGCTCGATCCCGGCGAGACGTTCGAGCAGGCCGCGCTGCGCGAAGCGCGCGAGGAAGTCGGCCTGGATCCGGACGGCGTCCAGTTGCTGGGCGCGTTGACGCCGCTCGACATCCCGGTCAGCGGTTTCCGCCTGCATCCTGTCGTGGCGGCGGCCGATCGCCGCCCCGGCCTCTCGCCAGCCGACGCCGAAGTCGCCCGCATTGTCGAGGTGGCCATCGAGGACCTGTTCGACCCGGCGCACTTCCGGCGCGTCGATCGCGTGCGCGACGGGCGCGCGGTGACCATCCCGCTGTTCCAGGTCGCCGATGTCGAGATCTGGGGCGCGACGGCAATGGTGCTCGCCGAGTTCCTCGCGCTGCTGGGCTGGCCCGGCCCGCCTCCAGAGTGATGCCAAGATAGTGCAGTGCCTGCACGATCCAGTCGACGACATGCAAATTATCAGCAATCTCTGGCACAATTGTCGAATTGTCTTGCGTGATGTGCACGATTATGTGCACAATTCACGCTTCGGCACCGTGCAGATATGCTTCGCAGGGGTTGTGGACCGCGAGAAACAAGCCCCGCGAGCGTGAAGCGAGCGGCCAACCGCCTGCGGCGGGCGCCTGGCCCCGCGCCAGACGTTGACTGAGCGGACAGTCGCGGCAAACAGGCGCCGCGAGCGTGACAGCGAGCGGCCAACCGGCGGGTGTTCGGCCCCGCGCGAGAAGTTGACTGAGCGGACAGTCGCGGCAAACAGGCGCCGCGAGCGTGAAAGCGAGCGGCGACAGGTCGCGGGGGTGGGGCCCCGCGACCATAAGGAAAAGAGAGGCGAACCATGGGTTCCGCAGTTCTGGGCGAGGCGATCACCGCAATCCGCGGGTGGTCGATGAGCGAAGCGAGGGAACCGGGGCGCACGATGCGCGCCACCGAGGCGTTCGGCAGCCTGGTCTTCAACGACGAGGTCCAGCAGGCGCGGCTGCCGAAGGCCGTCTACCACGCCCTGCGCCGGACGATCACGCACGGCGAGGCGCTCGACCTCTCGGTCGCCGATGCCATCGCCTCCGCGATGAAGGAGTGGGCGGTCGAGCACGGCGCCACCCACTACACCCACTGGTTCCAGCCGCTGACGGGCATCACGGCCGAGAAGCACGACTCGTTTCTGATGCCGACGAGCGACGGCAAGGCGGTCGCCGAGTTCTCCGGCAGGGAGCTGATCAAGGGCGAGCCGGACGCCTCGAGCTTCCCGTCGGGGGGCATGCGCTCCACCTTCGAGGCGCGCGGCTATACCGCGTGGGATCCGACGAGCCCGCCGTGGCTGCTGAAGAGCGGCAACTCCGTCACCCTCGTCATCCCGACGGCGTTCGTCAGCTGGACCGGCGAGGCGCTCGACAAGAAGACGCCGCTCCTCCGCTCGATGGAGGCGCTGTCGAAGCAGGCCGTGCGCGTGCTCAAGCTGTTCGGATCGACCGCCGAGCGCGTCACGACCACCTGCGGTCCCGAGCAGGAGTACTTCCTGATTGATCGGTACTTTTATCTCTCGCGCCCGGACCTGATCAACGCCGGACGCACGCTCTTCGGCGCGCGGCCGCCCAAGGGCCAGGAGCTCGAGGATCAGTACTTCGGCACCATCCCCGATCGCGTGATGGCGTTCATGTCGGAGGTCGAGGGCGAGCTGTACAAGGTCGGCGTGCCGGTCAAGACGCGCCACAACGAGGTGGCGCCGAGCCAGTACGAGATCGCGCCGGTGTTCGAGAACGCCAACGTCGCCACGGATCACCAGATGATCATGATGGAGACGCTGAAGCGGATGGCGCCGAAGTTCGGCCTCGCGTGCCTGCTCCACGAGAAGCCGTTCGCCGGCGTCAACGGGTCGGGCAAGCACCTCAACTGGTCGATGAGCGACGACGAGGGGCACAACCTGCTGTCGCCGGGGGCGAACCCGCACGAGAACGCGCAGTTCCTCGTGTTCTGCACGGCGGTCGTCCGCGCGGTCAACAAGTGGCAGGGGCTGCTGCGCGCCAGCATCGCGAGCGCGGGCAACGACCACCGCCTGGGCGCGAACGAGGCGCCGCCGGCGATCATCTCGATCTTCCTCGGGGACATGCTCACGGACATCTTCGAGCAGATCGAGAAGGGCGGCGCGAAGGCGACGCGGCACGGCGGCGTGCTCGACACGGGCGTCCTGGCGCTGCCGAAACTGCCGCGCGACGCCGGCGACCGCAACCGCACGAGCCCGTTCGCGTTCACCGGCAACAAGTTCGAGTTCCGCGCGGTGTCGGCGAACCAGAGCATCGCCTATCCGAACATCGCGCTGAACGTCGCCGTGACCGAGTCGCTCGACTACATGGCGGCCGAGCTGGAGAAGTCGGTCAAGTCCGGCAAGCCGATCACGCAGGCGGTCGCCGAGCTGCTGCCGAAGGTGATCAAGGAGAACAAGCGGATCATCTTCAACGGCAACGGCTACTCGAAGGAATGGGAGAAGGAGGCGGCGACGCGCGGCCTGCTGAACCTGAAGAACACCGTGGATGCGCTGCCGCAGCTCACCTCGAAAGAGGTGATCGCCGTCTTCGAGAAGTACAGGGTGCTGAACGGGCGCGAGCTGCACGCGCGCGCCGACGTGATGCTCGAGCAGTACATCAAGACCGTCAACGTCGAAGGACAACTGATGGTGCTGATGGCCAACCGCTACATCCTGCCGGCGGCGCTCGAGTACCAGAAGCACATCGCCCAGAGCGTCGCGGCGGTGAAAGCGGCCGGCGGCCGATCGGTCGAGGCGAAGAAGACGCTCGACAAGCTGACGAAGCTCGTCGACGAGCTGCGGCGCCGCACCGACAAGCTGCAGGCGGCGCTCGAACATGAGGGCGAGGGATCCGCCCAGAAGCACGCGAAGCACTTCCGCGACGTCGTCATCCCGGCGATGGCGGTGCTGCGGGAGACCGGCGATAACATCGAGCTGATGCTGCCGCACGAGACGTGGCCGCTGGCGACGTACAGGGAGATGCTCTTCATCAAGTAGCTCGCGGCTGTCGGCTATCGGCTTCCGGCCGGGCGCGGTACAATTGCCGCGCCCTTCTTTTTTCATGGCCAAGCGCAAGACACCGGATCTCTTCGACAGCCTGGAACCCGAGGAGCCAGCCGGACGCGACGTGGCGATCCGCAGCGCGCTCCTTGGCGTCGGCGGCAGCGGCGCGGGCGGCGGGCCGGGGACGACCGACAACGTCGCGCTGCACGAGGCGGCGCAGGCGCGATACCTCAATTACGCGCTCTCGGTCATCACGGCGCGCGCCCTTCCCGATGTCCGCGACGGCCTGAAGCCGGTCCAGCGCCGCATCCTCTACGCCATGCTGCGCGAGGGCCTGCTCCACAACCGGCCCTTCGACAAGTGCGCCGGCGTCGTCGGCGAGGTGCTCAAGAACTACCACCCGCACGGCGACTCGTCGGTGTACGACACGCTGGTCCGCATGGCGCAGTCGTGGGTCATGCGCTACCCGCTGATCGAGCCGCAGGGCAATTTCGGCTCGGTCGATGGCGATCCGCCGGCTGCGTACCGGTACA
>JBLMXQ010000077.1:0-26672 GCA_050257855.1 Betaproteobacteria bacterium | reverse complement strand
CGGCCTCGAGAAAGTCAAAGACCGCATCCTCGAGTTTCTCGCGGTGCGCAAATTGAAGGATTCGGTCAAAGGCCCGATTCTCTGTTTCGTCGGACCCCCCGGTGTCGGCAAGACTTCGCTGGGACGGTCGATCGCGCGCGCGATGGGACGCAAGTTCGAGCGCGTGTCGCTGGGCGGGATGCGCGACGAGGCGGAAATCCGCGGACATCGCCGCACCTATATCGGCGCGCTGCCCGGCCAGGTCATCCAGGGGCTCCGGCGGGCGGAGTCGAAGAATCCGGTCTTCATCCTCGACGAGATCGACAAGCTCGGCGCCGACTTCCGCGGCGATCCCGCGTCGGCGCTGCTCGAGGTGCTCGATCCGGAGCAGAACAATACGTTCCGCGATCACTACCTCGACGTGCCGTTCGACCTGTCCGAGGTGCTGTTCATCACCACCGCGAACGTGCTCGATCCGGTCCCGCCGGCGCTGCGCGACCGCATGGAGGTGCTCGAGCTCGCCGGCTACACCGAGGAAGAGAAGCTGAAGATCGCCACCGACCACCTGGTGGACAAGCAGGTGAAGAACCATGGCCTGACGGCCGAGTACATCACCTTCTCGCCCGACGCGCTGCGCCAGGTGATCCGCGGATACACGCGCGAGGCCGGCGTGCGAAACCTCGAGCGCGAGATCGGCGCGCTCTGCCGAAAGGTGGCGCGCCGCCGCGCGGAGGGCAACGAGGCGCCGATCGAGATCACGCCGGGCGTGGTGATCGAGATGCTCGGCGCGCCGCGCTTCCTCGACGAGGAGATGGAGGAGCGGACCAAGGACCCCGGCGTCGCGATCGGCCTGGCCTGGACCCCCGCCGGCGGCGAGGTCCTCTTCGTGGAGGCCTCGCGGATGGCCGGCGCCGGCACGCTGACGCTGACCGGACAGCTCGGCGACGTCATGAAGGAGTCGGCGCGCGCCGCGCTCTCCTGGCTGCGCACGCACGCGCGCGAGTTCGGGATCGACCCGGACTTCTTCAAGAGCGCCGAGATGCACATCCACGTCCCCTCGGGCGCGATCCCGAAGGACGGCCCGTCGGCGGGCGTGACCATCGCGACGGCGATGGCGTCCGAGCTGACGGGACGGCCCGTGCGGGGCGATATCGCGATGACCGGGGAGATCACGCTCTCGGGACGCGTCCTGCCGATCGGCGGCGTCAAGGAGAAGGTGCTCGCCGCGCGCCGCGTCGGCATCCGCGAGGTCATTCTGCCGAAGCAGAACGACAAGAACGTCAAGGAAGACCTCACGGACGAACTGCGCCAGGACATGACCGTGCATCTCGTCACGACCATCGACGAGGTGCTCGCGCTCGCGCTGCAGCCGGTCTCGACCGATGTGCGGCCCGAGGCGAAGGCGCCGCGCGACGAAGGACCGCGAACGACGGACGAGAACAAGCGGCCGAAGGGTGGCCGCCCGCCGGCCCCGGCCTCCGCCCAGCCCTGACGCTTCCTGGAGCCCGTGCCGACCATCGTCTATTCGCCGCGGTACGAGGTCGACATCGGGCTCCACGTCTTTCCGACGCGCAAGTACCGGCTGGTTCGCGATCGCCTCGTGGCGGAGGGCCGGATCCAGCCGAGCGACATCGTGGATCCGCCGCCGGCGACCTGGGACGAGCTCGCGCTCGTTCACACGGCGGAATACCTGGACAGGATCCGGACCGGCGCGCTCTCTCGCGAGGAGGTGGCGCAGCTGGAGCTTCCGTGGTCGGCGGAGATGGTCGACGGCTTTCGCGTGATGGTCGGCGGCACGATCGCCGCGGCCCGGCTGGCCGTGGCGCCCAATCCCGGATCACGAACCCCCGGCGTCGTCTGCCATCTGGGCGGCGGCCTGCACCACGCCTTTCCGAATCACGGCGAGGGGTTCTGCCCGTTCAACGACGTGGCCGTCGCGGTCCGCGTGCTCCAGGGCGCCGGCGTCGAGCGGATCGCGATCGTCGATTGCGACGTGCACCACGGCAACGGCACGGCGTTCATATTCAATCCGCGTGGGGCTCCGCCCCCACGCGCAGCCGTCGCTCAGGCTCCGGATCCTGACTCCCGGGGGCTGCCGCTCCGTGAGGAGGATTCCGTGTTCACCTTCTCCATCCATCAGCAGCACAACTACCCGGTGTGGAAGCCGCGCGGCTCGCTGGACGTCGGACTGCCTGACGGCGCGGGTGACGCGCGCTATCTGAGCGAGCTGGAGCGCGCGCTGCCCGTCGTCATGGCGAGCCGGGCGCAGTGCACGTTCTACCTGGCTGGCGCCGATCCGTACGAGCACGATCTGCTCGGCGGCCTGCGGCTGACGATGAGCGGGCTGCGCCGGCGCGACCGCATGGTGATCGATGCCGTCCGCGGCGCCGGCGTTCCGCTCGTGGTCGTGCTGGCGGGCGGATACGCCCGCAACGTCGAGGACACCGTGGCGATCCACTGCGCGACGGTGGAAGAAGCTATACGAGCGTCAGGCCGTACGCCGTCTTGAGATCGACGATCTCGCCTTGCGCGAGCATCGCGCGCGCTTCCGCAATCGTGACCGCCTGTGCGTGGATGTCCTCGTCCTCGTCCGGCCGGTGCGGTGAGTCCGGCGGCGGCTGGCGGAGGTCCCGAACGCGGAAGAAGATCATCTGCTCGTCGCAGTAGCCGGGCGTCGGGTAGAACGCGCCCAGCCGCTCGACTCGTCCGGGCCTCCGCCCGATCTCCTCCTCGCACTCCCGCACCGCCGCGTCCTCCGGCGTCTCGCCGTCCTCCACGCTGCCGGCGGGCAGCTCCCACATGATCCGTTCCACGCTTCGGCGCATCTGCCGGATCAGCACCAGTCGGCCGTCCTCCTCCATCGGAATCAGCACGACGGACGGACGGTGGCGCACGATGGCGACGTCGTGCTCGCGGCCACCTGGCAGGCGTTGCCTGTCGACTTCGACGGAGAAGACGCGGCTCTTGAAGACGATCGGCATCTCGAATAGCTCCCGGCTTCTAGCTGTCGGCTGTCGGTTGCAGCTCGTCGAGCACGCGCCGGAGGTCGTCCGGCAGGTCGCTCGTGAACTCCATCCGGCGGCCGTCGCGCGGGTGCTTGAACGCGAGCCGCGCGGCGTGCAGGAAAGGGCGCTCGAGGTGCGTGACGGCGCGGAGATCGCCGGGTACGCGGCGCCGGACGCCGCCGTACAACGCATCACCGACGATCGGGTGGCCGATCGCGCTCAGGTGGACGCGGATCTGATGCGTGCGGCCGGTGTGGATCGCGATTTCGACGAGCGTCAGCGCCGGGTTGAGGTGCTCCGCGCGCACGATTCGCGTGACCGCTTCGCGGCTTCGACGCGCTCGCGCCGACATCTTCCTGCGATGCGTCGGATCCCGGCCGATCGGCGCGTCGATCCGCCGCCCCGCCTGCACGACGCCCCACACGAGCGCCACGTATCGTTTCTCCACCTCGCGGTCGTGGAACTGGCGCGCCAGCTCCTCGTGGGCCGAGTCGTTCTTGGCGACGACCATCAGCCCCGACGTGCCGCGGTCCAGCCGGTGCACGATGCCCGGGCGCTTCTCGCCGCCGATCCCGCTCAGGTCGGTCACGTGGTGCAGCAGCGCGTTGACGAGCGTCCCGCCCGCATGGCCGGCCGCCGGGTGGACGACCATCCCTGCGGGCTTGTCCACGACGACGATGTCGGCGTCCTGATAGAGGATGGTGATGTCGAGCGCTTCCGCTTCGACGCGCGTTTCCTCCGCCTCGGGCAGCTCGATGACGACCGCCTGTCCGGTCTTCACCGGCTGATTGGCCCTGGCGGGCCGGCCGGCCACCGTGACGTGGCCCTCTCTGATGAGCCGCTGGAGCTGGGATCGCGAGCGGCCGGCAATCGTCGACGCGAGAAACCGGTCGAGCCGCGTGCCGTCCGACTCTGCGGCGACGGTGAGCGTCACGCCAGCCATGGTCCGCGGCCGGCCTAGGCGGCTGCCTTGCGCGGCCTGCGCTTGCGCTCCGGCACGGGCGAAATCCGCCGCGCGAGGTACACGAGCATCGCGATCGCCAGGGGCGCGAGCAGGAGCGAGATGAACTGCGAGGTCGAGAAGATGCCGACCATGCCGCGATCGTCGCCCCGGAAGATCTCGATGATGTAGCGCGAGATGGCGTAGAGCAGCATGTAGAGCCAGAACGTCCGGCCGGCAAAAGGCCGGCCCTTTCGCTCGGTGACGAGCAGGACGAGCAGGATCAGGAACTCGGCCCCGGCCTCGTAGAGCTCGGTCGGGTGCAGGGGGACGCCGAGCGGCGTGCCGACGTTGGCCGCCGCGATCGGGCTGGTGAACGTGATGGCCCACGGAACGTTCGTCGGCTTCCCGTAACAGCAGCCCGCGAAGAAGCACCCGAACCGGCCGATGACGTGACCGAGGGCGATTCCCGGCGCGAAGACGTCGCACACCGTCCACAGCGGCAGGCCGACGCGCCGGATGTACCACAGCGCGACCGCGACAGCGAGGATGAGGCCGCCGTAGAAGACGCCGCCCGACCGCGCGAGCGTGAGCAGCTCGTGCGGATCCCTCGTGAACGTCCGGAAGTCGGTGACGAGCAGCAGCAGCTTCGCCCCGACGAGCGCCGCGATGATGATGTAGATGCCGAGGTCGAGGACGCGGGCCGAGTCGAGGCCGCGGCGGCTCGCGCGCACCATGGCCAGCTTCAGCCCGGCGAGGTACGCGGCCGCGAGCAGCAGGCCGTAGGTGTAGACGGTGAGCGGTCCGAGGCTAAACAGTACGGGATGCATGGTTCCCCACGCCGAGCATGTCGAGGATCATCATCGCGACCCCGACCGAGATTGCCGAATCGGCGACGTTGAACGCCCAGAAGTGGTACTCCCGCCAGTAGACGTCGATGAAATCCACGACCGAGCCGAAGGCGATGCGATCCAGGAGGTTGCCGGCGGCGCCGCCGATGATCAGGGCGAGGCCGATGCGAGCCACCAGCTGGTGGTGCGCGAGGCTGGCCGCGTACAGTCCGACGCCGACGAGCGCGGCCGTGGCGATGAGCGCGATGACGACCGTCTTGAACGGGAAGTCGGTCCCGTTGAGGATGCCGAACGCGGCGCCGCTGTTCAGGACGTGCGTCAGATCCATGAAGCCCGGCACGACCGTCACGCTGGCGTGCAGCGGGAGCGTCCGGCGGACGAGCGCCTTCGTCAGCTGGTCCAGGACGACGACGGCCAGCGGCAGCCAGAGCTCGAGCCGGCGCGACGCCGCCGGCACGTGGTGCGGAGCGGCGTCGGCTGCGATCTCTTCGCCGTCAGCCATTGATCGGTTCCGCCAGCGCCTCCAGGCAGCGCTGGCACAGGCCCGCCCACGCCGGATCGCTCGACACGGCGGGCACGTACCGCCAGCACCGCTCGCACTTCACGCCGGACGCGCGCTCGATCGCGATGCGCGGCTCCGCCTCCCCGTGCGCCGCGGCGTCGATCGGCGCCGGCCGCAGCTCGACCTCCGACACGATGAACAGCATCGGCAGGTCGGCGGCGTACGCCTCCAGGAAGGCGAGTTGCGCCTTCGTGGCCGTCAGCACGACCTTCGCCTGGAGGGAGCTGCCGATCTCCTTGTTCTTGCGGAGCGGCTCGATGCGGGCGAGCACCGCCTCGCGCAGCGCCATCAGCGTCGCCCAGCGGTCGAGCAGGTCGCGGTCGATCCAGGCGCTCAGCTCGTCGGCGGACGGGAATACCGCGATGTGCACCGACTCCTCGCGCGCGCCCGGCAGGTACCGCCAGAGCTCGTCGGACGTGAACGGCATCACGGGCGCCATCAGCCGCGTCAGCCCGTCGACCATCACGTACATGGCCGTCTGAACCGAGCGCCGCTCGCGCGATCGTGCCGCGAGCGTGTAGAGCCGGTCCTTCGAGATGTCGAGGTAGAACGCACTCAGGTCGACCGTCGCGAACTGGTTCAGCGCCTGGAAGATGGTCGGGTAATCGTAGTCGTCGTACGCGTTGACGATCGCCCGCGCGACGTCGGCGTAGCGGCCGAGGATGAACCGATCGACTTCGAGCAGATCCCGGGACGCGACGCGATCGACCGCCGGATCGAAGTCGTACAGGTTCATCTGCAGCCCCCGCATCGTGTTGCGGATCTTGCGGTAGGCTTCCGAGGCGCGCTGCAGCACCTCGCGGCCGAGCCGCACCTCCTGCGTGTAGTCGCTCATGGTCACCCAGAGACGCAGGATGTCGGCGCCGCTCTCCCGGAGGATCTCGGACGGCTCGATCGAATTGCCGAGCGACTTCGACATCTTCCGCCCGTCCTCGGCCACGATGAAGCCGTGCGTCACCACCTGCTCGAACGGCGGCCGGCCGCGCGTGCCGAGGCCGACGAGCAGCGAGCTCTGGAACCAGCCGCGGTGCTGATCGCTGCCTTCCAGATATACGTCGGCGGGCCAGGTGAGGTCCGGGCGCACCGAGAGCACCGCCTCGTGGCTCGATCCCGAGTCGAACCAGACGTCGAGGATGTTCATCTCGCGCTCGAAGCTCGTGCCGCCGCAGGACGGGCACGCCAGGCCGTGCGGCAGGAACTCCTCGATCGGCCGCTCGTACCACGAGTCGGCGCCGTACCGCTCGAACACCTGTGCCGTCCGCTCGATGAGCGCCGTCGTCAGCAGCGCTTCGCCGCAGGCGGCGCAGTCGACCGCCGGAATCGGCACACCCCACACGCGCTGGCGCGAGATGCACCAGTCGGGGCGATTCTCGACCATGTTGTACATGCGGTCATGGCCCCACGCGGGGACCCAGCGCACCTGATCGTCGATGCTCGAAAGGGCCGCCGCCCGCAGCGTGCGCCCCTCCAGCCCCGCGCCCCCAGCCGCCAGCCCCGGCTTGTCCATCGCGATGAACCACTGCGACGTCGCCAGGAAGATCACCGGGTTGTGGCAGCGCCAGCAGTGCGGGTACTGATGCGAGAACGCCTCGCGGTGCCACAGCCGTCCGCGACGGGCGAGCGCCTTCTCGATCTCGGGGTTCGCGTCGAAGACACGCATTCCGCCGAACAGCTCGACGGTGTCCAGGAAGTGGCCGCCCGGTCCGACCGGCGCGTAGATCTCGAGCCCGTACCGCACGCCGGTGGCGAAGTCGTCGGCGCCGTGGCCCGGCGCCGTGTGCACGGCTCCGGTTCCCGCCTCGAGCGTCACGTACTCGGCGAGCACGCCGAGCGAGTCTCGCGTGTACAGCGGGTGCCGGAAGCGGATGCCCTCGAGCTCGGCGCCTTTCATGCGCGCCACGGGCGGACCGAACTCGCGTCCCGCGGCCGCGGCCACCTGCTGCGCGAGCGCCTCGGCGACGATGACGGCGCGTCCGTCGACGTCGTACGCGGCGTAGTCGAACTCGGGGTGGAACGCGATCGCCAGGTTCGACGGGATCGTCCACGGCGTCGTCGTCCAGATGAGCACCGACACGGAACGGCCGGCGAGCGCCGGCACGCGCCCCGCCAGCTCGCCCTCGCTGTCCGCCGACAGCGGGAACTCGACGTAGATGGACGGCGACGTGTGGTTCTCGTACTCGACTTCCGCTTCGGCGAGCGCGGTGCGGCAATGGATGCACCAGTGCACCGGCTTCTTGCCCTTGTAGACGAGTCCCTGCGCGACGAAGCGGCCGAGCGCGCGCGCGATCGCCGCCTGGTAGCGGAAGTCCATCGTCAGATACGGGTCGTCCCAGTTGCCGAGGATGCCCAGCCGCTCGAACTGCTCGGTCATCGCGCCGATGTATCGCTGCGCGTACGCGCGGCAGGCGCGGCAGAACTCGGCGACGCTCATCTCGCGCTTCTTCGGGCCGAGTTCGCGGTCGACCTGCAGTTCGATCGGCAGCCCGTGGCAGTCGTAGCCCGGCTCGTACGGCGCGTCGAACCCGGCCATCGATCGCGACTTGACGACGAGGTCCTTGAGCACCTTGTTGAGCGCCGTGCCCATGTGGATGTTGCCGTTGGCGTACGGCGGGCCGTCGTGCAGGACGAATTTCGGCCTGCCTTTCCGGCGCGCGCAGATCCTGCCGTAGAGGTCCATCGCGGCCCAGCGGGCGAGCGTCTGCGGCTCGGCCGTCGGCAGGTTGGCCTTCATCGGGAAGTCCGTGCGCGGCAGGTTGACGGTGTCTTTCCACTCAGGCATGGGTATCCACCGATTCTATAATGATCCGATGGTCACGACCGCGGAAGCTCGTCCCAGCGTCGCGCCCGTGCGCACCGTGCTCGCCAACGGCCTGACGGTGCTCGTCCGCGAGGAGCACACGGCGCCGCTCGCCTCCGTCTGGTGCTGGTACAAGGTCGGCTCGAAGGACGAACCTCCGGGCCTGACCGGCGTCTCGCACTGGGTCGAGCACATGAATTTCAAGGGCACGACCAACATTCCGCGCGATCAGGTCAAAGGCATCATCGAGCAGTTCGGCGGCAGCTGGAACGGCTACACCTGGATCGATCAGACGACGTACCTGGAGACGGCGACGCGCGACGCGCTCGATCGGATGCTGTTCATCGAGTCCGAGCGCATGGCGCGCAGCCTGTACCATCCCGACGACTGCGAGTCGGAGCGCACGGTCATCCTCTCGGAGCTCGCCGGCGGCGAGAACGATCCGGATCAGCTGCTCGATCAGGAGCTGACCGCGGTGGCGTTCAAGGCCCATCCGTACCGTCACCCGACAATCGGCTGGCTCCCCGACCTGAAGTCGATGACGCGCGAGGACCTGTACGGGCACTACCGCCGGTACTACATGCCCAACAACGCCATCCTCGTCATCGCGGGGGACGTGGACGCGGCCGACGCCATCCGGCGCGCGGAGCAGCATTTCGGCGGCATCGCGCCCGGTGACGCTCCGCTTCCGCGTCTGCGAACGGTGGAGCCCGAGCAGGCCGGCGAGCGCCGCGTCACGATTCGGCGCGAGGGAACGGCCGCGTACCTCAAAGTCGGCTATCACGCCCCGGCGGTGAGCGACGCGGCGTTCTGTCCCGCGCTCGTGCTCGATGCGGTCCTGACCGGCGCCAAAGGCGTGAACCTCTGGTCCAGCTTCCGCCTGCCGCCGCCGCAGCGCAGCGCGCGCCTGTATCGCGCGCTCGTCGAGCGCGGGCTCGCGTCGAGCGTGGCTGGCGCGCTCCTCCCGACGGAAGACCCGTTCCTCTACACCGTGTCAGTGACCGCGACGGAAGGCACGCCGCTGGCGTCGGTCGAATCGGCCCTGCTCGACGAGCTCGATCGGGTCGCGCGCGACGGCATCAGTACGGCGGAGCTCGACAAGGCCAAGGCGCAGCTTCGGGCGCGCCTCATCTTCGACGTCGATTCCATCACCAACCTCGCCCACCAGCTCGGATATTTCGAGACGATTGGCGGCGTCGACCAGTACCTCACGCTTGCGCCGCGCCTTGCCGCCGTCACGGCCGTTCAGGTGGAGGCGGCGGCCGCCTCGATCCTGCGGCGGAGCAATCTGACGGTCGGCTGGTTCGATCCGCTGCCGGTCGGCGGAGATCGGTGATGCCGGGCGCGACCTTTGCCGGCCTCTCGCCCGAGCGCCTGTCGCTCTCCAACGGCGCCGTGGTCCTGGCGAAGCAGGTGCGGACGACCCCGGCGGTCACGATCAACCTGGCGGTCCGGGCGGGATCCGTTTGCGATCCGGTCGGCACGCCCGGCGCGATGTACCTGCTGTCGCGCGTCATCGATCGCGGCACGGACCGCAGGACCGCCGACGACATCGCGGAGGAGCTCGACAGCCGCGGCATCGCGCTCGCGGTGACGGTCACACGGCACCTGTTCACCGTCGCCTGCACGTGCCTTGCAGAGGACTTCGAGCCGGTGTTCGCGCTCCTCGGCGACATCGTGCGCGCTCCATCCCTGCCCGAGACCGAGATCGCCACGCGCAAGGGCGAGGTGATCACGGCAATCCGCCAGGACGAAGACAACCCCGCCGTCAGAGCCACCGAGGCGCTGATGGCGCTCCTCTATCCCGACGGCCACCCGTACGGACGGCGGACGAAAGGGAGCGTGGAGTCGGTCGAGGCGCTGACGCGCGACGACCTCGTGCGCCTGCACGCCGATCGCTTCGCTCCCGGCCGGCTCTCGGCCGTGATAGTCGGCGACGTGCCGACGGCGCTCGTGACGGACGCCGCGGACCGCGTGTTCGGCGACTGGCGCAAGCCGGAGCCGCCTCCCGTGCCCGTGCTCACCGTCGCTCCGGTGTCCGGCCGCCGGTCCCTCGTCATTCCGATGATGAACAAGGCCCAGGCGGACATCGCCTACGGCTTCGTGGCCATGACGCGCGACGACCCGGACTACTATGCGGGCTGGCTGATGAACAACGCGCTCGGCCAGTACTCGCTGGGCGGCCGACTCGGCGACAGCATCCGCGAGCGTCAGGGGATGGCGTACTACGTGTTCAGCTCGCTCGACGCCAACGTCATGCAGGGGCCGATCACCGTACGGGCCGGCGTCGGGCCTGCCGACGTCGATCGGGCCATCGCCTCGATCGACGAGGAACTGCGGCATGTCTCGCTCGAGGGGCTGAGTGCGAAGGAGCTGAACGCCTCGCGCCAGTATCTGATCGCATCGATGCCGCGGGCGCTCGAAACGAACGCCGGCATCGCCGCTTTCCTGCAGACCGTGGAGTTCTTCGGTCTCGGCCTCGACTACGATCTGAGGCTCCCGGACCTCCTTCGCGCCGTCACGGTCGAGCAGGCACACGACGTCGCGCGCCGGCTGCTCGATCCCGATCGGGCGACGGTCGTCATCGCGGGGCCGTACGAGGCGAAGAAATGAAGTGGTGAACTGGCGAAGTGGTGAACTGGTGAAGTGGTCAAGTGGTGACGTGGTGAAGTGGTGACGGCGCGCGCCGTGTTCTTCGACGTCGATTTCACGCTCATCTATCCGGGCCCGACGTTTCGCGGCGAGGGCTACCGGGCGTTCTGCGGGCGCCACGGGATGGACGTCGACGAGAGCCGGTTCGAGCGGGCGGTCGCGAGTGCCGCGTCGCTGCTCGACGGTCCGGACGACGCGGCGTACGACGCCGAGATCTTCGTCGCCTATACGCGACATATCATCGAGCAGATGGGCGGCCGCGGTCCGGCCGTGGACGCGTGCGCCCGCGAGATCTACACGGAGTGGGCCGCCTGCCATCATTTCGAGCTGTACGAGGACGTGCCGCGCGTTCTGCGCGAGCTGGCCACGTCCGGCGTGCGGATCGGCCTCATCTCCAACTCGCACCGCTGTCTCGAGTCGTTCCAGTCGCACTTCGAGCTGCAGGGGCTCGTCGCGGCGGCCGTCTCGTCGTCCGAACACGGCCGGATGAAGCCGCATCCGAGCATCTTCACCGCGGCGCTCGCCCAGGCGGGCGTGACGGCCGCCGACGCGGTGATGGTCGGGGACAGCGTGCGGCAGGACGTCGAGGGCGCGCTGCGCGCGGGGATGCGCGCCATCCTGCTGCAGCGAAGCGGGACGGCGACCGTTTCCGTCGACGACCTGCGGGCGCGCGGCGTACCGGTCATCCGTACGCTGGACGAGCTGCCGCCGCTTCTCACCACGTGAATTGGGGCATGGATGGCGTCGGGCGATCGAGCGTCCAGACGGCCGAATCAACGCCGGAATGACCAGATGCCATCGATGCCCCGATCCACCCTCGGCTCCACCCCGGCGATCGCCTACCGGGACCTGACGACGCTGGACGACTTCGGGCGGGTCGTGGAGCTCGAGCGCGTCGTGTGGGGCCCAGGATACGACGACGTCGTGCCGGTGCCCATCCTGGTCGTGACGGTCCACCGCGGCGGCATCCTCATCGGCGCGTTCGCCGGCGACGAGTTGATCGGGTTCGTCTACTCGCTGCCCGGCATTCGCGACCGCAGACCGACCCAGTGGTCTCACATGACCGGCGTCGTCGATCGGTTCAGGAACGCCGGCGTCGGATTCGAGCTGAAGCGGCGGCAGCGCGAGCGCGCGATGGCGATGGGCCTCGATCTGATCGAGTGGACGTACGATCCGCTACAGGCGATGAACGCGCACTTCAACTTCGCGAAGCTCGGTGTCGTCGTCGGGGAGTACGAGGAGAACGTCTACGGCGCCTCGGACAGTCCGCTGCACAAGGGCAACCCGACGGATCGCTTCGTGGCCGAGTGGCGGATCCGGGACGACCGCGTGAAGCGCCGGCTGGCCGGCGAAGCGCCGCTCGCCTCGGTGCTGACGATCGAGCCGGTCAACCGGGTCCGCGAGGCCGGGGAGTGGCTGGAGCCGGGCGAGACGCGCCGCGATCTCGACGCGCGGCGTGTCGCCGTCACCATTCCGGTCGGGTTCACCGACATGCTGCCTCGTGCGCCGGATCTGGCGCTCGCCTGGCGGCACGCGACCCGCGACATCTTCACCACGTATTTTTCGCGCGGCTACCGGGCGGTCGAGTTCTTCCTCGATCGGCCGAATCGACGCGGGTCGTACCTGCTGGTCCTGTAGGAACGGGCCGTCCCGGACCCCGGCCCCTGCGTTTCTCAGCCCGGCGGCCAGTGCATCGACCGGCCGCCGAGCAGGTGCAGGTGAACGTGGAAGACCGTCTGGCCGGCTTCCCTGTTGGTGTTGAAGACCGTGCGGTAGCCGGGCGCCGCAATCCCGCGATCCGCGGCGATCAGGCCCGCCCGGCGCACCACCTCGCCCACGAGCGCATCGTCTCCGGGCTGGAGATCGTTCAACGACGGGATGTGCCGCCTGGGCACGACGAGCACGTGCGTGGGCGCCTGCGGGTTGATGTCGTCGAACGCCACCACCCGATCGTCCTCGTAGACGATCGACGCCGGAATCTCGCGGTTGATGATCTTGCAGAAGAGACAGTCGGGCATGGCTGTATCCGTCAGTCCCGGCGTGCGAGCGCGGTGCGGGGAATACCCTGCAGGTCCTTGCGAATGCCGATCATTGTGAGGCCCCGCACCGAGGAGATCAACTCGCCGGCGGCCCGGGCCTGACCGTACCCGATCTCGACGATCAGGCGGCCGCCCGGTGTCAGGCGCACGGCCGCATCGCGGACCAGGCGCCGGATGACGTCGAGCCCGTCCGCGCCGGCGAACAGCGCCACTGCCGGCTCGCGATCGCGCACTTCGGCCGGCAGCCTCGCGCGGTCGCCCTCGGGCACGTACGGCGGATTCGAGACGATGAGATCGAAGGGGCCCTCCGCCGGCTGGAGCAGATCGCCGTGGCGGAAATCGATCCGGTCGGCGACGCCATGCCGTTCGGCGTTGCGCCGGGCGACCGCGAGGGCCGGCTCGGAGATGTCGACCGCGACGACGCGTGCCCGGAGGCGCTCGTGCGCGAGCGCGACCGCAAGGCAGCCGCTGCCGGTGCACACGTCAGCGACGGCGAGCGGCGCGTCCGGGTCGGGGAACTCGGCGAGCGCGGTCTCCACGATCAGCTCGGTCTCGGGCCGCGGGATGAGCACGGCCGGCGTGACCTCGAAGGCCAGGTCCCAGAACTCCTGACGGCCGGTGATGTAGGCCACCGGCTCGCGATCCATGCGCCGCCCGATGAGGGCGAAATACGCGTCCCGGAACGCCGGCGGCTCCGGCTCGTGCCCGTACGCGAAGAAGCGCGCCGCATCCCACCCGAGGACGTGCTCGGCGAGCAGGCGCGCGTCGAGATCCGCTTCGTCGGTGGCGAGGCCGGCAAGCCGGAGTCGTTCCCGGCCCTCAGCGACCCGCGCGTGGATGGACGCCACGGCTCAGGAGACGGTCGTCGCGTCCTTGAGCTTCTCGGACTGGTAGTAGGTGACGAGGTTGTCGAGGAGCTCCGACAGGTCGCCGTTGAGGACCTCGGTCAGCCGGTGCGTCGTGAAGTTGACGCGGTGGTCGGTGATCCGGTTCTGCGGGAAGTTGTAGGTCCGGATCTTCTCGGAGCGCTCGCCGGTGCCCACCTGGCTGCGGCGGTCCTTGGCGATCGCCTCCTGCTGCTTGCGCATCTCCATCTCGTAGAGGCGCGATCGCAGGACCTTCATCGCCTTCGCGCGGTTCTTGATCTGCGACTTCTCGTCCTGCTGCGAGACGACCAGCCCGGTCGGGATGTGCGTGACGCGGACGGCCGAATACGTCGTGTTGACGCTCTGACCGCCCGGGCCGCTCGAGCAGAACGTGTCGATGCGCAGATCCTTCTCGTTGATCTGGATGTCGACCTCCTCGGCCTCCGGCAGGACGGCAACCGTGGCGGTCGACGTGTGGATGCGGCCGCTCGCTTCGGTCGCGGGAACGCGCTGCACCCGGTGCACGCCGCTCTCGTACTTCAGCTTGCTGTAGACCCCGCGTCCCTCGATCGTCGCGATGATCTCCTTGATGCCGCCCATCCCGGTGTCGCTGCTCGACATCACCTCGAGCCGCCAGCCCTGGCGCTCGGCGTACTTGCTGTACATCCGGAAGAGCTCGCCGGCGAACAGCGCCGCTTCGTCGCCGCCCGTGCCGGCGCGGATTTCGAGCACGACGTTCTTCTCGTCGTTCGGATCCTTGGGGACGAGCAGGACCTTCAGCTCGGCGACGAGCGCATCGCGCCGGGCGACGAGCGACTTCAGCTCCTCGCGGGCGAGCTCGCGCATATCGGCGTCGGCCGCGTTGGCCAGCTCCTCGGTCTGCGCCACGTCGTGCTCGACGACCTTGTACTCGCGGAACTTCTGCACGAGCGGCTCGAGCTCGGAGAGCGCCTTCGCCTGCTTTGCGTACTCGGCCGGGTTGCTCTGGAGCGCGGGCGTGCCGAGCATCGCGAGCAGCTCGTCGTATTGCGCCTCGATCGCCTGCAGCTTGTCGAACATTGTTTACTCCGCGTGGGGCCCCACCCCCACGCGCCTGCCGTCGCTCACGCTCCGGATCTTGCTTGCTACGCCTCCGCTCGACGCTCTGTGAACCCCGCTAGGTTCAGCGTGGGGCCCCACCCCCACGCGCCTGCCGTCGCTCACGCTCCGGATCTTGCCTGCTAACGCCTCCGCTCGACGCTCTGTGAACCCCGGACCTCGTGAACCTCGTGAACCCCGTCTATCCCCCCGAAACCGGCGGCAGGAAGGCGACCTCGTCGCCGTCCTCGAGCACGCGCCCCATTCGCGCGTAGTCCTCGTTCACCGCTGCCGAGACGGACCGCTCGTACGGCGCGAGACCGGGGAACTCCATCGTCAGGTCCCGCCAGAGCGTCGCAACGGTTGCGGACGGTGCGACCTCGCGCACCAGCTCGTCGCCCGCGATATCGCGCAGGCGGGCGAACAGCCTGACGGTCACACGCACGCAGCCTTCTCCGCGGCGGCGCGCGCCCCGGCATCGTCCGGGTCGGCCGTGGCGCCTTCGATCCAGACGTCGCCGCCCTCGAAGAACTCGCGCTTCCAGACCGGCGCGATCTGCTTCACGCGCTCGATGGCATAGCGGCACGCGGCGAACGCATCGGCCCGGTGAGCCGACGCGGCGGCGATGACGACGCTTGCCTCGCCGAGCGCGAGGCGGCCAGTCCGATGATGCAGCGCGAGGAGCGTGCCCGGCCAGCGCGCCGCCACCTCGTCAGCGATGCGCCGGAACGCCTTCAACGCGAGCGGCTCGAACGCTTCGTACTCCAGGTATCGGACGCGGCGCCCGGCGTTGTGGTTGCGCACCGTGCCGACGAATCCGACCGCTGCGCCGTCTGCGCCCGCTTCGCCGCGCCCGGCGGCGACCGCCTCGATGAGCCGCTCGAGGCCGAGCGGTTCGGGACCGATCGCCAGAAGGGGAGTCATCGGCACCTTCTTCAGTATACAGGCCGGTTCCAGAAATGATCGAGCGGGCCGTGGCCGTGGCCGATCGGCAGCGCGTGACGGATGGCCCCGGCGACGTACTGCTGGGCGGCTGTCGCGGCCTCTCGGAGGGGCCGTCCGAGCGCGAGGTTGGCGGCGACCGCCGAGGCGAACGTGCAGCCTGTCCCGTGCGTGTTCTTCGTCGCGATCCGCGGCGTGCGCAGCTCCACGAACGCCGATCCGTCGAACAGCAGATCGACGACCTCGTCGCCGGCCGCATGGCCGCCCGTGACGATCACCGCCGCGGCGCCGAGCCGGTGGATCCGCCGCGCCGCCTCGCGGGCGTCGGAAGCCGATCCGATGCGGCATCCGGCGAGGGTTTCCGCTTCGGGAATATTGGGCGTCACGACGAACGCCTTCGGCAGCAGCTCCGTTCGCAGCGTCTGGACCGCATCGTCGTCCAGGAGGCGGTCGCCGCTCTTGGCCACCATGACGGGATCGACGACGACGAGCGGCAGCTCCAGCTCGACGATCGCGGCAGCGACCGCCTCGACGATGGCGGCGGTCGCCAGCATGCCGGTCTTGGTGGCGTGCAGGGTGATGTCGCCCGCGACGGCTTCGATCTGAGCGGTCACGAAGTCGGCGGACAGCGCAACCGCGCCCGTGACGCCGAGCGTGTTCTGGGCGGTCACGGCGGTGATGGCGCTCGCGCCGTAGACGCCGTGCGCGGCGAACGTCTTGAGGTCCGCCTGGATGCCGGCGCCGCCGCCGGAGTCGCTGCCTGCAATTGTCAGCACCGTACGCATACGTTAAGATCCGCCCATGCCGCAGACTGCATCGCCGATCGGCCCCTCGGCCACGTTCCTCGATTCGATGACCCTCGCGGCCGCCTCGCCTGCGGTGCGGTCGGCCGGGCGCGCGGCGGCGGTTGCGTTCGTCACGGTGCTCACGATTGTCGCGGCGCAGGTGAGCGTGCCGCTGCCGTTCACCCCCGTGCCGTTCACGTTCCAGCCGATGATCGTCCTGCTCGGCGGCGCCGCGCTGGGCGCCCGACTCGGCATGACCAGTCAGCTCCTGTATCTCGCCCTCGGAATCGCCGGCGTGCCGGTGTTCGCGGCGTCGCCGCTGCCGCAGGGGGTGGCGCGCATCCTGGGTCCGACCGGTGGATACCTCCTCAGCTACCCGCTCGCCGCATTCGTCGCCGGCTGGCTCGCCGGGCGCGGACTCGATCGCCGCTATTTCGGCGCGGTGGCGGCGATGGCCGCCGGGCTGGTGATCGTCTTCGCAGGCGGCGTCGCCTGGCTCGCGCTGGTCGCCCAGCCGGGACGCGGATTGTCGGGTGCGCTCGCGGCCGGGTTCCTTCCGTTCGTAATCGCAGACTGCCTCAAGCTGCTCGTCGCGGCAGGCGTGATGCCCGGGCTGTGGTGGCTCACCGGCCGGCGGGCGAGCTGACCGTTCCCTCCGAGCGGCCGAAGATCAGCAGGAACTGAAACGGCGGCACGGCCTCGCGCGACAGCAGCTGCAGGCCGGCCGCCCGCGCCGCCTTCACGACGGCATCGGGGTTCACGCGTTCGTCGGCTGCCGGTCCGGGGCCGCCGCCACCCGGCGTGAAGTCCACGACGCCGACGCGACCCTGCGGCTTGAGCGACGCGGCGACGTTCGTCAGCAGCGCGACCGGGTCTTCGATCTCGTGATACGCGCCGACGATCAGCACCGCGTCGATGCCATGCGGCAGCCGCGGATCGCGTGGCGTCCCGAGCACCGTCCGCACGTTCGACAGCTGCTCGCGCTGCACGTTCCGATTGATCACCTCGATCATCTGGCGCTGGATGTCCTCGGCGTAGACGAGGCCGTTCGGACCGACCCGCCGCGCCAGCCTGACCGTGAA
Organism: Betaproteobacteria bacterium; assembly: GCA_050257855.1. Taxonomy (GTDB): domain Bacteria; phylum Acidobacteriota; class Vicinamibacteria; order Vicinamibacterales; family CAVVIG01; genus JBLMXQ01. The sequence goes on along the minus strand of JBLMXQ010000077.1, from coordinate 9,095 downwards.
CCACCCGCTGCCGGCGCCGAGATCGGCGACGACGGATCCGTCGGCGATTCCGAGCGCGTCCATGATCAGATCGGGCTTTCCCCACTGCTCGCGATCGGGCGGCTCGATGAGCCCGAGATCCTGCGGCGGAAACAGTCGCGTCTTGGCCGGGGGCTGGGAGCGGTCCGGCGGGGCGGGCCGGCCAGGCAAGGCGGGCCGGACGGGTTGGCCAGGCTGGGCGGGAAGGGAAGCTGCTGCGCCCACGATGCAGGTCAGCACGAGCGCCGCGCGCAGCAGGCCCTGGCCGCCCATTTACGACCGCCCCGCCCTGCCCGCGGCGTCCGGCCGTCCGACCACACCGCCCTTCGTCATCGCGTCGACCGAGAGGATCTCGTCGAGCTGCTTCGGGTCGAGCAGTCCGCGCTCGAGGACCAGCTCGCGGATCGTGCGTCCGGTCTTCACCGCCTCCTTCGCGATGTCGGCCGTGGCCGCATAGCCGATGTAAGGACTGAGCGCGGTCGCCGTCGCCGTGCTGCGATCGAGCAGTTCCCTGGCGCGCGACTCGTTGGCCTCGATGCCGTCCACGGTGCGCGTGCGGAGCACGTGCATCGCCTCGCGCAGGATCGTGGACGCGTGGAGCGCGTTCCACGCGATGACCGGCATCATCACGTTCAGTTCCAGCTGTCCCGCCTCGCAGGCCATCGCCACCGTCATGTCGCAGCCAATCGTCTGGAAGCAGACCTGGTTGACCATCTCGGGGACCGAGGGGTTGACCTTCCCCGGCATGATTGACGATCCAGGCTGCACCGGCGGCAGCGCGATCTCCGCGATCCCGGCGCGCGGCCCCATGCTCAGGAGACGCAGGTCGCTCGCAATCTTCCCGAGCTCCACCGCCAGCCGCCGCATCGCCCCGGAGAACGCCAGCACGTCGCCCATGCTCTGCGTGACGCGGAACAGGTTGTCGGCCGGCCTGAGTGTGAGGCCGGTGTCGCGCGCGAGGTTGGCGACGATCGCGTGGCGGAACTCGTCGCCGGCGTTGAGGCCCGTGCCGACCGCAGTCGCGCCGAGATTGAGCTCGAGCAGCTGCTCGGCGGCGTCCGACACGTCGCGCGCGCCGCGCTCGATGCACGCCGCGTAGCCGCCGAACTCCTGGCCGAGCGTCAAGGGCACGGCGTCCTGCAGGTGCGTGCGGCCGGTCTTCAGGACGTGCGCGAACTCCCCGCTCTTGCGGGCGAAGCTGCCGGCCAGGGCGTCCGCGGAGCTCACGAGCGGCTCGGCGCCGAGGAGCAGGGCGAGGCGCGTCGACGCCGGGAACACGTCGTTCGTCGACTGCCCCATGTTGACGTGATCGTTCGGGTGCACGCGCGTGTAGCGCCCGCGCGGCTCGCCCAGCATCTCGGCCGCGCGATTGGCGAGCACCTCGTTCGCGTTCATGTTGTGCGACGTGCCCGCGCCCGCCTGGTAGACATCGACGACGAACTGATCCCGCATGCGTCCCGACAGAATCTCGTCCGCCGCCGCCACGATGGCGTCGGCGACCGCGCGATCGAGGCGCCCGAGCGAGGCATTCGCCTGCGCGGCCGCTTTCTTGATCAGGATGGTCGCGGTGACGAGCTCGGCCGGCGCGCGCAGTCCGCTGATGGGGAAGTTCTCGACAGCCCGCTGGGTCTGAACCCCGTAATAGGCGTCGGCCGGTACCTGCAGCTCGCCAAGCGGGTCGCGTTCGGTCCGGAATTGCATCCCCTCAGCCCTCAGCCCTGAGCCCGGAGCCCTTTCGACCACCCGAGCGCCCGGCCCCCAGCCCCAGTATACTTTTCTCGTATGCTGCCATCATTCTTCGAGAGCATCCTTCAGCTCGTCATTCGTACCTCCACCGATCTGCCGCCCGACGTCCGCGCTGCCATGAAGAGCGCGCTCGGCGCCGAGCCGGCGGACACGCGCGCCGGCCAGGCGCTCGCCATCATCGCGCAGAACATCGACCTCGCCGTCGATCACGAGGGCGCGATCTGCCAGGACACCGGCATGCCGACGTTCGAGATCAAGGTGCCGGTCGGCGCCAATCAGATCTGGATGCGTCAGCGGATCCGCGAGGCCGTCGCCGAGGCCACGCGCCGCGGCAAGCTGCGGCCGAACTCCGTCGATTCGATCACCGGCAAGAATTCGGGCGACAACCTCGGGCCGGGCACGCCGATCATCCACTTCGAGCAGTGGGAGAAGGACGAGATCGACGTGCGCCTGATCCTGAAGGGTGGAGGCTGCGAGAACACGAACGTGCAGTACTCCGTGCCTGTGGAGCTCCCCCACCTCGGCCGCGCGGACCGGACCCTGGACGGCGTCAGGAAGTGCATTCTCCACGCGGTGTGGCAGGCGCAGGGGAAGGGCTGCAGCCCGGGCGCGGTCGGCGTCTGCATCGGCGGCGATCGTACCGCCGGCTACCTGCACGCCAAGGAGCAACTCTTCCGCACGCTCGACGACGTGAATCCGGATCCGCGGCTGGCCGAGCTCGAGGCGTCGATCATGAGCACGGTCAACAGCCTGGACATCGGGCCGATGGGGTTCGGCGGAAAGGTCACGCTGATCGGCTGCAAGATCGGCGCGATCAACCGCCTGCCGGCCAGCTTTTTCGTCTCGGTCGCCTACGACTGCTGGGCGTTCCGCCGGCTCGGTGTCGTGCTGAACGCGTCGACCGGCGCCATCGAGCGGTGGCTGTATCGCGACCCGTCGCATCCGATCGTTCCGATGCTCGATCAGGCCGGTTTCGTGCGGACCGGACGCGAGATCCGCCTGCAGGCGCCGCTCAGCGAGGCGCAGGTCCGCGAGCTGAAGGTCGGCGACGTGGTGCTGATCTCGGGCCGGATGTTCACGGGTCGCGACGCCGTGCACTCGTATCTGATGAAGCACGATCCGCCGGTCGATCTGAATGGAGCCGTGCTCTACCACTGCGGACCGGTGGCCGTGAAAGAGGGCGACACGTGGGCGATCAAGGCCGCGGGACCGACGACGAGCATCCGCGAGGAGCCCTATCAGGGCGAGGTGATCAGGCGCTACGGCGTGCGCGCGGTGATCGGCAAGGGCGGCATGGGCGCGACGACGCTTGCGGCGCTCGAACGGCACGGCGCGGTGTACCTGAACGCCATCGGCGGCGCCGCGCAGTTCTACGCGCGCGCGATCAGGAACGTCGACGGCGTGTCGCTGCTCGACTTCGGCACGCCCGAGGCGATGTGGCACCTCACCGTCGAGGACTTCCCGGCCATTGTGACGATGGACGCGCACGGCAACAGCCTGCACAAGGACGTCGAGCAGGAGTCGGGTCGGCATCTCGAGACGATTGGCGCGTAGGCCCTTCGTCCCGAGCCGCTCGTCCCTGAGCCCTCTCTCAGCCCTTCGCCTTCGCGCGGCCGAACTCCTTGAGAGGCGGCCGCGCGTACCCGTGCTCCATCGCCGCCACGTCCAGATCCATCGTCTCGAGATCGGCGATCGCCAGCAGCGGAAACGACGACGGCTCGGGAACCTCGACCGCCTTGAGGTAGCCGCTGCAGGAGCCGCAGACCTCGACGCGCCGGTCCGCCCGCTCCTGGTTCGGTGCGGCGGTGACGAACGGCTCGCCGGCTTCGCCGCAGTACACGCACGCATAGGTCGGCAGCTCCCACGCGGTCGCGCAGAACGAGCAGCGCAGCAGCCGTCGCCCGTTCACCACCTCGGCGAGCGCGGGCCATGATCCGCAGGCCGCGCAGTAGCCGTGGCTCCACGCGGCCAGCGCGTCGCCGAGCGGCGATCCGGCGTCGGCCGGGCCGAACAGCGACTGCTGGAGCGCGTGAGCGAAAGGACTGACCACGAGCTCGGCCACGAGCCACACCAGGTCGGGCGCGAGGCCGCGGTGCACGCTGCCGCTTCGAATGGCGTGCTGATCGCGTGCGAGCGAGGCGGCCAGGAGCGCGCCCGGATCGATGCTCCCGCCGTCGATTGCCGCGCGGACGTGCTCGGCCGGCTCGCGCGCGCCTCCGGCCGCCAGCTCGTCGCACACCTGGAGGAGCGGGCGCGTCAGCGACGCGACCGGCAGCGGAATCGGTTCGCCGGCGAAGGCCGGGATGCCGCGCGCGAGCTTGGCGGCGACGTATTTCGGCGGCAGCGACAGGCGCGGCACGCGTCCGCGCCGGATCTCGTCGGTGAGGTCGATGACCAGCGTCAGCAGACGCCGCTGCAGCTCGATCGCCGGGGCGAGGTCGGGGCGGGCAGCCCCGACCGCGTCCCAGCGGGCGCGCGCGGAAGCGAGCAGGACGCCGCGGTCCGGCGCGGCGACGGGGGAATGCGGCATATCGCTGACCGTGTGGCGTTTACGCCGGAAGACGCCCTGCAGTATATCAATGGGGATGTTGCTATAATGGGAGGAATCCTGAGAGGTGTGATGCCTCGGCGGAGGGAGCGACAAATGATCAACGTCTCTGAAGTGGCGGCCGCCAAAATCAACGAGTTGCTGGCCGAAGAGAACAAGGCCGGCAGCGGCCTGCGCGTGTTCGTCCAGGGCGGCGGATGCTCGGGCTTCCAGTACGGGCTGATGATCGAGGACAACGGCCAGGGCGCCGGCGATCAGGTGTTCGAGTCTCACGGAGTGAAGCTGTTCGTCGACCCGATCAGCGTCCGGTACCTGAAGGGCGCCGAGGTCGACTTCGTGGACACGATCACCGGCGGCGGGTTCACCATCAAGAACCCGAACGCGACCTCGACCTGCGGCTGCGGCCAGTCGTTCAGCGTCGAATAACCGAGTCGAGTGGCGATGCGGTGAGCTGGTGAACGGTGCATGGCGATCGGCGCCTCGCCGGGTCGCCGATTCGCCGGTTCGCCGGCTCCAGCATGGATCGTCAGCTTCCCGATCTCACCAGGCTCCGCCCTGCGGGCGGCAAACGTTCGAGCAAGCGCGATCGGATCCTCGATGTCTTCCTGCGCCATCAGGGACATCTGAGCGCGGACGATCTGTTCGAGCTCGTGCGCGCGGAGGACCGCGGCATCGGCCGCGCGACCGTGTACCGCACGCTGCAGTGGATGGTCGACCAGGGGCTGGCGAACAAGGTCGACTTCGGCGAAGGGCGGTTCCGCTTCGAGCCGTCCTACCGACACCCGCGGCACTTTCACCTCATCTGCGACGTCTGTCATCGCTCGTCCGAGTTCCTCAGCTCTGACGTGGAGTCGCTCGTCGAGGAGATCGCGGCGGCGCGCGGCTTTGCGCCGGTGCAGACCGTCGTGCAGGTGCACGGCCGGTGCGAGGAGTGCCGGACGGGCCGTTCCGCGGCCACGCTGGACGGCGCCACCACGGAGCTCGTGTTCGCGCGCGACGCGCTGCGGATCGCGATCGCCACCGAGCGCAGCGGCCTGGCGTTCTACACGCGCGCGGCGGCGGTCACGAGCGATCCGCGCGGCCGCTCGATGTTCCAGCGGCTCGCCGCCGAAGAGCAGGAGCACCTCGGCACGCTCGAGCGGCGGTACCGCGAGCTCGGCGCCAGGGATCCGGACTTCGAGAAGCGGCCCACGTTTCTGTTCTTCAAGGGGGCTGCCAGCGGGCTGTTCGCCGAAGGGACCGAGAAGCTGCGCCAGGGCGGCATCGACGACCAGCAGGCGCTCCTCATCGGCATCAAGTGCGAGCGCGGCTCGCACAGGTTCTTCAAACGATACGGCGAGCGCTTCGAGGACTCCGAGGGCAAGCAGATCTTTCTCGAGTTCGCCGAGGAGGAGCGCACCCACCTGAATCTCCTGATTCGCGAGTATCGCTCGCTGCAGGAGCGCCTGGGCCAGCATCCCCGGTGATCGACCTCCACATGCACACGACCGCATCCGACGGCCGCTGCACGCCGCCGGAGCTGGTCGCGCGCGCCGCAGCCGCGGGCGTCCGCGTGATGAGCGTGACCGATCACGACACGCTCGCCGGGTGCGCGGCGGCGGCCGACGCCTGCCGCGCGGCCGGCCTGACCTTCGTCCGGGGCATCGAAATCACGTCCATTCGCGACGGGGTCGACGTGCACGTGCTCGGTTATTTCCTCGACGCCGACGCGCCCGCGCTGCAGGCCTTTCTCGCCGAGCAGCGGCAGCTGCGGTTCGACCGCGTGCGCGCCATGCTCGATCGCCTCGCCACGCTCGGCATCGCCCTGGACGCGGGCGCCGTCCTGCAGCCGGGCCTCGACGATCGCGCCCGCTCGGTCGGCCGACCGTGGATCGCGCGCGCGCTCGTCGCCGGCGGGTACGTCGCGACGACGAGCGAGGCGTTCGACCGATGGCTGGCGCGCGGCCGCCCCGCGTTCGTGCCGCGGGTCGGCGCCGACCCGGCCGACGTGTTCGCGCGCATCCACGCGGCCGGCGGTCTGGCCTCGCTCGCGCACCCGGGCCTCGTCGGCCGCGACGAGTGGATTTCCGGCTTCGTCCGCGACGGCGCGGATGCAATCGAGGCGTACCACGTCGATCACGATTCCGGAGCGACGCGGCGGTATCTGACGCTCGCGGACAGACTCGGCGTCGCCGTCTCGGGCGGGTCGGACTATCACGGCGATCCCTCGCACGGCTCGGCCGGTCCGGGCAGCGTCGAGCTGCCGGCCGACGCCTTCGCCCGCCTCGAGGCGCGCGCTCGAGAGCGCCGGGGCTGATTGGGCCCCAAGCGCGCAGCGTAGAATATCGAGGTGGCTCAAGCGCTCCTGACCGCGGTCGGCATCGGGCTCGCCGGCCTCGTCACCACCGCCGTCGCCGGCCTGCTCGGGACGGACGTCGCGCGGCACATCTCCTTCGGCATCTTCTCGACGATGGTCGTTCTGCTCGCCCACTCGATGATGATGTTCTATTTCATCGGCAAGGGCAAAGCCGTCAAGGAGGCGATGGCCGAGGAGCACGTGTCCGGCGACTACTACCAGCGCATCGTGGCGGCGCGCAAGCCGGTGTTTTCCATCTCCACGCTCGCCATGGCCCTCACCATCGTGACGGCGCTCGTCGGCGCGAGCGTCGACACGGGCGTGCTCCCGCCGATGGTCCACGCCGCGATCGCGTACGGCGCGATCGCCTGCAATCTCGCCGCGTTCAAGATCGAACTCGACGCGCTCAACGTTTCAGGCCGCGTCGTCGACGACCTGAACCGCCGCCTCGGCGCGTGACGGCTCCGGTCGTCGAGCTCGCCGGCGTGTCGAAAGACTACCGCGGCCTGCGGCCGCTCCGGATCGTGCGCCTCGACGTCGCGGCCGGCGAGCAGGTCGCCATCGTCGGCCTCGATCGACCCGCAGCCGAAGTGCTGGTCAACCTGATCACGGGCGCCATCCTGCCCGACGAGGGCGCCGTGCGGCTGTTCGGCCGGGACACCTCTTCGATCGCCGATGGCGCCGAGTGGCTCGCGACGATCGATCGCGTCGGCATCGTCAGCGATCGAGCCGTGCTGCTCGAGTCGCTGTCGGTCGTGCAGAACCTCGCCGTGCCCTTCACGCTGGACATCGAGCCGCCGCCGGATTCGGTCCGCGGGCGGGCGACGGCGCTGGCGCTCGAAGCCGGTCTGCCGGAGTCGACGCTGGAGCGCCCGGTGGCGGAGCTCGACGGCGAACTCCGGACGCGCGTCAGGGTCGGCCGCGCGCTGGCGCTCGAGCCGGCGATCCTCCTGCTCGAGCACGTCTCCGCGTCGGTCGCGCCCGCGCGCGTCGCGGCGTTCGCCGCCGATCTCCATCGCATCGCTGCCCATCGGCAGCTCGCGCTGGTGGCGGCGACAGCCGATCGCGGCTTTGCCAGCGCGCTGAGGTCGCGCGTTCTCACTCATGAGCCGGCCTCCGGCCGTTTGACGGAAGCCCGGAAGCGCTGGTTCGGCCGCCGGTGAACCGCAACGGGTTTGTATACGCGGACTGCATCTCGTGTCCTGTTTCGGATGAGCTTTTGTGATTTCCCGGCAAAAAGCCCCGTGTCTGACCCGGAAGTTGAGGTGGAACGAATATTGATAATCCGTCCCCGGGGCAACGCGCCCCCCAAGGAGACTCGGATGCCGAGCGGCACGATCAAGCGACTCGTTCGGGACAGAGGGTTCGGATTCATCCGCGACGACAGCGGGCAGGAGTGGTTCTTCCACCGGAGCGCCGTCCAGGGCAGTTTCGACCAGTTGAACGAAGGCCAGCGCGTCGTCTTCGACGAGGAACCATCGGCGAAAGGCCCGCGGGCCGGCAACATCCGGGCCGAAGGCTGAAGCGGCGGCGGCGATCGACCGACCTCCCCGTCCGGAGTTCGACGTACAATGCGCGACTCCGGGATGGCCAGACTCCTCCTTTTCGACATCGACGGTACCCTTGTGCTGACCGGCGGAGCCGGCGTGCGGGCGATGACTCGCGCGTTCGAGGACCTGTTCGGTATCAAGGACGCGTTCTCCGGCATCCACATGCCCGGCCGGACCGACGCGTGGATCCTCGCCGACGCCGCCGCGGCGCACGGGATCCCGCCGACGGAGCTCGATCGCTTCGTCGACGTGTATGTCGACCACCTCGCACGCGAAATCGGCGTGCCCGCGCTGCGCAAAGGCGTGATGCCCGGCGTCCGCCCGCTCCTCGACGCGCTCGCCGCCCGCGACGATGTCTATCTGGCGCTGCTCACCGGCAACTACGAGCGGGCTGCGCGCGTGAAGCTGGAATACTTCGACCTGTGGCGCTATTTCGAGTGCGGTGCGTTCGGTGACGCCGCGCCGGATCGAAACGGCCTGCTGTCGAGGGCGGTCGAGCGCGTGCGGATGTGCGGCGGGCCGGCCGTCGATGCCGCGGACGTCGTCGTCATCGGCGACACGCCGCTCGACGTGGCCTGCGCCGCAGCGGGCGGCGCGCGTTCAATTGCGGTCGCAACCGGCGGCTACGACGTCGCGGCACTGCGCGCCGCGGGCGCTGACGTCGTGTTCGACGACCTTCGCGACACGGCCGCCGTGCTGGCAGTCCTGCGCGTGACCGACGCCGATCCGCACGAGCGCTAGATTCCGGAATGTGGCGGAAGCGCCTCGGAGTCGAACCGAGCCTCCCCGTGTGAGCAGGGAGCAACCGGTTTTGAAGACCGGGAGGGCCACCGGGCCCCGTTCGCTTCCTGGCTCGCCGAAGCGCGTTCGGCGCGAAGACGGTGAAGCTTCGCCGCTC
>JBLMXQ010000076.1:0-9643 GCA_050257855.1 Betaproteobacteria bacterium | reverse complement strand
GCGAGATCTACACGGTCGTCGGCGTCCTGCCGCAGCAGATCGACTACCCTGACGGGGCGCAAGTCTGGGTACCGCCCCACTGGCGTGTGCCCGACGACCCGCGACGGCTCGGCGGAGACCCGAGCGGCGAGCGCGATCACAACTATCTCTTCGCGCTGGCCCGCCTCGAGCCCGGCATCGCTCCCGAGCGCGCGCAGGCAGAGATGACGGCGGTCGCCGCGGGGCTCGCCCGCGAGTATCCGGACTCCGACGCGACCACCGGCGTGAGGGTGACCGCCCTTCACGACGATCTGGTCGGCGACGTGCGGCCCACGCTGCGGCTGCTGTTCCTCGCCGTCGGGCTCCTTCTTCTCGTCGCGGTCGCCAACGTCTCCGGCCTGCTCCTCGCGCGCGCGGCCGGGCGCCAGCAGGAGATATCCGTCCGCCTCGCGCTCGGCGCCGGCCGCATGCGGATCGTCGGCCAGTTGCTCGTCGAGAGCAGCCTGCTCGGCCTGGCGGGCGGGAGCGGCGGTCTGCTGCTCGCGATGTGGGTCGTCGGTCCCCTCGCGGCGCTGCGCCCCGCCGATCTCGCGACCGCGGACGTCCACGTCAACGCGACGGTCATGATCTTCTGCCTCGCCACCTCGATGGGAGCCGGCCTCCTGTTCGGCCTCGCGCCGGCGCGTCAGGCGCTGCGCGCGGACCTGCACGAGGACCTGAAGCAGTCGGCGCGCGGCGGACGCGGCGCCGGCATGCGACGGCTGCGCGCCGCGCTCGTCGCGGGCGAAGTGGCCCTCTCGCTCGTGCTCATCGTCGGCGCGGGGCTGACGCTCAGGAGCCTCGTCAAGCTGCAGCGCGTACCGGCCGGATTCCGGCCGGATCACCTCCTCACGCTCGCGCTCAACCTGCCGACGGCGCGATATCGCGCGCCGGAACAGCAGGCAGAGTTCTTCGACCGGGCGCTCGCATCCCTGAGGGCGATTCCGGGCGTCGAAGCGGCGGGCGCCACGACCCGCCTGCCGCTCTCCCCCGGCAACAGCAGCCGCGGCCTCGACATCGACGGGCGCTCGCCGACGCCGCCCGCCAACGCCGACTACCGTGCCGTGAGCCCGGGCTACTTCGACGCTCTCGGAATCCCGATCGTGCGCGGCCGCGACTTCACGGACGCCGACGGTCCAGGACGCGCGCCCGTCGCGGTGATCAGTCAGTCCATGGCGCGGATGTTCTGGCCCGGCGAGGATCCGATCGGACACACCATCGCCATCGAAACCGATCACCCGATCGCGATCGTCGGCGTCGTCGGCGACGTCCGGCATGCGTCGCTCGCCGCGCCGCCGCGGCCGACGTTCTACATGCCGTACCGGCAGGATCCGTGGGCCGCGATGACCGTCGCGCTCCGGACCGGCGCCGCCGAAGCGACGCTCGCCCCGGCGGTGCGGCGCGCGATCTGGGCGCTCGACAAGGACCAGCCGGTCGGCGCGCTGCAGACGATGGACGAGCGGCTGTCGAATTCGCTGGCGCGCCGGCGGTTCGGCGTCACCCTGCTCTCGCTGTTCGGCGGCGTCGCCGTGGGGCTGGCGGCCATCGGCCTCTACGGCGTGCTGGCGTTCGTCGTCGCGCAGCGCCGGCGGGAAATCGGCGTGCGAATGGCGCTCGGCGCGAGCCCGCGCGGCGTCATCCTCGACATCGTCGCACAAGGGCTGCGCCTCGCGGCCGGGGGCATCGCCATCGGCCTCGTGCTGGCGGCCGCCACCACGCGGCTGCTCAAGTCGCTCCTCTACGGCACGAGCGCCACCGATTTCTCGACGTTCGCGGCCGTGTCCGGGCTGCTGGTCGCGATTGCGGCCATCGCGAGCCTTGTGCCTGCGCTGCGCGCCAGCCGCGTGGATCCGATCGTCGCCCTGCGCGACGAGTAAGCGACGGCCACGCCCGGCTAGCGGGCTCGAATCGCGGCGCCCGAAAGCCGACGGCCCTTGATCTCCCCGGTCGTCGACTGCAGGTAATCGCTGATCTCGAGGATCTTGCTGAACACGATCCGGCCGAGCGAGCCGAGGCTGCCGGCCTCGTTCGGGCTCCCGAACACCGCATCGCCCATCTGGTCGATGTCGCGATCGGCAATCGTGCCGAGCGTCGCCACGGCGTGCACGTAGTACTGCCCGGATGCGTCGATTCGTCCGGCGTCTCCGAGATCGAGCGTCATCGCCATCGGATCAGGGAGCTTCTTGTACGTGGAATCGGTGCCGGTCGGGTCCGTGACCGTGATGCCGCCGTCACCCGGCGATCGCACCACCCTGAACACCCGCACGATGGCCGGATACACCAGGCGGTCCCACACCGGCCGCGCCTGCCAGAGCTCCGCCTGCACCCGCAGGTGCAGGACGCCGCCGTCGTCGAGCACGCGCTTCAACCGGTCGGGCAGCAGATCGCGCAGCTCGAGCGTGGCCTGCACGACCGAGGCGGGCGCGTGCACCGTCTTGACGCGCACGTCGAGCGCCGCCGCGGGCGCCGCGGAGCAGCAGACGAGCAGGAACGCGCCGAGCACGCGTCGCAGCATGTCGTCGGTCGTCAAGGGGATCAGAACGTGCGCCCGAATCTCACGAGCACCTGCAGCGAGCTCGGGACCGCGCTGAGGCGGTAGCCGAAATCGACGCGCACCCCGTCGAGGCCTATCCCGAATCCCACGCCTTTGAGCCAGGGAGCATCGCCGCCCGTCGGCGCGACGCGGCCTGCGTCGAAGAACCCGACGACATGCAGGCCGTCTTTCCACCCGAGCAGGTACTCGAGGTTGACGAGCGCCAGGCTGTCGCCGATTTCCTGTTTGAACGGATAGCCGTGGACCGATCCCAGGCCGCCGATGGCGAACTGGTTCTGCGGCGGCAGGACGCCCCCCGACCAGCCGCCGATGGCGCGCGCCGCGAACGCCTGGTGTGGCGAAAGGGGCATCGTCAGACGCTCGGCGACGATGTGGCGGCGGAAGTCGAAGTCGCTCTGCAGGACGCCCGGCGTGGAGATCTCGGACGTCCAATCGACACGCCACAGGGGCTGACCGCCGTCCGCCCACTCGGTGAGCGGCGCGCCGTAGAAGGAATCGAGCTGGTGCCTCCGATAGGTCGCCTGGAGCGACTCGCGCTCGAAGTCCTCGCTCGACAGCGTCGCGCCGATGAGGAGAGCGCTCAGCCGGCCGTCGGCCGCCCGGATGTTCGGGCGAAAGCTGTCGCCGCCGTTCCACACGCTGAATTCGGCTTCGTCGGCGAGCGGCGACTGGTGCTCGTCGCGCCAGGCGAACAGCAGTTCGAGCTGCCGGCGGACGCGCCATGCGGCCGTGATCTGCACGCCGCGGCGGCGGAAGTAGTCGCGATAGCTTTTGTGCGGGCCGATGGCGGCGACGCTGGCCTCAGCCGACGACAGCCGCCACGCGTCGTCGGTGCCGGTCAGGTCGCGGAGCTCGCCGCCGACGAACAGCCTGGCTTTTGTGAAGAACGGCCGCTCGAAGCCGAGCGCGTAACCGATGCGGCCCGACGCGAGCTTGGCGGACAGGTGGCCGGCGACGTACGCATGATTGAAGTGCTCGTGATCGTAGACGGCCGCGCCGAATCCGACCGACGGCACGAAGCCGTCCACCGGCGTGTACCAGTCCTCGCGCTCACCCAGATCGGACGCCAGGTGGAACCGGCCCTGGGGTTCGCGCAGGCCGACCAGCAGAATGCGACGGCCGTTGCGCTCGACGAGGTCGAACGGCCCGTGGCGAAGCTCGCGGCTGTCGGTGAACGTGCCCGGCGCGACGTGGCCGGCGGTGACGGCGCCGCGCATCGGACGCAGCAGCGCGCGAAGCGCTTCGTCGGCGCGATCCCGATTGAAGACGTCGCCGGCGCGGAGCGCGAAGTCCTCCTCGAGCCCGCGCGCGAGCGGCTCGCTCACACCCTGAAACTCGACGCCGTCGATGACGCCCTCGTCAACGGTGACGTCGAGGGTCCCCGATCCCTCGTCGAACGAGACGACCGCGCGCGCGAACGTGTACCCGTCGCTTCGATATCGACGCTCGATGTCCTTCGCGATCGCGTCCGGAGCGTCGGGCAGGGGTTCGTCCACGTGGACGTGCGCGGCCGTCAGGACGACGCGGTCGGAGAGCTCGCGCGTTCCCGCGACGTGCACCTGGCGGACGGTGGGGCGCGGCGGCGGCGCCGGCGCGGTCTGCTGCGCGCGAACCGGCGTCGCCACCGCGCACATCGCCAGTGCCGCCAGGACGGCGATCGCTCGCATCTACGGCACAGGGACGAAGGTCAGCTCGAGAAAGTTCCCCGCGTCGAGCGCGAACAGCCTGACATCGACCGGTTCGACGAGCCCCACGATGAGATAGAGGTAGTCCGCATACGAGGCTTCCGCGAGGTCGCGGCGCGACGGCACGGCGGCTCCGGCCGGGTGCGAGTGATATACACCCGCGACCTCCACGCCGGAGTGGCGCGCGGCGCGCAGCGCCGCGCAGTGGTCCGAGGGGTCGATCAGAAAGCGGGTCGGCGACGGTTCGAGGTTGCGCGCGCGGTGGACCGCAACGATGCCCGACCCGGTGCCGAGCAGGAGGCCGCAGCACTCGTCGGGCAACGCCGCGCGCGCGTGTGCGAGAACCTGGTCGAGCGCGGCGCGACGGATCGAGATCGCGCGCGTCCGGTCGACGCCGGACACTACGACGTTCGCTCCACCACCATGGCGATGCCCATGCCGCCGCCGATGCACAGCGACGCCACCCCGTAACGCCCCTTGCGCGAGCGAAGGGCGTACACGAGCGTGGTCAGGATGCGCGCGCCGCTCGCGCCGATGGGATGGCCGAGCGCGACCGCGCCGCCGTTGACGTTGACCTTCGCTGCATCGAGGCCGAGCTCGCGCGCCACCGCGACCGACTGCACGGCGAACGCCTCGTTCAGCTCGAACAGATCGATATCGCCCGCCTTCAGCCCCGCACGGTCGAGCGCCGTGCGGATCGCCGGCACCGGCCCCATCCCCATGATCATCGGGTCGACGCCGGTCGACGCGTACGACACGACCCGCGCGAGCGGCGTCGCGCCGATCTTCCTGGCCTTTGCCATCGTCGCGACGACCATGGCCGCGGCGCCGTCGTTGATCCCGGACGCGTTGCCGGCCGTCACCGATCCGTCCTTCCTGAACGCGGGCCGCAGCGCCCCGAGCTTGTCGACCGTCGTGCCCGCGCGCGGGTACTCGTCGGTGTCGAACCGGACCGGCTCGCCCTTCTTCTGCGGGACCATCACGGGCACGATCTCCGCCGCGAAACTGCCGTCGGCGATCGCGCGCGCCGCGCGCTGCTGGCTCTCGGCCGCGAAGGCGTCCTGGTCGGCGCGCGACACGGAGTAACGCGTCGCGATCTCCTCGGCCGTCACCCCCATGTGACACGAGTTGATCGCGCACGTCAGCCCTTCGAGCAGCATCGAGTCGACGACTTCGCCGTTCCCCATGCGGTAGCCCCAGCGGGCGCCCTTCAGCAAATACGGCGCGTTCGACATGGATTCGGTGCCGCCGGCGACGATGGCGTCGACGTAGCCGACGCGAATGGCCTCCACGGCGTGCACGACCGCCTGCAGGCCCGAGCCGCAGACGCGGTTCACGGTTTCGCCCGGGACCTCCACGGGAAGACCGGCCTTGAGCGCCGCCTGCCGGGCGACGTTCATGCCGGCGCCGGCCTGCAGCACGCAGCCCATCACCACATCGCCGACCTCCGCCGGCTGCACGCCGGACCGCGCGATCGTTTCCCTGATCACGATGGCGCCGAGATCCACGGCGGTGAAGTCCTTGAGGCCCCCGCCGAACGAGCCGATGGGCGTACGGCAGGCGCCGAGAATGACGGCGTCCGTATCGGAATGCGCGCTCACGAGAATGTCCCCAGTCTGGAAGCGACCGTCAGCGGCGCGCCGGTCGCCTGCTTCACCGCGTCGACCGTGGTGTCCGCCGCTATCTCGCGCAGAACCAGGCCGTCGGGCGTGACGTCGATGACGGCAAGCTCGGTGACGATCATGTTGACGACGTTCACGCCGGTCAGCGGCAGCGTGCATCTGTCGAGAATCTTGTGTCCGCCGTCGCGCGTGGTGTGCTCCATCGCGATGATGACGCGCTTCGCGCCGGCCACCAAGTCCATGGCGCCGCCCATCCCCTTGACCATCTTGCCGGGAATCATCCAGTTCGCGAGGTTGCCCTGGCGGTCGACCTGGAGCGCGCCGAGCACGGTGACGTCGATGTGGCCGCCGCGCACCATCGCGAACGACTCGGCGCTGTTGAAGTACGCGCAGCCGGGCGTCTCCGATACGGTCTCCTTGCCGGCATTGATCAGATCGGGATCGACCTCGGCCTCGGTCGGATACGGTCCGACGCCGAGCATGCCGTTCTCGGAGTGCAGCGTGATGTCGATGCCGGGCGGCACGTGGTTCGCGACGAGCGTCGGCATGCCGATGCCGAGATTGACGTAGTCGCCGTCCTTCAGCTCGCACGCCACGCGCCTGACGATTCTCTCCCTGGGATCAGGCATTGCGCACCGTCCGCTTCTCGATTCGCCGCTCGTAGCTCGTACCCTGGAGGATGTGACGCACGAAGATGCCCGGCGTGTGCACCGTGTTCGGATCGATCGCGCCGGGCTCGACCAGATGCTCGACCTCGGCGATCGTCACGGCCGCAGCGGTCGCCATCATCGGGTTGAAGTTGCGGGCGGTCCGCCGGTAGACGAGGTTGCCGGCCCGGTCGCCGGTGTGCGCCCGCACGAGCGCGAAGTCGGCCTTGAGCGGCGCCTCGAGGACGTAATGCCTGCCGTCGATCAACCGCGTCTCCTTCCCGTCCGCGACGAGGGTGCCGTAGCCGGTCGGCGTGAAGAAGCCGCCGATGCCCGCGCCGGCCGCGCGGATGCGCTCCGAGAAGGTGCCCTGCGGCACGAGCTCGACCTCGAGCTCGCCGCTCAGGAACTGCCGCTCGAATTCCTTGTTCTCCCCGACGTAGGTCGCGATCATCCTGCGGATCTGCCGCGATTTGAGCAGGACGCCGAGGCCGTACTGGTCGACGCCGGCGTTGTTGCTGATGACGGTGAGGTTCTTCGTGCCGCGCGCGTTCAGCGCCTTGATGAGGTTTTCGGGGATGCCGCACAGCCCGAAGCCGCCGACCATGACGCTCGCCCCGTCGGGAATCAGCGCCGCCGCCGCCTCGGCGCTCGGAAGCACTTTGTTCATAGAGCCTGATTATAGTGCTACCATCACGCGCGACTGGAGGGCCACATGTTCGCCAGCAGTTCCCGCCGCGTGCTTCTCGTGCTCGCCTGCGTCGCGCTCGCGGCGCCCGCCGCCTTCACGCAGGGCCCGCCGGCACGGCGCGCCATGACGATCGACGACGTGCTGGATCTGGTGCAGGTGTCGGCACCGCGCCTGGCGCCCGACGGCCGCCACATCCTGTTCACGCGCTCCGAGCTCGGGCCGTGGAAGGACAACAAGCGCGTCACGAGCATCTGGCTGGCCGACGCCGACGGCTCCAACGCGCGGCGCTTCCTCGGCAGCGACAAGGATCGAAACGCGGCGTGGTCCCCCGACGGCCGGCATGTCGCCTTCATCTCCACGCGCGGACAGGGCGAGAACGATGATCAGAAGGACAAACCGGAGGCCGCGGCGCAGATCTGGGTCATCCCGGTCGACGGCGGCGAGGCGACGCAGCTGACCGATCACAAGGGCGCGGTCAAGTCGTTCGAGTGGACGAAGGACAGCGCGTCGATCGTCTTCGTCGCCGACAAGCCGAAGTCGGACGAGACGAAGGCGGCCGAAAAGGCCGGCGACGACGCGTTCGCCGTCGACGAGGGGCCGAACGGCCAGGAGCGCGGCGACTTCGCCGAGGTATGGCGCGTCGGCCTCGCCGACAAGGTCGAGCGCCCCATCCTGCGAGAGCCGCTGATCATCAGCGGCCTCAGCGTCGCGCCGGATGCCGGCAGAATCGCCGTCATCTACCGGCGCGAGAACAGCCGCAACGGCACGTTTCACGACGAGGTGGCGGTCGTCGACGCGGCCACCGGCGCCATGACCGACGTCACGCACAACAACGCCCCCGAGCGCGACGTGCAGTGGTCGAAGGACGGCCGCGAGCTCGCCTATCTGGCGCCGGACAACGAAGGCTGGGATCTCGAGGAGGAGAAGCTCTGGGTCGTCCCGGCGACAGGCGGCACGCCCGCGTCGCTGACCGCCGGCTTCAAGGGCTCGATCGCGCAGTACGCGTGGGCGCCGGACGACCACAGCATCGTGTTCGGCGCGGCGACGCGCGGCCGCGGCGGCGTGTTCCGCGTGACGGTGCCGGCCGGGGCCATGTCCACCGTCACGACCGGCGAGTGGTCGGGACGCGTCGAGTCCTTCTCGGCCGACGCCGGCCTCGGCGCCGCCGTCGTCAGCACGTCGACGCAGCCGGGCGACGTCGATCTCGTGGATCTCGGCTCCGGCCGGATGACGCAGGTCACGCACGTCAACCCCGGTATCAGCACCTTCTCGCTCGCGCAGATGCGCTCGATCACGTGGAAGAGCAAGGACGGCCTCGAGATCGAAGGACGGCTCTGGCTGCCGGCGGACTACACGCCGGGCGTGAAGCTGCCGCTGATCCTGTGCGTGCACGGCGGGCCGGCCGGCGTGTGGGACGTCGGGTTCCGCGGGATCAACGAGGTCTACACCGGGCTCGGCTGGGCGCTGCTCGAGCCGAACGTCCGCGGCAGCAGCTCCTACGGCGATGCCCTGCTGCGCGGCAACATGAAGGACATCGGCAACGGCGACTACGAGGACCTGATGACCGGCGTCGACAAGGTGATCGCCGACGGCGTTGCGGATCCGGATCACCTCGCGATACGCGGCTGGAGCTACGGCGGCATTCTCGGCGGCTGGACGCTGACGCAGACCACGCGCTTCAAGGCCGCCTCGCTCGGCGCGATGGTCACGGACTGGTCGTCGGAGTACGCCATGGGCTTCAACCACGACGTGCGCCTCTGGTACATCGGCGGCACGCCATGGGACAACCCCGAGGGCTACCATCGCCAGTCGTCCTACACGCACATCGCAAAGGTCACGACGCCCACGCTGCTCCTGCACGGCGAACGCGACACGACCGACACGATCGGCCAGAGCATGATGTACTACCAGGGGCTGAAGGATCGCGGCGTGCCCGTCAAGTTCATCCGCTTCCCGCGCGAGCCCCACGGCTTCCGCGAGCCGCACCACCAGCGCATCCGCGACACCGAGGAAATCAACTGGCTGATGAAGTACGCGCGCGGCATCGACTGGAAGATCCCGCAGCGGAAAGACGAAGGGAAAAAGGACACGACGACGACGACGAGCGCGAGGGGAAGGGAGTGAGGGGCGAGGTTGGAAGTCGGAACGAGAGGACGACAGTCTTCGGGTGGTCACGCCACGCGAGGAACGTGCCGTTCGAGATCGTTCCGGGCACACGACCGGTCCGGCCGCCGCGAGCAGCACGCCGTACGCCACGCTGAACGGCATCGTCGTCGCCCAGATGCCGGGCGCCATGGTGAGGATGGTGGCGGCGGCGAATCCGGGCTGGCGCCGCAGCAGACGACGGCCGTAGCGCACGTCCTGCGCGACGCCCGCGAGCGGAACACGGCGAACGGTCGAGAGCAGAGTCCCCGTGGCGCCCTCAC
>JBLMXQ010000075.1:0-8190 GCA_050257855.1 Betaproteobacteria bacterium | reverse complement strand
CCGAGCGACAAGCGTCAGTTCGGCCGGCGCGGCGGGATGGGCCCCGCACCGACACGCGAGGCCGAGAGTCTACGCTCGAGGCCGAGCGACAAGCGTCAGTTCGGCCAGCGCGTGGGGGTGGGGCCCCACGCGGAGTGATCAATGTTCTGCGATGAAGCACTCGATGCCGTTGAGGCGATCGCCGCGGGCGAACTGACACCCGAGGGGCGGATTGCCGCCCACCTGGCGAGCTGCCCGAATTGTGCGGCGGCGCTCGACGCCGCGCGGCGCGTCGAAGGGCTGCTCCGCCGCCGGCCGGTACCGAGGACCCCGCCGCAGTTCACGTCCCGCACGATGACCCTCGTCCGGCGCCGCCGCTGGCGCAGCGAGCAGTACTTGGACGCCGGGTTCAACCTCGCGCTCGCCGTCGTTGCGGTCATCACCGTCGGCCTGGTCTGGATCCTGCTGCACCAGTCGGGCGTGGCCGCCGCCAGCGGCGACGCCACCGGCCTCTTCAGCGCCGGCGTCACCGCGCTGGCCCGCCGCATCGTACCCACGCTGCCGCTCTACGCCGGCGCGACCGCTCTCGTGGCGGCGGCGGTGGGCATCTGGTGGTGGGCGGAGCGGGACGCGGCGATTTGATCGCCCGGACGTCGCCCGGCCCGGGGGGATGATGACGGGCGCTACGCGCCGACGAGCCAGATGAACCGGCGGCACTGCGGGCAGGCGTAGGCCATCCGCAGATCGCCTTCGAACGACACGAACCCGCCGAACCCCTGGCTGCCGCAGGACGCGCAGATGGCGGCGGCGCCGACCTCGACCGTGCTGATCCGGAGCAGCCGTCCCGTGGTGGGACAGGGGATGGCGGCCGGTCCGGCCTCGTGCCGCGAGACCCGCGGCGCCCCGTCGGATCCGGAGTGCCAGCGGAAGAGACCGTGATAAGGATCGTCGGGCCCGGGCAAACCGGCCATCGACCGCCCGATTGAGGACATGAACGCGGCGGATGGTAGCACAGAAGAGACAGCGCCTTGAATGTAGCGGTCGCACCCGTCGGGGCGGGCGTGTTACTCTCTCTTCAGTGTTTCGCGGGAAGAGGCCCCGAGGGCCGCTTCCTGCAGCCGTGTTCGCGAAAGTGGCGGAACTGGCAGACGCGCCGGACTTAGGATCCGGTAGCCGAAAGGCTATGGGGGTTCGAGTCCCCCCTTTCGCACCAACCCAGCAGCTCTCCGCTGTCGGCTTTCGGCCATCGGCGTCGTGCGACGCCATACGCTCCTGAGGACGTGCCGGAATCCGAGGGCGGAAGGCCCAGCCTGACAGCCGAGAGCCGGCCGCCGAGAGCCAGATGAAAGCAGACTTCGTCGATGTCAACGAGACGCGGAAGAACGTCCGCGTCGAAATCCCCAGCGCCGTCGTCGACGCCGAGATCGAGCGCATCGCCAGGGACTATTCGCGAAAGGCCCGCATTCCGGGCTTCCGCCCGGGCAAGGCGCCGGCGCGGGTGGTCAAGCAGCGCTTCCGGGATCAGATTCTCCACGACGTCGCGCACGACCTCATCCCGCGCGCCGTCGACGACGCCCTGCGGGAGCACGGCGTCGAGGCGGTGGATACGCCCGACATCCGCGACGTGGTGGTCGACGAGGGACAGCCGCTCACGTTCACGGCGTCCTTCGACACGCTGCCCAGCTTCGATCCGGGCGATCTATCGACCATCACCCTCTCGCCGCACCTGACAGCAGTGCCCGAAGACGCCGTCGACGCGGCCCTGCAGCGGCTGCGCGAGCGCACCGCGCGGTATGACGCGGTCGAGGATCGCGGGGTGATCGAGGGCGACACCGTCGTACTCGATCTCGATCGGCGGGCGGCGGACGGCGCACCCGAGCGGCACGAGAACGTCACGATCGAGTTCGGCGCCAAGGCGAACCCTCCCGGCTTCGACGAGCAGCTGCTCGGGCTCGAGGCAGGTGCGAGCAAGACGTTCACGATCACGTACCCCGCCGACTACGCCATCAAGGAGCTCGCCGGCACGTCCGTCGAGTACTCGGTCACCGTGAAAGGCATCAAGCGCCGCGTCCTGCCCGCGCTCGACGACGAGTTCGCCAAAGACGTCGGCGACTTCGCGACGCTCGACGGGCTGCGGCAGCGCGTCCGCGCGGACCTCGAGCACGAGGCGCGGCACGCGGCCGAGCGCGACGAGCGCAGCGAGCTCATGAAGCAGCTCGGCGCCCTCGTGCCGTTCGAGGTCCCCGCCTCGCTGGTCGAGCGCGAGCTCGACCGCCGCCTCGAGGATTTCGCTCAGCGCCTCATGGAGCAGCAGATCGATCCGCGCCAGGCCGGGATCGACTGGCAGGCCTTCCGCGAGAGCCAGCGCCAGGCGGCGCGCGACTCGGTGGGCGCGGCGCTCGTGCTGGAGGAAGTCGCCAGACGCGAGCACCTCGAGCCGGCCGAGGAGGAAGTGGAGCGCGAGGTGGCCCGGTACGCCGAGAGCACGGGGCGAACGGCGGCGGCCGTCCGGGCGGTGCTCGAGAAGGAGGGGGGGCTTTCCCGCGTGCGCGCCGGTCTGCGGCGTGAAAAGGCGGTGGAGTTCGTGAAGGGGCGCGCCGGCGGCGCCAGATGAGCCCGGCGGCCGGTGGCTGGAATTCCGGCCCGGTCGGCCGATACACTGGGAAGAGACGAGAAAGGGCTGAGGGCTCGGGGACCGGGGCCGAGGGATCAGGGGAAGGCCCGGTCCATTTTTGTGATCCGGAGCGCGCGTGTTACAATCGAGTGAATCCGGAAATTCCTCGCTCCGCATCAATCCCTGACAACCGAAAACACACGACGTCTATGTCTCGTCAGCTGCCCGACCCGCGCATGCAACTCGTCCCCATGGTCGTCGAACAGACGAACCGGGGCGAGCGCGCGTACGACATCTTCTCGCGCCTGCTCAAGGACAGCATCATCTTCATCGGCACGCCGATCGACGACAGCATCGCGAACCTGGTGATCGCGCAGATGCTGTTTCTGGAAGCCGAGGACCCCGACAAGGACATCCAGCTGTATATCAACAGCCCAGGCGGATCGATTTCGGCGGGGCTGGCCATCTACGACACGATGCAGTTCATCAAGCCGGACGTGCAGACCCATTGCATCGGGCAGGCGGCGTCCATGGCGGCGGTTCTGCTGGCCGCGGGCACGAAGGGGAAGCGGCTGTCGCTGCCCAATTCGCGAATCGTCATCCACCAGCCGCTCATGTCGGGACTGGCCGGGCAGGCGACCGACATCGACATCCACGCACGGGAAATTCTGCGGATGCGCGCGCAGTTGAACGAGATTCTGGCCCACCACACCGGCCAGCCGGTGAAGCGGATCCAGGAGGATACCGAGCGCGACTACATCATGTCGGCGGACCAGGGCAAGGAATACGGTATTATTGACGATGTCATCCGGAAAAGAGCATAGACGGGGCCGAGATCTGACAGCCGAGAGCTGCGGGATTCCGTCCATATGGTGAAAAAGAACGGCGAAACCGAAGTCCTCCGGTGCTCGTTCTGCAACAAGGACCAGAACGACGTCCGCAAGCTGATCGCGGGCCCGACCGTGTTCATCTGCGACGAGTGCGTCGAGGTCTGCAACGACATCATCGCGGACGACAACCGGTTCGAGAACCGGGGCACGCGGTCGTCGCTGCCGACCCCGCAGGAAATCAAGAAGTTCCTCGACGAGTACGTCATCGGCCAGGAACGGACGAAGAAGAAGCTCGCCGTCGCCGTCTACAACCACTACAAGCGGATCGAAATCCAGAAGCAGCCGCGCAGCCGCAACGACATCGAGCTGACGAAGAGCAACATCCTGCTCATCGGGCCCACGGGCACCGGAAAGACGCTGCTCGCGCAGACGCTCGCCAAGCTGCTGTCGGTCCCCTTCACCATCGTCGACGCGACGACGCTCACCGAGGCCGGGTACGTCGGCGAGGACGTCGAGAACATCATCCTCAAGCTGCTGCAGGCGGCCGGCGGCGACATCGAGAAGTGCCAGCAGGGGATCATCTACATCGACGAGGTCGACAAGATCTGCCGCAAGGACGAGAACCCCTCGATCACCCGCGACGTGTCGGGCGAAGGCGTCCAGCAGGCCCTGCTGAAGATCCTCGAGGGCACGGTCGCCAACGTGCCGCCGCAGGGCGGCCGCAAGCACCCGCACCAGGAGTTCTTCCAGGTCGACACGACGAACATCCTCTTCATCTGCGGCGGCGCCTTCGTCGGCCTCGACAAGCAGATCGACCGGCGCGTCGGCAAGAAGACGCTCGGCTTCAAGGCGGACGTCAAGTCGATTCGCGCGCGCGACATCGGGACGACGCTCGAGCAGCTCGAGCCGCAGGATCTGATCAAGTACGGCCTCATTCCGGAAGTCGTCGGCCGGCTGCCGGTCGTCGGCACCCTGCACGAGCTGGACAAGGCGGCGCTCATCCAGATCCTGACGCAGCCGCGCAACGCCATCACCCGCCAGTACCAGAAGCTGTTCGAGTACGAGAACGTCAAGCTCCGGTTCACCGACGACGCCCTCGAGGCGATCGCGGAATCGGCGCTCGAGCGCAAGATCGGCGCGCGCGGCCTGCGGATGATCATCGAGGACCTGATGCTGGACCTGATGTACCAGGTGCCGAACCAGAAGAAGGTCCGCGAGGTGACGATCACCCGCGAGGTCGTGATGGCGAAGGACAAGCCGATCACGCTCATCGAGAAAGCGGGATGAGCGCATTCCGGGAGTCATAAGCTTGGAAGTCTACGAAACACTGCCGATCGTCCCGCTGCGGGATGTCGTCGTCTTCCCGCACATGATGATGCCGTTCGTGATCGGACGGCCGAGCTCCACGCGCGCCCTCGAGCACGCCCTCCTGAAGGACAAGCGCATCTTCCTCGCGGCGCAGCACGACGCGTCGGTCGACGATCCGCGGCCCGAGGACATCTACACGATGGGCTGCGTGGCCAACGTCGTGCAGAGCCTCAAGCTGCCCGACGGCAACATCAAGGTGCTCGTCGAGGGCGTGGACCGCGCCCGCGCGGTCGAGTGGAAGGAAGACAAGGGCTTCTACCGCGTGGTCGTCAAGGTGCTGCCGAAGCAGCGCGAAGCGAGCGCCGACGCCGAAGCCACGATGAGCCGCGTCGTGTCGCTGTTCGAGCAGTACGTGAAGCTGTCGAACAACCTGCACTACGACGCGATGATCGCCGCCGTCCGCGTGGACGACCCCGGCAAGCTCGCCGACACCATCGCCGCCCACCTGCTGGTCGGCGTCGACGAGAAGCAGAACCTGCTCGAGAGCATCTCGCCGATCGAGCGGCTGAACCGCATCGCCGGCATCCTCGAGATCGAGGTGGACAAGCTCCAGGTCGACCGCCGCATCCAGTCGCGCGTCAAGAAGCAGATGGAGAAGGCGCAGAAGGAGTACTACCTCAACGAGAAGATGAAGGCGATCCAGAAGGAACTGGGCCGCAAGGACGAGAAGGGCAACGAGGTCGACGATCTGAAGAAGAAGATCGAACAGGCGAAGATGCCGAAGGACGTCGAGGAGAAGGCCATCCAGGAGCTGAAGCGCCTGGAGGCGATGCCGCCGATGTCCGCCGAGGCGACCGTCTCGCGCAACTACCTCGACTGGCTCATCGCCGTGCCCTGGCACAAGAAGACGCGCGAGAGCCGCGATCTGAAGCGCGCCGAGGAGATCCTCAACGAGGATCACTACGGCCTCGAGAAGATCAAGGAGCGCATCCTCGAGTTCCTCGCGGTGCGCGCCCTGGTCAAGAAGCCGAAGGCCACCATCCTCACCTTCTCCGGGCCGCCCGGAGTCGGCAAGACCTCGCTGGCCAAGTCGATCGCCCGCGCGATGAACCGGAAGTTCGTGCGGCTGTCGCTCGGCGGCGTGCGCGACGAGGCGGAGATCCGCGGGCACCGGCGCACCTACATCGGCGCGTTCCCCGGCCAGATCATCCAGATGATGAAGAAGGCCGGCACGATGAACCCGGTGTTCCTCCTCGACGAGGTCGACAAGATGTCGATGGACTTCCGCGGCGACCCGTCCGCGGCGCTCCTCGAGGTCCTCGACCCCGAGCAGAACCACACGTTCCTCGACCACTACCTCGACGTCGAATACGACCTGTCGAACGTGATGTTCATCTGCACGGCCAACGTGCTGCACACGATTCCGCAGGCGCTGCGCGACCGCATGGAGGTCCTGCAGCTCGCCGGCTACACGGAGCTCGAGAAGGTCGAGATCGCGAAGAAGTTCCTGATGCCGAAGGCGGTCGAGGGCACCGGCCTGACGGCCCGGAACATCTCGTTCACCGACGAGGCCATCCAGACGGTCATCCAGCGCTACACGCGCGAGGCCGGCGTCCGGAACCTCGAGCGCGAGATCTCGTCGATCTGCCGCAAGGTGGCGCGCATGGTCGTGGTCGAGGGCACCACGTTCTCCGAGGAGATCACGCCCGACAAGGTGACCCAGTATCTCGGCGTGCCGCGGTACCGCAGCATGATGGCCGAGGAGACCAACGAGATCGGCATCGCGACCGGCCTCGCCTGGACCGAGGTCGGCGGCGAAATCCTGGTGACCGAGGCGACGCTGATGCCCGGCAAGGGCCACCTGACCCTCACCGGCAAGCTCGGCGACGTCATGCAGGAGTCGGCGCAGGCGGCGATGAGCTACGTGCGCTCCAAGGCCGACGAGTTCGGCATCGAGAAGGACTTCAACAAGCGGACCGACGTGCACGTGCACGTGCCCGAGGGCGCGATTCCGAAGGACGGGCCGTCGGCCGGCATCACGCTCGCCACCGCGCTCGTGTCGGCCCTCACCCGCGTGCCCGTCCGCAAGGACGTGGCCATGACCGGCGAGATCACCCTGCGCGGCAAGGTGCTCCCGATCGGCGGCGTCAAGGAGAAGGTGCTCGCCGCGCACCGCGCCGGCGTGAAGAACATCGTGCTGCCGAAGGACAACGAGAAGGACCTGGCGGACATTCCCAAGAACGTGTTGGACACGTTGAACGTCTTCATGGTCCAGACGATGGACGAGGTCCTGAAGATCGCGCTGGCCGAGCCGCTGGCGGTCCGCCTGCCGGCGGACACGCCGACCGGACCGGTCGAGAGCGCCATCATAGACGACACCATCACTCACTAGGCCCGGCGGGCAGGGCCCGCCCAGCCCGCCATTGAAAATAACCGCCGAATTCGTGACCAGCGCCGCGTCGGCGGCCGCGCTGCCGATCGGCGGCCGGCCGGCGATCGCGCTGATCGGCCGATCGAACGTCGGCAAATCGAGCCTGATCAACGCGCTCGTCCGGCAGCGGATCGCGCGGACGAGCGCCGCGCCAGGCAAGACGCGCCTGGCCAATCTGTACCGCGTCGCGCGCTCCGGCGCCGCGCCGATGTACCTCGTGGATCTCCCCGGGTACGGCTATGCGCGGAAGGGCCCCGACGGGCCCGGCGACTTCGGCCCGCTCGCGGCCGCGGTGGTCGGCCGCACGGCAGCCACGCTGCTGCTGGTGGACGCCCGGCATCCCGGACTGGACAGCGACCGGGCCGCGGCGGCGTGGGTGCTGGCACGGGCGGAGGCGTCCGCCATCGTCGCCACCAAGATTGACAAGCTGGCGCGCGGTCGACGGAGCCGCGCGCTCGCGGAACTCGAATCCGTTTTCGAAGGACCCGTCCTGCCGGTCTCGGCGGCGACGGGCGAAGGACTGGACGAACTGTGGATACTGATCGACAGACTGGCGAACAGCAGCAGGCCTCCCGCAGCGGCGCCGCCGCGGCGGCCGCCCCGGAAAAGATAGAGCGCATCGATCTCGCGACGCTCAAGG
The DNA here is from genome assembly GCA_050257855.1 of Betaproteobacteria bacterium. Taxonomy (GTDB): domain Bacteria; phylum Acidobacteriota; class Vicinamibacteria; order Vicinamibacterales; family CAVVIG01; genus JBLMXQ01. The sequence continues at coordinate 388 of JBLMXQ010000075.1, read as the reverse complement.
ACATGAGCGTCGGCGCGCTCACGAAGATTGCGAAGCAGCTCGACGTGCCCGGCGCCACCGGGATGCGCAAGCAGGAGCTGATCTTCGAGATCCTGAAGGCGCGCGCCGAGAAGAGCGGCCTCATCTTCTCGGAGGGCGTCCTCGAGACCCTTCCCGACGGCTTCGGCTTCCTGCGCGCCCCCGACTACAATTACCTGCCCGGCCCCGACGACATCTACGTCAGCCCGTCGCAGATCCGCAAGTTCGACCTCCACACGGGCGACACGGTGTCGGGGCAGATTCGCCCGCCGAAGGACGGCGAGCGCTACTTCGCGCTGATCAAGGTCGAGGCGGTCAACTTCGAGCCGCCGGAGAAGGCGCGCGAGAAGGTGTTCTTCGAGAACCTGAC
>JBLMXQ010000074.1:0-43787 GCA_050257855.1 Betaproteobacteria bacterium | reverse complement strand
TGGCGACGGATGCTCCGGGGCTCAACGACGCAGGGACGCGCGGTGCTCCAGCGGATTCTCCGTGGGCGCATTGTCTTCACCCCGTGCGGCGACGGCTACACCTTCGAAGCCCCCACGCGGTTCGACAAACTGTTTAGCGGAATCGTGGTCCCGCGGCCGGCCTTCATCCCGATGGGGCATGATGGGCTCGAGCATCTAACGCCGGACGATACGCTCGACGGGGATTACGGGCGGCTGCTGGCGCGGGCGACCGCGCAGCTCGAGGCTACTAACATTAACCGTAAGGGGGTTCGTCCCCAGCGGGATTCGAACCCGCGTTTTGGCCTTGAAAGGGCCACGTCCTGGGCCTCTGGACGATGGGGACTCGAGGAGGGCGAGAACTCGAGATGATAACACACTAAAATCGGCCGATGCGCCGCCTCGGCCGCCTCCGCCGACCTCCGACTCGAACCCTCGACTGGCGATTTGCTGCCGCCCTTGTGCTGGTGCTCGGCTGTTTCGTCGCGCGACAGGCGATGACGTCCGCAGCGGCGAGCGGGACGCAGATCGACGCTGACTTCGACGCGTTCTGGGCGGCCGCGACGCCGGAGCAGGCTGCGGCCGTCGCCGATCGCCTCGTCCGCGACGGCATCGACTTCGACGCGGCGTTCGCGCGCCTGCGCGCCGGCCGCCGCTACGTGCCCGCGCCCGCCGGCTTCGTCGACGCGCCGATTGCGATCGACGGCGGCGAACCCTTCCCCGATACGATCGAGATTCCATCCGGCTACGACCCGGCGAAACGCTGGCCGGTCCGGGTACAGCTCCACGGCGGCATCGGCCGCGAGGAGAGCCGGCCCGAGCGCGGCCCGAACCGCATCGCGGGCGAACCGCAGATCTACCTCTATCCCGCGGCGCGAGCCAACGCACCCTGGTGGCACGGCAGCCAGGTGCGGAACGTCCTCGCGCTGCTGGATCGCGCCAAGCGCGCCTACAACGTCGACGAGTCGCGCGTGTACCTGACCGGCGTCTCCGACGGCGGCACCGGCGTGTGGTTCTTCGCCATGCGCGAGGCGACGCCGTTCGCGGCGTTCCTGCCCCTCATCGGTGATCCGGGCGTCCTCGCGAACCGGGGCACGCATCCCGACGGCCAGCTGTACCCTTCGAACACCGTCAGCCGCCCGATCTTCGTCGTCAACGCGAAGGACGACCCGCTGTACCCGGTGGACGCCATCAGGCCGTGGATCGTGATGTTCAAGAGCGCGGGCGCCGATGTGACGTTCCGGCCGCAGGACTGCTGCGGACACGACGTGAGATGGTGGAGCAGCGTGCGGCCGGAGTACGAGGCGTTCGTGCACGCGCATCCGCGCGCGCCGTACCCGGACCGGCTGTCGTGGGAGACCGATCGCACCGATCGCTACAACCGGCTGGCGTGGCTGGTCATCGACGAGCTCGGATCGACGCGGCTCGACATGAACCTTCGCGACGAGGACATGGCCGGCGACGACGAGGCGTACGTCCGGAACGGACCGTCGGGCCGCGTGGACGTCGAGCGCTACGGCAACTCCGTCAAGACGTTTACGCGTGGAGTGAAGCAGTTTACGCTGCTCCTCTCGCCAGACGTCTTCGACTTCAGGAAGGTCGTGACGGTGACCGTGGACGGCCGCACGGCGTTCAGCGGAGTCGTGAAGAAGGACGTGAGGACCCTGATGAAGTGGGCCGCGCGCGACAACGACCGCACGATGCTCTTCGGCGCCGAGATCAGCGTGTCGGTGCCGGCCCGCTGACGGTACAGGTCTTGATGACCGATGGGGCATGACCGAACCAACGCCCCCGACCGTCGAGATGTCTCTGGAAATGCTCAGCGAGGCTGTCGGAAAAGCGGCAGACGACTTCCGGATCCTTCGCGGCGTCGTCGACGCCGCGCGCGCCGACATCGCCTCCCGCAACACGACCGTGACGCGACGCGTGACCGCCGCCGTGCAGCGCGCCGTCGATCACCTGCGGGAGACCGACGAGGCGCTGCGCGACGTTCTGAAAGGCCTCGAAGAGCGGGACTGACCGGCCAGCCGCGCAGGCCTACGACCGCGTCTTCGCCAGGACGGTCGTCCAGTCGAGCGCTGTGGCGTGCAGTTCCTGGGCGGCCTTGTCGGCGTCAGCCTTGTTCCGGTACGCCCGGTAGTCCGACTCGCCGGTGTTCGGGTCGAGGACGACCGGGACGAAGGTCGCGTCGGCGGTCGGCATCATCTTGCCCGACGTGAAATCGGTGACGAAGAGCGTCCCGGTATCCGACGGATGATCCACCAGGTACTTCGCCAGGCAGCCGGTCGTGCGGAACTTGTACGCGAGCCGGCTCGAATCGACCATTTCCGCGGCGAGCCGCGTCTCGAGAATCGGCCGGCGACAGCGGAAGCACTGGTCGCCCACGTTCACAGCAACCGGCGTGATCGAGCTGCATGCCGCGCCGGCGGCGAGCGCCAGAGCGAGCGCGACGCGTGAAAGCAACTTCATGGGCCCTTCTCCTGCCGGATTTCCGGCGCTTCTGGCCATTCGGCAGGAATAACCGCAACGGGCGTGCCGGAAATGGGACGGCCTGAAGGCCGTCCAGTACCGAGGTCCCCTACTGGGATCCCCACCGGGTCCCTACCGGTTCCCTACAGGGGCGGATCGGTCAGATGCGGAACAGCGGGCGTCCGTTCGGGAGACCGGCCCACGGCGTCCCGACCAGCATCAGGATCGTCGCGACGCCGAATCCGAGAATCTGCCGGGTGCGCCTGCCCGATGGCGTGGCCGCGGCGCGGGCGGCGACCCGCGTCACATGGACGACGATCACGGCGAGGATCATCGTCGAGATGTGTTCGACCGCCCAGTACCGGAGCGCGGGATCGCGCATCGCGGCGCCGAAATCCGCGAAGGCGAGGCGGGTGAACGGGCTCAGGACGAGGTAGAGCAGCAGCCCGAGCAGCATCTGGACGTCGAGCGTGATCATCAGGAACAGGCCCCACCGATCGGCCCGGCCGGCGGGAGCGCCCGGCCGATCCGTCACGGCTGCCCCGGTCGCAACAATGCCGAGCAGGAGCGCCCCCCAGCGAACCCACGAGTGCACGGTCAGGATCGCGAGATACATGGGGTGACTCTAGCACGGAGCCCGGAGCCGGGAGCCTGAGCGAGGCAGGCGGTCAGCGGGGCTGGCGGGCGGCGCGGAGCTTGCGCTCGGCGCTCTCCAGATCGCGGCGGGCCTTTTCCCAGCGCTCGCGCGCGGCGGCTTCGGCGCGGGTCGCGAGCGCGACGGCGCGTTCGACGGCGGCGATCTCAGCGCGCGCGGTCCGCGCGGCGCGCTCCGCACTACGGCGTGCGACCTCGGCCGCCCGCGCCGCGCGCCGCGCATCGTCGCGATCGATCGGCGGCGGCTGTTCGACACGAGTGCCCGGCCCCGCGACAGAACGGCTCTTGACGCCCGGGCCGCTCGGCGCTTTGCCATGGGGCGCGATGCCGGCGAGCGCCTCGAATCCGGCGGGCTGCAGCGCCTGCGTCAGGCGACCCGGCGGCGACGGCGCAGGGCCGAGCGACAGCGCCTCGAGCGTACGCGACAGCGCATCCGGCGACGGGTGCGCCCCGGCGGTGGCGCTGACGGCCTCCGCCTCCCGCGCGGCGTCCGCAATCGCGCGCCGATGCGCCTCGGCCGCGCCGCGCACGTCCGCCCGCCGTCCCTCGAGCGCGGCAACCTGGGCGCGGCGCAGCCGGTCGCCGGCCTCCAGGAGACGCTCGTACACGGGCCGCGCGCGCCAGTACACCTGATTCACGGCCCACGGGACGACGGTCGGCTTGTCGAGGCGCCGCACCCGCGCCGCGTCCGCGCGGTCGAGCGTCTTCGCGAGCGCGTTGCGGGCGGCGACGAACTGGTCGAGCGGCTGTTGATACAGCTCGTCGATCTGAAGCTCGAGAGTGGCCATCATTCTGGGGCTGGGGGCCGAGGGGGGCCGAGGCCCAACGGCTGGGCCCTGGGGGCTAGGGGTGGGCGACGGTCACCGTGTAGCTGATCGAGGTCGTCAGGGCGCCGGTGTCGAGCACGCCTACGCAGTACGAACCCGGCGTAATCGCCCCGGTGAGCACTTCCTGGCCGATCGAGCCGGCGTAGAAGAGGCTCGAAGTGATGGGCGAGCAGCTGCCGCCGAGATCCTGACCGAAGAAGACGGTCAAGAACACGTTCAACGCCGGGTTCATCGCGTCGAGAGTCACCGAGTACTCCCCGGACTTGGTCACGCTGAACGTATTGACGCTCTGGCCGAGCGGAGCGACGGTGCCGCTGAACTGCTGCTTCTGGTTCTGGCTGGGGGAGACGACCCCGCCGCAGCCGGCAGCGAGAACGGCAGAGCAGGCGCACGCGAGGGCAAAGGCTCTTGGAAACATCATCTTGGGCATCACAGCATCTGGCCCGATGATTGTCGCACGACCCGCCGCGTTGCCGCCACCCAGACGATTTTCTTGACGTCCCCCGCCCTCGACTTGGATAAGCTTCTCCCGCCATGAACCGCCGCCTTGCCGTCCTCGTCGTCCTCCTCCCCGCGTGGATGCTCGCGAACCACGATCTCTGGCTGGGGGCGCAGCAGCCGGTCGTGCCGCCGCGCGGCCCGACGACGCTCACGTCGCCGTTCACATTCGTGGCGGCCGGTGATTCGATTCTGCTGCGGCCCGTGTCGGTGTACGACAAGGAGCCGGCGTTCGCCGGCGTGGAGCAGCTCATCCGGTCGGGCGACGTGGCGTTCACGAACTTCGAGTTCAACGTGTTCGACCTCCGGCAGTTCCGGCCGACGCCGCAGGCGGAGCACGGCGGGCTGTGGGTGCACGCGGCGCCGTCGCAGGCGCAGGAGATCAAGGCGCTCGGCTTCGACATGGTGTCGCGCGCCAACAACCACGCGATGGACTACGGCGTCGAGGGGCTGAACGAGACGAGCGCGATCCTGGACCGTGTCGGCCTGGTCTACGCGGGCGTCGGCCCGGACCTCGGGGTGGCGCGCCGGGCCGCCTATTTCCAGACGCCGCTCGGGCGGGTCGCGATGATTTCGACGGCGTCGAGCTTCACGCCGCTCGCGCGCGCCTCCCATGCACGCGACGACATGAAGGGACGGCCGGGCGTCAGCGCGCTGCGGTGGACGCGGCACGTGTTCCTGGAGCCCGGAGCGTTCGCATCGCTCAAGCGCGCCATCGGCGACATGCAGATCGTGCCGCTGCCGAAGCCGTTCACCGACGAGGCGATCACGTTCTACGGAACCGAGTACCGGCGCGGCGACCGCAACCGCGTCGATCTGGTGGCGAACCAGGACGACGTGAACGAGATTCTCGCGCAGGTGCGGAACGCCCGCCGCGAAGCCGACTTCGTGTTCGTGACGATTCACTCGCACGAGCCGTCGAACGAGAGCGAGCTGCCGGCCGACTTCCTGCCGGCGTTCGCGCACGCGTGCATCGACGCGGGCGCCGACATGTTCATCGGCCATGGCCCCCACCAGCTGCGCGGCATCGAGATCTACAAGGACCGGCCGATCTTCTACAGCCTCGGCAACTTCGCCTTTCAGTACCAGACGCTCGAGCCGCTCTCGTCGGACATCTACGAAGGGCAGAAGCTGGATCCGTTCCGCAGCACACCGGGCGAGCTCTACGACGCCGTCAAGGACGAGGGCCTGGGCTTCAAGGAGAACATCTGGTGGGAGGGCGCCATCGCCGTCGCGGATTTCGACGGCGGTGCCATCCGTCGCATCGAGATGCACCCGATCGACCTCGGCGCGGCGATGCCGCCGTCGCAGAAGGGGACGCCGCGTCTCGCGGACGCGGCGCTGTCGAAGAAGATCATCGATCGCCTCGCCCGGCTCTCCCGCGCCTACGGGACGACGATTCGCGACGAGGACGGCGTGGGGGTGGTCGAGAGAGGCAGGGACGACAGGTGAAGGGGTGAAGTGGTGAAGGGGTGATGGGGGCGACATTCTTGACCATTTCATCAGCGAGGGCCCGATCTCGCTCAAGAGCTCGACACCCCATTCGCCACATCACCCCTTCACCCCTTCACCACATCACCCCCATCACCCCTTCGCCCCATCACCACATCCGCATTACTTGACGCTAGCTCCCGTCAGCTCCGCCAGCGCAGCGGCCGTGGTCTGCGCGGCGTTAAGACCCAGGCGGAAGTCCTTGTCCGAGTACGTCGTGAACACGTCGGTCGGCTGGTGCCAGTTCGGATCCCAGCCGGCGCCGATCTGCGCCCCGCGCTCGTTCTCGCGCAGGCTGATCGCCGGCACGAGATCCTTGAACGGATCCGAGTCCGTGTTGGTCATGTGCGGCCCGACCTGCGCGGGGTAGTCCGTGGCGTACTTCTCGTTGGCCGCCTTGAAGAGCCACGCGAGCTTCTGCGCCGCGTCGGCCAGCTTCGCCGTCGACTGGAACTCGATGTTCACGTCGGCTTCGGGCCGCTGGTCGGGGCTCAGCGTGCCGTCCGGCCGCGGCATGCCGTGGTCCCACATCATCATGTCGTGCTGGATCATGCCGAGCCACTTCGGCTCGGGATACCGGCCTGAGCCGGGCGGGTCCTGCCGGCCCTGCAGCGCCGCGCGCTGCTGCACGTAGGCGCGGCTCCCGAACAGACCTTCTTCCTCGCCGTTCCACAGCACGAACCGGATCGATCGCTCCGTCCGGACGTCGGGCGACGCGAATACGCGCGCGAGCTCGAGAACCAGTGCCGTCCCGGATCCGTCGTCGTTGGCCGCCTGGTTGTAGCCGTGGCCGTCCATGTGTCCGCCGATGATGTACATCTCGTCCGGATGGGTCGTGCCGATCTTGGTGGCGTAGACATCTTCGGCCCAATTGACGATGACCGGCTCCGAGTCGAGCGCGCGAATGGCCGCGTCCGGCTGCTTCATCGGATCGCAGTTGACGCCTGTGTGCGCGATGGAACCGAACATGACGCTCCCGCCGACGTTGGACGGGCCGCGTCCGACGGCGCCTCCGGTCGGCGTCGGGCTGCCCACGCCGGGTGTCGGAGCGGGGCGGCGGCGCCGTACGCCCGACGGCGGAGTCGTCGGCGCCGGGACGCTCGGACCGCAGCCGCGCGTCGCGGGGGGGAACTCGTATCGAAGGCGCGCCGTGTTCGTGTAGCCGAAGCTCTTGAGCCGCGCCTCGATCCAGTCCACCGCGTCCTGATTGCGCTTCGTGCCCTGGCGGCGATCGCCGAAGGCGGTCAGACCCCTGACCATGTCGCGGTATCTGGCGAGGTCGAGGCGGGCGACGAGCGTGGCGGCGGCGCCGCCGTCAGGCGCGGGCGCCGGCTGCGGCTGCCCCGCGCCGGCCAGGGCCACGGCGCCGGCGGCCGCGCCGGTGGCGACGATGAGTGCGGCGATCGATCGCATACGAGAGTCCTCCGCGGGCAGTTTAGCGCAGGTGCCGCGCCGCCACGCGGCGCTGCGGCGGCGTGCTACATTGGGCAGGTGGGCGCTGTCTGCGATCCTCCCGCGATGCGATGAACGGATCACTGCGGATGGAGCACGTCGGTCTCGCGCTGGCCTGGATCGGCCTGGCGGGCCTCGCGTACCTCACGTTCCTGATCGTCGCGCCGTTCTTCAGTCCGCTGGCGTGGGCGGCCGTGATCGCCATCGTGTTCTACCCGGCGCACGCGCGGCTGGCGCAGCGACTGGGGCCGGGGGCGGCGGCGGCGGTGAGCACCATCGCCGTCACCGTGATTGTGATCGTGCCGCTCCTGCTGGTGACGCTGGCGTTCGTGCGCGAGGCGGTCCAGGCGGTGGGTGATCTGCAGCAGGGCGTCGCCGCCGGCCGGTTCGCGTGGCTCCAGGGGGCGTGGGACGCGATCATCGAGCGCCTGCCCGGCGGCCACGCGGCCGACCTCGGCGCCATCGTCACGGACGCTGCGCGCCGGGCCGCCGTGCTGCTGGCCGCGCAGGCCGGCGCGGTCGCGCGCAACACGGCAGGGTTCCTGTTCGACCTGGTGCTGGCGCTGTTCGCGACCTTCTTCCTGCTTCGTGATTCCGACAGCATCGTCGGACTGATCCGGCGCCTGCTGCCGATCGAGGAGGCCGCGCGCGATCGGCTGCTCGCGCACACCCGCGAGCTGGTCCGCGTCAGCGTCATTTCGTCGGGCGTCGTGGCGGCCGTTCAGGGTCTGCTCGGCGGCCTCGTGTTCGCCGCCGTCGGCATCGACGCGCCGGTGTTCTGGGGCGTCGTGATGGCGTTCTTCTGCCTGCTGCCGTTCGGAGCCTGGGTGATCTGGCTGCCGGCGGCGGTACTGCTCGCGGTCAGCGGCGAAGTCGGGCGCGCCCTGATTCTCGCCGGCGTGGGGTTCGCCGTCGTGAGCGCCGTGGACAACGTGCTGCGGCCGATGCTGCTGAGCGGCAGCAGCCGGATGAACGGCCTCCTCATCTTCGTCAGCCTGCTCGGCGGCGTGGCGGTGTTCGGCGTCCTCGGGCTCGTGCTCGGCCCGCTCGTCATCGCCACGGGCGAAGCGCTCCTCAAGACCTACGTCGATCTGCTGCCCGCGCCGCCGCACGCGGCCTCGTTCGAAGCGCCCGAGAGCAAGGTCCGCTCTCGCACTCGCTAGAGCGGGCCCCGCGCCCCTAGTTTCCCGCCCCGGGCCCCGAGTCCGTACGCCTGGCCGGTCGTCGTTGCGAGCTCGTCGAGCAGCACGCGAGCGGGAATCGCGCGCCGCTCTCCGAACTCAGCCGGTCGGTCGCGCCCGTCCTGCAGCCGCTCGAACGACGCCACGGGCCACTGCCGCACGTTGCCATTCAGATGCAGGATCAGGTTGCCGATGCTGTTGCTCGCCTCGTTCGGCCGCCACCACACCTGGTCGTCGGCCAGCGATTCGACCGCGATTGGCAGTCGGGGCCAGTACTGGTCGACCAGCTTGCGGCGCGAGAATTCGACGAACAGGGATCGCAGGTCGCGGTCGGCGACGGTCACGCGTCCAGTCTCCTCGGAAGCGATGGGGATCCAGCGATTGGCGTGCCCGGCAGGCGGGATCCCATCAGGGATCGGGGCACCTACGTTCCGTTCCCCGTGTCGTCAGAGAAACGATCGAGGCCGAGTCGGAGATATGCCTCGAACATCGAGCGGCAGACGACGATGTTCTCGCGGCGGGGGTTCGATTCGCGATAGGCGTCGTACATCCGGGCCACGCCGAACACGACGTCGGCGGACGCGACGATGGCCTGCCTGGCAGGCGCCGACAGGACACTGTGCGCCGCGAGGCGGACGACCTCGTCGGTCGTCAATTCGATGCTGGCGACCCCTTCAAGATCGAGGACGTGGCAGAAGGCCCGATCGAAGCGCGGATCGGCGGCGAGCGCAATCCGATGCGCGACTGCGTCTGCAAACCGCAACGGGCCCGCCACGCGGGTGTAGATCAGGCGATGGGGAGGATCGATTTCCGACGTCCAGGCCATGGGGGCGCATCCTAGTCGAGCTCGATGTGGGGTGCAACAGTTTGTCTGTGGGTTCGGCGTGAGACGAGGCGCCAAGCGTGGTGACCCGGGCGGGGATTGAACCCGCGACCCTCTGATTAAAAGTCAGATGCTCTACCACTGAGCTACCGGGTCCAGGAGAATTCCCGAATCTTACTCCACCGCGAACGGAATCGACACCTCGGTCGTCTCCCACGCGATCGTCAGCACGCCGCCGCCCGTGGAGCCCTTCCCGATCGAGATCGTCAGCTGATCGACCGGGCGGGCGAGCTGGCGCTTCGTCATGTCGAGCCGTGCGAGGTCCTGCAAACGGTCGTACTGCGTGTGCCACTGTCCGGTCTGCCGGTTGACGATCAGCTTCCATCGATCCGGCGACGGCAGCGTCCAGAGCGAATAGTTGCCGGCCGGCAGGTCGACGCCGCCGATGCGCAGCGTCTTCGTCGTCGAGATCGTCGTCGCTTCGTCGGCGCCGGTCGCCCAGACGCGGCCGTACGGAACGAGACCGCCCATGATCGTGCGGCCGCGCCTGTACGGACGGCCGTACGAAATCGTGATCCGCGCGCCGTCGATCGTCGCGCTCGTCGTCTCGTGCGGACTGGCCCGGCGTCCCTGGGCGGCCGCGCATCCGGCCATGGCGATGGACACGACAAGTGCAAAGGCCGCCGTGCGCACGCGCGGTGCTCCTTTCACGCTATACTGCCCGCACAGGCCGAATGACCAGGGACGCCGCGCGCCTCGTGCTCGTGCTCGAAGACGATGCGGCCGTGCGCCGGCCGCTCGTGCAGTTCCTCGAGATTCACGGCTTCAAGGCGGTGACCGCCGAGACGGCCGACGAAGGGCTCGAGGCGCTCAAGAAGCATCGCGTGGTCGCTGCGATCGTGGACCTGCGGCTCCGGCGCGGCTCGGGACGCGAAGTCGTGGTCTCGACGCCGCCCGGCATCCCCGTCATCATCTTCTCCGGCGTGCCCTCCGAGTCGGCCGAGCTCGAACGGATCCGCCCGCACACACGGCTCATCGAGAAGCCTCACTCGCTGGTGCTCCTCGTCCAGGCGCTCGAGGACATGCTCTCGGAAGCGGGCAGCTGATCAAAGGATCTTCTGGCCGAGCGCCGAGAGTACCAGCTCGGTGCCCAGCTGCGCCGTGGCGTTCTGCAGGTCCAGCGTCGGGTTGACCTCGACCATGTCGAGCGAGGTCAGCATCCCCGAATCCGCAACCATCTCCATCACCATGTGCGCCTCGCGGTAGTCGAGGCCGCCCTTGACCGGCGTGCCGACCCCCGGCGCAATCGTGGGATCGCAGACGTCCATGTCGAAGGAGACGTGGACGCCGGCCGTGCCGTTGCCGGCCAGCTCCACGGCCTGCTCGACGATCGACGCGATCCCCTGGCGGTCGATGTCCTTCATCGTGAAGACGTGGATGTGCGACGTGCGCACCGCTTCCTTCTCCCGCTCATCGAGATTGCGGACGCCGATGAGGACGGTGTGCGCCGGCCGCACCTTCGGCGACCAGCCGCCGATGCGCGACAGCTCCGACGGCTCGGGACCGAGCAGGGCCGCCAGCGGCATGCCGTGCACGTTCCCGCTCGAAGAGGTCGCGGGGGTGTTCATGTCGCCGTGCGCATCCACCCACAGCAGCCCGATCGGCAGATCGCGCGTCCGCCTCGCCCAGTCGGCGGCCGCGGCGACCGATCCGGCGCCGAGGCTGTGATCGCCCCCGAGGACGATCGGCATCGCGCCCTCCTCGAGGGAGGCGAGCGAGGTCTGATACAGCTTCTGGCACACCTTGGCGATGTCGCGGATGTACTTCTTGCGCTCGTCGCGCGCTTCCTGCGTCTCGGGAATTGGAGCCGGCAGGTCGCCCTTGTCCACCACCGTGTGCCCGAGCGCCGCGATGCGCTCGCGCAGGTTGGCGATGCGAAAGGCCGACGGGCCCATGTCCACGCCTCGCCGGTTGCCGCCCAGATCCAGGGGGACGCCGATCAGATGCACTGCTCGCACCGAATGTCCTCACGAATGAGGTGCTGGGTTAGCCCATCAAACCAGGTTTCACCGTTTCTTGTAGCTGACCGACATGCCCTCGCCCGACGGGGTGACGATGGCCGTGAACAGATCCGGCCTATTGTGGATCGTCGCGAGGAAGTCGCGCATCTCGGGCGCCTTGTTCACGACGTTGTGCGCCATGAAGACGCCGCCCGCGTCCAGCCGCGGCCACACCATCTCGAAGAACCGCTCGTAGTCGCGCTTCCAGGCGTCCAGAAAGACGAAGTCGAAGGTTCCGCCGAGCGTCGGAATGACCTTGAACGCGTCGCCCGGCACGACGGTGACGACGTCGGCGAGCCCGGCGCGGCGGATGTTCTCGGCCTCCTGCTTCGCGCGGGCCGGGTCGTATTCGATGCTCGTCAGGTGCCCGCCGGTCTCGCGCAGCGCGAGCCCGATCCAGATGGCGCTGTATCCGCTCGCGCCGCCGATCTCGAGCGCGCGCTTCGTCCGCGTCGTCGCCGCCATGACGCGCAGGAACTGGCCGTCCGGCTCCGAGACCGACAGCAATCCGGTATCGGCCGCCTTGATCGACGCGAGGACGGCGGCGGCGCCGGGCGGAACGCCGGCAGCGCCCTGCCCGGCGTCCAGGCGCGCCGGCGCGTACGCCAGCGGCGCGAGCAGGCAGACGATCAGGGCCGCACGGACGTGGGTCGAAGCCATTCGGTGACCTTTGCCGCAGTGGCGCGGGCGTCGGCGACGCAGTCGGGGATGCCCACGCCGCGGAAGCCGCTGCCGGTGACGAACAAACCCGGATGCGCCGTCAACCGGCGCTCGATCGCCTCCATCCGCTCGACGTGTCCGACGTCGTGCTGCGCGTTGGCGCGCGACCACCGGTAGACGTGCGTGAGAATCGGCGCGCCGTCAATGCGCAGGAGCGGGCGGATCGCGTCGAGCGACAGGCTCACGAGCTGCGCATCCGTCCTGGCGAGCGCCCCGGGATCGCGCGCCCCGCCGACGAACGTGCGCACGAGCACGCGATCCCCGGGCGCGCGGCCAGGCCATTTCGACGACAGCCACGACGCCGCGAGGATGCCGAGCTCCTCCACGCGCGGCACGAGGAAGCCGGACCCGTGCAGCGGATGGCCGACCGCATCCCGCCTGAAGCCGAGCGCCACCGTGGCCGACGAGGCGTAGGGGACCTCTTCGCACAGGCGCGCGAGATCCGCGTCGGCTTCCCGGACCAGCGTGCCGGCCACGTACGCCGGCGCCGCCAGAACGACGGCCTGCGCCTCGAGCGTTTCGCCGGCCGCGAGCTCCACCCGGAAGGTGCCCTCGCCGTCGCGGCCGCCGCCGTTCGCTCCGCGATCCTCACGCGGATCCGGCACGACGCGCGTGGCCGCGGTGTTCAGCCGGATCGATTCGGGCGGAAGCGCCTGCACCAGCGCGCGGACCATCTCGCTCAGGCCGTCGGGGAGCGAGAGAAAGGCGCCGTCGACCGACGGACTGCGGCCGGCAGCGCGCGCCGCGGCCGCCTGCGCGCGGAACGCCTTCAGGAGGCTCCCGTACTTGCGCTCGGCGGCGGCGAAGCGCGGAAACAGCGCCTTGACCGACAGACGGTCGACGTCGCCGGCGTGGATGCCGGCCAGCAGCGGCTCGGCGAGATAGGCCTTCGCCTCGTGTCCGAATCGCCGCTCGATGAAGTGGCCGATCGACTCGTCCGATTCGTCCCGTCGGGCGGGCACGAACAGCTCCATGCCCATGCGCAGCTTGCCCGGCCACGAGAACAGCCGGGTCCGCACGAAGGGCCCGACGCGCGTCGGGATGCCGAGCACCGACGCGTCAGGCAGCGGGTGCAGCACGCCCCGGCGCAGGATGTAGGCGACCCGCGGCGGCCTGGTCGGGACGAGCCGGTCGCCGAGGCCGAGCTCGCGGCACAGCGCGACGCCCTCCGGCTTCTGGATGAGCAGCGCGTCGGGACCGCCGTCCAGCGTGAAGCCGTCGATCTGCTCGCTGAGGATCACGCCGCCGGCGCGCGGGCCCCGCTCGACGAGCATGAACGGCACGCCCCGCGCGTGCAGCTCGTAGGCCGCCGAGAGGCCGGCGATGCCTCCGCCGACGATCACCACCGGGATCACCGGCTCCTCCGGACGAGGTCCTCGAGCATCGCGATGAAGGCCGGGGACGTGTTGAGCGACGCCGTGCGCCGCAGTGCGGCGCCGCACGCGCGCGCGGCCGCGGCGGCCTGCACGTCGATGTCGAACAGGATCTCGGTGTGGTCGCAGACGAATCCGATCGGCACGACGAGGAACTTCTGCGAGCCGCGGGCCGCCCGGTGCCGGATCAGCTGCGACAGGTCGAGGCCGATCCACGGCTCCGGTGTCCGGCCGGCGCTCTGGTACGCGCGGCGATACCGCGGGAGCCCCGCGGCGCCCGCGACGGCGCGTGCCGTCTCCGCGACCTCCGCGGCGTACCGATCGCCGCCGCGGATCACCCGCACCGGGAGGCTGTGCGCCGTGAACACGATTTCCTCGTCACGGGCGGGCCCGGCTTCGCGGATCCGTCCGGCGAACGCCTCCACGAGGAGCGGATGCGCGTGAAACGATCGGACGGACACGAATTCCATCCCGGCGGTCATCGCGGCGCGCGCGCTCTCGTCGTACTTCTGCACGCTCAGCGTCGAGAACTGCGGCGCCAGCGGGATGCCGACGACGCGCGTGACGCCGGAGGCGGCCAGCTCCGCGACCGCGTCCCTGATGAAGGGATGCCAGTTGCGCATGCCGACGGCGACCGGCACGTCGGGGCCGAGTCGCGCGCGGAGCGCCGCCCCCTGCGCCAGCGTGATGTCCGTGAGCGGCGAGCGGCCGCCGATGGCGCCGTAGTTGCGGCGCATCTCCTCCACGAGCTCGGGCGACGGCGGCCGGCCGCCACGCACGAGCCGGAGGTATTCCGGCATCTCGTCGAGGGAGGCCGGCGTGCCGTGGGCCATCAGGAGGACGCCGGTCTTACGCGCGGGTCTGCTCGTGGACATAGCGCGCGAGCGCCTGCACGTGCTCGAGCGGCGTCATCGGCAGGATGCCGTGCCCGAGATTGAACACGTGGCCCGGCCGTCCGCCGGCCCGTTCGAGGATGTCATCGGTCGCGGCGAACACGCGCTCGAGGGGTCCGAGGAGCAGCGTCGGATCGAGGTTGCCCTGGATGCCGCGGTCGTACCCGATGCGCGCCCACGCCTCGTCGAGCGGAATGCGCCAGTCGGCGCCGACGACGTCGCCGCCGGCCTCGCGCAACTCGTGCAGGATGGCCGACGTGCCGACGCCAAAGTGAATCGTCGGCACGTCGTGCTTCGACACGATCTCGAAGATGCGCCGCGTGTGCGGCAGGATGAACTCGCGGTAGTCGCCGGCGTTCAACTGGCCGACCCACGAGTCGAACACCTGCACCGCGTCGACGCCGGCTTCGATCTGCGCGTTCAGGTAGTCGCCGACCATTTCCGCGAGCAGGGCGCAGAAGCGGTGCCACGCCTGCGGGGCGCCGTACATCAGCGCCTTGGTGTGCGCGAACGTGGTCGAGTGGCCGCCTTCGATGGCGTACGACGCCAGCGTGAAGGGGGCGCCCGCGAAGCCGATGAGCGGCACGCGGCCGGCCAGCTCCCGCTGGATCTGCTGGATCGCCTGCAGCACGTGCGCCAGGGCGTCGCGCGGCTCGAACGCGTGAACGCGGTCGAGGTCGCCGTCGCTGCGCAGCGGGTTCTCGACCGCCGGGCCCTCGCCCCTGACGAAATCGAACCGGATGCCCATCGGTTCGAGCGGCAGCAGCAGATCCGAGAAGAGGATCGCCGCGTCGAGATCGATCCGGCGAATCGGCTGCAGCGTGACCTCGGTGGCGAGATCGGGGATGCGGCAGAGATCGAGGAGCGAATAGCGCTCGCGCAGGGCGCGGTACTCGCTCATGTAGCGGCCGGCCTGCCGCATGAACCACACGGGCGTGGCGTCGACCGCTTGGCGCCGGCAGGCGTTGAGAAACCTGGAGTGCTTCGAGGCGTTCGCCGTCAGTGGGCCACCTTGAGCAGCGTGCGGGCGAGTCCGACGAGATCTTCCATCCACAGCGGCTTGAACCGCAGCTCGGCGCCCAGATCCCGCAGCTCGGCCGACACGGCTTCGTCGAGGAAATAGTCGCCGGTCACGATGGCCACGGGCGTGCCGTGCTGCCCGGCCCGCGCCCGCAGGCGCCGCAGAAATCCCAGCCCGTCCACGAGCGGCATGCGCAGATCGACGATGATCGCGTCGGGACTGCCTTCGTCCACCTCGCGCAGTCCCGTTTCGGCATTGATCGCCGTCCGCACCTTGAAGCCTTCGAGGCGCAGCATGCGGGCGAACGTCTGCGTCACCCCCTCATCGTCGTCGACGATGAGAATCGTGGAGGAGGCCGGTACGGCGGAGGGCGGCGCCACAGGCACAGGTCATTGTAACCGATGCACACGGCGTCCCGCAGAGCTTGACAGAACCGTGCTACACTTAGGGGTTTGATCTTCCAGTATACCTGCCTGTTCGGAGGCGTCCGGTGAGCCCGATCCTGGTGCGGCCCGTGCGCGAGCAGTTCGAGCACGATCGCATTATCCGCCTTCTGCAAAGCAAGTTACGCCGGCGCTACGATGCCGCAATCAACCCGGGCGCCGAGCAGAACGCTGCCGTGGGAACAGGTCCGGCGGCCATCTACCCCGACCTCGTGCTCTCGTCGCTCGAGCGCGGCCACCGGCTGCAGGCCGTCATCGAAGTGGAGACCGGCGAGTCGGTCAACCACCTGGAGGCCCTCGCCCAGTGGACGAACCTGTCGCGGCTGCGAACGGCCTTCCATCTGTACGTCCCGGCGGGCATGGTCGACGTGGCCCGTCGCCTCTGCGAGGAGAACCACGTTCACGTCAACGAGATCTGGAGCTACCACGCCATCGGCGACCAGGTGCGGTTCACGATGATCCACCGCAGCCGTGAGGCGCCCGCGCCGCCGCCGCGTCCCCGGCCGGAGCCGCGGCCCGCTGCCGCTCCCCGCCGCAAGTCCGCCGGCGCCCGGCCGGCCAAGCCGGCTCGCAGCCGCAAAGCCGCCCGGAAGCCGGCACGGACCCAGAAGCGGAAATGACGGGCGGCGGCAGCCCCTTCCTCAGGTTTTCGCGCGACAAGCGCGGGTACGAGCACTTCTATCTCGTTCAGCAGGCGACCCGGCGCGGCCGTCCGAAGGCGCGCATCCTGTACTGGTTCCGCACGCCGCCGAACGTCAAGGTCGGGCGGGTCCCGTTCGACGACGAGGTCCGGCGCGAGATCGAGGCGCGCAATCCCGGCGTCACATTCGACTGGAAACGCCTCCTCGACACGCCGATTCCGCCGCCGCCCGCCGACGTCGAGCGCTGGCGCGAACGCCGCCGCGCGCAGCGTGCCGCACGGTCCGCCGGGCCGGCCGGAGGGCCCGCGCGCAGTGACGAAGCGCCGGAGACCCCGTTCGAAGACGAGACGCCGGAGCCCGACGTTCTCGAAGCGCCGCAGACGATTGCCGTCGGCGACCTCGCTGTCGCGGCGAGCGCCGAGGCGGCTGTCGAGGCCGCAGCGGCGCCGGCGGGCGAGCAGGCGCAGGAAGGGCAGGGTGGCCGCAGACGGCGGCGGCGCCGGGGCGGGCGCCGCCGGCACGCTGCGTCTGCCGCCGCGCCGCAAGGTCCTGCCGAGGCGGTGGAGGCGGGGGAGACCGACGAATCGGGCGACGCCCACCTGACAGTCGATTCCGACGAATCCGGCGAGGTCGAATAATTGCGCCTGGCCGGGCGGCTCGTGGCGGCTCTCATCGTCGCCGCGGCCGGGCTGATGGTCGCGCGGGCCGCGGCTCACGGCGGAGCGGCGGCCCTGATTGCTCCCATTGCCGCGGTGCGGTCGCTTGGCCGGCTCGCGCCGCTGGCCTACATCGGCGCCTACGCCGTCGCCGTCGCGCTGTTCGTTCCGGCTTCGATCCTCACGCTCGCCGGCGGTGCGATGTTCGGGTTCTGGCGGGCGCTCGTCTTTGCGCTGGCCGGCGCCTACCTGGGGCAGACGATCTCGTTCCTCGTGGCGCGGTATATCGCGAGGCATGCGATTGAGCAGTGGCTGGCGGGCATGCCGCGGCTCCGTGCGCTCGACCGCGCGGTCAGGGCCGACGCCCGCCGGATCGTGTTCCTGCTGCGCCTCTCGCCGGTCATGCCGTTCCCCGTGCTGAACTACGCGCTCGGGGCGACGGGTGTCCACCTGAGCGATTTCTCGATCGGCTCGGCCGGCATGCTGCCGGGGGCGATCCTCTACAGCTATGCCGGTGCGCTGGCGGGGCAGGCGCTGGCGCTCGCCGGCCGAGCCGCGCCGCCCCGGACGACGTCTTATTACGTGATGGCAGGAGCCGGCTTCGTGGCCACGGTCGCGGCCACCGCGCTCGTTGCGCGGATTGCCCGGACGGCACTGCGTGGCGGCGACCTCGGCGACCCGCTATAATCACGCCATGAGCTTGAAAGCGAACGGCTTCTGGTCCGCAGTCGTGGGGATCGCCGTCGTCGCCGGGTTGTCGGCGCAGACGTCAAGACCTGCGAGTCCGAAGGCGCCCCCCGCTCAGAAACCCACCTTCCGCGTCCAGGTCGATCTCGTCACGACGGACGTCGTCGTGCGCGACGGACAGGGGCAGTTCGTGCCGGATCTGAAGAAGGACGAGTTCGAAGTCTATGAGGACGGCGTCAAGCAGGACATCTCGTCGATGACGCTGGTGCACGGGGGACGCGTGACCAACGTGCTGGCGCCGCCGCCTCCGCCGCCGCCCGAGGGGATCATCCTGCCGCCGTCCAAGCCGGTCAACGACACATCAGGGCGCATCTTCCTGTTCTTCGTCGACGACCTCCACATGCAGTTCAAGAACACCGGCCGCATCCGCGACCTGTTCAAGCGGATCCAGAAGAATCTGCTGCACGAGGGCGACATGTGGGCGATGGTGACGAGCGGGCCCTCGTCGATCGCGATCGACCTCACCTATGACCGCAATCGCTTCGACGAAGCGGTCAGGAAGATTACCGGCAGCGGCCTCAAGCCGGACGAGATCATCAACGGCCCGACCGGCTCGGAGGGGCCGAGCGAGGTGCGTTATCGCGCGCACGTCGCGTTTTCCACGGCGCACGATTTCCTGCAGAACCTGGACAAGGTGCACAACCGGCGCAAGGCGGTCGTGTGGGTCAGCGATGGCTACGACTTCAACCCGTTCGAGAACGCGCGGCTTGGTCTGATGGACCCGAACTCGCCGTTCGCGCAGAACCAGGCTGCGCAGACGGAAAACCAGATGAACCAGCAGAACAACGAGACGGATCCGTTCACGCAGCAGCAGAAGCAGAGCGAGGAGTTCTCCGACGCGGACCTCGCATCCGAGCTGGCCGAGCTCACGCGGGAAGCCAACAGCGCCAACGCCACGCTCTACACGCTCGATCCGCGGGGCCTCGTCGGCGGGTCGGACATCGACGAGAACGTCGATCCGACGGAGTGGTCCGACTACATCCGCAAGTCGCAGGACAGCCTGCGCGTCCTTGCCGACGAGACCGGCGGGATTGCCGTGGTCAACCAGAACGACTTCGACAAGGCGTTGAAGCGGATCGACGCGGAGACGAGCGACTACTACGTGCTCGGCTATTACTCGAAGAACCCGGATGCGACCAGGCGCCGGCGCACCATCGACGTCAAGGTGACCCGGAAGGGGCTTACCGTGTTCGCGCGGAAGGAGTACTTCCTGAAGCCGACGCCGCCGCCGACCTCTCCGACAAAGCAGCCTTAGCGCCGCGCAACTCGACGAGCGCCAGCTTCGTTCGCCGCACCGCCTGCTCGAGGTAGGTTTCGTCGATGTCCGAGCCGACGAAATCCACCCCGAGCCGAGCGCACGCCACGGCGGTGCTCCCAAGCCCGGTAAACGGATCCATCGCGACGGCCACGCGGGAGAGCCCGTGCAGGCGCAGGCACTGCTCCGGCAGCTTCGGCGGGAAGGTTGCCGGATGCGGCCGGTCGCGGTCGCGCCGCTGGATGGTGTCGTACGGAATGAACCACGTGTTGCCGCGGCATCGCAGGCCGTCCGCCGCCGCGCGCCAGCGGCCCACGTTCGATTGATCCTGGTACGGGACGCCGATCGCGAGCCGGTCGAGCCGGGTCGCACCGCCCGGCGTGAAGTGGAACACGAACTCCTGGCAGTCGTTGAGGAAGCGATCGCTGTTGATCGGCTTGTAGTGGCCGACCGCCAGATCGCGGGTCAGGCCGGCCGCCGTCCCGGCCGCCGCGCGGTCGACCGTGATCGACTTCACCCAGTGGATGATGTTCTGGAGCCGAAGGTGCGGGCGTACGGCCTGCGCGACGTCGAGGGCCGTCCACGGGTCGCTCGGCTTCGCGCCGACGTTGAGGAACAGGGATCCCTCCGGACGGAGCACGCGCGCGGCGGCGGCGACCCACCGGTTGGTCCACTCCAGGTACTCCGCCTGCGACAGGGAATCCTGGTACCGGTTGTAGCGAATGCCAAGATTGTAGGGCGGCGACGTTACGATGACGTCCACGCTGTGCCGCGGCAACTGCTCGAATATCCGGAGGCAGTCCGCGAGATAGAAGCGGGCCTTGGAGCTGTTCCGTCCCGGAATGGTGTCGTACGGCTTGAGAAGTACTGACATTCTTGAGTGCTTCCGGGAAGGTTTTCGGCCATTCGGCGGCCGTACGTTAGCGGTCGCGGCCGGACGGCCACGGGGTGTGGCCGGCAGGGCCGGAAATGGGAAGAGAGATTACGACGCTTTCGTGGCGAGCGCCATCGGCGAGATGGAGGCCAGGCGGTCCGTGACCACGGTGTGGTTACGGCGATGCCCATGGCTCCCGCACGTCTTGCCCTTCTCTTCGATGTAGGTCACTTCCCGGCTCGTCGCCACCTCGCGGTAACGGCCGACGACGCAGCCGCAGGCGAGGGTCTGGAAGCCGAGAAGCCTGACGACACTCATCAAGTCCTCCATTCGCGCCAAAGCAAACTCCATGCCCAGCTTATCGAGCGCTGGTTGTCAGGGCGATCCCAAGAAGTTGCAGGGAAAACGAGCTGGAGCGGATCACCGGCATGAATGGGGTGACGTTATGTGTCCAAACATCCGAACGTCAGATCCAACGGTTGGTCGCGGATGTGCGGTCAGCGTCCGGCGAGGCCCCCGCGTGCCTGCGCCAGGCCGTCGCGCGCCTGCTCAGACGTCGGGTCGATGGTCAGAGCCTCGGCGAACGATTCGGCCGCGCCGGAGGGATCCGCCGACTGGAGCTGTAGATTGCCCAGGTTGATATAGGTGGTCGGATCTCGCGGATTCGCATCGAGGGCTGCGAGAAATGCGGTGCGGGCGCAATCGGCTCGCCCGAGCGTCGCGCACGCCACGCCGAGCAGGTTCTGGGCGCGGGCATCTGCCGGATGGCGTGCGACTAGTTGACCTGCCACCTCGGCGGCTTCGGCGGCACGTCCGGCGAGGAACCACGCCGACGCCTCGTAGAAACGTGGTTCGTCGCGGTCCGGAAACCGGGCGGCGAGCTCACGCGCCAGGGCGGCCAGCCGCGCGGTATCGCCGGCATCGGCCAGGACCGACGCCAGCTGTTCGCCCGGCTCCGGCTCCTCCGGCGCCGCGCGGATGGCATCATCGGCTACCGACTCGGCTTCGTCATATGCGCCCGTCGCGGCGAGCACTCGAGACAGCTCGATGCGGACCGCGGCATTCGACGGCTGGGCGGCCGCGATCGAGCGGAGAAGCGACGCTTCCTCGTCCTGCCGCCTGACGCCGGCGGCGGCATCGGACAAGCCGCGAAGGGCCCGGACATTTGCGCCGTTCATCGATACCGCCTGCTGGAACGAATCGAAGGCGGTGCCATAGGCCTCGGCCTTCAGCTCCATGTCGCCGCGGACGGCCCAGCTTTCGTCGGTGGCCGACGCGAATGCCGCCGCCACGATTGCCGGCCGGTCCCGCGGCTTCAGATTCCGGATCGCGCGGCTGTTCCCGTCGGCCGAGCGGCCGTAGATGCCGCGCGGGGCCGAAAACTCGAGCGCCAGGCGATTGTCGGTCTGGATCGGTGCGGTGCCGCCGAATCGCTGCAGCGCCGCGGGTCCGCCCGCAAAGAGTGACAGGAGCGCGAACGGCATTGCGGGGCCGGCCGCCGCCACGCCGGCGAGCGCCGCCGGCGCGGTTCCGAGACGCCAGCGGCTCGCCACGAGGGGCAGGTGCGCCTCGATCGACGGTCCGTTGGTCCCGACGAGCAGCAGATCGCCGTCGCCGACCAGCCACATCGTGCCTTCCGGGAAGACGGAGGCGAACGTGCGCACGATCGACCGCAGATCGCGGGCGCTGATGTCGTAGGTGTGGGCCCACTGGCAGAGCAGGCCGTCCGGCTTCAGTCGAGCGCGCGCCGCGCGAAAGAACTCGCGCGTGAACAGCGCAGCGACGCCGGCCATCCACGGATTGGATGGCTCCGAGACGATCACGTCGTAGCGCGCGCCGGCGAGCTGCAGGTGCGAGCGTCCGTCGCCGAGGATCAGCCGGACGGCCGGCGACTGGAGCGCGTGCCCGTTCTCCCGTGCGAACAAGGCGGACGCGTGGACGACCTCGGGCGAGATCTCGACGACGTCCACGTGCCGCACGTCGCCGGTCGCAAGGGCGGCGCCGACCGTGACGCCGCTGCCGAGCCCGATGATGCACACGTCTGTCGGATGCGCGTGGAGCAGCGTGGGCAGCAGGCCGAGGAGGCGCTGCGTGAGCATGTCGCCTCCGTTCGACGCATCCACCTTGCCGTCGATGGCGAGCGAGCGCGTGCCGGCCAGCTCGCGGACGCTGACCGTGGCGGCGGCGCCGTCCTCGTAGAATTCCAGCCGTCCGGCGCGCAGCGCCGCGTCGAGATCGCTCTTGCTCAGATACGGCGCGTACTTGTACGCGCCGCTGGCGAGCAGTTCGCGGTCCCAGCGCGGCACCGCCAGCGCGAGGACGACGGCGACGGCCGCCGCCGCTGCTCCGGCGACGGCGCGGGCGAAGCTCGCGCCGGCCATGCGGGAGCCGATCACCCAGCACGCCATCCCGGCGAGCGCCGCGACGAGCGCCGTCGACCGGAACGTCCCTTCGAGGCCGAACCACGGCAGCAGCAGGAATCCGCCGGCCAGTGCGCCGGCAATCGCGCCGAGCGTGTTGGCGGCGTACACGGCGGCGACGTCACGGCCCACCCGCGCGGGACCGGTCGCCGCCGCCGCGAGCGCGAGCGGAAAGGCCGCGCCGAGCGCGCAGGTCATCGGCAGGAGGAGCAGCGCGACGATTGCACCTTGCGCCGCCACCAGCCAGCCGAACGCGACGGCCGGAGCGGCGACCTGCGCCGCAACGACGAGCGGCAGTCTCGACGCCGCGTACCAGCCTGCGAGCAGGGAGGTCGCGGCCGTCGCCATCAGGCACGCGGCGAGGAGCTGCGCCGGGTGCGCGGCGCGCCGGGCCAGCCTCGACCCGGCGGCAGACCCGGTCGCCAGCCCCGCGATGAACGACGCCGCCATGATGGCGAAGGCGTACGTGGTCGGTCCGAGCACGAGCGCGAGCAGACGGGTCCAGGCCACTTCATAGACCAGGGCGACGAACCCCGATACCGCTATCGCGACACACGCGAGGATCGGTTGCGGCGCTCGCGCGACCGGCGCGGGCGACCGGCGGCGCGATCGCGCGGAGGGCTCGAACGTCTCGTGTTGGACGTGAGGGGCCGTCGAGTCGATGCGGGCGAGCCAGAGCGCGCCGGCAGCGGCCGCCGCGTTCAGCGCGACGCCGATCCCGGTCGTGCCGCGGACGCCGAGCGCCGGAACGAGCCAGAACCCCGCCGCGAGCGCTCCGAGCGCCGCGCCGGCGGTGTTCGCCGCGTACAGCGGACCGGCGCCCGTCGCGGCATCGGGGGCGAACCAGCGCGCCGCTATGGGAAAGGTGGCCCCCA
Organism: Betaproteobacteria bacterium; assembly: GCA_050257855.1. Lineage (GTDB taxonomy): Bacteria > Acidobacteriota > Vicinamibacteria > Vicinamibacterales > CAVVIG01 > JBLMXQ01. Next base: position 20,396 of record JBLMXQ010000074.1, on the reverse strand, counting down.
TGGCGGCCGCCGGCCCGCCAATGAGCAGCAGGCTGAGCACCAGCCGCACGATCGCGAACTGCATGGGTGCCGTGCCGTCGGCGTACGCGCGGGCGAGGATCGGCTGCGTGGCCGACAGCGCGAAGGGAAGCGCGATCGCGCTCGCCGCCGTTACGAGCTCGAGGACGGCATAGGTGCGGAGGCGGCCGCCGGCCGATCGGGCGAGCCACGCGCCCAGGGCGAGGCCGCCCATGAACGCGGCGAGCACGGCGCTCGCGGCGGCGACCGTATGGCCCATGTAGAGCGTGAGCAGCCGCGTCCACGTCACTTCGTAGACCAGCGACGCCGCACCCGACACGGCATAAAGGCCGAGAAACACCCGCCGCCGCGCCGCAGCCATCACTCGAAGAAACCGCGGGAAGTGTACGTCGAATGGCCGACGACAGAAAGGGCGGGCCCGGCAGGACCCGCCCCCGGCTCGAACCTTGTCGAACTCCTGATCTCCCCTGGAGCGCAGGATCAGAACTCGAACTTCAGTCCCAGCTTCAGGATCCGCGGCGCGACGATCTCCTGCATCCGGCCGAAGTACGACGTTCTTGCGCGCCTGGCGTCGAACACCGCCTGGCTCGCGAACGACTGCGTCGTCACGCCCCAGCTGTTCTGTCCGGCGCTCGAATTGAGCGCGTTGTGCAGTTCGAGAATCACGCCCACGCGCCGCCGCGCATCGACGTGGAAGCTCTTGTCCGCCCGGAGCGACAGCAGCGACAGGGTGTCGGAACGGTAGGTGCCGCGCGGCTCGGCGAGCACGGTCGTCGAGCCCTGCTTGAGCGGCAGCACGATCCGCCGATCGCGCGGAAGCCCGCTGAGCGCCTGGAAATTTGCTCCGAGGTTGATGCCCCACGGCGCCTGATAGCTGCCGATCAGCTTGAAGGCGTTCGGCTGGTCGTAGCTCAGACGTCCCGTCGCGTCGATCAGCGAGTTCGGGTTGTTCGGGTCGCCGAACAGCGGGCTGGAAGACGAGACGAGGCCGCCGTCCAGGCGCGACCAGACGTACGAGCCCATCATCTGCCACCGGTCGGACATCCGTTTCGTGACCGTCAACTCCAGCCCCTTGTACTGGTGCGTGGCGGGCGAGTTGGTGTGGAAGAAGACGTCCTTGCCGAGGTAGGCGGGCGACACGTCGTAGCCGGTGATCGTCGAGTCGTCGGCCGTGCCGACGATGTTGTCGGGGCCGGGATCGGCGAAGACGTGGGGCGTGTACGCGCTCAACGGGATGCCGATGTTCTCGTCGACCGTCTGATCGGCGAACCAGCGCTGGATGTACTCGACGTTGAAGCCGACGTTGGCCATCAGTTCGCGCTGGTAGGCGAACATGATCTCGTCGTTCTTCGGATCGCGCAGGTTCGGGTCGATGCTGTTGCTCTTCGGCTTGAACACCGACAGGGGGTTCGGGTCGTACTCGCCCGGGTCCACGACGCCGTTGTTGTTGAGGTCGCCGAACCACTTGTAGGTGGCGACGCCGGTCGTGGAGATGATGTTCTGGTTGATGGCGTTGAACTCGCCGGTGTACATCACGTCGTAGTAGCGGCTGTACGCGGCCTTGACGACGTTCTTCCCGTCTTCGGTCACCTTCCAGATCACGCCCGTGCGGGGCGCCAGGGTGTTCCAGCTGTACGGCGTTCTCACCTCGGGGTAGGTCTGGACGGGGAACCAGTGGCCGCCGCCGCCGCTCTGCTCGGGAATCGTGCCGTCGTAGTACGACCACCGGACGCCCAGGTTGAACGTGAACCGGTTGTACGTGAGCCGGTCCTGCGCGAAGGCGGCAAAGTTCCGCATCCGGGTCCGCTGCGTGAGCGGCGTGTTGTACGCGAAGATCTCGGACGGCTGCGGCACGCCGGCGGCATCGTTGCGGAACAGGAGCCGGGTGTCGTTGTAGACGTCGAACACGTCCGATCCCCAGCCGTACCAGTTCTCGAATCCCGTTTTCAACTGATGCGTCCCGCCGAGGAACCCGTCGATGTAGCGCGTCACGCCGACGTTCGTCTGGTAGCGATAGGCATCGCGGATCCGCTCGCCGGTCGGCTCGGGGCCCGAGTAGATGCCGGTCGTCAGGTTCTGGATCGACGAGGTGCGCTCGCTGACCGGCAGCGCGTAGAACTCGTCGGCGTACTTGCTCGGCCAGTGCATGTGGAAGTAGCTCGACGACACCTCCACGAACGTGTTCTGGCCCACCACCGACGTGTAGTTGACGTTGAACAGGTTCTTGGGCGATTCCTGGTGGATGGTCGTCGCCGGGTCAGGCTGGTTCACGCCGGCGCTGCGGTGCGGCTGGACCTTCTTGTTGTAGGTCCAGAAGCCGGACAGCTGGTTGTTCTTCGTGAGCTGGAACTTCGTGCTGGCCGTGTAGTTCCGCAGGTTCGAGTTGAAGAGGATCGGGAAGCCGGCCACGTTCTCGTCGGTCGCGTAGTTGCGCACGGATCCGAACCACCAGAGGCGATCCTTGACGAACGGCCCGCCCGCGTTGGCGTTGAAGTCGGTGAGCTTCTGGAGCGAGCTCGATGCCGTGATTCCGTCGAGCCGCGCCTTCTCGGTGAGGTTGTTGCCGGCCAGGCTCTTGCCGGTGGCGCTGTAGACCGCCTGACCCGTGAGCTCGTTGCCCCCGGACTTGGGGATGACGTTGATGTTCGCGCCGCCGCCGCCGCCCACCTCGGCGCCCATCGCCGCGGTGTCGACCGAGATCTCCTCGGCGGATCCGTAGTCCATGTAGTACATGGAGCCGTAGTTCTGCGGCGTGTCGGCCGTGACGCCGTAGTAATTCAGGTTGTAGATGGTCGCGCCGTGCGCCACGATGTCGGTCGACGTCGCCGCGTTCAACCCGCCCGGATCCTGGCGGCCCATCGTCATCCCCGGCAGCACGGTCGTGGACCCGAAGATCGTGCGGGAGGTCGGCACGGCTGTCAGCGTCTGCTGATCGAGGCGGCCGCCGACCTTGGTGTTCTCCACGTCGACCGTCGGCGACGCGCCGCTGACCGTGACCGTCTCCTGAACCGTGGCGATCTTCAGCTGCGCGTCGACCGTGATCGTGCTGCGCACCGGCACGACGATCCCGTCGCGTACGAGCGGCGCGAACCCCGAGAGCTCGAACGTCAGCTTGTAGGTGCCGGAGTTGACCGCGGGGAACCGGTATTGCCCGCGCTCGTTGGTCACCGCGGACTGCGTGCCCATGAGGGCGGGGCCCGACAGCGTCACCGTCGCGCCGGGCAGCACGCCGCCTTGAGCGTCGGTGACCTTGCCGACCAGCTCGCCGAACATCTGGCCGGTCTGTGCGCGCGCGAATCCCGTGGGGGCGAGGAGCAGCAGCAGTGCGACGACGACACGCCGGAAAAGTGGCTGCATCGCATGAACCTCCTCGAAGAAACGCTTGACGTACGAAGGAATCTGTCCGGTGCCATGACAACACGCGCTTCGAGATCGATCAACGGCATTCGGACGCAGCCGCACAGGAATTTCCTGCGCGCGTGCACTGGATTCAAGAATTGAGATCGCGCTGCCGGATTGGCGGCAGCCGGCAATTGTCGTCTGCCGGAAATCCGCCATCGCGCTGCGGAACGCGGCGGTTTCACCGCGCGCCAAAGCTGGGTTACCATTCCGGCCGACAGCCGATCGATTGGAGGATTCATGCGGCGCATTGCAGCGGGAGTGATCGCGGCGGTCGCGCTCGGCGCGGTGGCCGGCGCGCAGGAGCGGCCGGATGCGGCGGCCGACCTGATGAAGGATCCGGCGGTCAAGGCGGCGGTCGACGCCGCGAAGACCAGTGAACCCCAGGCCCTCGAGGACGAGGTGCGCTTCTGCCAGGTGGCGGCGCCGCCGTTCAAGGAAGGGGCGCGCGCCGAGGTGCTGAAGAAGGAATTCGAGCAGCTCGGCCTCCAGAACGTGCGCATCGACAAGGCGGGCAACGTGCTCGGCGAGCGGCCGGGCGCGGCGCCGCATCCGCACCTCGCCATGGCGGCGCATCTCGACACGGTGTTTCCCGAGGGGACGAACGTCACGGTCCGGCGCGAAGGGAACATCCTGCACGGACCCGGCATCGGCGACGACTGCCGCGGGCTCGCGGTGCTCGTCAGCATCATCCGGTCGCTCAAACAGGCCAACGTGCAGACGCCCGGATCGATCACCTTCGTGGCCGACGTGGGCGAAGAGGGGCTCGGCGACCTGCGCGGCATGAAGGAGCTGTTCGACCACACGCTCAAGGGCCAGGTCGATCGCTTCGTCACGATCGACGGCACCGGCCTCGGGATCACCCACACGTTCGTCGGCAGCCATCGCTACCGGGTCACGTTCAAGGGACCGGGCGGCCACAGCTTCGGCGCGTTCGGGCTGGCGAACCCGATCCACGCGCTCGGCCGCGCCGTGGCGAAGATCGACGAGTTCCGCGTGCCGAGCGATCCGAAGACCACGTTCAACGTCGGCCGGATCGGCGGCGGCACGTCGGTGAACTCGATTCCCTTCGAGGCGTGGATGGAAGTGGACATGCGCTCGGTGAGCGCCGCCGCGCTGCAGGAGCTCGACGGGCGGTTCCAGAAGGCGGTGGACCAGGCGGTCGACGAGGAGAACCAGCGCTGGGAGAAGCCCGGCATGATCACCGCCGACAAGAAGCTCGTCGGCGATCGCCCGGCCGGATCGATGCCGGACGATGCGCCGATCGTGCGCGCGGCGATTGCCGTCACGCGGCTGTTCGGCCCGGTCGCCGCGAATCGCGCCGGCTCCACGGATGCGAACTATCCGGTCAGCCTCGGCATCCCCGGCATCGACATCGGGGGCGGCGGACGCGGGGCGAAGGCACACTCGCTCGAGGAATCGTTCGACCCGACCGACTCGTACCTCGGCACCCAGCGCGCGCTGCTGCTGACTGTCGCGCTGGCGCAGAAGTAGGTCAAGTCATCCGGGGAGTCTGTCATGAGAACAGCGATCAAGCGTTCCGCGCTGGCAGTCGCACTCGTTCTGTGCGCCGCATTCGCTTCCGCGCAGGCCATTCCGACGCCGTCGGACTTCCTCCACGTCAAGGTCGGCGGCGACGGCGTGCTGGCCAGCTACGATCAGATCGTGGCCTACCTCCGCGCGATCGCGCCCATGTCGAATCGCCTGAAGTTCGAGGATCTCGGGCCGACGACGATGGGCCATCCGTTCGTGAACGTGATCATCACGTCGCCGGAGAACATGCAGAAGCTGGAGTACTACCGCGACCTCAACAACAGGCTGCACGACCCGCGGCGGACGAGCCCGGAGGAGGCCGGGCGGCTCATCACCGAGGGCAGGACGGTCGTAGCGATTCAGATGAGCATCCACTCGACCGAGGTCGCCGCGGCGCAGCTCTCGATGGAGCTCGCACACTTCTTCGCCACGGACAATTCCCCGCGCACGAAGGAGATTCTCGACAACTGCATCATCCTCATGACGCCGTCGCACAATCCGGACGGCACGCAGATGGTCGCCGAGTGGAACCAGAAGACGCTCGGCACGAAGTTCGAGGGGAGCAGCATCCCGTTCCTCTATCACAAGTACGTCGGCCACGACGACAACCGCGACTGGTACATGTTCACGCAGAAGGAGAGCAGGATCACCGTCGAGAAGATCTGGAACCGGTGGCATCCGGAGATCAGCTACGACATGCACCAGATGGGCGCGAACGCGGCGCGGCTGTTCATCCCGCCGTACGTGGACCCGTGGGATCCCAACGTCAACCCGATCCTCATCTCCGAGATGAGCATGCTCGGCTCGACGATGGCCGCCGAGCTCACCGGCCAGGGCAAGGACGGCGTGCTGATCCACGGGATCTACGACGGATGGACGCCGGCGCGGGGCTACACGAACTACCACGGAGGCATCCGGTTCCTGACCGAGGCGGCGAGCGCCCGCCTGGCGTCGCCGATCACGCTGACGTTCGAACAGCTCGGGCGCGGGATCGGCTACGACGCGAAACAGGTCGCCTGGAACTTCCCGCGGCCCTGGCGCGGCGGGACGTGGCACCTGCGCGACATCATGGACTACGAGTTCGCGGCCGCGAACGCCCTGCTCGACAACGCGGCGAAGTACCGGGAGACGTGGCTCACGAATTTCTACCGGATCAACGAGCAGGCGGTCGGGCGCCGCGATCCGCTCACCGGCAGGGACAAGCCGTACGCGATCGTGTTCCCGGCCGCGCAGCGGGATCCGGCCGCGACCTACAAGCTGCTCGAGACGCTGCAGTTCGCCGACGTCGAGGTGAGCCGCGCGAAGGCCCCGTTCACGGCCGACGGGCGGACGTACGCGGCCGGCACGCACGTGATCCTGATGGCGCAGCCGTCGAGCGCGTTCGCCAAGACGCTCACCGAGGTGCAGCACTACCCGGACCTCCGGCAGTACCCGGGCGGGCCGCCGCAGCGCCCGTACGACGTGACGGCGTACACGATGCCGCTCATGATGGGCGTCGACTGCGTCCACGTGCAGCAGCCGTTCCAGGCCGATCTCGAACTGCTGAGCGATCCGATCACGGCGCCGGCCGGCAGCGTGGACGCCCGGGCGAAGAAAGCGTACGTGTTCGCGCACGACAACGCCGGCATCATGGCGACGACCCGGCTGACGAAAGCCGGAGTGAAGGTGCTCTGGGCGAACGCGCCGTTCGCAGCAGCCGGCACGACGTACCCGGCCGGCGCGATCGTGATCCCCGTGGCGGGACAGCCGAAAGCGATCCAGAAGACGATTCACGATCGGGTTGCCGCCGTCGCGAAGGACCTGCCGCTTGCCATCCACGCGGTCGATGGCGCCGTGCCGGCGGCCGTGGCCGTCCGCGCGCCGCGCGTGGGCCTGTACAAATCGTACGTTCCGTCGATGGACGAGGGGTGGACGCGCTGGATCTTCGAGCAGTGGGGGATCGACTACACCTCGCTCGAGAACAAGGACGTGGCGGCCGGAGGCCTCCGCGACCGATTCGACGTGATCGTCCTGCCGCAGCAGGGAACGAGCCAGATGCTGAACGGCTTCGCGCCCGGCTCGATGCCCGCTGAGTACGTCGGCGGCCTGAAGGGAGCCGGCGTCGCCGCGCTCAAGGCGTTCGTCGACGCCGGCGGCACGCTCGTGGCGCTCGACTCCGCGTCGATGATGCCGATCGAGGAGTTCAAGCTGCCGGTGACGAACGTGCTCGCGGGGCTGTCAGGCGGGCGCGGAGGCGGGGGACAGCTCGGCCCCGAGTCCGCCGCCTTCTACGCGCCCGGATCCATCGTCAAGGCGGACGTGGATGTGGCGAGCCCGATCGCGTACGGCGCGAGCGCCGAGGAGGCGATCTGGTTCGAGCAGAGCCCGGCGTTCGAAGTGTCCGGCGGGGCGAAGGCGATCGTGACGTATCCCGCGTCCGGCTCGCCGCTCCTGAGCGGCTGGCTGCTCGGCGCCGAGAAATTGAACGGCAAAGCGGCCGTCGTCGAGGCGCCGGTCGGGAGCGGACGCGTGATCCTGTTCGGATTCCGCCCGCAGTACCGCGCGCAGACGTGGGCGACGTTCAAGCTGCTGTTCAACTCGCTGTACTACGCGACGATGAATCCGCCGGCCACGGCGTCGCACGGCAACGGCGCGGGCGCCAGGTGACGTCGGCCACGAGGATCGTCCTCAGGCTTTCTTCATCCGCTGGAAGCGCTCGAGATCATCGGCGCGCTGGTGCGCGGCGCGGCGGCGGCCGACGAGGACGCGGCCGACGAACGCCAGATGGAACGCGCCAGTGAACGCCAGCTCGATCTGCGTGGGTTGAACTATCAGGACCGGGATGAAGTTGATGACCGCGGCCCCGAGGAACGCCGCGGCGAACAATGGATCCGTGCGGACGGCAGGCCGGCCGAGTGCCATGGCCGCATGCTCCCAGCCTGGCTCGGGCTCCAGGAACACCTGGACGTAGCGGCCGATCCGCTCGACGGCCACATGGAGACTAAAGACTGCCTCGAAGATGCCTGCCAGCACGAGCAGGGGCAGCAGCGTCGCCACGGGGAGCGTCGCCAGGGCGAGCGTGGCAACCGCCAGCCCCGCCCACGAGACGAGCCCGGCGACGAAGACCCATACCCGGGTGGTGCCCCTTTCCCGAATTGTGGCGCGGAGTTCCCTGTATTCCTCGATTTCGCGGGGCGTCATGAGATGCTCCTTGGTCTTGCCGCACAAACGGCCGATACTACTGGTACCGGTGCCCGCTCGAGGCCCGGCCATTGTGGCATGAGTGTTGTTAAGTGCTGAGGTGCAAAGGGAGGATAATCCCGTTGTGCTCTGCGAGTTATCTGCTACAATGTCGGCGTCGTAACCTCAACTTACAGGCGCGGACGGGACCCCAAGTGAACGGAAAACCGAATTTCTGGATTGGTCCTCTTGTACTGCTGAGCTGTTTGACCATCGGGGCGGCTTCCGGTCTCGCCGCACCGGCCAGTGGGTCGCAGAAACCCAGGAGTCAGCAAACTCGTTCCGCCCACGTCCGCAAGCCGCGGCCGGACGTGGCGCGCACCTCCGGCACGAGGCGCAGGCGGCCGGTCTATTCGAGAACGCGTTCGCTGTCGCGCCGGGCCAAGCTGGCGCGCGCGCGCGCCGCCGCGATGGCGCGCGAGACGGCCTATGCCGCGCTGCCACGCTACAAGGTCGATGCGAATGGCGACCTCGTTCCGGACATCCGGGCGGCGGCCGCCATCATCTACAACCCCGATACCAACGAGGTGATCTGGGAGGAGAACTCCCAGGATCAGCGGTCGATCGCCAGCATCACGAAGGTGATGACGGCGACCGTCTTCCTCGAGGACGACCCGGATCTGTCCCAGACCACGAGGATCATCCGCAGCGACGTCTACCGTGCCTCGACGACCCACCTGCAAGCGAACGACGTCGTGACGGCCGGCGACCTGCTGCACCTGCTGCTCATCGCCTCGGACAACGCCGCTGCCCGCGCCCTCGCGCGCATCTCGCCATACGGCGCCGACGGCTTCATCACCCGCATGAACGAAAAGGCCGCGGAGCTGGGGCTGGACAGCACGCACTACGCCGATCCGTCCGGTCTGCTCTCGGAAAACGTGTCGTCGGCGTACGACATGGCGCGCCTCATCGCATACGCCTCAGGCGACGATCGCATCGCGTCGATCATGCGGACGCAGGAGTACACCGTCCACACCACGCGTCGTGACATCGTGTTCCACAGCACGGATCACCTGCTCGGCCGCGACGACGTGGACGTGCGGGCGGCGAAGACGGGATTCATCTCGAAGGCGGGCTATTGTCTGGCGACGCTGCTGCGCCTGCCCCAGAGCGATCAGCACGTCGCCGTGGTCGTCCTCGGCGCGCCGTCGAACGCCGGGCGTTTCCTGGAAGTGCGCAACCTGTTCAGCTGGCTGTCCACGCGCGCCTCCACGATCTTCGCGACGAAGACACCCCAGGAGTAGCTGTCGGCTATTGGCTGTCGGCTCTCGGTCCTGCCGTCAGCTTTCGGCTGTTGGCTGCAAGCAAAGCCGACAGCGATCCTCAGCGCCTGGCTCTCGGCCCAACTTCAGCTGGCAGGCGACGACTGGAAGCGAAGCTCGAGCGCTGACAGCGGATCCCCGCTCTCGGCCCTGCCGTCAGCTGAGAGCGGAGAGCTGACCGCGAAGCCGACAGCCGACAGCCGAGCGCTGACAGCGGATTCCGCCTCTCGGCCCTGCCGTCAGCCGACAGCGTACAGCCGACCGCGAAGCCGACAGCCGACAGCCGAGCGCTGACAGCTATCCCAGATACCCCCTCTGCATCGCCGCGGCGTCGAGCGGCAGCGTGGCGATCGCATCCACCGCGACGAGCACCGGACGGCTTGCGTTGCGGCTGTCGTACGCCTTCAGATAGCGGCGGCACACGTCGCATGCGTACACGCGGTAGCGACCGTCGTGTGTCGCGAACGAGGTGATGAGCGCCCGATCGTCGTTGGTGCAGAAGGGGCACATGATCGGCGGAAATCCCCACTGCGCGCCGCAGCGGCCGCAGATCAGACGTCGCTCGGCGCTCGGGGTGATGACGGCGAAGTCGGGCTCCCAGCCGCACAGCGGGCAGTGGCCGTGCGTCCACTCGGCGAGCTCCGCGCGCTGCATCAGGACCTCGGCGCAGCGGCTGAGGAACGGCCGGATGGCGAGCACGAGAACCTGATCGAGGCTCGCCGGAGCGCCTTCGGGCGCGCGGTCGGCCGGGTCCGCGCCGGTCAGGCCGGCAGTCGCGGCGTACCAGCGCTCGACGATTGGCTCGAGCGCATTCCCTTCGCGGCCCAGCGCGACGATGGCCTCGTAGTCGGCGGCGTCGATCGCCTCGAAGCGGCGCAGGATGTCAGCCGTCTGGCGGAAGGTCAGCCGGAAGTCGGTCCAGTCGAGCGGGATGTCGCCGAAGCGGACCAGCGGCTGCCCGGCGGCCTGCTGCGCCCGCAGCCATTCCGGATCCGCCTGAATCCATGGGAGCGGCACACGGGACTGCACGCGCCGCTGCATCTCGACGAGCGCGATCTGCATGTCGATCGCCGGGGCGAGATCCGGCTGGCTGGCTTTCAGCTCTCTGAGTTCGACGATCTCGCGGGGCTCGGCGCGAGTCCGGCGCGGCTGACGTTCGTGCACGTTGGGATTCTACTCTGTGGGACCGGAACCGGTGCTCGGAGCGGGGCTTGGATCGGGCGACCCGGGGGACCTGAAGCTGAGGGGCCTGGGCTCGCGATCTGCGATTCGCGACCTGGTAGGGGACGGTCTCGAGACCGTCCCCTACCAGCCCCTGTGCTTAGAACGTGAACCGGAATCCGAGCCGGACCAGCCGCGGGCTGATCCAGTGGTTCGGGTTCTGGAACGACGAACCCGACGTGGCAATCACGCCGGTCGACGATCCGTTGTCGATGACCCCCTGGTTGTTGACGTTGAAGACATCCAGGTAGATGCCGGCCTGCCGCTCTGCGCTGCCGACCGGGAACGTCTTCTCGAAGCGGAAATCGAAGTTGTTGATCGGATCCGTGCGAAGCGAGCCGACCGGTGCGGTGCGGATCGTTTCGTTGCCCTGAGTGAGGCCGCGGATCGTGGCCAGGCGCGTATACGCCAGGCCGGTCGTGTAGCGATACACGGCGCTCAGGTTGAAGCCGCCGAACAGCGGCACGCGGTACGTGCCGTCCAGCTTCACCTGGTTCGTGTAGTCGAACAGCGAGTCGCCATTCAGGTTGATCGCGTGATTCGGATCCGCGAAGGCGCCCGTCTGGCCGAGGCCGTACGTGCTCCCGCCGCCAGCGTTGGTGCCGCCGCGGTTGTCGACCGTGCCGCGTGAATGCGACCAGGTGTACGAGACGTTCGCCTGCCAGTTGTTCGAGAAACGTTTGTTCCCGATGATCTGGAAGCCGTCGTAGTCGCGGTAGGCGCCGGCCGGGTTCGTGAACTGCTTGAACTCGTGACCGGGATTCGTCAGGTCGTAGACCGTGACGAGTCCGGCGTCATCCGCAGTGCCGTTCTTGCCGTCAGGCCCGGGGTCGACCTTCTGCACCGGCTGATAGATCGACCCGGTGTCGATGAACCCCATGAAGTTCCTGAAGTTCCGCCGGATGTACTGGACCGTGGCGGAGAAATCCGGCAACAACTGGTGCTCGATGCCGACGAGGTACTGGTCGACGTAGGACTGCTTGAGATTCGGATCGATGCCCAGGTTGGTTGCCGGGCTTCGACGGTTGATCTCGGTGAAATCGTTCGGACCGTTCACGATGGCGGTGATGAACGGGTTCTGGTGGCTCAGGTCCATGAACTCGAACTGTCCGCCGAACAACGCGTCAGCATACCGCCCGTAGTGCGCGCGGATGACGGTCTTGTGATCGCCGAGCAGATCGTACGCGAGGCCGAAGCGGCCGACGAGCGCGTGGTTCTTGAGCACCGTGCCCGTGGGAACCGAACCGCGATTGATGTCGATTCGCACGCCCGGATTGAGCGTCAGCCGGTCGGACACCGTCCACGTGTCCTGCGCGTAGAGCGACGTGCGCTTGGTCGTGGCGTCGGTCACGTAGCCGTCCCACAGGTACACGAGGTACGGCTGGCCGCCGTAGTCGTAGTAGAAGCGTCCGCCCGGATAGCCGGACTCGTTGCGGATCTTCGCGTGCTCGTACTCGAAGCCGAACTTGAACTCGTGGCTCTTGCCCACGAAATTGTCGGCGTAGCGCGTCAGCGTCGCGGCGGTGACGTTCGGTTTGCGGTCGTAGCGACCGAAGTACGGCACGTTCACCGAGTAGATGCCGGTCAGGCCGTCATAATGCGGATAGGGACCCGCTTCCGTCTGCGGCGGCGTCGGCAGCACCGGGTAGTAACCGGTGTACCCGCCGTTGCGGATGTTGAACAGCGTGTGGGAGTTGATCGTCCAGGTGACCTGGCCGTTCCAGTTCCACTCGGGCGACGGCTCGAGCGCGGTGGTTTCGGTGGTGGGGCGGGTGGCGCTGGCGCCGCGTCCCGCGATGCCGTACCGGTCCCACTCGACGAAGCCTTCGGCCCGCACGTTCTGCGACACGGCCCACGTCACCTTGCCCAGGTAGCGCGGGTCTTTCTCGCTCGTGTAGTTGCCGGTGAAGCCGGCCGGCCGGTCCTCACGATGGAAGTACTGGAACCCGCCGAAGAAGAACATCTTGTCCTTCACGATCGGGCCGCCGAGCTGCAGCGTCGAATCCCAGTAGGTCTTGATCTCGCGCGGCGTGAAGGTCTTCTGCAGGTCCGGCGACAGCGCCGTCGTGTTGTCGCTGATCCAGTTCTTGTTCTCCGTCAGATATTCACCGAGGCCGTGAAAGACGTTGCCGCCGGAGCGGATGATGCTGTTCGCGGCGACGCCGGTGAACTGCCCGTACTCGGCGTTCGCGCCGAGCGAGACGATCTGGACCTCCTGTACCCAGTTGTAGTTGAAGAACGACCACGGAGTGCCGCCCTCCGGATCGCTCACGTCGACGCCGTCCATCAGCAGGGCGTTCGAGTCCTGCGTGGCGCCGTAGGCGACGTTCGAGCTGACGCCCGGCGTCAGGTTGATGATGTCCGGCTGGAAGCGTGCGGTCGGCAGGTTCTGCAGCACCGCATCGGAGAGCTGCGTGTTCGATGCCGAGCTCTTGATGTCGACCACCGGCGCCTGGCCGGTCACCTGCACCGTCTCGCTCACCGACGCGACGTCCAGGGTCGCGTCAACCGTGACCGTCACGCCGAGCGGCAGGACGATGCCGGTGCGCTTGATCGTCTTGAACCCCTGGAGCGTCGCCTCCATTTCGTACACGCCCGGATGGAGCGCCGGGAACCGGTAGATGCCCTTCGAGTCGGTGACGTCGGTCTGCACGCCGCCCACCTGCGACGGGCTGCTCACGTTCACGGTGACCCCCGGCAGCACCGCACCGGTTCCGTCCTTGACGGTTCCGGTGAGCGTCGATGTCTGGACTGCCTGGGCGAGCACCGGTGTGGCCGTGCCGGCGATCACGCCTGCCACGGCAAGCGCGAGTACGGCAGTTGTCCACTTCATGCTCCTGCTCCTTTCATCCGCCCTCCTGGAGTCGTACAAGCCCGGACACCAGCCGGACTCGCGCGAGAGTATACACTCCAGTTGGTTGTCTGGATCCCCGATCCGAGACAAAATGTGACCTTCTTGAAGCCGTTTGAATTCAATCAATTGAATGCCGCTTCGGGTTTCCGGAGGCGTCGCCGCTTCCGTGCCGCGTGCATACGCGCAGCGGTCGTGTGCATGGCCGGACTGCTCGCGGCCTCTGGCTGCTCGCGAGCGACGCCGCCGCCCGCCGCGCGGGCTCACGATCTAATCCTGATCACCATCGACACGCTGCGAGCCGACCGCGTCGGCGCGACCGGCGGCCCGCCGGGGCTGACCCCCGCGCTCGATGCGCTGGCGCGTGGCGGCGCGGCGTTCCTCGACGCGACGGCGCACGTCCCGCTCACGCTGCCGTCGCACGCGTCGATTCTCACGGGCCGGTATCCGACCGGCACCGGCGTGCACGACAACGCAGGCTTCACCCTGCCCGACTCGGTGCCGACGCTCGCCACGGTCCTGCACGCGTCCGGGTACCACACGGCGGCGTTCGTCGCGTCGTACGTGCTGCGCGGCTCGACCGGTCTGGCGCGCGGGTTCGACCGCTACGACGACCGGTTTGCCGGCCTCGGGGCGGCGCACCTGACGCTGTCCTCGCTCGAGCGGCGGGCGCCGGAGGTCGCGCGCGAGGCGGGCGCGTGGCTGAAGAGCGCGCCGCGGCCGTTCTTCCTGTGGGTGCATTTCTACGATCCGCACGCGCCCTACGACGCGCCGCCGGCGTTCGCGGCGAAATATCCCGGCCGGCCGTACGACGCCGAGGTCGCGACGAGCGACTTCGGGGTGGGCGCGCTGCTCGGTGCGCTTCCGCCTGACCGGCGCGCCGGAACCATCGTCATCGCCGCCGGCGATCACGGCGAAGCGCTCGGCGAGCACGGCGAAGCCGAGCACGGAATCCTGCTGTACGACGCGACGCTGCACGTGCCTCTCATCATGGCCGGGCCGGGCGTTCCCGCCGGCCGGACCGTGAAGCGTCAGGTGCGGCTCGTCGACCTGCTGCCGACCGCGCTCGCGCTCCTCGGCGTCAAGCCTCCGGCCGGGATTGACGGGCAGAGCCTCGTGCCGGTGCTCTCGGGCGGCGCGGCAGGGGAGTCGCCGCTGTCGTACGCGGAGAGCCGGTTCGGCGAGCTGCACTTCGGCTGGAGCGCCATCCGCAGCGTCCGCGACGGCGTGTGGAAGTACATCGATGGTCCGGCGCCGGAGCTGTACGAGCTGTCGGCCGATGCGGGCGAACGACACAACCGGCTCGCCGATCGGCGCGACACGGCGCAGGCCCTGGCGCGCGAGCTGCGGCGGATCGCGCCGGCGACGGCTGCGCCTGCTCACCAGCCCGCTGCCGATGCCGAGGAGCGGCTGCGCAGCCTCGGCTACGTGGGCGGACGCCTCGCGCTGGGCAGCGACGCGGGCGCCGATCCGAAGCAGGAAATCGAGCGGTACGCCGCGTACGTGAAGGCGTTCAACGACGGGCTCGCGCTGCTCGAGAACGGCCGCCCGGCCGACGCCGAATCGCGCTTCCGCACGCTCGCGCACGACTATCCCGGGTCCTTCGAGGCGCACCAGTACCTGGCGCGGGCGCTGGCTGCGCGCGGCGCCCAGGGGGACGCGATCCGGGAGCTCGATGCCGCGATCGCGCTCGCGCCCGGGGAAGCGGGCCTGTACTTCGACGAGGCGCGCAGCCTGGCCGCGCTGTCGCGGTTCGACGAGGCGTTCGAGAAGGCCGCCGCGGGGCTGCGCCTCGAGCCCTCGTCGTTCGACGGGTGGCTGACGCGGGGGCTCGTGGCGCGCGCGGCCGGCCAGCGGGCGGCGGCGCAGCAGGCGTTCGAGGAGGCCCTGAAACTCAATCCCAGCCTCGCCGTCGCGCATTTCGAGCTCGGCCAGCTCGCCGAGGCGCGCGGCGACCGCGAGGGCGCGCGCCGGGAGTATCGGATGGCGCTCGAGCGCGATACCATGCTGGAGGAGGCGCGGCGCGCGCTGGACCGCCTGTCGCGATGAGCAAGAGGAAAAAGAGATCGGTAGGGGACGGTCTTCAGACCGTCCCTCGGCAGGGTGATGGTCCAGGGACCGCCCCTCGGCATGGGGACGGTCTGAAGACCGTCCGCTACCGAATGCTGGCTGGCGCACTGGCCCTGGTCGTCGCCGCCGGCGTCTTCGCGTGGGTGCGCTACGTGCCGCGCACGGTCATCTCCGCGTCCGGGGAGGCGCTCGGCCATCTGCCCTCCGGCATCCGCCCGTCGAATCTGAACCTGCTTCTCGTGACGCTCGACACGACGCGCGCCGACCGGATCCACGCGTACGGGTTCGACGGCGTCGAGACGCCGAATCTCGATCGCGTCGCGCGCGAGGGGGTGCTGTTCGAGCACGCGGAATCGCCGGCGCCGCTGACGCTGCCGGCGCACTCTTCGATCTTCACCGGCAAGTTCCCGCCGGAGCACGGCGTGCGCGACAACGGCGGCTTCTACCTCGACGATCGCGAGACGACGCTCGCCGAGCGGCTGGCGGCGCACGGGTTCGACACCGGCGGCTTCGTCGGCGCGTACGTGCTCGATCACAAGTGGGGCATCGCTCAAGGGTTCAAGACCTACTTCGACGATTTCGACCTCTCGAAGTACCAGTCGCTGTCGCTCGGCAGCGTCGACCGTCCGGGCAACGAGGTCGCCGACCGCGCGCTCAAGTGGCTCGACACGGTCAAGGATCGCCGCTTCTTCGGGTGGGTCCACTTCTACGACGCGCATTCCCCGTACGATCCGCCGGAGCCGTTCGCCTCGCGATACCAGGGCCATCCGTACGTCGGCGAGATCGCGTTCGTCGACTCGCAGGTCGGCCGGCTGCTGGCGTTCCTCGACGAGCACGGCCTCGCGCGCAGGACGGTGGTGGTCATCATGGGCGACCACGGCGAGAGCCTCGGCGAGCACGGCGAGGCCACGCACGGCTTCTTCATCTACCAGTCGACCATGCACGTACCGCTGCTCATCCGCGCGCCGTACGATCTGATGGCCGGCCGGCGCGTGAGCGACGTCGTCCGCAGCATCGACGTGCTCCCGACGGCGCTCGACCTGCTCGGCGTCCGGACGGGCGAGCGGTTCGAGGGGACGAGCCTGGTGCCGTTGATGACCGGCGCGAAGAAGGAACTCGGCCTCGCGGCGTACGCCGAAGCGGTCTATCCGCGGTACCACTTCGGATGGAGCGACCTGCGCGCGCTGACGGCCGGACGCTACCAGTACATCGCCGCGCCGCGGCCCGAGCTGTACGACCTGCAGCGGGATCCCGCCGAGTCGAACAATCTCTACCCCGAACGCCGCGCGCTCGGCGACCGCATGCATCGCGAGCTCGTGGCGCTCGAGCAGCACATGACGGCTCGCGATCCCACGCCGGTCGTCGAGGTGGATCCGGACGCGCGCCAGCGCCTCGCGGCACTCGGCTACGTCGGCACGTTCGTCGCGACGACCACGTCGGATCGCACCGGGCTGGCCGATCCCAAGGACAAGATCAAGCTGTTCAACCTCATGACGCAGGGCCGCGAGATGGCGCGCAACGAGAAGACGGCCGACGAAGGGATGCGCGCCCTCGAGCGGGTCGTCGCCGACGATCCGAAGGTCATCGACGCGTGGTTCATGCTCGGAAACGAGTACTACCGCCGTCACGAATGGACGAAGGCGATCGCGGAGTACAAGCGCGCCCTCGAGCTCAAGCCGGACTACGACCTCGTCGTCATCAACATGGCGAACGCGTACCGTGCGCTCGGCAAGGACGAGGAGGCGATGGTCGGCTACCGCCGGTTCATGCAGCTCGATCCGAAGAACGCGCAGATTCGCTACGAGGCGGCGCAGATCCTGCTCGACAACGGACAGCTCGACGAGGCGCAGAAACAGCTCGAGCGCGCCCTGGAGCTCGAACCCACGCTCGCCGCGGCGCGCAACGCGCTCGGGGTTGTCGCGCTGAAGCACGGCGACACGGCGACGGCCGAGAAGGACATCGCCGAGGCGATCGCGGCGAAGCCGGACGTGCGCCTGGCGCACTTCAACCTGGCGCTCCTCGCCGAGCAGCGCGGCGACCTTCAGCGCGCGGTGGCGGAGTACCAGAAGGAGATCGAGCTGCATCCCTCCAGCTACAAGGCCGAATTCAACCTGGGACAGCTCTACGGCCGGATCGGCGATCCCGACGGGCAGATGGCCGCCTATCGCAAGGCGATCGACATGAACCCGGACTTCGCCGAAGGACACCTGTACCTCGCGAAGGCGTACCTCGACGCGGGGAGGAATCTCGACGAGGCGGCGACCCTTGCGCGGAAGGGGATCGATCTCGCGCCCGAATCCGCGTCGGCGCCGCTCGGCTACTACGTGATGGCCGACGTCTATTCGCGACAGGGCCGCCGGGGCGAGGCGGAAGCCGCGGCCGCGCGCGGGCAGGCGCTGGAGCGGGCGCACGCGCGCGCGCGGGATCGCTCGCGCAAGGGAGCAGGGGGGTGAGTGCGGAGAGAAAGGGCTGAGCGCTCAGGGGCCAGGGCCAGGAGACCGCGGAGCGTCCTGATGATCGCCAGCGAGGCGCAGCCGTTCGCGAAAAGCGGAGGGCTGGCCGACGTCCTGGGCTCGCTGCCGCCGGCGCTGGCGCGTCTGGGGTGGGACGTCACCGTCGCCCTGCCGCGCTACCGCGGCGTGGCCGCAGGGGATCTCGTCGAGCGCTTCCCGGTGACGGTCGGCGGCTACACACACCGGGTCGGCGTCTTCGAGGCACCGCTTGGCGACGGCGCGCGCGCGATGCTCGTCGATGCGCCGGAACTCTACGATCGCGACACCCTTTACGGTCCCGACAACACCGACTACCCCGACAACGCCCGCCGCTTCGCGATTCTCGTGCGGGCCGCGCTCGAGTTCGCGGGCCGCCGTGGCGCGGGGCCGTCGATCGTCCACGCGCACGACTGGCAGGCGGGTCTCGCGCCGGTCTACCTCCGCACGCTGTACGCCTCGCATCCGGTGCTCGGCGGCACGCCGAGCGTCCTGACCATCCACAATCTCGCCTATCAGGGGCTGTTCGAATCGGACTGGATGCCGCGCCTGGATCTGCCGTGGCCGCTGTTCGCGGTCGACGGCCTGGAGTTCTGGGGTCGAATCAGCTTCCTCAAGGGCGGCATCAACTACGCCAGCCACATCACCACGGTGAGCCGCACGTACGCGCGCGAGATCCAGACGCCGGAGCTCGGCTTCGGCTTCGACGGCATCCTGCGCCGCCGCGCCGCCGATTTGTCCGGCATCCTGAACGGCATCGACGCGGACGTGTGGGATCCGTCGCGCGATCGCCTGCTGCCGGCGACCTTCAGCGCCCTCGACCTCTCAGGAAAGGCGATCTGCAAACGAGCGCTGCTGGAGCGGTACGGACTGCCCGTCGACGAGACGACCCTCGAGCGCCCGCTCGTCGGGATGATCTCGCGGATGGTCGATCAGAAGGGCCTCGATCTGCTCGCAGCCATCGCGGGCGACCTGCCTCGGCTCGACGCGACGTTCGTCGTCCTCGGGACCGGCGAGGCGCGCTACCAGGCCATGTGGCTCGGCCTGGCGAGCGCTCACCCCGACCGGATCGCGGCGCGGATTGGCTTCGACGAATCCCTCGCGCACCTCGTCGAGGCAGGCGCGGACCTGTTCCTGATGCCGTCCCGGTTCGAGCCGTGCGGGCTGAACCAGATGTACAGCTTGCGCTACGGCACGGTGCCGGTGGTTCGTGCCGTGGGCGGCCTCGCCGACACGGTCCGCGACTCGACGCCGGGCAGCCGCGCGGCGACCGGCTTCGCGTTCCAGGAATACACCGGCGCCGCGCTGCTGGCCACCCTGCAGCGGGCGCTCGCCGCCTTCGCACGGCCGCGGCGCTGGCGCGCGCTTCAGCTCGCCGGCATGCGGCAGGACCATTCCTGGCACCGTTCGGCAAGGGAGTACGTCAAAATGTATGATCAGGCGATCAGGGCTGGGGGCTAGAGACTGGGGCTGGGGGCTGGTGGCCGGAGGCTGGTCCGAGTACCCGCGGGAGACATCGACTCATGGCAGGCGACAACGTGCAGACCTTCACGGACGTGAATTTCGAGGACGCGGTGATCAAGGCCGGCGAGCCGGTGCTCGTCGATTTCTGGGCCGAATGGTGCGGGCCCTGCAAGCGGCTCGGGCCGACGGTCGATGCGCTCGCGACCGACTACGCAGGCAAGGTGACCGTCGGCAAGCTGAACGTCGACGACAACCCCAGTACCGCGGAGAAGTTCGCCGTCCGCGGCATCCCGACGCTGCTGCTGTTCAAGGGCGGGCAGGTGGTCGAATCGGTCGTCGGCCTGGCGCCGAAAGATCACCTCAAGAAGGTGATCGACAAGCACCTCTGATGTCGCCATCGTCTCCGCGGAACGTCATCATCATCGGTTCGGGGCCCGCGGGGCTGACCGCGGCGCTGTACACCGCACGCGCGAATTTGCAGCCGCTCGTCATCGAGGGGCTCGAGGCCGGCGGTCAGCTGATGCTGACGACGCTGGTCGAGAATTTTCCCGGCCACCGCGACGGCATCATGGGCCCGGACCTGATGGCGGAGATGCGCGCCCAGGCGGAGAAGTTCGGCGCCGAGATCATCCAGGGCCACGTCGAGCGGGTGGACGTCTCGGGCCGTCCCTTTCTCGTGCGCACCGCCGACGCTGAATATCGGGCCCGAACCGTGATCATCGCGACGGGTGCATCCGCGCGGCTGCTCGGCCTGCCTTCCGAGCGCCTGCTGATGGGGCACGGCGTGTCGACCTGCGCCACCTGCGACGGCTACTTCTTCCGCGGGCAGGAGATTGCCGTCGTCGGCGGCGGCGACTCGGCGATGGAAGA
>JBLMXQ010000073.1:0-7795 GCA_050257855.1 Betaproteobacteria bacterium | reverse complement strand
GTGATCGACTCCGAGACCCTCGCCACGCCGAGCGTGAGGTCGAGCGGCGTCGTCTGGCCGACCGAGACGATGATCCCCTGCCGATCGATCGTCTGGAAGCCCGACAGTTCGATCTTCACGTCATACGTGCCCGGCGGCAGGGACGGGAACCTGTACGCTCCGCCCGAATCGGTCGTCCCGGTCATCGGGCTGACGAGCACGGGACTCGTGATCGTCACGGCAGCGCCGGGCAGCACGCCGCCCTGGGAATCCCTGGCCCTGACCAGAATGCTGCCGGTCTGCACCTGCGCGAACGCCGGCGCAGCCAGCATGGCGGCAACCGCTAGGACTGTCACGCACCTCAGAATACGACTCATGGAAACTCCCTCCTCAAACGCGCCTACTCACCGAATGAACCCGCCCCTCGTACAGACGAAGCGCCTTCTCACGGACGAGAAGGCGCGGGGTCGTCCCAGCCGCGCGGCACCACCGGGAGGCTGGACAATTGATTCGATCTAACAATCACTCGCGAGCGGCTGACAACGGGAATCAGCCTCGATTGCTCCAGAATGTTGTGGGCAGCGAAGCGGTCTACGAAAACTTGAATGATCCGACAGCAAACGCCATGGAAAGCGACGTCCTGACGTCAAGAAGTCGTCAAGACGTCCAACGGTTCAGGTCCGGAAGGATTCGCCGGCGGGCATATTCGTAAAATTGGATGCGGGGCCGGTCCGTGCGGGCGGCTGCGCACATCCTCTCCGGCTATACTGGCCCGTCATCGCCATCGGAGAATATCGATGAAATTCCTGCTTGCCGTTCTCGCAGCGGCTGCCACCGCGTGCAGCGCCGGTGCGTCCGTGAGCCGCGATGCTCGGACGTCGAATCTGACCATCGAGCAGTTGATCGACATCAAGCATCCTTCGTCGCCGATATGGTCGCCCGACGGCCGTCACGTCGCGTTCCTCTGGGATCGCGCCGGCGTCACGAACATCTACGTCGCCGACCCCGGGGCTTCGTCCGCGCCGCGCCAGCTGACCGGCTTCCTGCTCGGCCAGATGAACGGCGCCTTCTGGAGCCATGACGGGCAATGGGTGTACTTCCCGCACCGCGGCGATCTCTGGAAGGTGTCGGTCGGCGGCGGCGAGCCGCAGCCGGTCTGGACCACCCCCGCGCAGGAGGCGGGCATCACGCCGTCGCCTGACGGCACGCGGGTCGCCTTCGTTCGTTCCGCGGGCGGACCCGGCATGACGAACGGCGCCGACCTGTGGGTGCGCTCGCTGTCGGACGCGCGCGAGACGCATGTCGCGCATGACGCCCACAGCATCTTCGGCGTGAGCTGGTCGCCGGACGCCTCGCACCTCGCGTATGCGGGCGGCTCGCAGGCGATTCGTCACGAGCAGACGCCCGAGTACTCCGGCGCCAAGATCATCTACACGATCACCGAGCGCACGCCGGGGCAGACCTACGTCGTCGCCGCGAGCGGCGGGCGGCCGGTCGCGGTCGGCACGCCCGGCGGCTTCGGCGGCGTCCGCTGGGTGGATGCGCACCACGTCGTCTACGAGCGGACGTCGACGGACTTCAAGCGGCGGACGACGTATCTGGCGGATATCGACGGCGGAACGCCGGCGGTCGTGCGCGAGGACGTGGACCAGAAGTTCTGGAGCATCCCCGGCGACGCGGAGCCGTCGGCGCAGCCGTCGCCGGACGGCAAGTGGCTCGCGTTCGTCAGCGATCGCGACGGCTGGGACGAACTCTACGTGATGCCGGCCGCGAAATCGGGCGGCAAGCCGGTCGAGATCACGAAGGGCCGCTTCGAGGCGTGGCGGCCGTCATGGTCGCCGGACAGCACCCGGATTGCGTTCGACGCGAACGAGCCCGATCACCCGGGCGATCGCCATCTCGGCATCGCAACGATCGGCAGCGATCCCGCGCACGCGACGGTGACGACGATCACGTCCGGCCGCGGCACCGACATCGCGCCGCGCTGGTCGCCCGATGGCAGGCGGCTCGTCTACCAGCACACCGACCCGCACAACTCGGCGGATCTCTTCGTCATCGACGCCTCGGCGGGCGCGAAGCCGTCGCGGCTGAGCGACTCGATGCCGTCGGCCATCGACCGGTCGGCCTTCGTCGAGCCCGAGTTCGTCCACTACCCCGGCCCGGACGGCCAGCAGGTGCCCGGCTGGCTGTTCGTGCCGAAGAACCTGGACCGCACGAAGAAGCATCCCGCCATCGTGTGGATTCACGGCGACGGCATCAACCAGAACTACGACGGCTGGCACGTACAGCGGAACTACGCGGTCTACTACAGCTTCCACCAGTACCTGCTGCAGCAGGGCTATGTCGTCTTCGCGCCCGACTATCGCGGGAGCATCGGCTACGGCCGCGACTGGCGGCAGGGCGTCTACATGGATGTCGGCGGCAAGGACGCGAAGGACGCGTGGATGTCGGCGAACTACCTGAAGACGCTGCCCTACGTCGACCCGGATCGGATCGGCGTATGGGGGCTGAGCTACGGCGGGTTCTTCACGCTGATCGCCGTCACCGACCAGCCGACGCTCTTCCGCGCCGCCGTGGACGTGGCCGGCGTCGCGGACTACGCGATGTACTACGACGATCCGTACCACGGCTCGTGGACCGCCAGCCGCATCGGGACTCCCGAGCAGAATCCGAAGGTGTACGCGCAGGCCTCGCCGGTGTCGCACATCGACCGGCTGCAGCGTCCGCTGCTCATCCTCCACGGGACGGCGGACGTCAACGTGCCGTTCCTGCACTCGGTGCGCCTGATCGACGAGGCGCTCAAGAAGGGGAAGGGCGGCCTGATTTCGTTCATGGTGTATCCGGGAGAATTCCACTACTTCACGCGGGGGCACGTGCTCGAGGACGCGTGGCACCGCGTCGACACGTTCTTCCGGACCCAGCTCGAGCCTGGTCGGTCGAGCGACTGAGGCAGACACTGGAATGATCAGGCGCTCGGTTGTGACGGCCGCGGCGGCCGTGCTGGCCGCGGCCACGCTCTCCGCCCAGGCGCGCCGGCCCGTCCGGCGGCCCGCGCGGCCGCCGGCGACGAAGACCGTGGCTCCCGAGATGGTCTGCCCGTCGCCGCTCGGCGTCGGCGTCGCCAGCGGGCTGACGTACTGCGATGTGCTGAGCGGGAGGGATCCGGCCGCCGGCATCCTCGTCAAGCTCCCGCCGCACCGCGGCCCGGTGACGCTGAGATTCCAGCTGCACAATCGCGAGACCTACTCGGAAGAGCAGGTGAGGGCGAAGCGTGCGTTCGCGCGCTACACCGCCACGATCGGCGTCCTGACGATGGACAACACGCTCATCAGCCGTGCGGTCGTGCAGAGCGAGTTCCGCACGGCAAAAGATCTGGTCGAACGGATCGGCGGCGGCGCGGGCCCGAGCGGCCTGAAGGCGGTCGCGCCCACCGGTACCGAGCCGATCGCGATCGAGATCCCCGCGAAGGAAGACGAGGTCAGCATCCTCGGCGAGAAGCTGACGGTGGAGCGCATCGACGGCGCCGCGACGTATTCGTCGCCGGGCCGGCCGATCGCCGTCATCAGCGACGTCAAGATCGAGTACCGGCCCGGCCCGCCGCCCCGCCGCAAGCGGTAGCCCCGCCAGAAACGGTAGGGGACGGTCTTCAGACCGTCCCTCGTCCGGGACGGCCTGAAGGCCGTCCCCTACAAACTGAAGGCCGTCCCCTACAGGGATACGTGTTCACTGTCGTCGGGAATCGTGACGCGGCGGCCGAGATTCGCCTTCTGCAGATTGTCACCGAGCGTCGCGCGCGTGAGGACGCAGTGGTTCCAGGCGTTCATGTGGACTGCCAGGATGCGCGCGTCCGGCGCCGCGCGCACGACGGAAATGACGTCGTCCGTGTCCATCGTGATCGGGCCGCCCGAGTTGAACTGGGCGGCGCCCGAGTTGAGGACGATCAGGTCCGGCTTGTGGCGGGCGATGGCGTCCTGCGGTTCCGGACACCAGATCGTATCGCCGGCGACGTAGAGCGTCGGGAGGCCGGTGCGCTTCAGCACGAAGCCCGAGACCGGCCCCATCTTCGCCGCCATCTCTCCCGACCCGTGCCGGCCGCCGGTCCGCGTGATGCTGATCCCGGCCTCCGACGCGCTGGTCTCGATCGCCGCGGCGCGCTCGAAGCCGTCCTTCCTGATCTTCTCTTCGTCGCTCGGCTGGCAGCGCACGGTCAGGTGCTTCGGCAGTGCCTTCACGGCCGCATCGTCCCAGTGATCGCGATGCGTGTGCGTGACGAGTACGAGGGCGACGCCGTCGAGGACGTCGTCGAGGCTCACGCGGAGCGGGACGATCGGATTGCGGCGGGGAAAGGGCGAATCGGGAACCGGCGGCAGCGCCGCGGCATCGCTGAACATCGGATCGACGAGTACGATCGTGTCGCCGTAGGTAATCCGCAGGGTTGCATGGCGAATGAGCTGAACGTCCGCGGCCATGATGCGGATTGTACAGGCAAACACCGCGGTCCGGGAGGCGAGGCCGCACAGTCACGCCGCGCCTCCCGGGCCGGAGCCGTCAGACGGGTGTCTAGATTTCCGGCTTGTGGAGCACCGGCTGGACGTCCTGCCTCTTCTTGCTGCCCCCGAGCCCCTGGATCTGGAGCGTCGGCTGCTCCTTGAGGACGTGCTGGCGGTAGAGGCGCGCCATCTCCTCGTGGTACGTGGCGTCCTTCTCCGCGTCCGCCGGTCGCACGCTGCCGCGGGCCTTGAGCTTTTCCTCCCGCGCGTTCTTGGCGATGCCGAGCTCGTCGAGGTCGGTCTGGGCGCCGGCGCGTACCGCCTCTTCGTTCAGCTTCAGCGAGTGCATCGCGGAGGCGAGCGGCACGGCCTTGCCGCCGGCGAAGATCTCGTGGCGGCCGTGCTCCTCGTACCACTTGGTCAGCGTGGCGGTCATATGCATCTTCTCGATGATGTTGCGCCAGCCGATGCCCGTGTTGTAGGCGCAGAAGGAGATCTCGCCCTGCTGCGTCGCGTACGGGATGATGCACATCTCGGTGCGGCGGAAGTCGTAGTTGAACAGATCCTGGAACCACATGCCGGCGATGAAGAGGAAGTTCCAGCGATCGGCGCGGCGCTTCTCGATGTCCTGGACGGTGCGGTCGCCCTCGACCCTGCCGTACTTGCCCCTCTCGGCCGACTTCGTGGCGCCGAACGTCTTGTCGAACTTCTTGAGCAGGTCGGTCAGCTTGAAGTGCGTCGGCGCCTTGAATGGATCGTAGTTCCGCATCAGCGCCAGCGCCATGCCCAGGTTCGACAGGAACCGGCCGCGGCCGGCATCGGTCACGGCCGCCACGTCCCTGGCGAGCTGTTCGGCCTTCAGGAACGCCGTCACCGGGACCGCTTCCCTGGTTTCCTTGTCGATCATCACCGCCATGCCGACGCCGCAGTTCGGGTGGCAGCCGCACGTGAGCTGCCCGAACTCCTTCTCGGCGCCGTGTGTCACGTCGGCCCAGTCGGTGAACGTGCCCATGAACGAGATCGGGAACCAGTCGCGCGTCGGCTCGCCGAGGCCGGTCTGCTTCTTCACGTCGTGCGCCAGGTGGGACAGCGTGTAGCGCTGCGCCTTCCGGCGCTCGTCGGTGATCTCCTCGTCGCGGCCGGTGAAGCTGACCGGCTGGAACGACAGGAAGTTGATCTTCTTCGGGTTGTCGAGCGCGAACTCGATGACGCGGCCGACCTGCTCGTTGTTGACGCCGTTGACGATCGTGATGACCGGCACGATGTCCACGCCGGCGTTGTACAGGTTCTCGATCGCGCGCAGCTTGACGTCGAACAGGTTGCCGACGCGGCGGTGCGAGTTCGCCGCGTTGCCGATGCCGTCGAACTGCAGGTACGCGTACCGCAGGCCGGCTTCCGCCGCCGCCTTCGCGAACTCCGGGTTCTTGGCGAACTCGATGCCGTTGGTCGCGGCCTGCACCGAGTTGTAGCCGACCTTGCGCGCGTAGCGCACCGCGTCGAGGAACCAGGGCGAGATCGTCGGCTCGCCGCCCGAGAACTGCACCGACATCTGCCGCCGCGGCTTGATGCTGATCGCGTTGTCCAGCACCATCCTGATGTCGTCCCAGCTCAGTTCGTGGACGAACCCGACCTGGTTGGCGTCCATGAAGCACGGATCGCACATCATGTTGCAGCGGTTCGTCAGGTCGACGGTCAGCACTGCGCCGCGGCCGTGCTTGATCGTGCTGCTGCCGTGATTGTGCAGCTTCTCGTCGTTGTGCGCGCGGATGTCGCGCCCGGGGAACACGTCCTCGAGGTGCTTGAAGAACGCCGGGTCGATCGCCATCACGTCTTCGAAGCGGCCGTGAATCGGGCAGTCCTTGACCATCATGATCTGGCCGTCGCGCTCGAGGATCGTCGCCTTGATCTCGCCGACCTTCTCGTTCAGAAGGACGCTCACGTCCTTCTTGCCGTCGAGAATCTCCTGGCGCGCCTCGCGCACGCACGTCGGGCAGAGCGAGTCGGTTTCGCGCGGCCAGCCGAGCGGAGGCTTCGTCTTCTGGTACGACTTCAGCAGCGGCTTGTCCGACCACTTCGGCGTGAACGCCGGCGCCTGATTGATCTGGTTGGCGGCGTTGAACACCGTCCAGGCGCCGTTCGCCGCGATCGAGAGCCCTTTCTCGAAATACTTGATGGGCGCGTGCATTCCGTCTCTCCTCACGATAGAGTCGAGGCAGCCCTCGACGGCCGCTCGAAATTCCGTAAATGATAGGCGAGAAAGAACTTGCCTTGCACGCCTTTCAGGGAATGGGCCGCACGCCAGGGTGAGCGGGCAGATACCGGCGCCAACGGTCAATCTGCGACCAGACGAATCGGCTATTCCGCCGCATCGGCATCGACGACAATAGCCCCCTCAGGAACCCTCCGTGCATCAACGACTTCTCGCAGGCGCCCCGGGCGTACACCCGGCGGCGCGAGTCCACGCGCGACGGCCGGCACCGGACGACGATCGCCCAGGGTCGGTCCGAGCGCGTCGGCACGGAGGGCAAGGGTCGGTAACGGAGGGAGCATGGCCCGCACGAAGGCGTTCGCGACCGTTCTGATTCTCACCGCAGGCGTCCTGGCGCACGCGCAGCGCGGTCCGGTGCCGTCGGACGCGCCGTTGGCGCTCGTCCACGCCAATGTCGTCAACGTGCGCGACGGGGGCGTCCGGCAGAACGCGACCATCGTTCTGCGGAGCGGCCGGATCGAGTCGGTCGGCGAAGGACCGCCGCCTGCAGGCGTGACCGTGCTCGATCTCAAGGGCAAGTTCGTCCTGCCGGGGCTCATCGACGCGCACACGCACGCCGACAACTTCGCCGCCTTCCGGCGCGCCCTCGAGTCGGGCGTGACGACGATGAGGAGCGCCGGCGTGTCGAATTACGCCGACGTCGGCTTCCACGAGCTCGTGAAGAAGGGCGCGGCCGTGGGGCCGGACATCGTGCCTGCCGGCTATCACGTCCGGCCGGTCCTGGCACCCGAAGCATTCCTGAACAACCCGGAGTACTCGGACCTGATGTCGGGTGTGACGACGATCGAGAAGATGCGGCGCGCCGTGGACATGAACCTGGCGCACGGCGTCCGATGGATCAAGATCCTCGCGACGGAACGGGCCGGCACGGCGGACACCGATCCGCGAAAGCAGGTCTACACGGAAGACGAGATTCGCGCGATCGTGCAGGAAGCTGCGACGAAGGGCATTCCGGTCGAAGCGCACGCGCACGGCGACGAGGGTGCCATGGCGGCGGTCAGGGCCGGCGTGCGGAGCATCGAGCACGGCACGTACCTGTCGGACGCCACGCTGCGCC
>JBLMXQ010000072.1:0-87184 GCA_050257855.1 Betaproteobacteria bacterium | reverse complement strand
GTCGCTCGCAGCAGCCGCAGGCGCTGCTCCCGTTGCGGACCGGGCGCTACACGCGCCCGGGCGTTCCTCAGTGCGCGCGGGGCCCCACCCCCGCGCGCGCTGCTCGCGCCGCTGTCGCTCGCAGCAGCCGCAGGCGCTGCTCCCGTTGCGGACCGGGCGCTACACGCGCCCGGTCCATGCTCCTATTGCGGCGTTGCCGCCGCCGTACGAATGCAGCAGCGCCAACGCGTCGGCCGCGCGCGGTTCGCTTCGAATGGCGACCAGCACGCCGCCACGCGCGGTCAGCGTGTCGTAGATGCGGCCGTCATGTGACTGGAAGCCGACACGCCGCATCGAGCCGGCGAGGCCGAGGCGGGCGAGATCGCGCGCGCTCCCCTGCAGCGCCTCGACGAGTGGACCGCGCGCGACGATCGGCCCGATGCCCGGCAGATCGAACCGGTCGGGCGCCACGCCGAATACCTGTTGAACGAGCGCCGTCGTCTCGGGGGCGTCCCTGGCCATGATGGACAGTCCCTCGGGCGGGAATCCAGCCTGAATCAGCGCATCGAGACCCTTTTTCGCCCAGGCGACGTCCTGGAACACGCCAACCGTGAATCGTCCGGTATCGACGTCCATCATGGGACTGTAATCTATCACTGTTGCAGGACACGGTGGTCGGATGCCGGATGCTGGATGGCGAGTGGAGCCGATACCCGACAGCCATCGACTGAGCGCTGAGAGGTTCGACGTCGCGGTCGTTGGCGCGGGGCCGGCCGGGGCCCGGGCGGCGGCGATCCTTGCCCGGCGCGGCGCTCGCGTCGCGCTCATCGACGCGTCGCATCCGCGCGAGAAGCCGTGCGGCGGCGGCGTCACGGGGCGCGCGCTGGCGCTGCTCGACGGCACGGTCGACGGACTGCCTGCGGTCGCCGTTCGCAGCCTCCGGCTCGTCGACTCGGCGCGCGCCCGCTCGGCGGTCGTTCCGCTCGCAGCCTGCGGCCTCTCGGACGGGAGCGATCTCGTCGTCGCCAGCCGCCGCGAGTTCGACGGCCGGCTGCTCGCCGCGGCCGCGGCGGCCGGAGCGCACCTCGTGTCGTCCCGTGTGCGCGACGTCGAGATCGATCGCACGGGCGTGCGCCTTCACGTCGGCGATGACGTCTGCGAGGCCGCATTCGTGATCGGCGCCGACGGCGCCAACAGCCTCGTGCGACGCCGCGTGCTCCGGCCGTTCCGCCGCGACCAGCTCTCCACCGCCGCCGGCTTCTTCGCGCACGGCGTCTCCAGCGACGAGATCGTCGTCGAGATGGTGGACGATCCACCGGGTTACATCTGGTCGTTCCCGCGTCCGAACCACCTCGCGGTCGGCATCTGCGCGCAGGCCGATGCAGGTACCGGCGCCGCGGCGCTGCGCGATCGGGCCGCGGCATGGATCGGCGCGACGGCGATTGCGCCGGATGCCGACCTCGAACCGTACGGCTGGCCGATCCCGTCGCTCCCCGCGCGCGACCTGGAAACGCTCGCGCTGGCCGGCACGCGCTGGTGCCTGGTCGGCGACGCGGCGGGACTCGTCGATCCCATAACGCGCGAAGGGATCTACTTCGCGCTGCTCTCCGGGCAATGGGCCGCCGAGGCGATCGCGGCCGGAACGCCCGGCGCCCCGTTGGAGTACGCCGAGGTCGTACGCGCATCGATCGTGCCCGAACTCGCGCGCGCAGCCCGCTTGAAGGCCGGGTTCTTCCGCCCGCGGTTTGCGGGCCTGCTGCTCGACGGCCTCGAGGACAGCGCGGGGATCCGAGACGTGATGCGCGATCTGGTCGCGGGACGCCAGACGTACAGGACCCTG
This sequence comes from Betaproteobacteria bacterium, assembly GCA_050257855.1. Classification (GTDB taxonomy): domain Bacteria; phylum Acidobacteriota; class Vicinamibacteria; order Vicinamibacterales; family CAVVIG01; genus JBLMXQ01. Next base: position 85,365 of record JBLMXQ010000072.1, on the reverse strand, counting down.
ACCTGGCGCCTCCTCCGGACACTCGAGTGGCGCCTCGCGTGGAGAGTGCTCCGAAGAAATTGACTGGTGCGGGACGGTCTGATTTGACCGGGACGGTCTGATTTTGACCGGGACGGACTGATTTGTGCGGGACGGTCTGAAGACCGTCCCCTACAGGTGGCCCTGGGGCGCGACGTAGCCGTCCCGCGCGCGTACCCGCGCCTCCGGCCGATCGACCCGCACGTCGATCGCGTGCCACCGCCCGTCGGCACGCGGCAGCAGATAGCCGATCAGATACTGTGATCGCAGGTCGCGCGCGACCGTCGTCAGCACGGCCGCCAGATTCCGCGGATGCGCGACGAGGAACGATTGGCCGCCAGTCACCGACGCGAGCTCGGCGAAAGCGGGCGGCCGCTTCTTCCCGATCGCGATCGGAAACACCATCACGTCCTGCCGCCGCGCCTCGTCGATGAGGGCGGCGGCCGGCGTGGCGCTGTATCGATCGGAGCCGTCGGACAGCAGAACGAGCGCGCGCCGCCCGCGCGCCGGCGCGATGGCACGGATCGCGGCGGCGGCCGCGTCGTAGAGCGGCGTCGTCCCCCAGCTCTCGAGCCGCTCGACGGCCGACTCCGCAGCGTCCCGATCGGTCCCGAGCGGCGCGACGACCTCGGTTTGGCTGCCGATGGCGACGACCATCACCTGGTCGTCCGCGCGCAACTCCGCCAACAGGGCACGAGCGCCCCGCTTCTCCGCGTCGAGCGGCTGGCCGGCCATGCTGAAGCTCCTGTCGATCGCGATGGCGAGCGACAGCGGCACCGTACCCGTGGCGAACGCGGCGATCGACTGCAGTTCGCCCTCGTCTCGCACCGAGAAGTCGGCGGCGGTCAGGCCGAGGATCGGCGCCCCGCTGCGATCGGTGACCGTCGCATACACCTGCACGAGCCGCACGCCCGACACGAACTGAGCCGCGCGTCCTCCGGGAGCGGGCGCCACGGGCACAGAGATAAGGAAGACGACAAGACGGAGCAGGCCCGTTCGCGTGGTGGTAGAATTCATCGACCGGTTTCTCCGTTCACAGTCGCAACCCAGAGAACGGCCGGACTCGGAGGAGTGTCACCATGGGTCGCATCGGACTGCCCGAACTGCTGGTCATCCTCGCCATCATCGTGATCATCTTCGGCGGGAGCCGCCTGCCCGAACTCGGCAAGGGCATCGGCGGCGCGATCAAGAGCTTCAAGGACGGGCTGAAGGACGAGACGCCGGCGAATCGCAAGTCATAGGATCACGCGCGCGTCGCCGACCCGCCGCGTCACGCGCTCGCGGTCCAGGTACTCGAGCAGCGGAATCGCGAACTTCCGCGTGACGCCGAAGCGCTCCTTGAACGCGGCCACGTCGATTCGGCCATCCCCTGCCGGTCTCTTCATCGCGGCGACCTCCTCCTTGAGTCGCCGCAGCGTCTCGTCGTGAAACAGCAGCGTGTCGATCCGCACGAGCACCTTCTGGCGCTGCATCAACTTCAGGATACGTTCCACGACCGCCGGGCCCACGCCTGCTGCCGCGGCGGCCGCCGCGGCATCGGGCGGCGTCAACCCGCCCTCGCGGTAGAGGCGGTCGATCGCGTCGCGCGCGCGCAGCTCTTCCGGCGACAGCTCCGCGCGGTGCGTCGCCAGCGCGAGCCGATCGCGCGCGACAATCGTGCCGGCGCGGGCCATCTCGTCGATCGCCCGGTCGAAGAGCGCCGCGCAGCCATGCGCGAATAGCCGCTCGCGCGCCTCCTCGCGCGGCACGCCTCCCGACAGGGGCTCGCTCCGATGATGCTCCGCGAGCCGCTCCACGATCGACGCCTTCAGCCGATCGTAGATCGCACGCGCGACGAGCCAGTCGCCGGCGCGGGCGACCGCGTTCTCCGCGACGAGATCGTCGGCCATGCGCGCGGCGCGTGCGGCGGTGAGGCCGGCTCGCGATTCGAGCGCCGCCATCGGCAGGCCGGCCGCTCCGGCGCCTTCGATCATGACCAGCGCGGCCTCGCGATCGGCGCCCGCGCGGTCGGCTCCCGGCGCACCAGCGTCGAGACGCCGCAGCCGCTCGAGCGCCGCGGCGGTCCGGATCGCACCGCGCGGCGGATGCGGATCGAGGATCCGTCCGCCGGCAATCGTCACCGCCGGCGAGTACGCGCGCAGGATGTAGCGGTCGCCGCGCGTCAGCACGGCCGTCTTCTCGAGGCGCAGGCGCACGTACGCGCGCGCGGCGGGCCCGAGCACCGGCACCGCGCGCTCGTCGCCCGCGACTGGAGGACCCGCAATCGCAACGCGGCCGAGAATCTCGGCGGTGCCCTGATGGAACCGGACGCGCGCGCCGTGCCTGATCGGTTTCGCATCCGCCAGCACTTCGAGCACGGCATCCGCGACGCGCGTCTCTTCGAGCGTCCCCGGCGTCATCAGGGTCTGTCCGCGCGCGATCTCGTCGACCTCGATCCCGCCGAGGTTCACGGCGGTCCGCTGGCCCGCGACCGCTTCCGGCCGGCGCGCTCCGTGCACCTGTACACCGCGGACCTTGACCGTCCGCCCTCCCGGCGCGACCGTCAGCTCGTCGTCCTCGTGGAGCCGGCCTGAGACCAGCGTCCCGGTCACCACCGTGCCGAAGCCTCTCATCGAGAAGACGCGATCGATCGGCAGCCGCACGGGGCCGTCGGCGCCGCGCCCGGGCGCGGCCGCGGCCGCGGCGAGCAGCGCCGCCCGCAGCGCGTCGAGGCCCTCGCCGGTCTTCGACGAGACGGCGAGAATCGGCGCGCCGTCGAGGAACGATCCGGCCACCAGCTCGCGGACCTCGAGCCGGACGAGCTCCAGCGTGTCGGCGTCGACGAGATCCGCTTTCGTCAGCACGACCAGGCCGGCTGGCACGCGGAGCAGACGGCAGATGTCGAAGTGCTCGCGCGTCTGCGGCATCACCGATTCGTCGGCAGCCACCACCAGCAGCACCAGGTCGATGCCGCCGACGCCGGCCAGCATGTTCTTGACGAACCGCTCGTGCCCCGGCACGTCGACGAAGGCGAACTGCGTGTCGCCGGCGGCAAGGTGCGCGAAGCCGAGATCGATCGTGATGCCGCGCGCCTTTTCTTCCTTCAGTCGATCCGGATCGGTCCCGGTGAGCGCGCGCACGAGCGCGCTCTTTCCATGATCGATGTGTCCGGCCGTCCCGACGACGATCGACTGCACCGCTACCCCTTCCACCTCTTCTTCCCTCTGCCCTTCCCTCTCCCCTTGGCCCTCGGCCCCGAGCCCTTGGCCCGTCGCTCCTGCTTCGGCCGCGCCCTGCTGCGCCGCGGCCCGCGCTCGCCTTCGCGCACGCGCGCGAGGATCTCCACGAGGCCGAGCTCGATCTGCCGCAGGTCCATGTTGACGCGAAGCACCTGCACGGCCAGCTTGTCGCCAAGCCGGTACACCTTCTGCGTGTTCTCGCCGCGCAGCAGGTGTCCGCCCTCGACGAACCGGTAGTAGTCGTCGGCCATCGTCGAGACGTGCACGAGGCCCTCCACGTAGTGCTCCACGAGCTCGACGAAGAGGCCGAACGCGGCGACCCCGGTCACGTAACCCTGGAATTCGTCGCCGACCTTGTCGGCCATGAACCGGACCTTCTTCCACTGCAACAGCTCGCGCTCCGCCTCGTCGGCGCGACGCTCCATCTCCGACGTATGCCGGGCCACCTCCGGCAGCTCCTCGGTGCGCTCCTCGCGATCCTCCTCGGTGAACGCGCCGTGCCGCGAGGCGCGGAGCGCGCGATGGACGACCAGATCGGGATACCGGCGGATCGGCGACGTGAAGTGGGTGTAGCTCGACGTGGCGAGGCCGAAGTGGCCGAGGTTCTCCGGCGCATAGCGCGCCTTCTGCATCGTGCGGAGCATCAGGAACGCGATCGGCTTCTCCTCGGGCCTTCCGGCCACGCGCTCGAGCAGCTTCTGGAAGTGCCGGGGGCGCAGCGCCGTGAGCGGCGCGCCGAGGCTGTATCCGAACCCGACGACGAACTCCTCGAACCTGGCCGCGCGCAGGATGTCCGGCTCCTCGTGCACGCGGTAGAGCGCCGGCGCCCCGTGCTGCTCGAGGTGCGAGGCGACGGTCTCGTTGGCGAGGAGCATGAACTCCTCGATGATGCGGTGCGCGACGTTGCGCTGGAGCGCGATGATCGCCTCCACGACGCCCCCCTCGTCGACGATGACCTCCGCCTCGTTCAGGTCGAAGTCGATCGAGCCGCGCCGCCGGCGGGCGTCGTTGAGGATCGTGAACAGCTCGCGCATCTGCTCGAACATCGGCACGAGCGGCCGGTATCGCTCGACGAGCGCCGGATCGCCGTCGGTGAGGAGGCCGTTCACCGCCGTGTACGTCATCCGCTCGTCGCTGTTGATCACGCCGTCGTGGAGCTCGTACCGCACGACCTCGCCGCGACGGTCCACCTCCATCAGGCACGACTGCACCAGCCGATCGACGTGCGGGTTGAGGCTGCACAGGCCGGTCGCCAGCTCGGGCGGGAACATGTGCACGGCGCGTTCGGGAAAGTACACCGACGTGCCGCGCTCGTACGCCTCGCGGTCGAGCGCGGACCCCTCCTGCACGTAGTGCGACACGTCGGCAATGTGCACGCCGAGCCAGAAGTGTCCGTTCGGCAGCTTCTCGATCGTGATCGCATCGTCGAAATCGCGCGCGTGCTCGCCGTCGATCGTGACGGTCAGCAGGTCGCGGAAGTCCGTGCGGCCGCGGACGTCGCGCTCGGCCACGGCCGTTCCGAGCCGCACCGCTTCGGTCACCGCGTCGGACGAATGCGCGTCCGGAATGCCGTACTTGCGGATGACGATCTCGGTGTCGACGCCGGGCGCGTCGATGTCGCCCAGCACCTCGGCGACGCGGCCGATCGCACCGCGCGTGGCGGTCGGCCAGCGCGTCAGCTCCACCGTGACCATCTCGCCCGGCGACGCGCCGCCTTCCTGCCCCGGCGGCACGAAGATGTCCATCAGCACGCGCCGGTCGAACGGCGCGACGTAGCCCATGCCGTCGGCGTCGCGATCGTACCGGCCGACGATCCACGCATTGCCGCGCTCGAGAATCCGGATCACCCGCCCTTCCGCGCGGCCGTCCTCCTTGATCCGCTCGATCCGCACGACGACCCGATCGCCGTGCATCGCCTCCGAGAGGTGCGGCCCCGGGATGAAGATGTCGCCGCCGCCCGAGTCGAGCGGACGGTCGGGCGTCACGAACCCGTAGCCGCCCGGGTGCGTCTGCAGGCGGCCGACGTAGAGGTCCATCTTCTCGGGCAGGCCGAAGCGATGCCCCCGAATCTGGATGAGGTCGCCGGAACCGACGAGCGACTTGACGTGGCGCTTGAACGCCGTGCGGTCGTCGCGCGGAATCTTGAGGAGCTGGAGGAGCTCGCGCATGCCGGCCGGGTGGTGTACCCGGTCGCGCATCAGCGCGAGCACCTCATCACTGGAAATCATCGAATTTCAGGCTAACAGAAATACCTGGAGGTCGCCGACGTTCGTGTCGGTCGGGCCGGTGGTCACGAGGTCGCCGAGGGCCCGGAAAAAGGCATATGCATCGTTATCGTCGAGAAAAGCGGCCGGATCGAGGCCCGCGCGGCGCGCGCGCGCGAGCGATGTCGTGTCGGCGATTGCCCCTGCCGCGTCGGTCGGGCCGTCGATGCCGTCGGTGCCCACGCTGGCCGCGGCGGCCGCGCCGCCGGCCCGGGCGAGACCTTCGACCGACGCGAGAGCGAACTCCTGATTCCGCCCGCCCCTGCCGCCGCCCCTCACGCGCACGGTGGTCTCCCCGGTCGAAATCGCGCAGAAGGGGCGTCCTGCCCCGCCCGCCCGCGCCAGCACGGCCTCGAGCTGCCGCACGGCCGTGTCGCGGGCTTCGCCGACGACCGGATCGTCGAGGACGGCGACGTGATATCCGAGCGCCAGCGCGGCTCGTGCGGCGCCGGTCATCGCGTCGCGCCGCCCGCCGATGACCCGCGCGTCGGATCGCGCGAGACACGGGTCGCCGGGCTTCGGCGTCTCGGAAATTTCTCCGGCGGCGCCGCGGCGCAGCCGCTCGACGACGGCGGGCGGAAACGCGCCGGCGCCACCGAACCGCTCGATCACGGCGATGGCGTCGCCGAACGTGCTCTCGTCGGGGACGGTTGGTCCGGACGCAATCACGCCCAGGTCGTCGCCGATGACGTCGGACACGGCGAACGTGCGACAGATCCCCTGCGCGCGTGCCGCGAGCCGGCCTCCCTTGATGGCGGACAGGTGCTTGCGGACGGTGTTGAGCGCCCGAATGTCCGCGCCCGCGCGAAGCAGGCAATCCGTCGTCCGGCGCTTGTCGTCGAGCGTGACGCCATCGGCCGGCACGGCCATGAGCGACGACGCGCCGCCCGACAGCAGGACGATCAGTGCTTCGCCGGGGCGCGTCGCGTCCGCCAGCGCCAGCGCGCGCCGGCCCGCGCGCTCGCTGTCGCCGGTCGGCACGGGATGCCCGCCCGCAATCGCCTCGAACCGGTCGGGAGTCGGCGCCGCGGCCGCGGCCACGAGCACAGCGGCGCGAATACGATCGCCGCATATCGATCCGGCGGCGGCGGCCATCGCCGGGGCCGCCTTGCCCGCGCAGACGATTCGAAGAGGACCGGCGGGAAGGGCGTCCGGCGCCGTCAGCGCGCGGAGGAGCAGATCGCCGGCGGAGCACGCACGAAGAGCGGCCTGGATGATGTCCAGGAGGTCTCGTCGGACCGCCGTGAGTGAACGCGTCAGTGGGTGTGCTTGGGATCGGACCAGGCCGAAAGGCCGGTCACGACGTCAAATTTCTTCAGCAGCTGGCTGACGACCTGATTGGCGTTGTCCCTGGTGCAGAGCTGCTCGAGCTGCCCCATGATCCGCGAGAGCGCCGCTTCGACGTCCGTGATGGCGCTTTCGGAGTAGTACGGGCGCTGCTGCTGGAGACAACGCTGGTGCTTGAGGAATTCTTCGCGGTAGAACTCTGTGAGTGTGTGCTGCGCGCTGATCGGCCTCGAATCGGTCACGAAGCGTGGCATGCAGGTCCTCGGAATAAATTGTCCGCGATGAATCCAGTGTAGTGCCGCGCGAAAAGCCGTGTCAAGATTGCGTAAGCCCGTTCGCGCGGGTTAGCGGCCGTTCCACGCCGCCACGAGCCCGCCCAGGCAGCCGACCGTCATTCCTCCAACCACCAGCAGGACGCACAGCTCCAGCGGCAGGAACCGTATGGCCGAGAGGTCGACGGCCGAGGCGAGGGGCACCAGGTAATGCCTCCGGATCGCCAGGAAACCCGCGCCGAGGACGATCAGGGCGGCCAGCGCGCCAAGCCCTCCCTGCAGCACTCCTTCGACGATGAACGGCCCCCGGATGTAGGCCTGGGGCGCGCCGACGAGCTCCATGATCTCGAGTTCGTCCCGGCGGGCATACAGCGCCAGCCGGACGACATTCGCGACGGTCAGCGCCGCGGCGATGGTCAGGACGGCGCCGAGGACCAGGCCGACGCCGCGGACGATGTCCACGGCCGACAGCAGACGGTCGAGCCATTGCCGGTCGTAGCGCACGTCGACGACGCCCGGCGTCTGGCGCAGGAGTGCGCCCAGCCGATCCACCTCTGCGCTCGTGCCCGTCGCGGCCCGGAGGCGCAGCTCGTACGAAGCGGGCAGCGGGTTCTCGCCCAGGCTGTCGACGGCGGCCGAGAGATCCTTGAAGGTCTTCTTGAAGCGCTCGAGGGCAGCGGCTTTCGAGACGTACTCGCGGCCGGCGATCACTCCGCCCGGCGCGAGCAGCTGCTCGATGGCCTGCTGCTGCGCGGGCGAGATCTGATCGGCGAGGTACACCGACATGTCCGCGGCGGCGCTCCACTCCTCGCCGAGGCGCTCGAGATTCGAGGTCACCAGGAGGAATCCGCCGAGGACGAACAGCGCGAGCGCGATGGTCGCGGTGGACAGCAGGCCGGACTGGCGTCCGCGCCACAGGCTCGCGGTCGCCTCGTCGAACGCGTACCGCAGCGCCCGCATCAGGCCACCTCCACGATGCGGCCGTTGGCGAGCGTGATGGCCCGGCGTCCGACGCGGCGGATGAGCTCGCGATCGTGCGTCGCCACGACGACCGTCGTGCCGCGCGCGTTGATTTCGCGGAAGAGATTCATGATCTCGAGCGACAGATCCGGGTCGAGATTGCCGGTCGGTTCGTCGGCCAGCACGAGCTGCGGATCGTTGACCAGCGCCCGGGCGATGGCGACGCGCTGCTGCTCGCCTCCCGACAACTCCTCCGGCAGCGCGTTCATCCGGTGCTGCAGCCCGACCCACTTCAGGACCTGGAAGGTCTTGCGCTGCTGCACGGTCGACGCGATGCCGAGAACGCGCATGACGAACGAGACGTTCTGGAAGACGGTGAAGCGGGGAATCAGCCGGAAGTCCTGGAAGACGAAGCCGACCGAGCGCCGGTAGGCCTGCACCTGCGACGAGCTGAGCTCGGCCAGGTCGCGGCTGGCGACCTGCAGCGATCCCTCGCTCGGGAGCTCTTCACGCAGCAGCAGCCGCAGGAACGTCGACTTGCCCGCGCCGCTCGGGCCGGTCAGGAAGATGAACTCCCCTTTGTCGATGGTGAGCGTCAGATCGCGCAGCGCGTACACGCCGCGGTTGTAGAGCTTGGAAAGGTGATAGGTCTCTATCACGCTGCCTGTGCACCCACGGCCGCCTCGCGATCGGAATGATGTGACGGAGTGACGTCAGTATATCACGAACCGAGCGCCTGCTTCAGGAGCTCGTTGACCCGCTTCGGGTTCGCCTTGCCGCCGGCGGCTTTCATCACCTGGCCGACGAGGAACCCGAAGGCGCCGGTTCTGCCGCCGCGGTACTGGGCGACCGCATCGCCGTGGCGCGCCACGACCTCGGCGACGAGCGCCGCAATCTCCGTCGCGTCGTCGATCTGTCCGAGACCCTCGGCGGCGACGATGTCGGCGGCGCTCCGGCCCGAGGCCAGCATCTTCTCGAAGACCTCCTTCGCGATCGGTCCGCTGATGGCGCCCTTGTCGGCCAGCGCGACCAGCTCGGCCAGGCGCTCGGGCGACAGCCGCGCTCTCAGCGCGGCTTCGCCGGCGAGGCCCTGCTCGTTCATGGTCGCGCGGACGGCGCCGAGCAGCCAGTTCTTCGCCGCCTTCGGCTCGGCGCCGGCCCGCACGACGTCCTCGAAGTAGCCGTCCAGATTCTGGAGCGTGAGCGTCACGGCATCACCTTCGGCAAGGCCGTGGACGTCCTGCAGCAGACGACGGCGCGCCGCCGGCAGCGGCGGCATCGCGGACCGGAGCCGCTCGATCCGCGCCGCATCGAGGACGAGCGGCGGCAGGTCGGGTTCGGGGAAGTAGCGGTAGTCGTGCGCCTCTTCCTTGCTGCGCATCGACACGGTACGCCGCGCGCCGCTGTCCCAGAGCCGCGTCTCCTGAACGACTCGCCCCCCCGCCTCGACCGCCGCGATCTGCCGCCGCACCTCGTAGACGATCGCGTCTTCGAGAAAGCGGAACGAGTTGAGATTCTTGATCTCGGTCTTCGTCCCGAGGCCGGGCGCGCCGCCCGGACGGATCGAAACGTTCGCGTCGCAGCGCAGGCTGCCTTCCTCCATGTTGCCGTCGTTCACTCCGATGGCGACGAGCAGCTCGCGCAGCGCGCCGAAGAAGGCGGCCGCGTGCCGGGCGTCCCGCAGGTCGGGCTCGGTGACGATCTCGATGAGCGGCGTGCCGGCGCGGTTCAGGTCGACGTAGCTGTGGCGGTCCGAGTCCGCGAACCCCTCGTGCAGGAGCTTGCCCGCGTCCTCTTCGAGGTGGACGCGCTTGATGCGGATGTCGTAGTCGGGCGCCCAGTAGTCGCCGCGCGCGGCGACGATGCCGCCGGTCGCGAGCGGCTGCTCGTACTGCGAGATCTGATAGCCCTTGGGCAGGTCGGGATAAAAGTAGTTCTTGCGGGCGAAGACCGACGTCCCGTGCACGGTGCATCCGAGCGCGAGCGCGGCGCGAATCGCGGCGTCGACCGCGCCGCGGTTGAGCACCGGGAGGGCGCCGGGCAGCCCGAGGCAGACCGGGCAGACGTGCGTGTTGGGCGCGGCGCCGAACGCGGTGCTGCACCCGCAGAAGATCTTGGAGGCCGTCAGAAGCTGGGCGTGGATCTCGAGACCGATGACGGCTTCGAACGCGTCGCCCACCGCGGTCCTATACCTTCGGCCCCGCCGCGCGAACTCCCGCCGACACCTCGCCTTCGAACGCCTTGAAATTGTCGGCGAACATGCGGGCGAGCCTGCCCGCCTGCACGTCGTAGGCCGCCGGATCGGTCCACGTGAGGCGCGGACTCAGCACCTCCGACGGCACGCCGGGACAGGCGGCCGGCATGTCGAGGTTGAAGGCGGGGTGCCTCCGGTACTCGACATCGTCGAGCGCGCCCGACAGCGCGGCGCGAATCATCGCACGTGTGTACGCGATCTTCATCCGCTTGCCGGTGCCGTAGGGGCCGCCGGTCCAACCGGTGTTCACCAGCCACACGCGCGCCCCGTGGGCGGCGATCTTCTCGCCGAGCATCGTGGCGTAGCGACCGGGCGGCAGCGGCAGGAACGGCGCGCCGAAGCAGGTGCTGAAGGTCGCCTTCGGCTCGGTCACGCCCCGTTCGGTGCCCGCGACCTTCGCCGTGTAGCCCGAGAGGAAGTGGTACATCGCGCCTTCGGGCGTCAGGCGCGAAATCGGCGGCAGGACGCCGAACGCGTCGGCGGTCAGCATGACGACGTTCCGCGGGTGGCCGCCCTGCCCGGACGGCACGGCGTTCTCGATGAACGAGATCGGATAGGCGGCGCGCGTGTTCTCCGTGTACCGATCGTCGTCCAGGTCGAGCTGCCGCGTCTCGGGATCGACCACGACGTTCTCGAGCACGGTTCCGAACCGCCGGGTCGTCGCGTAAATCTGCGGCTCGGCGTCGGACGAGAGGCGGATGGTCTTGGCATAGCAGCCGCCCTCGAAATTGAACACGCCGCGATCGCTCCAGCCGTGCTCGTCGTCGCCAATGAGCATGCGGTCGGGATCGGAGGACAGCGTCGTCTTGCCGGTGCCCGAGAGGCCGAAGAAGAGCGCGACGTCGCCGGCCGGACCGATGTTCGCCGAGCAGTGCATCGAGAGCACGCCCCGCAGCGGCAACAGGTAGTTGAGCACGCTGAAGATCGACTTCTTCATCTCGCCGGCGTAGCTCGTGCCCGCGATGAGCACCAGCTTGCGGGCGAAGTTCAGCGCGATGACCGTCGAAGAATTCGTCCCGTGGCGCGCGGGGTCGGCGAGGAACGACGGCGCGGAAAGGATCGTGAACTCCGGGACGTGGGCCGCGGCCGCAGCCGGATCGGGATCGACAATGAAGAGGTTGCGGGCGAAGAGATTGTGCCAGGCCAGCTCGTTGATGACGCGGATCGGCAGGCGGTACGCCGGATCCGCGCCCGCCCAGCAGTCCTGGACGTAGAGCTGCTTGTTCTCGAGGGAGGCCACGACGTCGCGGTGCAGCGCGTCGAACGACGCCTGGTCGAGCGGCCGGTTCACCTTGCCCCACGCGATGTGCGCCTCGCTCGAGGGCTCCCTCACCAGGAACTTGTCGTTCGGCGAGCGGCCCGTGTGCTGCCCCGTCCGGCAGACCAGCGGACCGTCAGCGGCGAGCACGCCTTCCTGGCGCTGCACCGCCTCCTCGTACAAAGTGGGAGTCGAGAGATTCCACTTGATGCGGTCGGAACGGATCCCCTCGCGCTCCAGGCCGCGTCCCCGCTCCACTTCCGTACTCATGCACGGCTCCTAAGACAATCCGCTACAGCGACATACGCGGAATCTCCGGATCGTACTCGTGCAAATCGGGCGAAGTCAACAATTCGCTCCCCGTGCGGTAAGATGTAAACGGACCCTGGGGCGGGTCGTATGTCCTCTCAGAGTGTTGATGTGCAGACGGCGCTCGATGCCGCCACGGCGGTAACCGCCAGCGATCCGATCGACGCCCTCCGGGCGCCGCGGGGCCGGCGTGTGCCGCCGGCCGCGCCGGCCAGCGAGGACACGCGGCTGGCGGTCGCCATCCGCGGACTCGTCGAGCGCGGCGAGATGGACGAGGCGCGCGACCGCTTTTCGTCGCTCGTGTCGGCCCACCAGCGTCGAGCCTCGCGCATCGCGTTCCAGTACCTGCGCGACGCTGCGGAAGCCGACGAAGCGGTGCAGGACGCGTTCGTGAAGGCCTTCGCGCACATCACGTCGTACAAGGAGGCGTGGCCGTTCGAGGTCTGGTTCACGCGGATCCTCATCAACGGCTGCCTCGACCGGCGCAAGTCGCGCGCGCGCCGCGACCGCTGGTTCGTCTCCGCGGACGACGCGGGGTCGCTCGACCGGGCGCGCAGTTCGGTCGGCTCCGTGCCGGCAGCGAACCCGGAGGCGCGCCTGCTCGCCCGCGAGCGCCGCGCGCGGCTGGCCGAGGCGATCGACCGGCTCGACGGCCGGCAGCGCACCGTGTTCATGTTGTGTCACTACGGTGACTGCACGCCGCGCGAGATCGGCGCCATCACCGGCCTGAACGAGTCGACGGTACGCGTTCATCTGTTTCGGGCGGCGCGCAAGCTGCGCGCGCTTCTGGGAGGTCAGCCGTGAGAGCACGCGCGCACCACCTCCACGACGAGCGGCTCTTCGACTGCTATCTGGCCGAGTCCACGGGCGAGCCGGTCGATCCGCCGGCCGCCGAGCACCTGGCCGACTGCAGCCGTTGCAGCGCCCGCTACGCCGAACTGCGGCAGTCGCTCGACGCGGTGCGGGTCGAGGGCATCGTGGAGTCCGACGCCGTGTTCACGCCCGAGCGCCTCCAGGCCCAGCAGCAGCAGATCGCCCGCCGGATCGCGCACGTCGGACACGCAGCCCGGGTCCTCAGCTTCCCGTCGCAGTTCGTCAGCCGGCGCGTCGCGGGTTCGACCTCCCGCGTGGCCATGCGCTGGATTGCCGCTGCGGCTGCCGTCGGGCTCTTCGTCGGCATGGCCGCCGGCATGTTCCTCGACAACACCCATGGTCGCGGCGTGAGCGTCGGCCAGCTCGCCAGCGTGCGCCGGATCGACGCGCCGTCGCCGCACGCCGGGCGGCTCAGGTCGCCGCGGACCGGTGTCGCGTCCGACACGGCCGACGACGCGTTCCTGTCGGAGCTCGACTCGGCGCTCGACCGTCCGTACACCCGCGAGCTCGCGCCACTCGACGCACTGACGCCGCACGTGCGCGAAGTGACCAACCAGGTCCGGTAGCGGCTTGGCCTCGCTGATCTTCCGCAAGGGCCTCGATCTCAAGGCGTCCGTCGCCGGTCTGCTGGCCGAGAGCTACGCGAGCGGCCTCGTCGATCGCATCAAGCAGAACGACTTCACGTACCGCACGGGCCGGCTCACCGTCCACCTCGCGCGCGAGTTCGGCTTCTGCTACGGCGTCGACCGCGCCGTCGACTACGCCTACCAGACGCGCCGGCGCTTTCCGGACCGCGACGTCTATCTGACGGGCGAGATCATCCACAACCCGCACGTCAACGAGAAGCTCCGGGCGATGGGCATCCGGTTCCTGAGCGACGACCCGGCCACGATCGACTCGCTCGGTCCGCGCGACGTCGTCATTCTGCCGGCGTTCGGCGTCACGGTGGCCATGCTCGAGCAGCTGAGCGCCCGTGGCTGCACGCTCGTCGACACGACGTGCGGATCGGTGCTGAACGTCTGGAAGAACGTGCGCCGCTACGCCGAAGGCGGCTACACCTCCATCATCCACGGCAAGGTCTGGCACGAGGAGACGCGAGCGACCGCCTCGCAGGCCGTGCAGTACGGCGGCCGCTACCTCGTGGTCTTCGACCGCGCCGAGACGCTCGCGGTCTGCGACTACATTCGCGGAAAGGGCGAGCGCGAGGCGTTCCTGACGCGATTCGCCGGCGCCGCCTCCCCCGGCTTCGATCCGGACTGCGATCTGCAGCGCATCGGCCTCGCCAACCAGACGACGATGCTGATGTCCGAGTCGCTCGAGCTCGGCGAGCTGCTGCGGGAGGCGATGGTCGACCGGCACGGCGACGCCGAAGCGCGCACCCGCTTCCAGGCGTTCGACACGATCTGCAGCGCCACGCAGGACCGCCAGGACGCCGTCGCCGACCTGCTGGCGGAGCGGAAGCCCGACATCATGATCGTGATCGGCGGCTACAACAGCAGCAACACGTGCAACCTCGCGCGCATCTGCGCCGCGTCGCGGCCGACCTTCCATATCGCCGATCCCGAATGCCTCGTCTCGGCCGACGAAATCCGGCACAAACCGGTCGAGGCGAAGACCGAGACGACAACGGCCGGCTGGCTGCCGGCGGCCGGACCGGTCACCGTGGGCCTGACGGCGGGCGCCTCGACGCCGGACAACCTGGTGGGCGCCGCTATCGCCCGGCTCGAAGCCTTCTGCGCCTGACGCGCCCGCCCGAGGCCGTCTCGTTCGACCCGCCCGGCGTCCGTAACCGGTTCGCTCGTAAAAGTTTGTCACGATGCGAGCCGCGGACTCCCGTAAACGCCCCAAAGGCCTGCGGCGTAATAAAGTTACGTAGCCTTTTGAGGTTTCGATGAAGCTCCATGCCGTCCGGCGTTTGTTGCTTGCCGCCGTGCTGCTGGCCCTGGCCGTCCCGGCCGGCGCCCAGTCATTCGCGTGGTGGAAGGACGAGCAGTTCCAGAAGGAAGTCGGCCTGACGCCCGAGCAGTGCGCCCGCATCGACGCGGTCTTCCGGGCCGCCCTGCCGAAGCTCCGCGAGGGGAAGGCCGAGCTCGACCAGCTCGAGAGCGAACTGTCGAACATGATCCAGGTGAACGCTGAGGAAGGCGAGGTCGTCCGCCAGATCGATCGCGTCGAAGCCGAGCGCGCGGCGTTGAACAAGATGCGCACGCTGATGCTGCTCCACATGCACCAGGTGCTCACGCCCGACCAGCTGGTCAGGTTCAAGGCAGCCCACGACGAGTGGCAGCGCGAGCACCGCCGTTCTTCCCGCCCGGGGACCGGCCACGAACCCAAGCAGTAGCCCGTTACACTGGATAGAGGACAGCAGCGATGAGACGGAAGGCAACGAACTGGATGGTGACCTGTGCCGCAGCAGCGGCCCTGCTGGCCGCGGCGCCCCCGGGCGTCGCCGCGCAGGCGCCGGCGCCGACCGAGGCGCGCATCAGGGAGCTGATTCGCGTGGCGGCCGAACGCGCCGGCGCAAACCTGCAGACGCCGGCGCCCACGCCGCAGCCAAGCGCCGAGAATGGCCGGCCGATGGTGCGCCTGACGCTCGACGACGCCGTGAAGCTGGCGCTCGAGCGGAATCTCGACATCTCGGTTCAGCGTCTGAGCCCGCAGACGTTCGACTTCTCCCTGGCCAGCCTGCGGGCGGCCTATCACCCGTCGGTGACTTCACAGGTGGTGGCGCAGAGCGCGACGAACCCGTCGACGTCGACCATCGCGGGCAACGCGGCGGGAACCGGCATCACGCAGCGCGTTCAGAACTACAACGGCGGCCTCGCGCAGAACATCCCATGGGGCGGCGGAAGCCTGAGCGTCCAGCTGAACAACACGCGAACGAAGACGACCAGCGCCACCGCGCTGTTCAATCCGTCGTTCAACCCGAACTGGTCGGCGCAATACACGCAGCCGCTGCTGCGCGGCTTCGCGGTCGACTCGACGCGCGAGCAGCTCGTGGTGACGAAGCTGAACCAGGACATCTCCGAGGTCCAGCTCCAGGCGACGATCATCAACACGCTCTCGAACGTGCGCAACGCGTACTGGGACTACGTGTTCGCCGTGCAGTCGGTCGACGTCGCCAAGCAGTCGGTAGCCCTCGCGGACCAGCTCGTCAAGGACAACCAGACGCGCGTCGAGGTGGGCACGATGGCGCCGATCGACGTCGTGCAGGCGCAGGCGCAGGCCGCGACGCAGCGGCAGAACCTCGTGACGGCGGAGGCAACGCAGCGCACCGCCGAGCTCGCGCTGAAGCGCCTGATCGTCGCCGGCACGCAGGACCCGAACTGGAGCGCGAGCATCGACCCGGTGGACCGTCCCGACTTCCGCCCCGTGCCGATTGACGTCGACGCGGCCGTCCGCAAGGCGCTCAGCGCCCGCACCGACCTCACGATTGCGCAGAAGGAGCTGCAGGCGAACACCGAAACGATGAAGTTCCTGCACAACCAGGTGCTGCCGCAGGCGGATCTCGTCGCACGCTACGGGCTGCTCGGTCTGGGCGGAACGCAGTTCATCACCGAAGGTTCAGGGATCACGCGGCAAGTCATCGGCACGGTTCCCGGCGGCTACGGCGACGCGCTCAGCTCCCTGCTCGGCGCCAACTACCCGCAGTGGAACGTCACGGTGAACTTCAGCTACCCGCTCGGCACGAGCACGGCGGATGCCGCCGTCGCCCGCGCCAAGATTCAGATGAGCCAGACCGAGGCGCAGCTCCATCAGATCGAGCTGCAGATCGCGACCGACGTCACCAACGCCGCGGTGCAGGCGCAGAGCAACATCGAGCGCGTGCAGGCAGCGCAGGCCGCGCGCGATCTGGCGCAGCAGCAGCTCGATGCGGAGAACAGCAAGTTCGAGGTCGGCATGTCCACGAACTACCTGGTCGTCCAGGCGCAGCGCGATCTCGCGACGGCGCAGAACAACGAGCTGCAGGCGATCCTCGCGTATCGCAAATCGCTCGTGGAGCTCGATCGGCTGCAGCAGACGACGCTCCAGAGCTCGAACGTGACGGTGGTCAGCTCCGGAGGCCTGAACAACACGGCGGTCGGCAGCGGCCGCCCGACGGTGGTGGCCGGAGGGGGTGGAGGCAACTGAGGGACGGGGGCTCAGGGCTGAGCGCCAGGGGCTCGCGTCTGACGAATCATGAAACGAGCGGTCATCATCGTCCTCATCGTGGCTGCCATCGGCGTCGGGGCGGGGGCTTACTACATGAGCCGCAACGGCGCCGCGATGACCGTCAACACGGCGCCGATCACGCGTGGCGAGATCGTCGACACGGTCGGCGCGACGGGAACGCTGCAGGCGGTCACGACCGTGCAGGTCGGCAGCCAGGTGTCGGGCAACATCTCGTATCTCGGCGCCGACTTCAACTCGATCGTGCACAAGGGGCAGGTGATCGCCCGCCTCGACCCGTCGCTGTTCCAGGCGCAGGTGGCGCAGGCGCGCGCCAACCTGGCCAAGTCCAAGGCCGACGTCGAGCGCAACCGCGTCGCGCTGCTCGACGCGCAGCAGAAGTACACGCGCGCCAAGGAGCTCGCCGCGCGGAAACTGATTCCGCAGAGCGACCTCGACGCGGCCAAGATCGCCGTCGACTCGGCGCAGGCCACCCTGCAGTCGTCGCAGGCGTCCGTGGAGCAGGCTCAGGCCTCGCTCAGCCAGAACCAGGTGAGCCTGGAGCACTGCGTCATCACCGCGCCGATCGACGGCATCGTCACGTCGCGCAACGTCGACATCGGCCAGACCGTCGCCGCGAGCTTCCAGTCGCCGACCCTCTTCATCATCGCCGCCGACCTGACCAAGATGCAGGTCAACGCCAGCATCGACGAAGCCGACGTCGGCCGCATCCGCCCCGGCCAGCAGGTCACCTTCCGCGTGGACGCGTACCCGACCGAGGACTTCCACGGCACGGTGTCGCAGATCCGGCTGCAGCCGGTCGTCGTCCAGAACGTGACGACGTACGGAGCGGTCATCGACGTGCCGAACACCGATCTGAAGCTCAAGCCAGGCATGACGGCGAACGTGAAGGTCGAGGTCGCGCGGCGGACGGATGCGCTGCGGATTCCCAACGCGGCTCTGCGCTTCCGGCCGACCGCCGAGATGTTCGCTGCCCTGGGTCAGGCGGTCCCGCCCGAACTGACGGCGCGGGGAACGGGTTCACGAGGTTCACAGGGTTCGCAGGGTTCACAGGGTTCGATGGGCACACGGGGTGCTCAGGCTGGTCAGGGCGCGGCGGGGGGTGAATGGCAGGGCCGGGGCGCCGACTCGGCCGACCGCCAGGCCCGCATGCTGGAGCGCTTCAAGACGCTGTCGGCCGACGAGCAGCAGCAGTTCCTCGAGCGGTTGAAGTCGCGCGGCGTGGACGTGAGCGCGTTCGAGCAGGCGTCGAAGCCGGCGCCGAAAACCGCACCGAAAACCGCGCCGAAGAAAGGCGCCGCCGGGCAAGGGGCCGAGACGATCGACGCGCTGTTCGCTCCTCTGCAGCCGACCGAGTCGAGCGGCCGCGCGTGGCTCTACATGAACAAGCAGCTCAAGCCGGTGCACGTTCGCCTCGGCATCACGGACGGCCAGGTCACCGAGCTTCTCGGCAGCGAGCTGCAGCCGGGGATGGAGGTCGTGACGAGCATTTTCGGCGGCGCCACCCGCACGAACGTGACCGGCACCGGCAATCCGTTGATGGGTCCGCAGCGGGGCAGACCGGGAGGACGATAGGACTGATGCCGCCGGTGATCTCGGTCCGGGGCCTCGTCAAGACGTACGTAGTCGGCGAGGTCGAGGTGCGCGCGCTGCGCGGCGTGTCGCTGGACGTCGCCCGCGGCGAGTTCGTCTCGGTCACGGGACCGTCGGGATCGGGCAAGTCCACGCTGATGCACATCCTCGGCTGCCTGGACCGGCCGACGTCGGGCCAGTACCTGCTCGACGGCCAGGACGTATCGCAGATGACGAAGGACCAGCTCGCCGACGTGCGAAACAAGAAGATCGGGTTCGTGTTCCAGGGCTTCAATCTGCTCGCGCGCACGACGGCGCTCGACAACGTCGAGCTGCCCCTCCTCTACCGGGGCGGCAAGATGCGCACCGCCGAGCGCCGCAAGCTCGCGATGGAGGCGCTCGCGGCCGTGGGGCTGCAGGAGCGCGCCGACCACCACCCGAACCAGCTCTCGGGCGGTCAGCAGCAGCGCGTCGCCATCGCGCGCGCGCTCATCACCAACCCGTCGATTCTCCTCGCGGACGAGCCGACCGGGAACCTCGACACCAGAACCAGCATCGAAGTAATGGGCATCTTCCAGCGCCTCAACAGAGAGCGCGGAATCACCGTCCTCGTCATCACGCACGAGCACGACATCGCGGAATACGGCACGCGGATCATCGCCTGCCGCGACGGGCAGATCGTTTCGGACCACCCTGTCAGCGAGCGCCGGATCGCCGACGACGAGCTGCAGGCGCTTCCCGCCGAGGAGGCCACGGCCTAGCCAGGAGCCAGTCATGTCGCTGCTGATGATTCTGCGGATCGCGCTCAAGGCCCTCGGGCGCAACAAGATGCGCACCGCGCTGACGATGCTCGGGATGATCATTGGCGTCGCCGCGGTCATCACGATGGTGGCGCTCGGCACGGGCGCGCAGTCCTCGATCGAGGCACAGATCCAGTCGGCCGGCACCAACCTGATCATCGTGATGGCCGGCAACTGGACGCAGGGCGGCGTCCGGATGGGCCAGGGCGCCGCCAGCACGCTGAAGCCCGAGGACGCGGCGGCTATTGCGCGGCTGCCCGGCGTGCAGTACGCGGCGGCCGGGTCGAACACGCGCGGTCAGATCGTCGCCGGCCCGCTGAACTGGGCGACGCAGATCCAGGGCACCGACGTGGATCTTCCGCTCATCCGCGCGTGGCCGGCGTCGCTCGGGTCGTTCTTCTCGCCGCAGGACGTGCAGTCGGCGGCCAAGGTCGCCGTGCTCGGCAGCGTCGTCCGGGACGAGCTGTTCGGCGAGGACTCCAATCCGGTTGGCCAGGTGATCCGGATTCAGAACCAGCCGTTCACCGTAGTCGGCGTGATGGCCAGCAAGGGCCAGTCGAGCATGGGCCAGGATCAGGATGACGTGGTGTTCGTGCCGTACACGACGGTGATGAAGAAGCTGCGCGGCGTCACCTTCATCAACAACGTGACGGTGTCGGCCGCCTCGGCCGGCCAGACGACCGCGGTGGCGGACGAGATCTCCCAGACGCTGCGTGTCCGGCACAAGCTGCAGCCCGGGGATCCGGACGACTTCATGGTGCGCACCATCGAGGAAATGGCGAGCGTCCGCAAGGAGGCGACGCAGACGATGACGGCGCTGCTGGCGAGCATCGCCGGCGTGTCGCTGCTCGTCGGCGGCATCGGCATCATGAACATCATGCTGGTGTCGGTTACCGAGCGCACGCGCGAGATCGGGCTGCGGATGGCGATCGGGGCGCGGGGCCGCGACGTGCTGCTGCAGTTCCTGGTGGAAGCGATCGTGCTGAGCCTCTTCGGAGGACTGATCGGCATCGGGCTCGGCTTCGCGCTGTCGACCGGCGTGACGCTGTGGCTGCAGTGGCCGACGGCCGTGTCGCCCAACGCCGTCGCGCTGGCGTTCGGCTTCGCGGCGGCCACCGGCATGTTCTTCGGCTTCTATCCCGCCCGCAAGGCGTCGGCGCTCGATCCGATCGAAGCGCTGCGTTTCGAGTGAACGAGGTCCCTATTTCGATGCGTGCGCATGTTGCTCTGTCCTTCGGCCCGCTGATGCTGGCGGGCGCTCTGGCCGCGACGGCCTGCGGCGGCGGCGAGGCGACCCCGCAGGCGGCGGGCCGCGGCCGCGGCCAGCAGGATGGTCCGGTCGCCGTCACGACCACGTCGGTCGTCACGAAGTCGGTGCCGATCCAGCTCGCGGTCATCGGGACGGTCGAAGCGTATTCGACGGTCGCGATCCGCGCGCAGACCACCGGCGAACTGACCTCTGTCAACTTCAGGGAAGGCGACGACGTCAGGAAAGGGCAGGTGCTGTTCACGCTCGACCGCCGGCCGCTCGAGGCGGCCCTGCAGCAGGCGGAGGCGAACCTCGCCAAGGACCAGGCCCAGGCCGCGAACGCCCGCGCGCAGGTGGTGCGATACCAGGACCTGCTCAAGCGCGGCATCGCGACGCACGAGCAGGCCGACCAGATCACGACGAATGCGACCGCGCTCGACGCCACGGTCGGCGCGGATCGCGCGGCGGTCGAGAACGCGAAGGTCCAGCTCCAGTACGCGACCATCATGGCGCCGATCTCGGGCCGCACCGGCGCGCTGATGGTGCACGCCGGCAACCTGGTGCGCGCCAACGACACGGCGCCGCTCGTCGTGATCAACCAGATCACGCCGATCTACGTCGACTTCGCCGTCCCCGAGGCCCGTATGGCCGAGGTCAAGCGGTACATGGCCGACGGTACAATCAACGTCACGGCCGCGCCGCCGAACGATACCGCCCCGCCGGCGACCGGACGCATCACCTTCATCGACAATCAGGTGGACCAGACGACCGGCACGATCAAGCTGAAGGGAACGTTCGCCAACGGGAACCGCAGCCTCTGGCCCGGGCAGTTCGTCAACGTCGTCGTGACGCTGACCCACGAGCTGAACGCGACCGTCGTGCCGAGCGCCGCGGTCCAGAGCGGACCGCAGGGGAACTACGTCTTCGTCGTGAAGCCCGATGAGACGGTCGATCTCCGGCCGATCGTCGTGGAGCGGACCAACGGCGACGACTCGGTGATCCGACAGGGTCTGAAGCCGGGAGAGACGGTCGTGACGGACGGGCAGCTGCGACTGGTCGCCGGCAGCCGCATCACGATCAAGAACGCCGGCAGCAGGGTCACACCATGAATCTCGCCTCGCTGTTCATCAAGCGGCCCATCACGACGACGCTCGTGATGCTGGCCATCACGATTTTCGGTGTGATGTCGTACCGGTTGCTGCCGGTCAGCGACCTGCCGAACGTGGACTTCCCCACGATCCAGGTCAACGCCGGGCTGCCCGGCGCCAGTCCGGAAACGATGGCCTCCGCGGTCGCGCTCCCGCTCGAAAAGCAGTTCGCGACGATTGCGGGCGTCAGCTCGATCAACTCGAGCAGCTCGCAGGGCAGCGCCAACATCACGCTGCAGTTCGACCTGAGCCGCAACATCGACGCCGCCGCCCAGGACGTCCAGTCGATGATTGCGAAGGCGAGCCGCCAGCTGCCGCCGCAGATGCCGTCGCCGCCGTCCTACCAGAAGGTCAACCCGGCCGATTCGCCGGTGCTGTTCCTCGTCATCCACTCCGATACCCTGCCGCTCTCGACGGTGGACGAGTACGCGGAGTCGACGATGGCGCAGCGGATCTCGATGGTGAGCGGCGTCGCCCAGGTGAACGTCTTCGGGTCGCAGAAATACGCCGTGCGCGTGGACGTGGACCCCCGCAAGCTCGCCGCCCACCAGATCGGGATCGACGAGGTCGCCACCGCCATCCAGAACGCGAACGCGAACGTGCCGACCGGCACGCTGTACGGCAGCGACAAGACCTTCGTCGTCCAGGCCAACGGCCAGCTGCTGCATGCCTCGGAGTACGGCCCGACGATCATCGCCTACCGGAACGGCAATCCGGTCCGCCTCGACGAAGTCGCTCATGTCTACGACGGCGTCGAGAACGACAAGACCGCGAGCTGGTACAAGGGCAACCGGGTGATCTACCTGGCGATCCAGAAGCAGCCGGGCACCAACACGGTCCGCGTCGTCGACGACGTGAAGGCGCTGCTGCCGACCTTTCGGGAGCAGCTGCCGCCGTCGGTGCAGCTCGACATCCGCTCCGATCGCTCGGTGACGATTCGCGAGTCGGTCAACGACGTGAAGTTCACCCTGATGCTGACGATCGGCCTCGTCATCATGGTGATCTTCCTGTTCCTGCGGAACGTCTCGGCGACGGTGATCCCCAGCCTGGCGCTGCCGGTGTCGATCATCGCGACCTTCGCCGTCATGTACCTCCTTGGATACAGCCTCGACAACCTGTCGCTGATGGCGCTCACGCTGTCGGTCGGCTTCCTCGTCGACGACGCCATCGTCATGCTGGAGAACATCGTCCGGCACATGGAGATGGGCAAGCCGCCGGTGCAGGCGGCGTTCGACGGATCGAAGGAGATCGCCTTCACGATCGTGTCGATGACGCTGTCACTGACCGCCGTCTTCATCCCGGTGCTCTTCATGGGCGGCATCATCGGCCGCCTGCTGCACGAGTTCGCCGTCACGATCGGCGTCGCGATTCTCGTATCGGGCTTCGTCTCGATCAGCCTGACGCCGATGATGTGCAGCCGGTTCCTGAAGCCGCCGCACAGCCAGCGCCACGGGCGCTTCTACAACGCCATCGAGCGGATGTTCGACGCCTGGGTGCGCCTGTACGACTGGTCGCTGACGCTGGCGCTGAGACATCGCGCGGCGATGATGGCCCTCTCGGTGCTGCTGCTCGCCGGGACGGCCTACCTGTTCGTGATCATCCCGAAAGGCTTCATCCCGAACGAGGACAGCGGCCAGCTCAACATCAATACCGAGGCCATCCAGGGAATCGGCTATCAGGAGATGGTGCGGCACCAGCTGGAGGTCGGCGCCATCCTGGCCAAGGATCCGAACATCGACGGCTTCAGCAACAACGTCGGGTTCGGGCCCGGCGGCGGAAGCGGCAACCAGGGACGCATCCACGTCGATCTGAAGCCGCGCGGCGAGCGCACGCTCACGGCCGACGAGATCATCGCGGAGCTCCGGCCCAAGCTGCAGTCGGTCCCCGGCATGCGCGTCTACCTGACCAATCCTCCGCCGATCAACATCGGCGGGTACCAGAGCCGCAGCCTGTACCAGTTCACGCTGCAGGACACCGACACGGCCGAGCTGTACCACTACGCTCCGCTGTTCGAAGACAAGGTGCGGCAGCTCCCCGGCCTGCAGGACGTCAACAGCGACCTGCAGATCAAGAACCCGCAGGTCAGGGTCCACCTGGATCGCGACAAGATTTCGACGCTCGGCCTGAACGTGAACCAGGTCGAGACCGCGCTCTACAACGCTTACGGCACGCGACAGGTGTCGCAGATCTACGCGCCGAACAACCAGTACCAGGTCATCATGCAGGTCGCGCCGCAGTACCAGAACGACCCGGCGGCGCTCTCCATGCTCTACGTCCGCTCCCCGACCAGCGGCCAGTTGATCCCGCTCAACACCCTCGCGAAGGTGACGACCACCGTCGGCCCGCTCACCGTCAATCACACGGGGCAGCTCCCGTCGGTGACGATCTCCTTCAACCTGGCGCCGGGAGCGGCGCTCGGTGACGCCGTCGACGAGATTCGGGCCGCCGCCGCCCAGATCCTGCCGTCCACGGTGGCGACCACATTCCAGGGCGCGGCCCGGGCATTCCAGGACTCGCTGCAGGGGCTCGGGTTGATCCTCGCGATGGCGATCGTCGTCATCTACATCGTGCTGGGCATCCTCTACGAGAGCTTCACGCACCCGCTGACGATTCTCTCGGGCCTGCCCGCCGCGGGCTTCGGCGCGCTGCTGACATTGCTCATCTTCAAGACCGAGCTGAGCCTCTACGCGTTCGTGGGCGTCATCATGCTCGTCGGCCTGGTCAAGAAGAACGGGATCATGATGGTGGACTTCGCCGTGGAAGCGCAGCGGACGCACCACCGTTCGCCGGAGGACGCCATCCACGAAGCGTGCCTCGTCCGTTTCCGCCCGATCATGATGACCACCATGTCCGCGCTGGTCGGCACGCTGCCGATCGCGCTCGGCTGGGGCGCCGGCGCCGAATCGCGGCGGCCCCTCGGCCTGGCCGTCGTCGGCGGGCTGCTGGTCTCCCAGCTCCTGACGCTCTACATCACGCCGGTCTACTATGTGTACATCGAGCGCGGGCGCCTCTGGCTCGCGCATCGGCGGCCGGCGCGCGAAGAGACGCTGAGGCCCGCAGCCGAGGCGCCGCTGGCGCTGCAGCGCGAGATCGAAAGCGGCCAGGGGCGCGCCTAGCGCGCCCGGCCCAACGGCGCCTGCGGGCCGGGTCGGCCTCGTGGGCATTGGTGCGATCGTCGTATAAGGATTTCATTGTCCAATGCTAAGCGCCGCGTAAACACGACCTCGGACGCTCGAGGGCCTGTCATGATTACCGCTCTTCTTCGCTCGACGCGCGCCGGCCGACCGCCGGCCGCTGCCGGCGCGCTCATCCTCCTCTTCACGATCGGCTGCGGGACGTCGGGTCAGAGCAGGCGTACCAGCGGGCGGTCCACCGCAATTCTCGTCCAGACGACCACGGTCAAACGGGTCGTCGTGCGCCGGCAGGTCGATCTGTCCGGGACGCTGCTCTCCCCCGATCAGGCGAAGGTCAGCAGCGAAGTCGCCGGCGTCGTGCGCGACGTGCCGGTGCAGCTCGGCACCGAGGTTCGTCCGGGCGATCTGCTCGTCCGTCTGGAGCCCCGCGAGCTGGAGCTGGCCCTGGAGCGGGCAGAGAGCGCGCTGCGGCAGGTCGAAGCGCAGCTCGGTATCACGCGGCCGCAGGACCGCCAGCCGCCGCCGGACGAGGAGATCGCCTCCGTCCGCCAGGCGCTCGCGAACCGCGACGACGCGCGCGCCGCGTTCGAGCGGGCCGAGCAGCTGCGCGGCCGCGGGCTCGTCTCGCAGGTGGATCACGACACGGCGGAGACGCGGCTGAAGGTGGCGGACGCGAACTACCAGGCCGCCATCGACACCGTCCGCGCGCTGAAGGCGAGCCTCCAGGATCGGCGCGCGGCGTACGAGCTGGCGCGCAAGAAGGTCGACGACGCGGCGATCAGGGCGCCGGTCGCCGGTTCGGTCGCCGAACGCCTGGTGCAGCCGGGCGAATTCATCGCCCAGAACACGCCGGTCGTCACGATCGTCCAGATGCACCCGCTCAAGCTGAGGACGGCGGTCCAGGAGAAGCACGCCGGCGTCGTCAGGCCGGGCCAGCCCGTGCAGTTCGTGGTCGAGGCGTTTCCGGGCGAAGTGTTCTCGGGCCGGGTGGCGTACGTCAGCCCCGCCGTCGACCAGGCCACGCGGACGTTCGCGGTGGAGGCGCTCGTCGACAACACGGACCGGCGGTTGAAGCCCGGATTCTTCGCCAAGGGGACCGTACAGACGCGTGAGGACCACGACGTCCTCGCCGCGCCCGAGGAGGCGATCTCGACGCTCGCCGGCGTCTCGACGGTGTACGTGATCGACCAGGGCAAGGCGCGACAGCAGCAGGTGACGCTCGGAGTGCGGGTGGGGCCGCTCGTCGAGATCGCGTCGGGCCTGCGCGGCGACGAGACGCTGGCGACGAGCAACCTGAATCAGCTGGCGACCGGGGTCGCGGTGGCGGTCGGCGCCGACGAGCAGCGGGCCCCGGAGCCGGCCGGCACGGGAGCGCGGCGATGAAGCTCGCAGACGTCAGCGTCAAGCGTCCGGTCTTCGCGCTCATGATGAGCGCCGCGCTGATCGTCCTCGGCTGGTTCTCCTACCGGGAGCTCGGCCTCGACCTGATGCCCAAGACCGACTACCCGGTCGTGATCGTGAGCACGAGCCTGCCCGGCGCGAGCGCCGAGGAGGTGGAGACGCAGCTCACCAAGCCGATCGAAGAGGTCGTCAACACGATCAGCGGAATCGACGAGCTGCGGGCGAGCTCCGACCAGGGGTTCTCGCGCGTGAACGTCACGTTCGCGCTCGAGCGCGACATCGAGACGGCGGTGCAGGACGTCCGGGACAAGGTGGCCACCATCGTCCGGCAGTTCCCGCGGGACACGCTGCCGCCGGTCATCCAGAAGATCGACCCGGACGCAGCGCCAATCCTCACCGTCGTCGTCTCGGCGCCGCGCGATCCCAAGGAGATCACCGAGATCGCCGACAAGCAGATCAAGCAGGTGCTCGAGACGGTGAAGGACGTCGGCGAGGTGACATTCACGGGCGAGCGGCGCCGCGAGATCCAGCTCCTGGTCGACGCCGACCGCCTGAACGCCTACGACCTGACCATCGACCAGGTCCGCGCGGCGGTGCAGCGCCAGAACGTCGAGGTGCCCGGGGGCTCGTTCATCACCGGGCCGACCGAGATCGCGCTCCGCACGATGGGGCGCATCCACGACGTCAACGACTTCAACCGCATCATCCTCACCTACCACGAGGGATCGGTCGTCACGCTCGCCGACGTCGGACGCGTGCACGACACGGTGCAGGAGGTGCGGAGCGTCGCGCGGCTCAACGGTGAGACGGCGACGTCGCTGCTCATCCGCAAGCAGTCGGGCACGAACACGGTCGACGTCGTCGACCGCGTGCTGGCGCGCCTGGGCGGGATCGAGCGGACGCTGCCGGGCGACTTCAAGGTCCAGACGATCCGCGATCAATCCCGGTTCATCCGGCGGTCGTTCGACGACATCAAGCTGCACCTCTTCCTCGGCGGCCTGCTCGCCGCCTTCGTCGTCTTCCTGTTCATCCGGAACCTGCGGGTGACCCTCATCGCCGGGCTCGCCATCCCCACGTCCATCATCGGCACGTTCACGGCGATGAAGTACTTCGGCTTCACGCTCAACAACATGACGATGCTCTCGCTCTCGCTGGCCACCGGCATCGTCATCGACGACGCGATCGTCGTGCTCGAGAACATCTTCCGGTACGTCGAGGAGAAGGGCGTGACGCCGAAGGAGGCGGCCGCCGACGCGACCCGGGAGATCGGGCTCGCCGTGATGGCCACGACGCTGTCGCTGGTGGTCATCTTCCTGCCGGTCGCCTTCATGACCGGGCAGGTCGGCCGCTACTTCTACAGTTTCGGCATCACGTCGGCGGCCGCGATCCTGCTGTCGATGTTCGTCTCCTTCACGCTGACGCCGGCGCTCTGCGCGTGGTGGCTGAAGAAGGAGGACGCGGCGAGCGACCACTCGACCACCAGGACGCGGGGAGTGTACGCGAAGATCGACCGCGCCTACGGCCGGATGCTGACGTGGTCGCTCGAGCGGCGCGCGGTGATGCTCGGCATCGCGGCCGCGACGGCGGTGTCGGCCGTCGTCGTCTTCCCGTACGTCGGGAAGGAGCTCGTGCCCGACGACGACCAGAGCGAGTTCAGCGTGAACGTGCACCTGCCGAAGGGCACCAGCTTCCAGCGCACCGAGGAGTACTGCGCGTCGATCGAGCGCGACCTGCGCGCGCTCCCCGAGGTGCGGCTCGTGTTCGCGAACGTCTCCACGAACGGCGCGAACTACTACGTGGCGATGACGCCGCTCGAGGATCGCGCGCTGTCGCAGCAAGAGCTGATGCGGCAGGCCCGCGTGATGCTCCGGCGGTACCAGGGCGCGCGCATCAGCGTCTCCGGCGGCACCGATCTGTCGGGCGCCTCGACCGGCGGCCGCGGCGGACAGGCCAGCGCCAACCGGCTCAACATCCTGATCCAGGGGCCCGAGATCGAGCAGCTCCAGGAGTACACCGTCGCGCTGCTGGACAAGGTCAAGACGATCAAGGGCGTCGTCGACGCCGACACGAATTTCGAGGCGACCCAGCCCGAGCTGCGCGTCGACGTGGACCGGGCGCGCGCGGCCGACATGGGCGCGTCCATCGACTCGCTCGCCTCGAGCCTTCGGACGCTCGTCGGCGGCGAGGAAGTGTCGCAGTACAAGGACGGCGACGAGCAGTTCATGGTCCGCCTCCGTCTCGACGAGCGCCACCGCACGCCGGAGGCGATGAGCCAGCTGCTCGTCCCGGCCGGCCCCGGGAAGGCGGTCAAGGTCAGCGACGTCGCCCGGCTCACGATGGGGAACGGCCCGGCGGCGATCGACCGCTACAACCGCCAGCGGCAGATCTCGGTCTTCGCGAACATCGACCGCGCGGCGCTCGGCAGCGTGCTGACGGCCGCGCGGGAGAAGGTGGCCGAGCTGCACATGAAGCCGGGCTACCAGGCGGTGTTCGGCGGCAGCGCCCGCACACTCGACGAGGCGTCGAACGACTTCGTGATCGCCATCGTGCTCGCCATCGCGTTCATCTACATGGTGCTGGCGTCGCAGTTCAACAGCTTCGTCCATCCCCTCACGATCATGACGTCGCTGCCGCTCAGTCTGCCGGCCGGCCTGCTCGCGCTGCTGGCCACGGGCCACACGCTGAACGTGTACAGCGCGATCGGCCTGATGATGCTCTTCGGCATCGTGAAGAAGAACTCGATCCTGCAGGTCGACTACACCAACACCCTGCGCGCCCAGGGCATGGAGCGCCGCGAGGCCCTGATTGCCGCGAACCACGTCCGGCTCCGGCCGATCCTCATGACAACGCTGTCGATCGTCGCCGGCATGCTGCCGATCGCCTTCGGGCGCGGCGCCGGGGCCGGATCCCGCGCCTCCATGGCGGTGACGATCATCGGCGGCCAGGCGCTCTGCCTGCTCCTGACGCTTCTCATCACCCCGGTCGTCTATTCGTACTTCGACGATTTGCGCGAGCTGAACGTCGCCGGCGCGTTCCGGAGGCTCCGCCAGCGCGAGAGTCAACCTTCCGTGCCCTGAGCCCATCCAAGCAGGTGTCGGGCGGGCTGCGCACGTGACGACCGCGGTAATGACGCTGAGCGGGGACCCTCGCCCTCTTCCGGCCGGGCTCGACTCCGATGTGGCCCTGGCGGCCGCAGGCGACGGGTCCGCCTTCGAACGGGTCTATCGCGCGCACGTGCCCCGAATCCACAGCCTGGTGCGGCGGATGCTGGGCGCCGGCGACGCCGACGAGGTGACGCAGGACGTCTTCGTCCGCACCTGGCAGAAGCTCGGGCAGTTCCGGGGCGAGTCGGCGTTCGGCACCTGGCTCCACCGCCTCGCCGTCAACGTCGTGATCGAGCGGCGCCGCGCCTTCGCCGTTCAGCGGGCCCGGATCGCCGATGACGACGCGGCGCTCGAGTTCGCGGCATCGGCCACCCCGCGCACGGATCTGGCGGTCGACTTCGACAAGGCCATCGAGCAGCTCCCGCCCGGCGCTCGCGAGGTGTTCGTGCTGCACGACGTCGAAGGCTACAAGCACCGCGAGATCGCCGGGCTGCTCGACATCACGACGGGAACGTCCAAGCGCCAGCTGCATCGGGCGCGGATGCTGCTGCGGAAACATCTGGTGTAACGTGCAAGACGAGTGGACCGAGAGCCTGTCGGCGTATCTCGACGACGAGCTCTCGAGGCGCGAGCGGCGGGCGATCGAGAGCCACCTCGAGGAGTGCGCGGCCTGCGCCCGCACGCTCGAGGAGCTCCGGCAGGTGGTCGCACGGGCGCAGCGGCTGCCGGCGCGGCCTCCGGCCCGCGACTTGTGGACGGACGTGTCCGCGAGGCTCGACCGCCTGCGGGCCGGACGATCGCCGTCAGACACGCCACGGCGTCGTTCGTGGAGGGGCGCCCGGTTCACGTTTGCGGCGTGGCAGCTGGCGTCGGCCGCGGTGCTCGTCGCCGCGATCTCCGGCGGCGTGGCGTGGCGCCTGCACGCCAGGTGGATCGGCGCGGCCGCGGCCCGCGCAACGGGCGGCGACGCGCCGCGCGCCGACGCTGGTGCGGACATGCAAGTCCGGCCCATCGACCTCGCCGACACCGAATACGACCGGGCGGTGGCGGACCTGCAGCGCGCGCTCGACAAGGGCCGCGAACGCCTGGATCCCCGGACGATCGCGATCATCGAGCGCAACCTGCAGATCATCGATCAGGCGATCGCGCAGGCCCGGCGCGCGCTGGACGAAGACCCGGCCAACAGCTACCTCAGCGGATATCTGGTCGAAACCCGGCGTCGCAAGCTCGACCTGCTTCGCCGCGCGGCGGCGCTCGCGAGCGAGACCGACTGAATCCAGGCCGGGCGTGTCCGCTGGGCGGTTCGCACGAGGAGAAGAGACCGACATGATCGCACCGTTCCTGCTGGCGCTCATGGCCGTGACGCACACGGACCAGACCGTGCAGGTCCAGAAGGGCACGCGCCTGGAGGTCAGGACCTTCGCCGGCGACGTGGTCGTGAAGGTGTGGGACCGGGACGCGGTCCGGGTCGAGGCCGAACACTCGGACCGCGAGACGGTCGACGTGCAGCAGGGCGACCGGCTGCTGACCATCCGCTCGCGATCGCGGACCGGTGCCCCTCGTTCCGTCGACTACACGCTGACCGTGCCGGCCTGGATGCCGGTCTCCGCGAGAGGCACGTACATGGACGTCACGATGGACGGCGTCGGCTCGGACGTCACGGTCGAAACCACGCGCGGCGACATCGACGTCCGCGGCGGATCGGGCGTGATCTCGCTCAAATCGGTGGACGGGGCCATCTCGCTCGCCAGGGCGAAAGGCCACGTCGAGGTGCAGGCGGTGAACGAAGGACTGCACCTGGCCGACATCTCCGGCGACCTCTCCGCCGACACCGTGAACGGGGGCATCATCCTCGATCGGATCGACTCGTCGAACGTCGATCTCTACACCGTGAACGGCGACATCTCCTACGACGGCCCCATTCACGACAAGGGCGTGTACCGGATGACGACCCACAGCGGGCTGGTCGCCGTGGCCGTGCCGGAGAACGCGAACGCGACGATCACGGTGCGCACGTACACCGGCGAGTTCAAGTCGTCGTTCCCTGTGAAGCTCGAGGATCAGAACACGCGCAAACGCTTCACGCTGACGCTCGGGAGCGGCGGCGCGCGCCTCGAGCTGGAATCGTTCGGCGGGACGATCGCTCTGCGGCGGCCGGGTGAGCCGAGGCCGGAGACCGAGCGCCGGCGCAGGCCGAGGCACCGCGTCGGCGAGTGATCGCTGCTCAGAGCGCGTCGAGCAGCTCGCGGATTGTCCGCCCGGTGACCGGATCGATCGCGTGGGGCGCGATCTGCGTCAGCGGCTCGAGCACGAACCGGCGCTCGCGGAACCGAGGGTGAGGCACCTCTAGGCCCGGCTCGTGCAGCTCGCCGTCGCCGTACAGAATCAGGTCCAGGTCGAGCGTGCGCGGCGCGCCGGGAAACGGACGCTCGCGGCCGCGATCCCGCTCGATCGCGAGCAGCGCCTCGAGCAGATCACGCGGCGACAGCGCGGTCTCTCCGACGACGGCGGCGTTGAGAAAGGGAGGCTGGGGTCCGACGCCGACCGGCGCCGTCTCGATATAGTCCGACACGACGACGTGGTCGAGCAGGTGGCTGAGGCGGCCCGCGGCGTAGTCCAGATGAGCGGTCCTGTCGCCGAGGTTCGATCCGAGCGCGATCGCTACTCGATCCACCGCGTCGGCAGCACCTGGCCCACCCGCGGCCCGACTTCCTCGCCGCGGCGGCCGAGCAGGTCGTTGCGCCCGGCAAGCGCCTGCTCGAAGAAGCGCTTGTGCTCCATCGTCTCGCCCAGAATCACGCGCAGCATGACGCGGTGGCGGGCGTTGGCGAGCGCGTCGACCCGAGGACTCCAGCGATCGACGAACTCCTGCGCGAGTGCGGCGTCCTCCTGGATGGCGGCATGCGCCGCGTCGGCGCCCCGGCCCGGACCGCCGCGTGCCGGCGGCTCCCCGCCCGCGGTGGCCGTCCCGCCGAGTTCCGCGATGGCGCTGGCGATCCACGAAAGGTGCGCTTCCTCGCGGTTGATGATGTACTGGTACGTGTTGTTCGCGTCGTACTGGCCGACGAGCCGCGCAGACGCCTGGTGGGCGAGCACCATGCTCAGCCTGGCGGCGTAGAACTCCTGAAGGAAGGGAAGCAGGCCGGTCACGCGTTCTGCTTTTCCTTGCAGGTGATGCAGACGCGGGTCCAGGGAATCGCGTTCAGCCGGGCGGGCGCAATCTCTTCGCCGCAGTCGCGGCACACGCCGTACGTGCCCTTCTCGATACGCCAGAGCGCTTCTTCGATCGCCTGCAGGATCTTCGCGTCGGTCTGCTTGAGCTTCAGCTGGATGTGCACCTCGTTGTTGCCGCTCGCCTGATCCGCCATGTCACCCTGCCGGGTGTTGTTCTCCATCGAGGCCTGCAGCGGCTTGATGCCTCCGGTGCCGAGGATCTCGCCGCGCTTCCGGAGCAGCGCGTCCTTGTAGATCTGCACGTCCATTGCGCTTCGTACTCCTGCCCTTGGTCCCTGCCGATCGTGTGCAACTCCGGATCATAGCATGAGGGACGGCGCCCGGTCGCGTCACCGGAGGAACACGTAGCGCACGAGAAACACCGCGGCGAACACGTAGATCAGCGGGTGCGCCTCCCTGGCGCGCCCCGTCACCGCCTTCAGCAGCACGTATGCGATGATCCCGAACGCCACGCCTTCGGTGATGCTCACCGCGAGCGGCATCATGATCGCGGTGAGGAACGCGGGAATCGATTCGGTCGGGTCCTCCCACCGGACGTGCCGCAGCGCGCCGATCATCATCGTGCCGACCAGAATCAGCGGCGGCGCGATGATCGGGTACAGCATCGTCCCGCTGGAGGTCTCGTAGCCGCCCCCGATCATCCTGACGAGCGGAAACAGGAACAGCGACAGCAGGAACAGCGCCGCCGTGACGAGGCTCGCCAGCCCGGTGCGCCCTCCGGCCGAGACGCCCGCTCCGCTCTCGATGTACGCCGTCACGGTCGAGGTGCCGAGCAGCGCGCCCGCGACCGTGCCCAGGGCGTCGGCGAGCAGCGCCTGCCGCGCGCGCGGCAGCGTGCCGTCGCGCATCAGCCCGGCCTGCTCACCCACCCCGACGAGCGTGCCGATCGAGTCGAACAGCGCGATGAGAAAGAACACGAACACGACGGCGATCATTCCGGGCGCGAAGGCGCCCGCCAGGTCGAGCTTGAGCAGCGTCGGCGCGAGCGACGGCGGCGCGCTGGCCAGACCGTGATAACGGACTACGCCGAGCGGAAGCGCAATGGCCGTGCTGGCGAGGATGCCCCAGAGGATCGCGCCCGGCACGCGGCGCGCCATGAGAATCGACGTGAGGGTGAGCGCCGCCAGCGCCAGGACGACGGGGCGGCTGTGCAGGTTGCCGAGGGCGACCAGCGTTCCGGGGGCGGCGACCACGATGCCGGCCCACTCGAGGCCGATCGTCGCGACCAGCAGACCGATCCCGGCGCCGATGGCGTGTTTGATCGAGTCGGGGATGGCGGTAATCAGGTGCTCGCGGAGACCGACGCCGGCAGTCAGCACGAAGACGATGCCGGCCACGGCGACAGCTCCGAGCGCAACCTGCCACGGCACTTTCATGGCGATGACGACGGAGTACGCGAAGAAGAAGTTGTGGCCCATGCCCGGCGCGACCGCGATCGGGTAGTTCGCCAGCAGCCCCATCAGCGCCGTGGCGAACGCGCTGGCCAGGCAGGTGGCGACGAGCACCGCGCCGAAGTTCATCCCCGCGGCGCCCAGCACCGCCGGCTGCACGAAGATGATGTACGCCATCGTCAGGAAGGTCGTGACGCCCGCGAGGGTCTCGGTCCTGACGGTCGTGCCGTGGGCGGAGAGGTCGAAGCGGCGGTCGAGCCAGGTCACGGGCGAATTCTAACCGCAGCCGGCCGCCTGCCGGCGGTAGCGTTACTCGGCCCGCAGCGTGGCGAGCGGTTTGTTCCGCAGGACGTCGAGGCTGGAGACGACGCCGATGACGGCGACGAGAATCGCGGTGATCGCCAGCCCGCCGATGTGCTCGCCCGGGAAGATGCGCCAGGGGAGGTCGAGCGCCCAGCGGCTGACGCCCCAGGTGAGCGCCACGGCGCCGAGCGACCCTATCAGGCCCGCGAGCAGGCCGAGCACGCCGTACTCGACGAGGAGCATCGTCGCGATCGTGCGCGTGTTGGCGCCCAGCGTCTTGAAAATTGCCGCCTCGTACACGCGCTGGAACTTCGTCATGGCCACGGCGCCGATCAGGATCAGCGCGCCGCTGAAGAGCACGAGACCGCCGACGACCGAGACGGCCAGCGTCACCTTCGACATCACGTCCTGAATGGTCTGCAGGATCTCGTGGAAGTCGATCGCCGATACGTTCGGAAAGCGCTCGACGAGGTCGTGCTGGAACCTGGCGCGCGCGCCGGGCGTGTTCGGCCCCTTGAGCGGCGCGATGTAGGTGTGCGGCGCCTTGTCGAGCGCGCCCGGGCGGAAGACGAACATGAAGCCGCCGCTGCGCGAGTCCTTCCAGTCCACTTCGCGGATGCTGGTGACCTTCGCCGCGATCGTCCGCCCCAGGATGTCGAATCGCATCGTGTCGCCCACGTCGATGCGGAACCGCTCGTGAATGTTCGACTCGATCGAGACCTCGGGATCGGGCGAGGGGCTGTTCCAGAACGAGCCGGCGACGACGCGCTCGTTCCTCGCCAGATCCGGGCGATACGTCACCGTGTACTCGCGCGCCAGCGAGCCGCGTGCCCGCACGTCCTCGAAGCGGGTCAGTTCGGTCTCGCGTCCGCTGACGCCGGTGACGCGCGCGCGCAGGACCGGGATGAGCTGGACGTGCCGCGCGCCGTGCGCCGGGTCCGCCAGGAACGCGCGGATGCCGGCGACTTGGTCCGGCTGGATGTCCATCAGGAACATGTCGGGCGAGTCGCCGGTGACCTGGATCGAGAACTCCTGCAGCAGGCTGGCCTCGAGCGAGCGCACCCCGATGACGAAGAACGCGCCCAGGCCGACGGCCAGCAGCACGACGCGGGTCTGGTTGCCGGGACGGGACAGGTGCAGGACCGCGTGCCGCAGCGGGAACGACCGCGCGCCGGCGAGGGGCGCGAGCAGCCGGACGAGCAGCCTTCCGGCGAGCATCAGCACGATGGCGAGGCCCGCGAAGCCGGCGCACACGATCACCCCCGCCTTCAACGAGGCGGCCTGCCAGGCGGTCAGGGCGACCAGGCCGGCCGACACGGCGACCACCGCCGCGACGCGGACCCAGTCGCGCGTGCGCGGCGGCGGCTCGTCGCGCAGGAGCAGCGACGGCTTGACGTGTCGAATCTGCAGCAGCGGGACGATCGAGAACAGCAGCGAGACGAGTACGCCGATCCCGATCCCCTGCAGCGCCGCGCTCCAGCTGACGCCGTAGTGCGCCTCGGCCAGCAGCGAGGTCGACGAGGCGCCGAGCGCCCACGGGATGGCCCCGACGGCGGCGCGCGCGATCGCCACGCCGAGCAGGCTGCCGGCCAGCCCGAGCAGCGTCACCTGGAGCAGGTAGACGGCGATCACCTGGCCGCTCCGCGCGCCGACGCACTTCAGCACGGCGATGCTGCGGACTTTCTGCAGGATGAACACGCGCGTGACGCTCGACACGGCAATGCCGCCGAGAATGACGATGATCAGACCGACGAGGCTGAGATAGTTCTCGGCGCGATCGAAGTCGCGCCCGACTTCGTCGTCGTTCGCGCGGTAGGAGCGGGCGGTGACGAACTGATTGCGGAGATCGGCGCGGAGCGCGCGCACGAGCGGGGCGATGCGGGCCTCCTCGGGCACCCGTACCAGAATCAGGCGCCGGGCGCGGCTGCCGAAGCCGAGCAGGCCGGTCGACGGCAGGTCCGCATCGTCGATGATGACGCGCGGGCCGAGGCTGAACGCCCCGACGCTCCGGCCCGGCTCGTTCGTGATCACGCCGCGAATCGTGAAGTCCGCCTGGCCGATGCGGAGCTGGTCCCCGACCGCCACGTTCAGCGTCGCGAGCAGCTCCGGCCGGACGAGCACGCCATGGTGCTCGACGAGGGCGTGCGAGTAGGTCGTCCCCTCGACGCCGAGCGTGCCGTACAGCGGGAAGCCCGGCTGGACGGCGCGCAGCTCGACCATCCGGGCCACCTTCTTCGATTCGTCCGCCGGCCGCACCATCGTCGGCGTCTCGACGGTCTCGGTCCGCTCGGTGGCGCCGGCCTCGGCGAGACGGCGATCGATGATCGTCCGCGCGGCGGGCGTCCAGTCGCGCGTCGTCGCGATCAGGACGTCGGCGGCAATCAGCGAGCGCGCCTCCCTGCCGAAGACGCCTCGCACGCTCTGGATCACCGACCGGAGCGCGACGATCGCCGCGACGCCGACCGCGATGCAGACGAAGAAGAAGAGCAGCCGCCGCCACGACGCGCGCGTCTCGCGCGCCGCCATGCGCAGCACGAACTTCATCGCGCCTCCCCCACCGCGAGGTCGTTTTCCACGACGGCGCCGTCCCGCAGGACCAGGCGGGCGTCGGCAATCGCCGCCAGGTCGGCGTCGTGCGTCACAAGCAGGATCGTCGTGCCGCGCCGATCGTGCACGTCGCGGAGCAGCTCGAGGATGTGGCGCCCGGTCCGGCTGTCCAGATTTCCCGTCGGCTCGTCGGCCAGCAGGAGCGGAGGGTCGTTGGCGAGCGCGCGCGCCAGCGCGACCCGCTGCTGCTCGCCTCCGGAGAGCTGCGACGGGTAATGGTGCGCGCGGCCGCCGAGGCCGACTTCGTCGAGGAGACGCCGCGCGCGCCTCTGCGAATCGGCCACCCCGGCAATCTCCATCGGGACGGCCACGTTCTCGAGCGCGGTCAGCGACGGAATCAGGTGGAAGAACTGGAAGACGAAGCCGATCTTGTCGCCCCGCAGCTTCGCCAGCGCGTCCTCGTCGAGCGCGGTGATGTCCACGCCGTCGATGAGCACCTCCCCGGTCGAGGGCGCGTCGAGGCCTGCGATGAGCCCCAGCAGCGTCGACTTGCCGCTCCCCGAGGGTCCGAGGATGGCCACGAACTGCCCGCGCGGAATGACGAGGGTGAGCGGCTGCAGGATGGTGAGCGGCTCGGTGCCGCTCGTGACCGTCTTCGACACGCCCCGAAGGTCAATCATGAACTGCCTGCTTCTCCGCGATCGGCCCCAGAACGGACCAGACGTTGTCGGCGACGATCCGTGCCCCGCGCGCGTTAGG
The DNA here is from genome assembly GCA_050257855.1 of Betaproteobacteria bacterium. Classification (GTDB taxonomy): domain Bacteria; phylum Acidobacteriota; class Vicinamibacteria; order Vicinamibacterales; family CAVVIG01; genus JBLMXQ01. The sequence continues at coordinate 47,840 of JBLMXQ010000072.1, read as the reverse complement.
GTGGATGCCGTCCGCCTGGTTCAGATCCGGGTGGCCTGCGACGCCGTCGAGCAGGAAGTGCACGAAGGCGAGGTGGTACCGGCGCGCGAGCTCCGGATAGACCCGATGGAACGCCACCGTGTAGTCCGCTCCGAAGTTCGGCGGCGCTTCCATTCCGGCGAGGACGACCGTGACGCCTCGTGCCTGCGCCCGCTCGATGATCTTCGCGAGGTTGCCTTCCAGCTCGGAGGGCGGCAGGCCGCGCAGGGCGTCGTTGCCGCCGAGCGCCACGACGAGCACCTTCACGTCGCCCTGCAGCGACCAGTCGAGACGGCTCAGCCCGCCCGCCGACGTGTCGCCGGACACGCCGGCATTCACGACCTCGTACTTCAGCCCTCGCTGGTCGAGATCCTGCTGCAGCAGACTGGGATAGGCTTCGTCAACCGGCAGGCCGAGCCCGGCCGTCAGGCTGTCGCCGAGCACGACGATCCGCGGGCGGCCGGACGGACCCCCGGACGTCGCCGCCGGCGTGGACGCGCCCCCGCGCGCCGGTCGAGCGGCCGCGACACCGTCAGCGGCGCCGTCGGGTGCGTGCCCGCCCGAGCCGCAGGCGGCGGCCAGAACCGCAGCAGTCAGGAACCAGGAGAGACCCGCGTGACGGGGGCGAAGGACCATCAGAGCCGACGCGTACCAAGTTGTGCTTCGAGAGCCGCGATCGCCTGCTCCAGCATCTGGCGATGCGCGGGTGCGGTGGCCGACTCCAGGTCGGCGCGTGCGCGTGTGAGGGCCAGCTCGACGGTTCGCAGGCGAGTCGTGGCCTCGCGCTCCTCGGCGCTCAGAGGCGGCCCCTTCTGTTTGTCGCGTTCGGCCTCGGCCTGCTGGTATTCGACATCCTTGCTTTCGAAGCCACGGGCCATGACTACAGTATTCTAGCGTCATGACGACTTCCCAGGATCTGCTGTCGCGCTGGCCGGCGCTCGACGTGGCGCACAAGCGCGCGCGGCTGCAGAGCAGTCTCCATCTGACGGCCGGTCCGCTCGGCGATGCGATCGACGGTCAGGCCACGGCGGCCGGGCGCGCCGCCGCGGGCCTCTGGCGGCGCGAACCGTCCGTGTGGAGCAGCGACCCGGCGGTGCAGAAGAAGGTCGCCAACCGCCTCGGCTGGCTCGACTCGCCGGCGCTGATGGCCGACGCCCTCGATCGCCTTCGCACGTTCGCGGCCGGCGTACGGCGGGACGGCTTCACCGACGTGGTCCTGCTCGGGATGGGCGGGTCGAGCCTCGCGCCCGAAGTACTGCGCGCCGTCCTCGGGGTGGCGCCCGGCTGGCCACGGCTCCACGTGCTCGACTCGACCGATCCGGCTGCGATCCACGCCGTCACGACGGTGCCCGAGCGCACGCTCTACCTGCTGGCGAGCAAGTCGGGAACGACGATCGAGCCCAACTCCCTGGCGGCGCACTTCCGGCAAGTGCTCCGGGACGCGCAGGTCGCGCGCTGGGCGGACCACTTCGTCGCGATCACCGACGAGGGGACCGCGCTCGCCGAGCGCGCCCGCGCCGAAGGCTTCCGCGAGCTCTTCGTCAACCCGGGCGATATCGGCGGCCGCTACTCGGCGCTGTCGTACTTCGGCCTGGTCCCGGCCGCGCTGATGGGGCAGGACCTCGCGGCGATTCTCGGCTGGGGGCTCGCGATGCTGTCCACCGCCGAATCCGGTGTCGGCGATCCACGGAGCAACCCGGCGATCGGGCTCGGTCTCGCCATCGGCGCGGCCGCGCGCGCGGGCCGCGACAAGCTGACGCTGGTTCTGGCGAGGGCGCTCGAGCCGTTCGGACTGTGGGTGGAACAGCTGATTGCGGAAAGCACCGGCAAGCACGGCACCGGGATCGTGCCGATTGCCGGCGAGCCCCTCGCCACGGCAACGGCCTACGGCGCGGACCGGTTCTTCGTCCGGCTGCGCCTGCACGGATCGTACGCCGAGGAGATGCGCGATTCGGACATCCGCGACCTCAAGGCGGCCGGCGTGCCGATCGCCGAGATCGACCTGCCGGAGCCTTCGGCGCTCGGCGCCGAGTTCGTGCGCTGGGAAGTGGCGACCGCCGCGGCCGGCGCGCTGCTGTCGATCAACCCGTTCGACGAGCCGAACGTGCAGCAGGCCAAGGAAGCGACGAGCGCGCTGCTCCACCGCTACACGACGCACGGCCGGCTGCCGGTGCCCGCGCCCGATCGCGAGCTGACCGGTGGAATCGCCCTGACGCTGAGCGGCGCGGCGCGCGAGGACCTCGGCACGCTCGGCGCGGATGCGGTGCTCTCCCTGCTCCGCCCCGGCGACTACTTCGCCCTGCTCGCGTACCTGGGCCCCGCGCCCGATCTGGCCGACGACCTGCACGCGTTCCGGATCGCGGTTCGCGACCGGACCCGTGCGGCCACGATGTTCGGCTACGGCCCGCGCTACCTGCACTCGACCGGCCAGCTGCACAAAGGCGGGCCGAATACCGGCGTCTTCGTGCTGCTGTCGGCGGCGCCGCGTGACGACGTCCCGATTCCGGGACAGCCGTTCTCGTTTGCGACGCTGGAGCTCGCCCAGGCCATCGGCGATTTCGATTCGCTGGATGCCGCCGGCCGGCGTGCGGTTCTCGTCCGGCTGCCGACGCCCGATCGACAGCGGATTCGCGACGTGGCGGCCGCACTGCTGGCCCGCATTGCGGGCGCGCCGTAGCCACCGGACGATCGGCGGGGCCAGACGACCCGCCGTGCAGCACTGAGGGAGGAGTTCGCGCATGCAGCTCGGCTTCGTCGGCCTCGGAAAGATGGGACTCAATATGGTGCGGCGCGCGATCCGCGGCGGCCACGCGATCGTCGCCTACGACCGCAGCCCCGACGCGATGCGCGAGGCCGAAGCGGCCGGCGCCCGCAGCGTCGCCTCGCTCGACGCGCTGGCCGGGGCTCTCTCGCCGCCGCGCGCGGTCTGGGTGATGGTCCCGGCCGGTCCGCCAACCGAGTCGACCGTCGCCGCGCTCGGGGACCGCCTGGCGCGCGGCGACGTCGTGGTCGACGGCGGCAACACCAACTTCCACGACGACGTGCGGCGCGCCGGGGCGCTGGCGGCGAACGGCGTTCAGTACGTCGACGCCGGAGTGAGCGGCGGCATCTGGGGGCTGGAAGAAGGCTACTGCCTGATGGTCGGCGGACCGGCCGACGCCTGCCGCCGGCTCGAGCCGATTTTCACCACGCTCGCGCCGGAACACGGGTACCTGCGCGTCGGCGAAACCGGCGCGGGTCACTACGTGAAGATGGTCCACAACGCGATCGAGTACGGCTTGATGCAGGCGTACGCAGAAGGGTTCGAGCTCATGCACGCCAGCCCGTACGGAATCGACCTTCACGGCGTCGCCGAGCTCTGGATGCACGGCAGTGTCGTCCGATCCTGGCTGCTGGAGCTGGCCGGTCGCGCGCTCGCCGACGATCCGGACCTGTCGGAGCTCGAGGCGTACGTCCAGGACTCGGGCGAGGGCCGCTGGACGCTGGCCGAAGGGATCGAGCGCAGCGTGCCGCTGCCGGCGCTCGCGGCGGCGCTCTTCACGCGCTTCCGTTCGCGCGAGGACAACCCGTTCGCCGAGCGGCTGCTCGCCGCGCTCCGCAATCAGTTCGGCGGGCACGCGGTCAGGAAAACGGGCGCGCGGTGACGGTCGCCTCCCTCTTCGAGCAGCTGGCGGTCGGACAGACACCGGCGATGGCAGCCGACCCGGCCGCGGTCGTCATCTTCGGCGGCGCCGGGGATCTGGCGCACCGCAAGCTGCTCCCGGCACTCTACAACCTCTTCGTCGACGGCTTTCTTCCGGCGCGCTTCGCGGTCGTCGGCGTCGGCCGCAAGCCCATGGACGACGCCGCGTACCGGGCGTTCGCGAAGGACGGCGTCGAGCGGTTCTCCAGGCGGCCGCCGGATACCGAGCGGTGGAACGGGTTCGCCGGGGCGCTCTTCTTCGTCAGCGCGTCGCTCGATGATCCGCGCGCGTTCGCCTCGCTCGGCGCGCGCCTCGACATCATCGAGCACGAGCGGGGGCTGCCCGGCAACCGGCTCTACTACCTGGCCGTGCCGCCGACGCTGTTCGTCCCGACGGTCGAGCAGCTGCAGCGGGCCCACTTCGTCACGGCGACGGACACGCGGCCGTTCGCCCGTCTGGTCGTCGAGAAGCCGATCGGCCACGACCTCGAGAGCGCCCGCGCGATCGACGACGCCCTCGCGGGCGTCTTCGACGAGCGTCAGATCTTCCGGATCGATCACTACCTCGGGAAGGAGACCGTCCAGAACATCCTGGTCCTGCGCTTCGCGAACAGCATCTTCGAGCCTCTGTTCAATCACCGCCACGTCGACCACGTGCAGATCACGGTGGCCGAGGCAGAAGGCGTCGGGACGCGCGCCGGCTACTACGACGCAGCCGGCGCCCTGCGCGACATGGTGCAGAACCACATGCTCCAGCTGCTCGCGCTCATCGCGATGGAGCCGCCGTGGTCGCTCGACGCCGAGGTGGTCCGCGACGAGAAGACGAAGGTGTTTCGCGCGCTGCGCCCGATGACGCCCGGGCGGGTCGATCGGCAGGTCGTGCGTGCGCAGTACGCCGCGGGGTTCGACATGGGCGCGCCGGTGCCCGGCTACGGGGACGAGCCGGGCGTGGCGCCGCACAGCACGACCGAGACCTTCGTCGCGCTCCAGGCATTCATCGACAACTGGCGATGGGCGGGCGTACCGTTCTTCCTCCGGACCGGCAAGCGCCTGCCGAAGCGCGCGAGCGAGATCTCGGTGCACCTCAAGCCGGTGCCTCAGATCCTCTTCAACGCCGAAGGCCAGGGCGCCCTCGACCCGAACGTCCTCTCGGTGCGGATTCAGCCGGACGAAGGCTTCGCCTTCGGCATCAGCTCGAAGATACCCGGGCCGCGCGTGCGCATCTACCCGGTTCAGATGAACTTCAGCTACGCGAGCACGTTCGGCGATTCGTCGCCGGAAGCCTACGAGCACCTGCTGCTCGACGTCCTGGCCGGCGACGCGACGCTCTTCGTCCGGCGCGACGCCGTCGAGGCGGCGTGGACGTGGCTCCAGCCGGTGCTTGCGCGGTGGGCCGAACAGGGCGCATCCGCGCTCGCGACGTATCCGGCCGGCGACTGGGGACCGAAGCAGGCGGATGCGCTCATCGAATCGACGGGGCGAAGATGGCGGCCACTGTAACGACGCGGTCGCGCCCGACGGCTCCAGAAGCGATCGACGCCGCGCTGACGGCGCTCTGGCGCGAGGCGGGCCGCAGCGCGCCGCTGGCGCGTGCCCTGCTGTCCAACCTCGTCATCGTCCGCGAGCACGGGCCGCACGAAGCGACCGATCTGACGCTCGCCGGGATCGGGCTTCCGCTCGAAGCGATCGTGCAGCAGCATCCCTGCCGCCTCATCGTGATCCACCACGCGTCCGGGTGCAGCCGAGAACGAAAGCCGCTCGCAGCAGCGGCGAACGTCGTGACCTTCGACTCGGGCACATCGCGCTTCGGCATCGAAGCGATCGTCCTCAGCTCGGAATGCGCCGAGGCGTCGCTGCCGTCGATCGTGCGGCGCCTCGCCGTCGGCGACATACCGACGACCCTCTGGTGGCCGCACGACTTCTCGCGCCTGCCGCCGCTCGACGCGCTGGTGGACATGGGGCGCCAGCTCCTGTACGACAGCCGCCTCTGGCGCGACATCCGCGCCGGCATCCGCGGGGCGGCGCATCTTCTCGAGCGGCCGTACCCGCCCGACATGGCCGATCTGAACTGGCGGCGGCTCGGGCCGATGCGCCGCGCGCTCGCCCAGTGCGCGTCGCCGCGCCTCCAGGCGGGCGGTGTTCACACCGCCGAGGTCCACGTGCAGCACCGGCCGGGCGACGCGGCGCTCGCGTGGCTGCTCGTCGGATGGCTGGACGCGTGCCTGGCGCTTCCGCCGGCGGCTCGCGCGGTCACGGTCGAGGAAGCGCGACGCGGCGACGAGGTGTTGACGGTGTCTATCGGCGGCGAACCCGCCGGCGTCACCGCCGCCATGAACGGCCACCGCGTCCTGGCGAAGCTTCCCAATCACACGTCGCCGCTCGTCGTGGCCGTGCCGCACGAAAGCGCCGCCGACGCGATCGCGTCCGAGCTGCGGTCGCTCGTGCCCGACCGGTGTCTGCACGACACGATACTCGCGCTTGCAGCCCGCCTGACGTCCGGCGCGGCGTAGTCACCGGTTGCTGGCGCCCGGCCACGGAAACGGCTGCGATTCCGTTTCCCCGGCGGTCCTGCCACAATGGATCCCGATGCGGTATCTGGTCACGGCCCGCGTGAAGGACGGACGCTGCACGGCGCTCGCCTCGGCGATCGACGATCAATCGCTTGGCCGCGGCTCGGTGGCGGGAAGCGAGTACCTCCGGGACATGGACGCCGCCCGGCTGCTCGACGACGGCCGGGTGCAGTGGGTCGAAGTCTGCTACTGCCCCGTGCCGCTCCAGGAGGAGCGGCCCTACTGGGAACGGTACTTCACGCTCGAAAAAGTGCAGGACGCGCACGCGCGCAGCCGCTGCCGCGATCTCAACGGCACGGAGCCGTGGTCGTGCGGCGACTGCGACTGCTCGGAGCGCCTCGAAGTGCGCCTCGCCGCCAGAGGGCGGCGCTTCCTGGAGGTCCTGCGGCGGACCGCCGGCTGATGACGGGCGGTCGTTTACCTCGTATACTGCGTCCGTGCCCTCGTCCTCGCTGCAGGCGCTCCTTGCGCGCGCCGGCGCGGCGCTCGAACGCGGCCGCGGAGCTGATGCCGTCCAGGTTCTCGGCTCGGCGCTCCGCTCGTCGCTGACGCGCGAAGACGAGCTGGCGGTCCGCGCGGCCCTGGCCGAAGCCTGGCTGCGGCAGGACGACGTGGACCAGGCGAGCGCCGTGCTCGGCCGCCCGCCGGACACGTTCCGCGACACCGTTTCTCCCGCCCGCCTGTCCACCCTGTGGCGGCTCCACGGCCGCGTGGCCTCGGCGCGAGGCGACCAGTCGCGCGCGATCGCCCTCCACGGCCGCGCGCTCAAGCAGGCGGAGCTCGCCCACGAATCGCGCGAGATCGGGCTGGCGCATTACGAGCTCGCGCTGTGCTACCAGCAGGTCGGGGACGTCGCGATCGTTCGCGAGCACATCAGCAAGGCCGCGGCGGCGCTGCATGCCGCGGGCGATCGCCGGCACCTCGCCCTGGTACAGAAACTGTCGGGCGTGTCGCTGGCACAGGCCGGCCGTCTCGACGAGGCCGTGGCCGCACTGCGGCAGGCCGAGCGCCTCGCCGCGGCGGTCCGCGCCGACGATGTCCTGGCGACGGTGTGCGGCAACCAGGCGAACGTCGCGATGCTGCAGCACCGCTACGAGCAGGCGCTGGCGCTCGCCGAACGCAGCGTCGCGCTGCAGGAGTCGCAGGGCCCGGGGCACGGCATGGCGGTGGCGCTCGCGACGCTCGGACAGATCTGCGTCCGCCTGGGAGACCTCGCCCGCGCCGAGGCGGCGCTGCACCGCGCGCTCGACGTGCGCAGTCCGATTCAGTTCCACGAGACGACCGGCGCCGTCTTCGACACGCTCGCCCAGATTCACCTCGTTCGCGGCCAGTACGACACCGCGACCGATTTCCTCGGCCGGGCGAGCGACGCGTACGGCGCGTACGGCCGGCAGACGAGCCGCTGGTACGAATGGTCGGTGCGCGTCCTCGGCGCGCGCCTCGCCGTGCGACGCGGCCTGCACGAGGACGCGCTGGCCCGCGCCGACCAGATGATCGCCGACGGCGCCCCGCCATTCGAGGCGCTGCAGGCGACGCTCATTGCCGTCGAAGCCCTGGTCGCCGCCGGCCGGCTGGAGCAGGCGGAACAGCGCCTCACGGCTGCGGCCGACGCCCTCGATCCGAGGACCGTGCCCGCGGCGTGGGGCGAGTACCTCCGCCTGCGCGGCGCGCTGCACGAGCGCGCCGGCAGTCCTGCCGACGCGTATCACGATTTCGCGCAGAGCGCGACGCTGCTCGATCTGCTCGGGGAGCGGTACCCGGCCGCGCTCAGCCATCTCGCGCTCGGCCGGCTCGTCGCGCGCGCCGGCGCCCGGTCGGTCGCCGAGCGTCATCTCGCGATGGCGCTCGCCGTGTTCGAGCAGCTCGGCGCCGAGCGCGACATCGCGGACACGCGCGCGGCCCGCGACCTGCTGTCAGGCGTCGGCACCGGGGAGTACGTGATCTCGCCGGCCGATGCCGACGACGCCATCGTGCGGCGCATCGTCGACGCCGCAGCGCTGCCGGATCTGCTGGGGCGGGAGACGGCCGCCGCCCTCTGCGAGGCGGCGGCCGCCGATGCGGCCGTCGTGTACGTCGAGCTCGCGGGCGGGGATCTTCGCGTCGTCGCGGCCTCCGGCTGCGACCCTGACGCCGCGCGGGCGCTCGCGCGATCGAACGCGCGCGGCGCCGTCTACGGCCGCGGCGCCGTTGTCGTCGAACCGCTGGGCCGTGACCCGGAGGGCCCCCGGTTCGGGCTCGTCGCCTCGCCCCGCCCGATTGGACATCCCGTGACGAGGCGCCTGCGGATGATCGCGGCCGTGGCGCGCCAGGGGTTTGCCCTGTGCGCCGCGCGTGACCGCTCGTCGGCGCCGGCCGGGCTGCCCGCCGAGCGCGCGGTGCTCGAGCCGCTGCTGCCGGGATTTCTGTCCGCGAGCGCGGCGATGTCGCGAGTCATGGAGCAGATCCAGCGCCTGCAGGGCAACGATCTCACCGTCCTCATCACGGGCGAGAGCGGCACCGGCAAGGAGCTGGTCGCGCGCGCCATCCACGTCGGCTCGCACCGCAGCGCGGCGATGTTCCTTCCCTACAACTGCACGACCACCGGACGCGAGCTGGCCGACAGTCAGCTGTTCGGACATCGGCGCGGCAGTTTTACCGGCGCCGTGTCGGACCAGCCGGGGCTCGTCCGCTCGGCTGCCGGCGGCACGCTGTTCCTGGACGAAATCGGGGACCTCGCCCTGGACGTCCAGCCCAAGCTGCTGCGCTTCCTGGAACAGCAGGAGATTCTCCCGATTGGCGACTCGCGGCCGCAGCGCGTCGACGTGCGGGTGCTGGCGGCGACCAACGCGGACCTCGAGCAGCGCGTCGCCGAGGGCAAGTTCCGAGAGGATCTCTACTATCGGCTCAGCGTGATCCGCATTCACGTGCCCCCTCTGCGCGAGCGGCGCGAGGAGATCCCGCACCTGGCGACCTACTTCCTGCGGGAGGCGTCGGAACAGCTCGGCAAGCCGGACATCCACCTCAGCTCCGACGTCCTCGACGTCCTGTCGCAGTACTGGTGGCCCGGCAACGTGCGGCAGCTGAAGAACCAGATTCAGCGTGCCGTGGCGCTCAGCCCGCCGGGGGGCACCATCGAACCGTCGCATCTGTCGCCGGAGATCAGCCTGAGCCGATCGCCGGAGGCGGCCCACGCTCCGTCGCACGCGGCCACCGTCACGGCCGGCAACCTGGCGACGGCCGTGGACCAGCTCGAACGCGACATGATCCGGGCTGCGCTGGATCGCAGCGGCGGCAACATCTCGGAGACCGCCCGCATACTCGGGTTGACCCGGCGCGGGCTGTATCTGAAGCTCAGAAGGCTGGGCTTGGAATCGAGGACCGAAGTGGATACTTACTGAGCGCCAGTAGTGGTTATAAAGTAATCAGTTCCACTGCTTAATGGATACTAACTATCCTTGGTTTCACAGATAATCGACCACCTGCACGAAATATCTAAGCCCAATGATTGAAGTGATTTAGCGTTGTTCAGGTAGCTCACGGAGGCACGGCGCCGCACTCGGCCTGGAACTTGATACCCCAGAGAGCGGCTCCACTCCACATGAGGCCTCCTGTGAAGCACATGTCCCCGGTCCAGGTTCCCGTATCCACCGTCACTCGTCGATCGGTTCCTCGTCGGCCAGTGAGGCTCCCGGCCCGCCTGACGTGGAAGGACCAGCGCGGGACGACCCGCTTCGCCAGCGTCGTCACGCGTGACGTCAGCGAGCTGGGCGTGTTCGTGGAGTGTCATTCCGTGGTGTCGATCCCGCTCTTCCGGCTCGTGCAGTTTCAGCTGGAACGCGACGTCCGCGACGGCGACGTCGTGCCGGCCGCGCTCCGCCAGGGTCGGATCCTGTCGGCCGTGTACCGGATCGCTCCGCCCGCACCCGGGAAGCCGCAGGGGCTGGCGCTCCGCCTCATGATCGATCCGCGCCGCTCGGCGGCCGACGTGGTCGCCGACTCGCGCGCCACCGCCTAGCCGCCGTCAGCGCGTCCGCCAGTACCGCGCCAGGCCGCGCCAGCTCAAGTCGAAACGTCCGGCGATCTGGTACGCGTCCACCTCCGGCGCGGGCATGCGCCGCCGGAGTTCGCCCGCCAGCTCACTGGTGAACCAGGCTTCGCGCGCCTCGTCGCTGTCTTCGCGGGCGAGCGACTCGCGGGCCAGCGTCGCGGCGAGATCCAGATGATCTGCCAGCGCCGCCAGGTGCGCCGCCGACGGCGACGAAGGCCCGAAGTGCGTGAGGAAGAGCGTGTCGGGCCGCCACGCGCCGATGAGCGCGAGGCTGTCGCGCCAGGCGTCGAGGTCGATGTCGGGGGGCGGCGTCGGCGGGAGCACGTATCCGCGAGGCGTCAGCTTGATGCCGGCGGTATCGCCGACGAACGCGATCCCCGCGTCCTCGATGAGATAGCTGACATGATGCCGCGCGTGCCCGGGCGTGTAGGCCACCCTCAGCGTGCGTCCGCCCGCTTCAATCCGCTCACCGCCGCCGAGAGCGGTCACCGCATTCGCCGGTACCGGCCGGACCTCGCCCCAGAGCCGGTCCATGTCGGCACCGTACAGCCGCGTCGCGCTCGCGAGCAGCTTCTCCGGATCGACGATGTGCCGGGCGCCCCGCTCGTGCACGAACACGCGGATCCGCGGATTCTCGCCGACCAGCGTTCCCGTGGCTCCGGCGTGATCGAGGTGGATGTGCGTCAGCAGCAGCGCCTCCACGTCGGCGATCGCCGCGCCGAGGCGGTCGAGCTCCGCCCTGAGCGCCGGGAGGGTCGTGGACGGTCCGGGGTCGACCAGCGCGAGGCCTCCCCTGCCCTGCAGGATGCCGGTCGCGATCACGCGCGGGACGCCGAGGAAGTTCAAGTCGGCGTACGACACGTCCGTTGAGAGGATGGGCATAGAGTAGCTATCGGCTGTTGGCTATCGGCTATCAGCTTCGGCTATCGGCTATCGGCTATCGGCTGTTGGCTATCGGCTTCAGTTCGCGCCGGGGCCCAGCAGCGCCCGGCCGGGACGCGCATCGGTGAGCGCGCCGTCGCTGACCACGGGGCGCCCGTTGACCACGACATATCGGACGCCGACGGCATAGTGCTTCGGGTCGGCATACGTCGCGACGTCCCTGATCCCGGCGGGATCGAACACGGTGATGTCCGCCGCCATGCCGGGCCGAAGGACGCCGCGATCCGTGAAGTGCACGCGGTCGGCGGCCTTCGACGTCACCTTGCGCACGGCCTCTTCGAGCGTCAGCACATGCTCGTCGCGCACGTACCGGCCGAGAATGCGCGGAAACGATCCCCACGCGCGCGGGTGCGACTTCGACACGGACAGCGGCCCGTCTTCGGCCTGCGCGCCGGAGTCGGTGCCGATGCCCACCAGCGGGCTGGCCAGCGCCGCGCGCACGTCGTCCCCGCTCATGATGCTGGTGATGACCGAGCTCTCGCCACGATCGGCGATGACGAGATCCATCACCGCGTCGCGCGGATCCTCGCCCATCGCCCGGCCGATCTCGGTCAGCGTCATCCCTTCGTACTTCCGCAGCGACGGATCGAGCACGGACGAGAGCATCACGCCGTCGCCGCCGCCGGAGCCGTACCACTGGTTCTCCCAGGAGGTCGCGTTCGCGTCGGCCATGTCCGCGCGGATGCGCTCGCGCTGAGCGGGATCCTTCAGGCGCGCGAGCATCTTCTCGAGGCCGCCTTCGCGGACCCAGAGCGGCAGGCAGGCGTCGAGGCCGTTCGAGGCGCGCGTGTACGGGTAGACGTTCGCGGTCACATCGAGCCCGCGGGCGCGGGCGGCTTCGATGCGCCGGAGGACGTCGGGCATCTTGCCGAAGTTCGGCTTGTACGCGGTCTTCAGGTGCCAGATCTCCGCCGGGATGTGCGCGCGCCGGGCGATGGCGAACACTTCGTCGAGCGACTCGAAGATCTGCGCGCCTTCCGAACGCTGGTGGGTGAAGTAGACGCCTCCATAGCCCGCCGCGACCTTCGCGAGCTCGACGATCTCGTCGGTCGACGCAAAGCGATCCGGCACGTACTGGAGCGACGTGCTCACGCCGAGCGCCCCCTGCCGCATCGCCTGCGCCACGAGCGTCTTCATGCGCTCGAGCTCCGTCGCGGTCGCCGGACGATCGTCCTTGCCGATGACGTAGTCGCGGATGCCCCCGGCGCCCACGAACGTGCCGATGTTGATCGCGGGATGCGTACGCTCGTCCAGCCGGCGGAAGTAGTCGGTGAGCGTGCGCCAGTCCTGCACGACGCCGAAATGCCGGGCGCTCGGCGCCGCCTCGGCCATCAGCCGGTCGTTGACCGGCGCGATCGAGCTCCCCTCGCCGGTGACCTCGGTCGTGACGCCCTGCAGAACCTTGCTGGCGGCGCGGTTGTCCACGAGCACGTTGAATTCCGACTGCCCGAGCAGATCGATGAACCCTGGCGCGACCACGAGATCGTGCGCGTCGATCGTCGCCGCTGCCGCGGCGCCGTGCAGATCGCCGACGGCAGCGATGCGATCGCCGACGATGCCGACGTCGCCGCGGAACCACGGGCTTCCGGTGCCGTCGACGATGCGGCCGTGCGCGATCAGCAGATCGAATCGTCCCGCGGCCGGACGCTGTGCGAATCCGGACGCGGCGAGCAGCGCCACGGCGAGGACGGGAACGACGACGCGGCTGGGCATGTGGAGATGCTATCACCGCTCAGCAGGCCGCGATTTTCTGCTAAGCTGACCTCCATGAAAAAGACGCTGTGTCTGCTTCCGCTCGTCGCCGCCGCGGTCGTGGCCGCCACGCTCCGGCCCGCCGCCCAATCCACCACCACGCTGCACGCCGATCTGCTGAAGGACTGGACGGCCATGAAGGATCGCATGGTCAAGATCTCCGATGCGATGCCGGAGGAGAAGTTCAGCTTCAAGCCGACGCCCGCGCAGCGCAGCTACGGAGAGCAAATCCTCCACGTCGCCGGCGCCAACGTGATGATGATGAAGATGCTCGGCGGCAAGGCTGCCGCTCCCGCGATCAACGAGAAGGCGACCTCGAAGGCGGACATTCTCAAAGCCATTGCCGACTCGTATGACTACGGAACCGCCGTGCTCAACGAGCAGACCGATCAGTCGCTGCTCGAGGCGGTGCCGGGGCCGCGGTTCCTGGGGCCGTCGACGCGGGCGCGGCTGGTCTGGTTCACGCTCGGGCACGCCTGGGATGAGTACGGAAACATGACGACCTATCTGCGCCTGAACGGCATCGTGCCGCCGGCGAGCCGCGGGATGTAGAGCGGCCGCGTTCTTCATTCGCACGCGTCTTGCACTCCTCGACCGTGAAGAAATCGTGAGGAGGGCTCAATGAAGAACGTCACCTGGATCAATCTGATCCTCGGCATCTGGCTCATCGTCGCGCCGTTCGCCATCGGCTACTCAGGCATGAGCAGGGTGGCGACGGCCGAAGACATCGTGCTCGGGATCCTGCTGATCGGCTTCTCGTGGTGGATTGTCGCGGCGGTCGCCGCGCCGGTCGGCACCGCGTGGTTCCAGCTGCTCTGCGGGATCTGGATCCTGCTCGCACCGTTCGTCCTCGGCTACCGGGCGATCCCCGGTGCGATGGCGAACGACGTCGTCTGCGGCGTCATCGCGATCGTCGTGTCGCTCGTCGAGTCGCGCGCGCTCGCGCGGACGCCGACCGTCGCGTAGCGGGACCCGCGACATCCCATATTCGCTGCGCTCCGCGCGTCGGGTTCCGGGCATCGTGACGGAAACCCGGCGCGCCGGAGGTCGACCGTCCGCCGGGAGCGCGGAGCGACGCCGTTCCGTCCTGCGATTCGGCGCGTAATCCGGCGCCTCGCGCCACCTGGTCGGTGGCAGTCGCCTTGCTATTTCGTGGTTGCGGGTACTGGAGGGGTCCCCCGGACGAGGATTCCTCCATGCTCCTGGCTCTGACGTTCGCCGTCGCACTCGCTCAGCCGCCTTCCGCCCCGACCGCCGCGCAGCTCGAAGAACAGGACACGTGCCTCACGTGCCACGGCGACGCCTCGCTGTCGGTCGACCTGCCGAGCGGCGAGAAGCGCTCGCTGCACGTCGACCTCGACCGGTTCAAGGCGAGTGTGCACGGGAAGAAGCTGACGTGCCTCGACTGCCACGCTGAAATGAAGGAGATTCCGCATCCCGAGCGGTCGTTCCGCACGGCGCGCGACTTCTCGGTCGCCTACTACGAGCAGTGCAAGCGCTGCCACTTCTCCGAATACACCAAGACGCTCGACAGCGTGCACTATGCCGCGCTCGCCCGCGGCGACCGCACCGCGCCGCTGTGCACCGACTGCCACGGCTCGCACGAGATCGCGGATCCCACGAAGTCGCGGGCGCGGATCGTCGACACGTGCGGCACGTGCCATGCGGGCGTCTCGGAGGCGTACCGCAAGAGCGTGCACGGCCAGGCGCTCGGCGGGCCGAACGCGGCCGACGTGCCGGTCTGCAACGACTGCCACCGCACGCATGACGTCGCCGGTCCGCGTGAAGTGGACTGGCGCCTGAAGACGCCCCAGCTGTGCGGGTCGTGCCACGGCAACCAGAAGCTGATGGCAAAGTACGGCCTCTCCACCGCCGTCGTGACCACCTACGTGAGCGACTTCCACGGCAAAACGGCGTCGCTGCGCAGCCGCGAGAAGAGCCACGCCGGCGACGGCGCGTTCGTCGCGCTCTGCACGGACTGCCACGGCGTGCACGACATCATGAAGGCCGACGCGAAGAGCTCGCCGGTGATGCAGGCGAACCTGCAGAAGACCTGCCAGCAGTGCCATCCCTCGGCCAGCGCGAACTTCCCGGCGGCGTGGCTGTCGCACTACGAGCCGAGCTTCTCGAAGGAGCCGCTCGTCTACGGCGTCAAGCTGTTCTACATGGTGTTCATCCCCTTCATGATCGTCGGCCTGGCGCTTCAGATCCTGCTGCATCTGTGGCGCGTCGTGGTGAATCGATGACTTCCTACGTGACCCGGTTCAGCGTCCGCCAGCGGTTCGAGCACTGGACCGTGATGATCCTGTTCCTGCTCCTGTGCGCAACCGGCCTGCCGCAGAAATACTTCGACCAGGCCTGGGCCGCGTGGCTGCTGGCCGTCTTCGGCGGCGTGGACGCGGCGCGCTGGATCCACCGCGCGTGCGGCTTCGCGTTCGGGGCGCTGGTCCTCGTCCACACGACGGCGATCGTCTTCGGGGCGGCGACGGGGCGGACGCCGCTGTCGATGGTGCCGACGCGCCAGGACTTCGCCGACGCCGTCGCCACGCTCAGGTACTACGCCGGCCTCTCCGACGCGCAGGCGCGCTTCGACCGGTACGACTACCGCCAGAAGTTCGAGTACTGGGGCATGGTGATGGGCGGCATCCTCATGGTCGTCACGGGCCTGGTGCTCTACTTCCCGACCGAAGCAACGCAGTATCTGCCCGGCGTCATCATCCCGGTCTCCCTCGTGGCCCACAGCAACGAGGGATTGATGGCATTCCTGATCATCATCATCTGGCACATCTACAACGCGCACCTCAGCCCGGACGTGTTCCCCTTCGACACGACCATCTTCACCGGCCGGATCAGCGTCGAACGGATGAAGCACGAGCACCCGCTCGAGTACGAGCGCACGCGCGGGAAGGAGCCGTCCGAGACGCGGGTCGCGTAAGGGAAACCAATGGCCGCACCGCGGGCCGCGTCGTTCGGGCGCCACGGGATCCGGCAGCGGGTCGTGCTCGTGGTGCTGATTGGCACCAGCGTGCTCGTCGCCGCGCTCGGCTGGCTCGGCGCCGTCCTGGTGTCCGGCTCGCGGGCGCAGCTCGAGGACGAGCGGCGCCGGCTCGCGACCACCGTGGCCGCCGACGTCGACCGCCACCTCAACGAGGAGCTGCAGGAGCTCGCAACGCTCGCCCTCGATCCCGACGTCGTCCACGCGACACCCGACGCCGCGGCGCATCTTCGACAGGCGTATCGCCGCTCGCGGCTGCTCGACAACCTGATCGTGATCCCGTTCGACGGCTCGACGCCGCTCGTCGAGCCGACCGGATCGGCACTCGTCGACCGAGCGACCGTCGACGTCGTCCGCGCCGCGAGCGCGCAGGGGCGGCCGGCGATCGCCGCCGCGCCCGACGGCGCCGGCGTGCTGCTGCTCGTGCCCATGCGTGACGAGACCGGCGCCGCGATCGGCGCCGTGGCGGGCCGCCTGCCGCAGGATCACCCGGCGCTGCAGCGCGTCCTCGCCGCCGCCGCGCCAGTGCCCGGCGGCTGGGTCGAAGCCCGCGACGCGAACGGCCACATGCGGGCATACGGCGGCGCGCGACCGCCCTCCGCGGCCCGCAACGGAGCAGTGCTGGCCGCCACGGCCCCGGTCGACGAGCTCGGGTGGACCGTGACGATCGCGCAGCCGGACGCCGAGGCGCTGCCGCTCGCGTACCAGCTCCGCCGCGCGGCCGTCGTGGGTACACCGATCCTGTTCGCCGTCGCCCTGCTGCTCGCGTGGGGCGCGGCCGGGAGCGTCGTGCGGCCGCTGTCGCAGCTCACGATCTCGGCCGAGGCGATCGCGGCCGGCGATCTCGATCGGCCCGTGCCGGAGGGCGGCGCCGACGAGGCCGGCCGGCTCGCCCGCGCGCTCGACGACATGCGCGTCGCGCTCGGCCAGCGCGAGCGCGACCGCGTGCGTGGAGCGCTCCTCAAGCGCACGCTCGCCGTCCAGGAGGACGAGCGCCTCCGCATCGCGCGCGAGCTGCACGACGAGACCAGCCAGACGCTCAACGCGCTGCTCATGGGCCTCGATGCGGGGCTCGCGCGGTACCCCTCGGCATTCACGCGCGAGCGGCTGGTCGACGCCCGCCGCCTCGCGGGGCGGCTGCTCGAGGGCGTCCACCGTCTCATCCTCGCGCTCCGCCCGTCGATGCTCGACGACCTCGGCCTCGCCTCGGCCATCGAGTGGTTCGCGCGCCAGCAGCTCGAGCCGCTCGGCGTGGCCGTCACCTTCGAGGCGTCCGGCACCGACAGACGGCTGCCCCGCGAGGTGGAGCTGGCGCTGTTCCGCGCGGCCCAGGAGGCCATCGCCAACATCGGCCGCCACGCCGGCGCGGACCGCGCGCTCATTCAGTACACTGCCGAGGACGGCCATCTCGTCCTCGAGCTCGAGGACGACGGCCGCGGATTCGATCCGGCGGACGCGGCGGTGATCGGTCCCTCGATGCGCGGCCTCGGCCTCGCCGGCATGCGGGAGCGCATCGCGCTCGTGGGCGGTCAACTCACCATCGACTCGGCGCCCGACTCCGGCACGCGCATATTGATCGAGGCGCCGATCGCGGGCGGATCGGAGGCTCAGGATGGCTAGAATTCGCGTGGGAGTCGTCGACGATCATGCGATTGTCCGGGAGGGCATCCGCGCGCTGCTCAGCGGCGAGCCGGACATCGAGGTCGTCGGCGAAGCCGCCGACGGCACGAGCGCCATCGCCCTCGCGGAGCGCGTCAGGCCCGACGTCCTCCTCATGGACATCGCGATGCCGGGCCTCGGCGGGCTCGAAGCAGCCGCGGAGATCCATCGCGCGCAGCCCGAAGTCCGCATCCTGGTCCTCAGCCAGTACGACAACGCCGAGTACGTGCGGCGCTTCCTCAGGCTGGGCGCGGCGGGCTACGTACTGAAGCGGGCGGCCGGCAGCGAGCTGGTCGCCGCCATTCACGCCGTCTCTCGCGGCGGCCTCGTCATCGATCCAGCGGTCGCCCGCGAAGCGTTCGGCGAAGCGGCCGGTTCCGGGCCGCAGCCGGCCGATCCGTACGAGGCGCTGACCGACCGGGAGAAGCAGGTGCTGAAGCTCGTCGCCGAGGGGCGCAGCAACAAGGAGGTCGCCGACATCCTCGACATCTCCGTCAAGACCGCGATGACCCATCGCGAGCACGTGATGCAGAAGCTCGCGTTGCACAGCCGGACGGACCTGATCCGGTTCGCGCTGCGCCAGGGGATCATCAGCGCGTAGGACCGGGCGGTGCAGGTCACGCGGCCTTGCGCTCGGCCCTGACGTCGGTCCCCTCGGGCGGACGGCCGGTCAGCTTGCGCCAGCCGAACGCGCCGAGCATGACGAACCCGATGAACGGCAGGAACACCGCGAATGCCAGCCCCATGACCGGTGCCGCAATGAGCACCACGATCACCGGCAGCCTGACGTACCGCTCGTCCGGCGTTCCGGGGAGCATGCCGCCGTCGGCCTTGATCATCTCGATCGTCCACCGCCGGATGCTGCCGTAGAACCCTTTCTTCACCGCGTCGCCGCCTCTGTGCTTCAACATGGCTCACCTCGTTCTGATGTCAATGTAGATCTGCACGAGGCGGCCAACAATCGGGCGCCGACCGGACGAAGGCGGATTACATGCCGGAGGAAACGGGGAAAAACTACCGAGTGGGCGCACCTGAACGCCCGATCTCCAGGGGCGCGAAGCCGGCCGGGACTGTGCGATGATCGCCGCTGAGAGGCCCGATGGTCCTGAAGCAGTTCTATCTCAATTGCCTGGCGCATGCGTCCTATCTCATCGGCGATGAGAGGACGCATGTTGCGGCGGTCGTCGATCCGCAGCGCGACGTCGAGCAGTACCTCGCGTTTGCGAAGGAGCACGGACTGCGGATCGAGCACGTGTTCCTGACGCACCTGCACGCGGACTTCCTCGCCGGACATCTGGAGCTGCGCGATCGCGCCGGCGCGAAGATCTACCTCGGCGCGGCGGCGAGAGCCGAATACGCGTTCACCCCGCTGCACGACGGCGACACCGTCGAGTTCGGCCGCGTACGACTGAAGGCGCTCGAAACGCCCGGACATACTCCCGAATCGGTGTCGATCCTCGTGTACGATCTCGACCGGAGCGCCGACAGGCCGCAGGCGGTCCTCACCGGCGACACGCTCTTCGTCGGCGACGTCGGGCGGCCGGACCTCCGCGTGGCCCTCGGCTGGTCCGCCCGGGATCTCGGGGGCCTCCTGTACGAGTCGCTGCGGAACAAGCTCCTGCCGCTTCCCGACAGCAGCCTGGTCTATCCGGCGCACGGCGCCGGCTCCCTCTGCGGCAAAGCGCTCAGCCAGGAGACCGTCTCCACGATCGGCGAGCAGCGCCGCGTCAACTACGCGCTGCAGCCGATGAGCAAAGAGCAATTCGTCGCGCTGGTCACGGCGGACCAGCCCGACGCGCCGCCGTACTTCACCTACGACGCGGTTCTCAACAGCAAGGAGCGGCCGACGCTCGATGCGGCGCTCGCGCGCGGCCTGCGGCCGCTTCCGCTCGACGCGGTCCTCGCGCTCCAGGGACAAGGCGCGCAGATCCTCGACACCCGCGATCCCGAGGAGTTCGCCGCCGCCCATCTCGCCGGCAGCATCAACGTCGGTCTGTCCGGCCAGTACGCGACCTGGGCGGGCACCGTCCTGACCCACGAACGCCCGATCGTCATCGTGGCGGATCCGGGCCGGGAGAATGAATCGGCCGTGCGTCTCGGCCGCATCGGGTTCGATGACGTCGCCGGCTATTTGGAGCGGGGCATGGAGAGCCTCCGCGACCGGCCGGAGCTGATGCGCACGACCGAGCGGCTGAGCGCGGCGACGGCCGCCGATCGGCTCCGGGCGACAGACGCGCCCATCGCGCTCGACGTGCGCGCGCCGTCCGAGCGTGCTGAGAAGTTCGTTGCAGGCAGCCTGCACATCCCGCTCAGCCAGCTGACCGGGCATCTCGGCGACCTGCCGCGGAACCGGCCGGTACTCGTCTACTGCGCGGCCGGCTATCGCTCGTCGATCGCCGCGAGCCTCCTGCAGCGCGAAGGATTCGCGCGCGTCAGCGAGATGGCCGGGGGCATGGCGGCGTGGGACGCTGCGCGGCTGCCTACGAGCGGGGGCTAGAGGCCGGGGGCTTGGAGCCGGGGTTCAGGGGCCGGCGGGTCGTGAAGGCCGCGGCGAGGTCATGGCCCGCCCCGGGCACCTCGTTTCGAGCGGGAAATGAGCTCCGCGATCCGGCTGCGCGCGAGCGCCCGCACCGATTCCGGCAGCGGACGGCCGCCCGCTTCACGGCACAGGCCGACGGTGTGCCGCAGGCTGTCGATGAACGCCGCGCAGGTCGGGCACGCCTGGCAGTGCGCTTCGATCGCGTGGCACTCGACATCCTCGAGCTCGCCGTCGATGTACGCCGACACGCGCTCGAGCATGGCTTCGCAGTCGGGAGATCGGTGAGCGGACCCGGTCGATTTCACGCGGCGCCCTCCATCCGGTCGCGCAGCATCAGCCGCGCGCGGTGCAATCGGGTCTTCACGTTCGCTTCGGAGATGCCGATCACGCGCGCCACTTCGCGCGTCGAAAGGCCCTCCATCTCGCGAAGGACGACGATCAGCCGGTAGCTCGCGGGCAGCGACTCCAGGGCGCGGCGCAGCCGCGCGCCGACCCACTTGTCGATCGCGATCTCGTCGGGAGTCTTCCGGGAATCCTCGACCTCGATTGGCCCCATTCCGCCATCGTCCCGTCGGACGCCTTCGTCGAGGGAAACGAAATGCGCCGGCTCGTTCACGCGGCGCCGCCGCTTCATGAGGCACGCGTTCCGGACGGTCCGGTACAGCCAGGTGCGGAACGCCTCCGGGTCGCGAATGCGGCTCACGTACCGGTAGGTCCTGAGCAGCGCATCCTGCATCACGTCCTCGGCGTCCTCCGTGTGCCCGCACACGAGGAAGCTGAACCGGTAGGCCACCTCCTGCGCGCGCAGCAGCAATCGCTCGACCGCCTCAGGCTCCCCGGTCGCCGCGGCACGCACGAGCCCCGCGTACTCCGACGACGGGTTCGCCTCAGCCCCGGCCGAGAGACTCGGATTCCGCCGATTCGTCACAATGCACCCGCAAACGTCCCCATTGTCACCAATCCCATTGTCCCGCATCTATGCCGGCAATGGCCCGCCCGTTTCGTCTCGTTCTCGTTCTGGGCTCGGCGCTAGCCGTGTCTTCCGCCGCAGCCGCGCAGGAATCGCTCACGCTCGACGCCGCCGTGCAGGCCGCCCTGGCGCACAATCCGACCCTCGCGGGAGCCCGGGCCGCGGTGCGCCAGGCGCAGGCCGGCGTCACCGAGGCGCGCTCGACGTATTTCCCGCGCGTCTCCTTCAGCGATTCCTGGCAGCGCGGCAACGGGCCGGTGTTCGCGTTCGGCTCGCTTCTGTCCGCCCGGCGCTTCGGCGCGAACGATTTCGCGATCGACGCCCTGAACCATCCGGACGCGATCGGATATTTCCACGGGATGTTCGGCGTCGAGCAGCTGATCTTCGACGGCGGACGCCAGCAGGCCGGCGTCGATGCGGCGCACCAGCGCACGGCCATGGCCGAAGCCGGCGCGGACGGCGCGTCCGCCGATCTCGCATTGCAGACAACCGAGGTATTCGGGCGGCTGCTCGCGGCCCAGGCGGCCCAACAGACCGCCGAGGCTGCCGTCAAGGCGGCCGGCGAAGACGCTGCGCGCGCGGCGCACCGCCGCGACGCGGGGACGGCGACCGACGCCGACGTCCTTGCCGTCCAGGTGCACCTCGCCGACATGCGGCAGCGGGCGATCCAGGCATCTGCTGACGCCGCCACGCTGCGCGCGCAGTTGAACCGGCTGATGGGGGCGCCGATCGAACAGGACTACGTCGCGCAGGAGCCGCCGCTCGCCGACGCCGCGAGCGCCGACGTCTCGACGCTCCTCAGCGAAGCCGACGCGGCGCGCCCCGACCTGCGCCGTGCCGAGGCGGCCGCGCGTCTGGCGAATGCCGGCGTCCGCGAGGCGCGCGCCGGCTGGTTTCCGCAGCTCGTCGCGCAGGCCGGCTACGAACTCGACGGCACGAGCTTCGCCGACCGCGCGTCCGCCTGGGTCGTCGGCGGCGGACTGCGCTGGTCGCTGTCGGCCGGCGGCGCCGAAGCCGCGCGCACGCGCGCCGCGGCCGAGGAGGCCGTTCGCGCCCGGGCCGCGGCCGACGATGCGCGCGCGGCCGTGCACGTCGACGTGATCTCGGCCCTGCGCCGGCTCGAGGCGGCCCGGGCCCGCGAAGCGGTCGGCCGTGCCGCTGTCGACCAGGCGCGCGAGAGCCAGCGCATCATCCGCGACCGCTACGACGCCGGAATGGCCGGCGTCACCGACGTCCTCCGCGCGGCGACCGCCGTGCTCGACGCCGAGGCCCAGCGCGTCGCGGCGCTCGTCGACGCGGTGACCAGTCAGGCCATGCTCCGGCACGCCATCGGACGGGCGCCGTAAGCCCTTCGACATGAGGTCCCTTGTGCAGAATGCGAATCAGTTGACCCGGCGGCCGTTGATCATGATCGCGTCCGTCGCCGCGGCCGCCGTGCTCGCCTCCGGCTGCTCGTCGGAGCCGCGAGCCACGGCATCGGAACGTGCGGAAGTCACGGCCTCGGTCGCCCGCGCCGAAGAAACGGACCTGCCGGTGCAGTTCGAAGCCGGCGGCGTCGTGCGCGCGAGGGAGACGGCCGTCATCTCCAGCCGCGTTCTCGCGCCGGTCGTCGATGTGCGCGTCCGGCCCGGCGATCGCGTGCGGCGCGGCGAGCCGCTCGTCAGGCTCGATGCGCGCGATCTCGCGGCCAACGCCGTCCAAGCGTCGGCGGGCCTCGATGCGGCACGCCAGGCCGGGGACGCCGCGCGCTCCGAAGAGCAGGCGGCCGAGGCCGCGCTCCAGCTCGCGCGCGCGACGCACGAGCGTATCAGCAGCCTCCACGCCAAGCGCGCCGCCACGGCGCAGGAGCTCGACGAAGCCGTGGCCGGCCTGCGCGCCGCCGAAGCCCGCGCCGCCGGAAGCCGTGCGCGCGTGAAGGAATCGGCATCCGGTCTCGAAGCAGCGAAAGCGGCCGCCGACGCCGCCGGCGTGACGGCGTCCTACGCCGTGCTGACGGCGCCGTTCGACGGCGTCGTCGCCGAGCGCCGCGTCGATCCGGGCACGGTGGCCGCGCCGGGCATGCCGCTGCTGACGGTCGAAGCCGTTGGCGCGTTCCACCTCGAGGCAGCCCTCGACGAGTCGCGCGCCTCGGCCCTCCACGTCGGCGACGCCGCAGGCGTCAGGCTCGACACCGCGCCCGGTCCTCCGGCCTGGCTGGCCGGTCGAATCGCCGAAATCGCGCGCCTCGATCCCGCCACGCACAGCTTCGTCGTCAAGGTGGCGTTCGACGCGCCGGCGGACGTGCGGTCCGGCCTGTTCGGCCGCGCGCGTTTCACGTCAGGCACGCACCGCACGCTCGTCGCGCCGGCGGCGGCTCTGGTCCGCCGCGGGCAGCTGTCGTTCGTCTACGCGGTCTCGTCCGACGGACTCGCGCGGCTGCGGCCGGTGACCGTCGGCAGCGACGCGGACGGCCGCGTCGAGATCGTCGCAGGACTCGCAGCCGGCGAGGACGTCGTCGTCAACCCGCCGCCGACGATCGCCGACGGCGTGCGCGTGCGCCGCGCCGCCGCAGGGCGGCCCGGAGAGGGCCGATGACGCGCACGACCGGCGTGGCCGGCCGGCTGGCCGGCGCCTTCATTCATTCCAAGCTGACGCCGCTGTTCATCGTCGCGTCGCTCCTGCTGGGCGTGTATGCGGTCATCGCGCTGCCGCGCGAAGAGGAGCCGCAGATCGTCGTGCCGATGGTGGACGTGTTCGTGGAGATGCCCGGCGCGTCGCCCGCCGAGGTCGAGCAGCGCGTGACCCGCCCGCTGGAGCAGCTCCTGTGGGAGGTCCCGGGCGTCGAGTACCTCTACTCCACCTCCAGCGCGGGGCGCTCGATGATCATCGTGCGCTTCCTCGTGGGCCAGGACGAGGAGCGCGCGCTGGTCCGGCTCAACCAGAAGCTGGCCGGCGTCTCCACCGAGCTCCCGCCGGGGGCGTCGCGCCCGATGGTCCAGGCGCGCTCGATCGACGACGTGCCGGTCATGGCGCTCACGCTCTGGGGACGCGGCTACGACGACGTGCGCCTCCGGCAGTTCGGCGCGCAGCTCCAGGAGACGCTGAAGGAAATCCCCGACATCTCGCAGGTCACCGTGATCGGCGGGCGCGCCCGGCAGATTTCGGTGGAGCTCGATCCGCCGGCGCTCGAGGCTCGCGGACTCGATCCGCTGGTCGTGCGGCAGGCGCTCGCGCGCGCAAACGCCCTGGCTCCCGCCGGCGACATCGTCACGGCCGGGCGGTCGAGCCGGCTGGAAGCGGGCGCCTGGCCGGCCTCGGCCGCCGCGCTCGGCGACGTCGTCGTGGGCGCCGCGGCCGGCGCGCCGGTCCGTCTGTCCGACGTCGCGACGATCACGGATGGCGGCGGCGAGCCGGACAGCTACGTGATGTATCACCCGCGGGAGGGCGAGGCGCTGCCGGCCGTCACGCTGTCGATCGCGAAGCGGAAGGGCACGAACGCCATCGAGCTGACGCGGCGGGTCGACGAGAAGCTCGCGACGGTGCGCGGGTACCTGCTCCCGAAGGACCTGCACGTCACGACGACGCGCAACTACGGCGAGACCGCCGAGCAGAAATCGAACGAGCTGCTCTGGCACATGCTGCTCGCGGTCATCTCGGTGTCGATCCTCATCTGGCTCGCGCTCGGCCGCCGGGAGTCGCTGGTCGTCCTCACCGCGATCCCGGTCACGCTGGCGCTGACGCTGTTCGTCTTCTACCTGTACGGCTACACGCTCAACCGCATCACGCTGTTCGCGCTGATCTTCTCGATCGGCATCCTGGTGGACGACGCGATTGTCGTCGTGGAGAACATCGTGCGGCACGCGCGGATGGCGCACGACCCGAATCAGCTCGAGGCGGTCGCCGTGCGGGCGGTGGACGAGGTCGGCAATCCGACGATTCTGGCGACCCTGACGGTGGTCGCCGCGATCCTGCCGATGGCGTTCGTCGGCGGGTTGATGGGCCCGTACATGCGGCCGATTCCGGTCGGCGCGTCTGCGGCGATGCTCTTCTCGCTCGTCGTCGCGTTCATCGTGACGCCGTGGGCGGCGGTGCGCCTGTTGAAGCGGACGGCCGGCCACGTGGATGCGTCCGAGGACCGGCTGACCGCGCTCTACCGGCGCGTCATGGCGCCGCTCATCACGCGGCCGGCCACGCGCACCGCGTTCCTGGCCGGCGTGGCGCTCCTGCTCGTGGCCGCGGTGGCGCTGGTCCCGCTCGGCCTCGTGACGGTGAAGATGCTGCCGTTCGACAACAAGAGCGAGCTGCAGGTCGTCATCCACATGCCCGAGGACACGCCGCTCGAGACGACGGCGCGCGCGGCGTCGATCCTGGCCGACGCGGCGCTGAAGGATCACGCGGTCGTCACCGCGCAGAGCTACGCAGGGACCTCGTCGCCGTACACGTTCAACGGCCTCGTACGGCACTACTTCCTGCGGCGCGAGGCGAACCTGGCGGATCTGCAGCTCGTGCTGGTGCCGAAGGAAGACCGGTGGGAACAGAGCCACACGATCGCGAAGCGTCTGCGCGCCGCGCTCGACCCGGTGGCGTCGTCGCTGGGCGCGCGGATCCAGGTGGTGGAAGTCCCGCCGGGACCGCCTGTCCTGCAGACCCTGGTCGCGGAAGTGTACGGACCGGATCCGTCGCGGCGCCTCGAGCTGGCGAAGAACGTGCGCGACACGTTCGAGCACACGCCGGGCGTGGTCGACGTCGACTGGTACGTCGAGTCGCCGCGCAGGAAGCTGCGGCTGGAAGTCGACCCCGACAAGGCGGCCGCGGCCGGCCTGTCGGCCGCCGACGTCGCGGCGGTGGCGGGGATGGCGGGCGGCGGCGCCTCGGCCGGCCTGCTGCACGACGCGGCCGCGCGCGAGGACGTGCCGATCGTTCTG
Source organism: Betaproteobacteria bacterium (assembly GCA_050257855.1). Classification (GTDB taxonomy): domain Bacteria; phylum Acidobacteriota; class Vicinamibacteria; order Vicinamibacterales; family CAVVIG01; genus JBLMXQ01. The sequence continues at coordinate 21,782 of JBLMXQ010000072.1, read as the reverse complement.
CGGCTCCCGCGCGAGGACCGCGTGTCGCTCGACGCCGTGCGGGCGCTCAGGATCGGCCGGCAGCCGGTCGCCGTCGGCGAGCTGACGCGGACCGTCGCGTCGCCCGAGGAGCAGAGCCTGTATCACAAGAACCTCCAGCCGGTGACGTACGTCACGGGCGACGTCGCCGGGCAGGTGGAGAGTCCGGTGTACGCGATCCTGCGGATGGACCGGACGCTCGAGAAGATCCGGCTGCCGGAAGGCTACGGGTTCGAGATCTACAACACGCACCAGCCGTTCGACAGCGCGAAGTACGCGATGAAGTGGGACGGCGAGTGGCACATCACCTACGAGGTGTTCCGCGATCTCGGCATCGCGTTCGCCGCCGTGCTCGTCCTCATCTACATCCTGGTGGTCGGCTGGTTCCAGTCGTTCGTGACGCCGCTGACCATCATGCTGGCGATTCCGTTCTCGCTCGTCGGCATCCTGCCGGCCCACGCGCTCGCCGGCGCCTTCTTCACGGCCACCTCGATGATCGGCTTCATCGCCGGCGCCGGCATCGTCGTGCGGAACTCGATCATCCTGGTCGACTTCGTCGAACTGCGCGTCAAGGACGGCATGTCGCTCGAAGAGGCGGTGGTCGACGCCGGCGCGGTGCGGTTCCGTCCGATGGCGCTCACGGCGGCCGCGGTGATCGTGGGCTCGGCGGTCATCCTGTTCGATCCGATCTTCCAGGGGCTCGCGATCTCGCTGATGGCGGGCGAAGTGGCGTCGCTGCTCCTGTCGCGCATGACGGTCCCGGTCACTTACTACCTGACACACCATGGACGCTTCAGCTCCTAAGACCATCCTGGTCCCGGTCGACTTCGGGGAGGCTTCGGCCCGCGCGGTCGCGGCCGGCGGCGCGCTCGCCTGGCGCTGCGGCGCGGAGCTGCGGCTGCTCCACGCCGAGCCGCTCGACGCGCCGGCCTACTTCACGCACGAGCAGGTGCAGGCGATGGCGGCGCAGCGGCAGCGGATGCGCACGCAGGCCGAGGAGTTCCTCGGCCGGTTCGGCCGCCAGCACACGTCGCACCCGTTCACGACCGTGCTCGAGAGCCAGACGCCGGCCGAGGCGATCCTCCACCACGAGAGCTGGGCCGACCTTCTCGTGATGGGCACGCACGGACGCCACGGACCGCGGCGCTGGTGGCTCGGGTCGGTCGCCGAGCGCGTCCTGCGCGAGACGGTCAAGCCGCTCCTGATCGTCCGCGCGGCCGACGCCGTGGACGCGCTGTTCTCGCGCGTCCTCGTGCACGCGTCACCGCCGCTCGTCGGCGCCGAGACGGCGCGGTACGCGGCCGCCGTGGCGGTCTGCATGGGCGGCACCGTGGTCGAAGCGCGCCACGAGCCGATCGACGCCGCGATCAAGCGGACGAACGCCACGATGCTGGCGGCCGCGACGCCGCAGCCGCACGACCCGGTCTGGCTGTCGAACATCGGCGAGCCGCTCATCCGCTTCGCGACGGTGCCGACGCTCTTCGTTCCTGAATCCAGAGGTTCACGGGGTTCACGGGGTTCACAGGGTTCTGGGAGAGACTGAGATGTCCGTTGAGTCGATGCTTCGGTTGATTGCGGGACTGTTCGTGACGGCAAGCGTGCTCCTGGGGATGTACGTGCACCCGTACTTCTACTGGTTCACCGTGTTCGTCGGCCTGAACCTGTTTCAGTCGGGATTCACCGGCTGGTGCCCGATGATGACGATCCTGAGAAAGGCGGGGTTCCGGGAGGCTCGCTGAGCTTCCCCGGGCAGCCCGCCGCGGCCTCGCGCGCCGGGCCGGAGGCAGGTTTGACCGCCGGTTGCCGGAGGCAATATACTCCTGATCAGGAGTCCTCGTGCCCCAGGCCCTGCGCTACCCTGCCACCCGCTACGGCGCCGACGCGCCGCCGGATTTCGGCGACCGCGCCGCGCGCGAGCGCCTGTCCGCACCCGCGCTCAAGGCGTTCTTCAACATCGCGGCGCGCTGGAAGCTGCGCGACGAGGACGCCCGCGCCCTGCTCGGCGGCGTCAGCAACGGGCCGTTCTACGAGATGAAGCGGAAGCCCGACCGCCGGCTCGATGCGGACCGGCTGACGCGTATCTCCTATCTGATCGGGATCTTCAAGGCGCTCCGGATCCTCCATGCCCGGCGCCTCGCCGACGGGTGGGTGCAGCTGCCCAACAGCAACCCGATCTTCGCCGGCCGGACCCCGCTGACCTACATGATCCGCGGCGGCCTGCCGGCGATGCAGACGGTCCGGCGCCTGCTCGACGCGCGCCGCGCCGGCTGATGGCGCTCCCGCCGGTCACGCTGGTCCGGCAATCCGACACGCACCGCCTCGTCCCGTCGCGCCACGCGCCGCACGGCGACAGCGTGCTCACCGCCATCGCCGACGATGACGCGCATCTGCAGGCGATCTTCGAGCTTGACATGGCGACGAACGACCGCGCGCTCGCCGCGCTCCGGCCCCTGCCGGACATCGGCCCCGAGGACCTCGTGGCGGGTGTGCCGCACGCGACCGCCGTCAACGCCGCGTTCTGCCACCCCAATCCGCTCGGCGCCCGGTTCTCCGGTCCCGGCCGCGGCGCCTGGTACGCGGCCTTCGAGCTCGCGACCGCCCAGGCCGAGGTCGGATTCCACAAGTCGGTCGAGCTCGCCGAGATCGGCCGCTTCGAGGACACCGTCACCTACGACGACTACCTCGCCGATTTCAGCGCAAGCCTTCACGACCTGCGCCGCGCCCGCGGGTTTCGCGCGTGCCTCGACCCCGACAGCTACGTCGCGTCGCAGGCGCTCGCCGAGCGGCTGCTCGAGGCCGGGGCGCTCGGCGTGGTCTACCCGAGCGTGCGCCGCGCGGCCGGCACGTGCCTCGCCTGCTTCAGGCCGGCACTGGTCGGCAACGTGCGGCGGACGAAGACCTACCGCTTCACCTGGAACGGCAGGCCGGAGCCGGTCGTCACGCTGGAACGGTGAGGCATGGCGAGTCGCGCGAACCGCGTCCGCTACAATCCGTCTGATACCTGTCAGGGGAGGACTCAAATGCTGCGCTCGGCGCTTGCGGCTCTGGTCATGCTCTGTTCTGCGACGGCTGCGTCCGCACAAATCGACGCGAGGATGCTGCGGTATCCGGCGGTTTCCGCCGACCGGATCGCCTTCGTCTACGCCGGGGACATCTGGCTCGTCCCCAAAACGGGCGGTACGGCCACCCGCCTCAGCTCGCCGCCCGGCGAGGAGTCGTTCCCGCGCTTCTCGCCCGACGGCACGAAGATCGCCTACAGCGCCGACTACGACGGCAACACCGACGTCTACGTCGTGCCGGTCTCCGGCGGCGAGCCGGTCCGCCTCACCCACCACCCCATGGTCGATCGCGTCGTCGGCTGGCATCCCGACGGCAAGCGCATCCTGTTCGCGTCGAGCCGCGAGAGCGGCCGCCAGCGCTTCAACCAGTTCTATCTGGTCAGCGTCGCGGGCGGCCTGCCGGAGAAGCTGCCGCTTCCCTACGCCGAGTTCGGCGATTTCTCCCCCGACGGCAAACAGCTCGTGTACATGCCGATGACGCAGGACTTCCGGAACTGGAAGCGGTATCGGGGCGGCTGGGCGCCCGACCTCTGGCTGTTCGACCTGACGACGATGGCGTCGCGGAACATCACGAACAATCCGGCCAACGACGCGCAGCCGATGTGGCACGGCAACACGATCTATTTCCTCTCGGATCGCGGTCCCGCCGAGCGCAACAACATCTGGGCGGAGGACGTCGCCTCGGGCCAGGTCCGTCAGGTCACGCACTTCACCGACTTCGACATCACGTTTCCGTCCATCGGCCCCGATGCCATCGTCTTCCAGGCCGGCGGCAAGCTCTACCTGCTGGATCTCGCGTCCGAGAAGATGACCGAGGTCCCCGTGAAGGTCGTCACCGACGAGCTGACGCTGCGGCCGCGGATCGAGAAGGCCGACAAGCTCGCCTCCTTCGCGTCGGTGTCGCCGACCGGCAAGCGGGTCGCCTTCGAGGCGCGGGGCGACATCGTGACCGTGCCGGCCGAGCACGGCGCCGTCCTCGACCTCACGCGCAGCTCCGGCGTCGCCGACAGGTATCCGCGCTGGTCGCCCGACGGCAGGACGATCGCGTACTGGAGCGACAAGGGCGGCGAGTATCAGCTCACGCTGCGGGCCGCGGACGGCACGGGCGCCGAACGTGCCGTGACGTCGCTCGGGCCGGGATTCCGGTACGCTCCGCAGTGGTCTCCCGACAGCAGGAAGCTGGCGTTCGTCGATCAGGCGATGCGGATCCGCGTGTACGACACCGCCACGAACCGTGTCGTCGATGTCGATCAGTGCCCGACCTGGCTGGCGCACCCTGCGCTCGAAGCGTTCAAGTTCCAGTGGTCGCCCGATTCGCGCTGGATCGCGTACGCGCACCCGACGGGCGCCACCCTGAACAGCGCGATCTACCTGTACGACACGAGCACCGCGAAGCTGCAGCAGGTGACGAGCGGGTACCTCAACGACCAGCAGCCGGTGTTCGACCCCGAGGGCAAGTACCTCTTCTACGCCTCGGACCGCGCGTTCGATCCCGTTTACGGCAGCTTCGACAACACGTGGACCTACGCCAACCCGACGCGTCTCGTCGCCGTGCCGCTGCGGGCCGACGTGGCGTCGCCGCTCGCGACCCGCAACGACATCGAGAAGGCCGGGCCCGAGGCCGAGAGCCCGAAGCCGGAGGAAAAGAAGCCCGAATCGACCGCGGCGAGCACCCGTCCGCCGGCGCCGGCGCCGGTCAACATCGATCTCGACGGCTTCGAGGCGCGCGCGGTCGTGCTGCCGCCCAAGTCGGGCAACTACGCCGACCTGCAGGCGGTGAAGGGCAAGCTGCTCTACCGCCGCACGCCCCGCGCCGGCACGCACGACGAGAAGAGCCCGATCGTCTATTTCGATCTCGAAGAGCGGGAGGAGAAGACGGTCCTCGAGGATGCCGACTCCTTCGAGGTGACGTTCGACGGCAAGAAGATGCTCGTGCGCAGCAAGGACAAGTACGCGCTCGTCGACGTCAAGGAGAAGCAGAAGTTCGAGAAGCCGCTCGACCTGGCGGATATCGAGGTGCCCGTCGATCCGCGCGCCGAGTGGCGGCAGATCTTCATGGACACTTATCGCTTCGAGCGCGACTTCTTCTACGACCCGAACATGCACGGCGTCGACTGGGCGGGCCTGCGCGATCGGTACATGAAGCTGATCGACCAGTCGGTCACGCGCTGGGACGTCGACTGGGTCATCGGCGAGTTCCTGGGCGAGCTGAGCTCCTCGCACACGTACCACGGCGGCGGCGACATGGAGAAGGGGCTCGAGCGCTCGGTCGGCATGCTCGGCGTCGACTGGGAGCTCGCGAATGGCGCCTACCGGATCAAGCGCATCGTCCACGGCGGGCCATGGGACAGCGCCGTGCAGTCGCCGCTCGACGAGCCGGGTGTGAACGTGAAGGCCGGCGACTACGTCCTCGCGGTCAACGGCGTGCCTCTGGATCCGAAAGCCGATCCATGGGAGAGCTTTCAGAATCTCGGAAACAAGACGGCCGTCCTGACGGTGAACGCGCAGCCGACGATGACCGGCGCGCGCGAGGTCGTCGTTCACTGCCTGGACGACGAGACGCCGCTGCGGTTCCGCGAGTGGATCGAAGCGCGGCGCCGGCTCGTCGACGAGGAGACCGGCGGCAAGGTCGGCTACATCTACGTGGAGAGCACCGGCGTCGAGGCGCAGAACGAACTGATGCGGCAGTTCATGGCGCAGTGGACGAAGCCGGGCCTGATCATCGACGAGCGATGGAACAGCGGGGGGCAGATTCCGGACCGATTCATCGAGCTGCTGAATCGCCCCGTGCTGTCGTACTGGGCCGTGCGCGACGCGCCGAGCCAGCAGTGGCCGCCCGTGGCGCACCGCGGCCCCGAGGTGATGCTGATCAACGGCTGGAGCGGCTCCGGCGGCGACGCGTTCCCGTTCTACTTCCGCGAGGCCGGCCTCGGCCCGCTGATCGGGACGCGGACGTGGGGCGGACTGATTGGCATCAGCGGCGCGCCCGCGCTCGTGGATGGCGGCGCCGTGACGGTCCCGACGTTCCGGATGTTCGATCCGAAGGGCCAGTGGTTCGCCGAAGGCCACGGCGTCGACCCGGACATCGTCGTCGAGGACGATCCTACGGCGCTCGCGAAAGGCGCGGACCCTCAGCTCGAGCGGGCGATTCAGGAGGCGGTGAAGGCGATCGCGAAGCTGCCGCCGCCGCCGGCCCGTCCGCCGTACCAGAAGCGCGTCCCGTCCGCGCGCCAGTAGGCGCGGGGCGGGACCACGAGTCGCGATCAGTAATCCGCGATGCCGGTTCTCGTGCTGGACGCCGGCGTCGCGGCGCCGTGCCGCTCGTCCCGTATCAGCGCGATGAAGGTCTCCACGAGATCGGGGCGACGCCAGCCGCGCTCGACGTGCGTGCGGAGCACTTCCACCGCGCGGTCACCGGACTGCGCTCGCTGATAGGGTGCCTGCGTCGTGATTGCCTCGTACACGTCGGCGATTCCGACGATCTGGGCCAGCAGCGGCACGTCATCGTTCCGCAGGCCGTCCGGGTAACCCGATCCGTCGAGGCGCTCGTGGTGGTGTCGCACAATCGGGCGAACGGCGTGCAGCGACCGGAGATTGCCGCAGAGCTCGTCGCCGATGGTCGTGTGCGACTTCACCAGCTCGTACTCTTCGGGCTCGAGGCGGCCGGATTTTCGCAGCACGGCGTCCGGAATCGCGAGCATGCCCAGATCGTGCAGAAACCCTCCCCGGTAGAGCGCCTGGAGATCTTCGTCGCCGACTCCCAGCGCTCGCCCGAGGCGCGTGGCGTAGTTCGCCATGCGGTGGCAATGACCCTCGCTGTGGCCGTCGCGCGATTCGATCATCGATGCCAGGGTCATCAGGATGGATGCGGCCGAATCCAGATCGTCGGTGTACTGCTTCAGCCGGACCAGCGAGCGCACGCGCGCGAGCAGCTCGTCGCAGTCGACCGGCTTCGAGAGGAAGTCGTCGGCGCCCGCATCGATCGCCTCCAGCCGGTTCTCGCGCTGGCCGAACCCGCTCACGACGACGATGGGCGTCAAGCGGGTGCGCGCGTCGTTCCGCAGCCGGCGGCAGACTTCCAGGCCGCCGATCGGTTCGGGCAATTTCAGGTCCAGCAGGATGAAGTCGGGCGCCGTCTCGCCGACGCTCGCGATCGCGGCTGCGCCGTCGACGACGGCTTGGACCGAGTAGCCCGCCCTGGTGAGCAGCGAGTGGAAGAACGCCCGCACGGACGGATCGTCGTCGACCACGAGGATGGTCCGGCGCCTGTCGGTGGATGCAGGTGAACGGTCGGTCATATACCAGTCGTCTCGCAGAGCGTATCGGAGCGACGCCACCGCTCGATTAGGTTCGGTTTTCGAACAGGACGTGAAGTAGCGTGTGGACATGATGCACGAGCGGACGCCATGAGACAGAACGGTCCCCGAGCCTGCCAACGGTTCGCTGCGCGATATCGTTCGTGTGCCCCTCGCGGGCCTTCAGTGAGACGTGCTCGACGTATCTCGCAGCAGGATCACGTTGGAGACGGAATTGGCGCGGAGCAGCGCGAGACGCTGGCCGTCGGGGGACCAGCGGAATTCCAGGATGGTCTCTGAGTTGTTGAAGTTCGTCAGCCTCCGTCCCTTCGATCCGTCGATGGGCTGGCTCCAGATATTATCCACGCCCTCTTCCTCGATGACGAACGCCAAGGATTTTCCGTCCGGGGTGAAGTGGAACGCGGAGCTGCCGGGCGGACCCGTCCTGGGGAAGACCGGATTCACGCCAGGATCGAGATCGAGATTTCGGAAATTGTTGTCCGGCCCGACGAGGACAATCCGGTAGGAGTACGTCCTGGTCCCGGATCTCAAGGCATTCGTGAACAACGCCAGCGTCTTCCCGTCAGGCGAAAGCGCCGCCTTCTCGAGGAGTGAGTCGGGGGGACTGGTGCCCGGGATGGCCTGGCCTTCACCGCCGCTCGCGGCGAGTCGAAAGACTCCAGCGCGCTCGATCGCCTTGGAATAGTACAGCCACTTTGCGTCGGGCGAGCAACCCCAGAGAGTGCCGAACTCGCCAGGCGTGAGAGCTACGGGGTTGGAACCATCGGCGTTCACTCGCCAGATCCGCGTGGCGTGTTTCTCGCCATGGAACATCCAGTTCACGGCAATCCAGCGATCGTGATCGCACGACGCCGGGTCACTGATCCAGGCCGCGGGATCGCTCAAGATCGTGACGGGGTTGGCTCCGTCTGTTCCCTGTCGGACCAGACGGTCGCCGAATGAGATGAGGAGCTGACCATCCTCGGTCCATGCGAACCCCTGGATGGTGTCCTGCGGCGCGATTCCGGGCACGGATGCGCTAAATGCTGACCCGTGGTCGGACCCCAGCACGATCTCCGTCGAGGTTTCGGTCTGCACGGTGGCCATCGCCCGGCCGTCTGCCGAAAGCGACAGGGATGAGTGGTCGGCCAGATCGTTGGTGACGGGATGAAACACACCACCGGGAAACGTGTACAGCCCGATCTGTCCTCGAACCGACAGTCGATCGCCGCGCGATACGTACGTGACGAAGATGAAGCGTCCGTTCGGCGCCCAGCGGTTGCTGAGGATGAGCTTGTCGGAAGACGTGACGAACGGCTGCAGCTTCCCGCTGGCGAAGTCGAAGAGCCGAATCTGGCTGAGCGTCTCGCTGTTGAGCGTCAGGGTCGAGACCGCCACGCGTCTGCCGTCCGGCGACCACGACAACTCGGCGGCCGGGCCGCCATCCACCTCTCCGACCCACAGCACCTTCTCGCCGGTGCCGTCGGCGTCAGCCTCCAGCAACTGCCACTTGTTCACTTCAGGGTCGTTGTAACGCGAATAGACGATGTGCCTGCCGTCACGGGAGAACTCGGGACCGCCATCCACATCGCGGGCGAGCACCGCAGGTGATCCGCCCAACAGCGGCGCCCGGAAGAGATCAAAGGCCCCGGTGATCGACTGCCTGAAATAGAGAAAATTGCCGTCCGGAGAGAACCGGAGCGATGCGAAGTCGTGCTCCGACGCCGGCACCACCTCGGTGTCGCTGCCGGTCGGAATATTTCGAAGCCAGAGACTCTGCCGGCCATGGTCGGTCTGCACGCTGAGCAGAAACCGGCCGTCAGGAGAAATGGCCGTCTCGACCAGCTTGCCGTTGCTGGTCAGCTGCGCGATCGAAAAGGCCTGGAACGGCAGCGCGGCTTGACGGTGGAGAAGCGCGTATACGCCGTATGCCGCTGCGGCGACGACCAGCGCCGTGGCGAGCGACGCGAGCGCGGTGGCCGCTTTGTGCTGTCGCGCGATGGTTGCCACCGACGAGGACGAACCTGCGGCGGCGAGCCGTGACGCGCCTGCGGCCGCAGGATCCGTTTCAACCGAAATCGATGCCCTCGATGGCTGACCGGATGCCGTGGCCGCGCCGTTCGCGGCCGACGGCGCCGACGTGCCCGGAGAATCTCTGGTCAGGAATCGCCCGCTCGAATCGAGGTCGCGCTTGAGGCGCTGCAAATCCGCTCTCATCTCGGCGGCGTGCTGGTAACGGAGATCGCGGTCCTTCTCGAGCGCCTTGCTGGCGATGCTCTCGAGTCCCGCCGGCACCTCAGGGTTCAGGCGCACGGGGGCAAGGGGGGCCTTGTGCAGAATCGCGTCGAAAATGGCGGCCGACGTGTCGCCGCGGAACGGAAGGGCTCCGGTCGCCATCTCGTACAGCACGACGCCGAAGGAGAACAGATCGGTCCGCTGATCCAGCTCCCTTCCCAACGCCTGTTCCGGAGACATGTAGGACACCGTGCCCAGCGTGGTCCCGGGGCTCGTGAGGTGGGGGTCGGTCCCTTCGACGGTGGCGACGAGCTCCATCGGCAGAGCGGAAGCCGGCCGATCCGCCTTCAACTTCGCGAGACCGAAGTCGAGAATCTTGGCGTGGCCTCTCCTGGTAACGAATATGTTGGCGGGTTTGACGTCGCGATGGATGATGCCGGCCGCGTGAGCCGCGTCGAGCGCGTCCGCTATCTCGATTCCCAGGTGCACGATCTCGGCGGCTTCCAGCGGACGGCCTGCGATTCGGTGCTTCAGCGTCATCCCTTCCAGAAATTCCATCGCGATGAATGCGTGGCCGTTCTCCTCGCCGATGTCGTGGATGGTGCAGATGCCGGGATGGTTCAGCGCGGACGCCGCCTGCGCTTCGCGGAGAAATCGTGCCAGGGCCTGGGGGTCGTCCGCGACCTCCTCCGGCAGGAACTTGAGGGCGACGAATCGGTGGAGCCGCGTGTCCTCGGCCTTGTACACCACACCCATCCCGCCCCCACCGAGCTTTTCGAGGATGCGGTAATGGGAAACCGTCTGGCCGACCACTGGACCGAATCGTAGACCTGCGGGTGTGACGAGTCAATCAAGGAAGGCGGCAAGTTCAGTCGTCGCCTGTCTTCGTTGTAAATCGCGCCTCCGGACGCCGCCGGCAGACGCGCGGCATCCCCCTCTTCGATCGCTGCCTGCACCACGCTGGGAGTGATCAACGCCTCTTTTCGCTTGCAGGAAGATGAACGCGGACGATCGGCGGGCTGAATCACAGGATGCGCCGATCTCGCCGACAAACGTGCCGATATCCTGGTATTTCGGCGGTATTCCGCGCGACTGGTTCGCGTTCGAGCTCGCACTCCGTTGGGATCCCAAGCGATTCGGCATCGACCGGCGCACCGCGAGTGGCGGTCGGTTTGCAGACGGGCGCTTCGGCGGCGTCCAACCGAAAGGGAGTCCATGGGTATCCGATGCAGCAGCCTGCCGCGCGGGACGCGGCGCTGCTCATCGATCCACCTTCCTGGACATGAGCCCCGCCGTCGCGAGCGCAGTCGCGATGACCAGCCATGACGCAGGCGCGACGATGACGAACACCGCGGTCTTCGGTCTTGGAGCTGCGACGGCTACCGCTCCGTAGATGGCCACCGATGCGGCGGCAACGACGAGCGTGGCCGTGTCGATCGCCGACGCGATCGGCGGCGGCCACCGCTTCGCCACGAGCCGCGCGACGCCGAGCGCAAGGAACGGCGAGAACACCCATCCCGCGAAGAGGACCTGAAGGATCAGCGGAGCCCCGACGCGGTAGCCCGCGTACAGCGAGAATGCGACGGAGCCGGCGGCTCCAGCGGCCAGCGCGATCGTCGACGTCTTCCGGAGCCCACCGCCGTGTGTCGGCATTCTACGAAGGCCCCCCGCCGGCCCGGGATCGTGCCGTGCGCGGTACGCGGGCTGCCGGAAGGCCGGGCGCGGCTGCGCGGGCCGCATCACGCGGCGACCCGCCCCACTCGCGGCTCCACGCACGACGCAGCTGCAGGCCGGAGGCAAAGCCGGCGACTTCGGCGGCGCGCGTGACGGTCGCGCCGTGTTCCAGCGACTGGCGGGCGCGCTCCAGCCGGATCAACCGGAGGTAGTGCAGCGGCGAGATGCCTGCGTGCTCGACGAACAGCCGCAGCAGGTGACGCTCTGCGGTGTGGCCGATGCGGGCCAGAGACGCCATGTTCCAGTCGCGCTGCGGGTCCGTGACGATCGCGTTCTGCACCCGGTGCACGGTCGGATGGAGGTGGCGGCGGTGCATCTGGAAAGGCGACGACTCGGTGTCGCGCGGTGAACGCCGCAGGTAGACGACCATGTCCTCGGCGACGCTGGCCGCCAGCGCTTCGCCGCACTCCTCGGCGATGAGGTGCAGCGCGAGGTCGATCCCCGCCGTGATGCCCGCGCTCGACGCGAGCGGCCCGTCCACCACGAACACCCGGTTGTCGATCACCTGGGCCTGCGGCGCCAGCGCGCGGAGCATCGGCAGCAGCTCGTGGTGCGTCGTGCAGCGGCGGGTCCCGATCACGCCCGCCCGCGCGGCGAGCAGCGTCCCAGAGCAGATCGTCAGCAGGCGATGCGGCGTGTGCGCATCGAAGAGCGCTCCGCCGAGGCGATCGCTCAACCATCGGGCGGCGGCCGCGACGTCCGGCGTGACCCGGGTCACGTGCGCCGTCGGCTGACCCACCACCACGACCCACGTCGGCTCGCTCAACTGCTCCGGCAACGGCGCGAGATCGCCCAGCGCCAGTCCGACCGACGTCGGCAGCCTTTCCGCCGGCCCCGCGAAGCCGGGACGAAAACGCGGCGGCAGCCCGCGTATCTCCCGATGCAGGTTGGCCAGGCGGAAGGCTTCGGCCGGCCCGGCGATGTCGAGCAGCAGCGAATGCCCGACGATGACGAAGAGCACGTCGATGGGTTGGGCGCGCGCGATCGTGATCATGTGAACCGACAGCAGCTGATCACAGCATATGTCCGAAACTGATTCAAAGTTGTCGACTCGCGCGGCGAAAATACGTCCGCCTCCCCGTATTCTCGTTGTCTGTCATGGACCAGACCCGCAACACGCTTCTCCGCCGCCGGGCTGGCGGCCGTCTGCCCGCTGCCGCGCTGCCGGCTCTTCTCGCGGCGCTGTTGTTGTGGCCCATGTCCCTCTTCCCTGCGCAGCCGGCGGACAACGGGAATTCGTCGCGGCTCGAAGGCACGGTGGACGCCGGGATCGAACCCGGCGACGATTTCTACGCCTACGCCAACCGAGCGTGGCTCGAGGCCGCCGCGATTCCGGCGGGCAGGGAGCGATGGGGCGCCCGCGAAGAGCTCGAGGAATTGGCGCGCCGCCGCATCGCGGCGCTCCTCGACGCCGCCAGCGCGGCGCCGGCCGGCTCCACGGCGCGCAGGGTCGCGGACTTCCACGCCGCGTACCTGAACGAGGCTGCAATCGAGGCCCGGGGTCTCGCGCCGCTCGAGCCGCTGCTCAATCGCATCGGGAAGGCGTCCGACAAGGCGGACCTCGCCCGCCTGCTCGCCCGCGCGATGCGCGCCGACGTCGACCCGTTTGGGTTCGGCATCTACCAGTCCGCCGGCGTGCTGGGGCTCGCCGTGGAACAGAGCATCCACGGAGAGAAGACCAACAGCGCGTTCCTGCTGCAGGGCGGGCTGGGCCTGCCGGACCGCGAGGACTACGTCAGCGCCGACGCCGGGAAGGCGGCGATTCGAGCACGGTATCGCGAATACATCGCGAAGATGCTCGCGCTCGCCGGCTTCGATCGTACTGATGAACGCGCGAGCGCGGTACTGGCGCTGGAAACGTCGATCGCGCAGTGCCAGGCCACGCGCGAGGCGTCGGCCAACGACCGCAATGCCGACAACGTATGGGTGCGCGCCGACTTCGCACGGCGGGCGCCGGGGATGGACTGGACCACCTTCTTCGACGAGGCGGGTCTCTCCACACAGTCGGAATTCGTCATCTGGCAGCCGTCCGCGGTCACGGGGCTGGCCGCGCAGGTCGCGTCGCAGCCGCTGGACACCTGGAAGGACTACCTGCGCTTTCACGCGATTCACGAGCTCGCGGACGTGCTGCCGCGGGCGTTCGCCGAGCAGGCGCGGGCGCTCGGAGCCGCCGCGGCAGGGGCGCCGCAACCCTCGCGCGCCGGGCGCGCGCTCGCGGCCACGCAATCGGCCATGGGAAATGCGCTGGGGAGGATGTACGCCGAGCGCTATTTTCCGGCGGCGCAGAAGGCGCGCGTCGAGCAGATCTCCGACAACGTCCGCGCAGCGCTCATCAGGCGGGTCGAGGCTGCGACGTGGATGGCGCCGGCCACCAGGGCGAGCGCGCTGACGAAGCTGCAGACGCTGTACGTCGGGATCGGGTATCCCGATCGCCGGGACGATGACGGCTCCTCGCTGACAGTGGACCCGGCCGACCCCCTGGGCAATCAGCAACGCGTCACCGACCGCGCGTTCCGCGATGCCGTCGGCCGGCTCGGCCAGCCCGTCGACCTGAAACACTGGCTCATCACTCCGCAGACGGTCGGCGCGGTGCTCGTGTTCCAGCAGAACGCGTACGTGATGGCGGCCGCGCTGCTGGAGCCACCCAAGTACGATCACGCCTCATCGGACGCGGCGGCCTACGGGTCCGTCGGGGCGCTCATCGGACACGATCTCACGCACTACATCGACGTGCTGGGCGCCGAGTACGACATGGAGCACCGGCTGCGGCGCTGGTGGACCGCCGGGGACACGCAGCGCTTCCAGCGTCTCGCGCAGCCGCTGGTGGATCAGTTCGCAGCGTACCGCCCGCTGCCCGGCGTGTCCATCGACGGCCGACTGACGCTCACGGAGAACATCGCCGACCTCGGCGGCCTCGCCGCCGCCTTCGACGCCTATCGCAAGACGCTTGGCGCGCGGGTGGCTGATACGGACTACGTACGGGCGCAGGACCGGGAGTTCTTCACCGCCTACGCGCAGACTCAGCGGCGGAAGATCCGCGAGAGCGCGCTGCGAGCGCAGTTGGCGGCCAGCGATCACGCGCCGGAGGAGTACCGTGCCGACACGGTGCGCAATCTCGATGCGTGGTACGACGCGTTCGACGTCCGTCCGGGACAGCGGCTGTACCTCGAGCCCTCGGCGCGCGTGCGTATCTGGTAGCGTCGAGGCCTGGAGCGGCCATGTTGACCGCCGGGGAACGGCCTACTTCCGCACCTCGTAGCGAAGCGCCACCATGCCGCTCCGGTACGCCTTCACCTCCGCAAGGTGCAGCGCGACGTCCTTGTCGAGGCCCTCGAAGAACGAGATTCCGTCGCCAATCAGGATCGGCATCATCGAATAGCGAACTTCGTCGGCCAGCCCGAGGCGCAGGCATTCGCCGCATACCGCGCCCCCTCCGACGAACCAGATGTTCCGGAAGTTCGATTTCAACCGCGCGTCGACGAAGCGTGCGAGATCGCCCGAGCAGAACTCGACCGTGTCCCTGACCTTCCGCAGCGTGCGACTGGTGAGGACGAAGGTCGGCTTGTCGCCGTAGGACCAGCCGAACCCCCTGGCCTCGAAAGCCAGCGCGGTCTCATACGTTCGCGAACCCATGACGTAGCAGTCGATCGTCTTGAGGAACTGTTCGACGAACTCCGGGGTCAAGGTGTCCCCGCCTTCAAAGGTATCCGAGGTCTCCAGCCAGTCCACGCGTCCATCGCGTCGAGCGATGAAGCCGTCGAGACTCGCCGCCATGTGGATCGTGACCCGGGACTTCGCGTTCTCCATCGTCATGCCTCGATCATGAGCGCTGTGGTTGACGATCGGCGATGACCTGCTCGACCGCCACCGCATCGGCGACGGCCGCTCGGGTTAACGACCTCGAATGCGCCGCGCGCCGCGGCGACATCATCGCACGAGACTGTCGGCGCGCACCGCAGTCGCGCGTCGCGCATCCATCATTCTCGTGTGCCCCGAGGGTCTCGACGATCGAGTGGTCGCCAGGCGGCTGCGGGGGTCAGCGAACCACGCAGTCAGGACACTAGAGAGAGCCTCTTCGACTCTCATGTACGAGATTGGTGTGTCCCGTCGCGACAGGATCACGAGGAGGACACCCGCGGCGCTCGACGGCACGCGTCGTCAGACGAGCCCGCGCGCCGTGTGTTCCCGTGGCGACGATCCGCATATAATCCGGTTCGCCACCGACCCGGTCCATGTCCATCCCCAGCGGCACGCGCCTTGGCGCGTATGAAATCGTGAGCGCCCTCGGCAGCGGCGGCATGGGCGAGGTCTATCGCGCCCGCGACGCGAAGCTCAACCGCGAGGTCGCGATCAAGGTTCTGCCCGGGCACCTCGCCAATGATCCGGCGGCGCTCCAGCGCTTCGAGCGCGAGGCGCAGGCCGTCGCGGCGCTGTCGCATCCGAACATCCTCGCGATTTACGACTTCGGGAGCGAGCAGGGCATCGCGTACGCGGTGACGGAGCTCCTGGAGGGCGAGACACTCCGCGCGAAGCTCGCCTCGGGCGCGCTGCCGGTGCGCAAGGCCGTCGACCACGCGCTCCAGATCGCCAAGGGCATCGCCGCCGCGCACGAGAAAAGCATCATTCACCGCGACCTCAAGCCCGAGAACATCTTCGTCACGAAAGACGGCCGCGTGAAAGTCCTCGACTTCGGCCTCGCCAAGGCGCTCGAGCCGCCGTCCGCTGCCGGCGTGACGGCGGGCGCGAGCGAGACGCAGATGGCGACGGGCACGACGCCCGGCATGGTCCTCGGCACGGTCGGCTACATGTCGCCCGAGCAGGTCCGTGCGCAGCCGGTCGATCACCGCACCGACATCTTCTCGCTGGGGGTCGTCCTCTACGAGATGCTCACGGGGAAGCAGCCGTTCCGGCGCGACTCGCAGGTCGAGACGATGAACGCGATCCTCAAGGAGGACGCACCGGAATTCGGCGAGATTGGCGCGTCGGTGCCGGCCGGGGTCGACCGGATCGTCCGGCGCGCGCTCGAGAAGAACCCCGACGAGCGCTTTCACTCGGCGCACGACCTGGGCATCGCGCTCGAGGCCGTCTCCGGGGCGTCCAGCCAGAGCGGGGCGGTGCCAGCCTCCGCCGCAATCGCGCCGAAGGCAGGCGCGATGCGGCGTTGGCTTCCGGCCGCCGCGGCCGTCGTCGGGCTCGGCGCAGTTGCGTTCGTCGTCGGCCGGTGGACGGCCGGGCCGTCGGCTGCGCCGGCGCCGTCGTACCGCCGGCTGACGTTCAGGAGCGGCGCGATCTTCTCCGCCCGCTTTGCGCCGGACGGCAACACGGCCGTGTACTCGGCCCGCTGGTACGGCGACGCTCGTCGTCTCTACGCGAACCGCGTCGAGAGCCCGGAGTCGATGCCGCTCGCGTTCACGGGGGATGTCGCGTCGATTTCCCGGTCCGGCGAGCTGGCGCTCGTCATGAACCGGCGCGTGGTGCGGAACTACGCGCAGGTCGGGACGCTCTCGCGGGCCCCGCTCTCGGGCGGCGCGGCGCGTGCGGTGCTCGATGACGTTCAAGACGCCGACTGGCTCCCGGATGGATCGGGCTTCGTCGTCTCGCACTACATCGGCCGGCGCTACCAGTTGGAGTTTCCGATCGGCACGCCCGTCTACGAGACCGCCGGCTACGTGAGCGATCCACGGGTGTCGCCGGACGGCACGCGGGTGGCCTTTGTCGATCATCCGATCCTCGGCGACGACCGCGGCACCGTGGACCTCGTGGATCGTCAGGGCCACGTGACGAAGCTGACGAGCGAGTACTCGAGTCTCCAGGGCCTCGCCTGGACGCCGTCGGGCGCGGAGATCTGGTTCACCGGCGCTGACGAGGGCAGCGCCCGGGCGCTCGAGGCCGTCACGCTCGCGGGCCGCGTGCGCGTCGTCGCCCGTGTGCCGGGCACCCTGCACCTCGGCGACATCGCCGCCGACGGGCGCGTGCTGCTGTGGCAGGAGAACGTCCGCGACGGCCTCGCGGGCCGCGCGCCGGGTGCCCTGGAAGACCGCGACTTGTCGTGGTTCGACTGGGGCATTCCCACGGCGCTCTCCGACGACGGCCAGTGGTTGCTGTTCGACGAGGAAGGCGACGGAGGGGGACCGGATTACTCGGTCTACCTGCGGAAGACCGACGGATCGCCGGCCGTGCGTCTCGGGAGCGGCGGCGCGCTCGCCCTCTCGCCGGACGGCGCCTGGGCGTTGGCGCAGCGGCTGAATCCGGCGCCGGCGCAGCTCATGCTGCTGCCCACGGGTGCGGGGCAGGCGAAGCAGGTGACGAGCGACGCGATCACGCATCTGGACGGCGCGTTCACGGCCGACGGCCGGCACATCGTCTTCCTGGGCTTCGAGGCGGGCCACAAGGCCCGCCTGTATCGACAGGACCTGGCCGGCGGCGCGGCGAAGGCGATCACGCCGGAGGGCCTGGTCGGTCCCTTGTCTCCCGATGGGATGATGGTCGCGACACAGGACGGCCGGCTCTACACGCTCGCGGGCGGATCCGAGCGGCCGATCCCCGGCTTCGAGAAGACCGATGGGCTTGTCCGCTGGGGGCGTGATGCGCGGACCCTCTTTGTGCGCGAACCGGCGGACGGCGGCGCGGCGCAGGTGTTCCAGCTCGACACCACGACCGGCCGCCGTACGCCCGTGCGCGTCATCAAGCCGGCCGCGGGCACACGTGGCGTCAACCGTATCCTGCTCACGCCCGACGCGTCCGCGTACGTGTTTGGCTATCGCGTCGTGCAGTGCGACCTGTATCAGATCACCGGACTCAAGTGAGAGTGGGCCGGCGCTTCACGACCGCGCGTCCGAAGGCCGGGCCTCAGCGGCCCTCGAGAGACTGAAGGCGCCGCTTTATTCGCAGGGTAGCCGCGCTTACAAGCTATGGCTGTTGTTCAGACCCGCTCAACCCTCCCGAGGCCTGTGGATTATTCCCTGGCCAAGCCCCGCAGGGCCACAGGCGATTTCTTCTACACGTGGGTCGCCGTCGGCACGTTTCTGATTGTCTTTGCCGGTTTTGCACGCACGTTTTATTTGAAAGTCTTCTTCGGCACGCGGCCCCTGCCCTATTATCTGCATCTCCACGGGCTGATTTTCACTGCCTGGTTCGTGTTGTTTTTCGGTCAGGCACGCCTTGTCGCAAGGCATCGCGTTGACCTGCACCGCCGGCTTGGCGTTTGCGGCTTGGTGCTCGCCCCTCTTGGCGCCTGCATGGCTGGTGGCGTTTCCATTCACGCGCTACGGCGAGGTTATCTGGCCGACCCCGCGTCCTTTGCGAACGTCAATCTTCGTCCGTTCGCGCTGGACTTGGGCAGCAGCTTGCTGTTTCTTTCCTTGGTTGCCGCAGCCCTTTATTTTCGGCGCCGCGGAGGCGTCCACAAGCGTTTGATGGTTCTTGCGAGCTGCAGCCTTCTTCTGCCTGCCATTGGGCGCATTCCTCTGCACTTCATTATGGCAGGGGGCCTGTGGGGACTCGTTGGCTTGACGGAAATCACTCCGCTTGTCTGCATCCTATATGACACAGTCAAGCACCGGCATTTGCATCCCGGATTTGCCTGGGGTGGGCTCGTGCTTCTATCGTCCTTTCCTGCGTTTCTACTTATCGGCAGAACACATGCCTGGCTGAACTTCTCGACGTGGCTGGTAACGCGGTGAAAGGCGGTCAAGCCTGCGCTTCCATCATGCCGCGCCCTTGAGTACATCCTTGCTCGACGCCAATGGCATCCGAGCCTGGTCGCTCGCGCGATCAGAAACAACCCCGCCGCGACGACGACGGTTCCGATCGGGCGCGCGGCGCGCTCGCCGACGGGTGCGAGGCGCTCGAGGGTGATGGCTGCCGCGACGCCGGTCGCCGGAATGTCCATCACTCCGACCGCCAGGAGGATCGCCGTCATCCGGATTCGCGGTATCGTGTGGCATGAAGTGGGAGGAGGAACCATGAAGATTCGTTACGTGCTGCCACTGCTGCTCGTCCCGGTGTTGGTGTCGGCCCAACAGCCCGCGCACCGGCACCTGCAGTCGAAGCTCGCGGCCGACCGACACCTGCCGTTCAGCAGCGGCGTGGTGGCCGGGAATACGCTTTACATCGCGGGCACCATCGGCGTTGATCCGGGCGCCAAGGTTGCGCTCTCGCCCGAGGAGGAGGCGCGCCGGGTGATGGACCAGGTCAAACAGGTCGTGGAGCAGGCCGGCATGACGATGGACGATGTGGTTTCGGTCCAGGTCTTCTGCACGGACCTGGCGAACTACGACGCGTTCAACAAGGTGTACGAAACCTATTTTCACGGGAACTACCCCGCGCGCGCCTTCGTCGGCATCGCCAGCCTGCTCTTTGGCGCCCGATACGAGGTGATGGGGATCGCGGTCCGGTCCGGCAGGTAGAACTCGACGGGTCGGTCGCAGCAGGGCTTGCTAGCAGAAGGGGTTCCTCGCGCGCACAGCTCGTCTCCCTTTGTGACCGCTGCTTCAGGCCACGGTCTCGTTGAAGATCGCTGAAATAGCCGGAAACAAGTGCCGGGGGCGGGCATCGAACCCACACGCCCCTCGCGGGACCAAGGATTTTAAGTTTAGGAAAGGCGCCGATCACGATCGAACATACCCAATCAGCATCGGGGTCGATCTCAAACGAGCCCGGCCGGCCCGGAGCGACTTTCGGCACCCTGTGACACGCCGTGGCACACGAGTCTGCGCCTAAACGGCGCGGGCTGGCGGTCTTAACTATCAGACCGGCGGCGGAAGGGTCCTGACGGCAACGCTCTGGCGGAAGACGCCCACGTGTTCGGTACGGAGACCGGCGAGCCGATCTCACGACGGCTGGCAAACCGCTGGTGGCGAAAGACCTGCAAGGCGGCGAAGGTCGAGAACCTGCACCTGCACGACCTGCGCGGCGAGTTCGGCTCTCAGCTGCTGGAAGCGGGCGCGCCGATCCACGCCGTCCAGCACGCGCTCGGCCACACCAACCTGACGATGACGAGCGCCTACCTGCGCACCCGGACGAACAGCCTGCACGTGGCGTTCAAGCAGCTGGCGCAGCGGAGGGCGAGGAGAAGATTGAAGGTCGTAGGCAGCAGGTAGAGGCGATGCCGTCGGGGAAGGGTTCAGAGCCCTCGGCACTCCCGAACCTCGACATTTGGCTCTTGGTTCCGATCTGGTCAACTGGATCACGGACTCGCCGCTTCTGGCTCTACACTGGGCGACTTCTCGAGAGCGAGACAAGCTGCGCACAGACAATCGCTCGGTCCGACTGTCGGCGGCAAACACACATTCACCTAGAACGACTGCCTAGCGCGCCACTACGCGCAACGAATCAAGAAATCGATCCGCGGCCGCGGAGGCGACGTCAGCTTGCGAGCCTATCACCCAGACGTTGACCATGCTGTCTGGAAACAGGTAAACACGATCACGCATCATGTAAGCTGCAGCTTTCAGCAGAAACTCACGTCCCTGAATCGTCTTCAACAAAACATTGTGCTCGCTCAGGAGTTGCTTGTCGCCGTCGATCAGAAAGCCCTGCCTCACCGAATTGAACGCCTGGTCGACATCTTTGCCCTCCATCAGCTTTGTACGCGGGGCGCAGACGAATCCGTAGGTGATGCCGTCTTGCAGGCTTCGATACTGATGGTAGGTGATGGGCTTTCCATCGACAACGGAATCACTCGGTTCATAAACAGGGCGAGCCGGCATCGTGACTGCTGTGCGGCATTCTTTCGAGACCAGGTCAGTAGACGCGCTGCATCCGGCGCCCCATAGCAAGATCGTCACAAGCGCGACCGTGGTTCGATTCTTGGAGTCCATAATCCCCGTGTCACCTATCGGCGTCAGGCCCGTATTTCTTCACGGGCGCCATTCGTCTTGTCACATGGGCGGATACACGCTCGCAAAGGCGCGCCCATGTCGACGAGCGAAGCGCCCGTTCAGCCACTTTCCTTTGCAGACGGGGGCGCAATGCCGGCTGTATTCGCGCACGCGAGAGCCAGCGTTTCACGTTCGCCGCGACAGCTTTGGTGCTTCAACAACGAGTTGAGATTCGTGACACGCCCGTGACACGCGGCGTCGATCCGGTCACCCGCCAGAATTCCGCTAAGTGGTTGCCGGGGGCGGGCTTCGAACCCACACGCCCCTCGCGGGACCCAGGATTTTAAGTCGGTCCGACCGCAAACGCGTGGTGGGCGCTGAAACGGCAGCGGTGCGGAAATCGTTGATCGAATCGTTGCAGCGGCGCCCAGGGCGGCGCAGCCAGTTTCGTCGCGCCGTTAGCCAGACGTTAGCCAGAACACGGCACCCGCGGGCGTCCGCGGCCGAGGCGGGGACCGCGGAACCCTCGTGCGGGTGCCGTGCTACGCTGTGGGCATGCCGACGCCAGTGCTGAGCTACGGCCAGGCCGTCGAGCGCCTGTCCGGGTGCGAACAGGAGAT
>JBLMXQ010000071.1:0-35720 GCA_050257855.1 Betaproteobacteria bacterium | reverse complement strand
CTTAATTAAGCAGCGAGAGCGAGCTGCGTGTCCGCAGTTACGTTGTGTCCACCGGATTTACGAGACGATGGCGCTCGGCATGCATCCCGCGATTCTTTACCCCCGTCGAAGCCGTGTCGCCCCCCAAGGGTGGTCGCGCCGGCTGGCAGCCGGTCGCGTTCGCTGATGACCTCACTATTGTACGGCATGCGGGCCGGCACCGGTGGGCGGAGCCGTCAAACCCTTCTGCGGCTTGGAGTTGGCTCAGTTGGCCCGCTTGACTTCCCGGCTGGGAGGCCCGCATAATGCGGAGCACTCCTTCCGCGTCCGTTTTGTGCCGGCGCCGATCCCAGCGGCCCGCCTGGAACAGCTCATGACTTTTGACGAACACGTGCGCCAGGCCTTCGATACGCTGGGCGATCGACTTCGAGACGATGTCGCCCGTCAGCTGAGCGGCGTCGCCGACGGGATCAGGACGGCGGCGGCCGCCGAGCGCGACCGCGCGACCGCCGAGGCGGCTGCCGCGGCGGCCACCGCGGCCGAAACGCGAGCCCGCGCCGAGGCGGATCGCGAAACGGCGGCACGACTCGAGGCGGCCGAACGCGAAGCGGCCACGCGCCTGGCCGAAGCGATCGCCGAAGCCGAAGCCCGCGTGCGCGCGGACGCGGACGCCCGAACCGAGGAGGCGCGCGCGGCCGCCGCGCAGGCCGAAGCCGAGGCGCGCACCGCGCGAGATCAGGCGGCGAAGGCGGAAGCCGAGGCGCAGAAGGCGCGCGATCAGGCCGCCCAGGCCGAGGCGGAGGCGCGTACCGCGCGCGACCAGGCGGCGCAGGCGGAGCACGGGGCGCGCAGCGCGCGCGACCTGGCCGCCCAGGCCGAGGCTGACGCCCGGACCGCGCGCGAGCAGGTCGCGCAGCTGGAGGCCGAGGCGCGCACGGCGCACGACCAGGCCGCACAAGTCGAAACCGAGGCGAGGAGCGTGCGCGAGCAGCTCGCGCAGGCTCAGGCCGAAGCGCGCACCGCGCACGACCAGGCCGCGCAGTCCCAGGCCGAGGCGAGGGACGCGCGCGACCGGGCGAAGGATGCGCGGGAGCAGCTCGAACGGCAGGCGCGCGAGACGGCGGCCGCTGCGGCCCGCCGGCCGGACGCGGCGGCCGACCGGCTGCTCGATGCCATCCGATCCATCGATCGCGCGCGGTCGCTCAGCGAAATCCTCGACACGCTCACGGCCTGCGCTGCCCGCGAAGCCGCCCGCGCCGCCGTGCTCGTCGTCCGTGGGGAGACGCTGCACGGGTGGCGGTTCATCGGCTTCAACGAGACCCTCGAACATCAGCCGGGCATCGACCTGCCGCTCGATGCCGCCGGTCTGCTCGCCGACGCGGTCCGCAGCCGCACGGCCCGGACCGCCGCGACCGGCGCCGTGCCTCCCTTTGCCGGCTGGATCGACGGCCGGCCGCGGACGGCGATCCCTCTGGCGCTGTCCGGCGAAATCGTCGCCGTGCTGTACGCCGACCAGGGGCCGGGCGGCGAGCCTCAGTCGACGGCGTGGGCCGATGTCGTCGAGGTGCTCGCGCGGCACGCGGCGCGCGCGCTCGAAGCCGTGACGGCGTTCACGGCAGCCCGCGCGGCGCGATCCCGCCCGTCGGGAGCGCCGGCTGCCGGCACGAGACCTGAGATTCGCGCGGAAGATCACGAAGCGGCGCGCCGCTACGCGCGGCTGCTCGTGTCGGAAATCCGTCTGTATCACGAACCCGAGGTCGCCGCCGCGCGACAGGCCCGCGATCTCGGCACCAGGCTCGGTGGCGAGATCGCCCGGGCGCGCGCTCTCTACGAGCAGCGCGTGCCCTCCGAGATCCGCTCGCAGGCCGACTACTTTCACGCCGAACTGGTCCGCACTCTCGCCGACGGCGACGCCGCGCTCCTGGATCCGCGACGCACCCGGACCACGTAGAAAGCCGAGGCGCCGAAGCGCCGATACACCTGGAGACCCCTGGATACCGTGCGCGTCATCTTCCTCGCTCTGGCATCCGTCCTGCTGGCCGGTCCGTCGGGCGCCGGACAGGCAGGCACCGATCCGCCGCCATCCGACGCCGCCGTGGCGCTCGCACCGACGGAACACCCGCACCTGCCCGAGGACACCTCGCAGCTGTGGCTCCCGCCGGAGGAGGGGAAGGCGGTCCGGTCGGCCGATCTGAAGCAGTTCGCGCAGGCGGTCAAGCTCGAGGACGAATCGAAGTTCGATCGGGCGCTGGTGCTCCTCACCAGGCCGGGCCTGCAGCACGGCCCGCTCGCCGACTACGTCGCCTACTATCGCGGCGTCGCCGAACTTCGCCTCGACAGGGCCGCTGACGCGAAGAAGACGTTCCGGGCGCTTGCGGCGCGCGAACCGCTCGGCTATCTCTCCGTGGGCGTCGCGCTGCGCGAGGCGGAGTGCGACGAGGCGCTCAACGACCCCGCGGCTGCGGTCGCCATCTACGGCCGGCTCGCCAGGACGAAGACGATTCACCCGGACGATGTGCTGATGCGGCTCGCGCGGGCCGCGAAGGCGGCGGGCGACCTCGACAAGGCGGCGAACGCGTTCGCCCGCGTCTACTACGAGTTTCCTCTGAGCGACCTGTCGTCGGTTGCGAGCGACGAGCTCGACCAGATGCCCAACCTGCAGCCGATCGAGCCGGGCACGGAGCGCTACAGGCTCGAGCTCGGGCGCGCCGAGCGTCTCTTCGGCTCGAGGAAGTACGCGGAGGCGCGCGAAGGCTTCGAGCGCCTCCGGCCGGTGGCCACGGGCGACGACCGCGAGCTGGTCGAGCTGCGGTTGGGGGAATGCGACTACTTCCTGCGGCGCCCTCGCAGCGCGCGCGACACCGTGCGCCCCTTCACCGAGAAGGCGTCGCGCCAGGCCGAAGCGCTCTTCTTCTATGCCCTCTCGTCCCGCCAGCTCGGCGACCAGGACGAGTATCTCGAGACGGTTCGCCGACTGGTCGACGGCTTTCCGACACAGAGCTGGGCGGAAGAAGCGCTGAACAACCTGGCGACCCGCTACATCATCGACGACGACGACGAGCAGGCCGACGCGGCCTTCCGCGAGATGTACCTGAAGTTCCCGAAGGGGCGGTACGCGGAGCGGGCCGCATGGAAGATTGGCTGGTGGGCGTACAAGAACGGCCATTATGCCGAGGCAGCCCAGACCTTCGAGCACGCGGCGGCGACGTTCCCCCATTCCGACTACCGGCCGTCCTGGCTGTACTGGTCCGGACGCGCGCACGAGGCGCTCGCCGAGCAGAGCGTGGCCGACGAGCGCTTCACGCTGGTGGCCGACGACTACCTGAACAGCTACTACGGGCGCCTCGCGATGGATCGCCTGAAGGGGCAGGCGCTGCATCTTCGGTCGATCGCCGATCGCCCGGCCACGGGCGAGGCCGCGGCCGTCCCGCCGCCGCCGCCGAACGCGCAGGTGGTCCGCCTGCTGCTCGGCCTGGAGCTGTACGACCCGGCGGAGAACGAGCTGCGGTACGCGCAGCGCGTCTGGGGCGACTCCCCGGCCATCCAGGCGACGCTCGGCTGGATCTACAACCGCCAGGGCGATCTGCGCGCGGGCATCAACGCCGTCAAGCACGCGTACCCGCAGTACCTCGCGGCCGGCGGCGAGGAGCTGCCGCCCGAGCTGCTGAAGGTGCTGTTTCCGGTCGACTACTGGCCGATCATCCGGCGCTACGCCTCGGCGCACGACCTCGATCCGTATCTGATGGCCGCGCTCATCGCGCAGGAGTCGACCTTCACTCCGGACGTCCGGTCGGCGGCGAACGCCTACGGGCTGATGCAGCTGCTTCCGTCCACCGGCCGCCATTACGCGCGCAAGGTCGGGTACCGGCGCTTCTCGATGCACCTGCTGACCACCGCGGAGAGCAACATCCGGATGGGCATGGCGTACTTCGCCGATCTGGTGAAGCAGTTCGGCGGCTCGCATTTCGCGCTGGCGAGCTACAACGCGGGCGAGAGCCGCGTGGAGCGGTGGATCTCCGAGCGTCCGGGCGTCGAACGCGAGGAGTTCATCGAAGACATCCCGTTCCCCGAGACGGCGAACTACGTGAAGAAGATCCTCGGCACGGCCGCCGACTACCGCCGGCTGTACGGTCCTGGAGGCGAGCTGGCCGGATCGGGATCGCACGCCGCCCCGATGCACCGGGCGAAACCGTCCGGTCCGGTCAAGGCGAAGGTCGGGACGAAGAAGAAGGTTGCCAGGACGGCGGCCGTGAAGCCGGCACGCCGCAGGACCGGGAAGCAGGCGCCCTCGAAGAAGCCGGGGAAGAAAAAGACGAAGTCGCGGTCCCGGCAATCCGCATAGAATTCCGTTTTATGTCCAAGCTCACGGGATCGAAGAAAGCGACGCAGTTCACCGAGTCGGTGATTCGCGAGATGACCCGCCTGAACGACCTGTACGGCGGCGTCAACCTCTCCCAGGGCTTTCCGGACTTTCCGGCGCCGGCGGCCGTCAAGGACGCCGCGTGCGCGGCAATCGCCGCCGACGTCAACCAGTACGCCGTCACGTGGGGCGCCCGGCCGCTGCGGGAAGCGGTCGCGCGCGAGTTCACGCGCCGGTACGGGGTGGCGGTGGTTCCGGACGAGCAGGTGACGGTGTGCTGCGGATCGACCGAGGCGATGATGTCGACCATGATGGCGATCATCGATCCGGGCGACGAGGTGATCGTGTTCGAGCCGTTCTACGAGAACTACGGGCCGGACGCGATCCTGTCGGGCGCCACGCCCCGCTACGTCACCCTTCACGAGCCGTCATGGAGCTTCGACCCGGACGAGCTCGCCTCCGCCTTCAACGACAGGACGAAGGCGATCATCATCAACACGCCGAACAATCCGACCGGCAAGGTGTTCACGCGCGAGGAGCTCGAGACGATCGCCGCGCTCTGCCGCAAGTGGGACGTGATCGCGATCGCGGACGAGATCTACGAGCACATCGTCTACGACGGCTGGCGGCACGTGCCGATGGCGTCCATCGAGGGAATGGCCGACCGCACCGTGACGATCAACGGCCTGTCGAAGACCTACAGCGTGACCGGCTGGCGCGTCGGCTGGACGATCTCCCCCGCGTCGCTCACCGGCGCCATCCGGAAGGTGCACGATTTCCTCACGGTCGGCGCGCCGGCGCCGCTCCAGGAAGCCGGCGCCGTGGCGCTCGGTCTGCCCGACGCCTACTACGCCGCGCTGGCCGCGGACTACCAGCAGCGGCGCGACCTGCTGCTCGGCATCCTCGGCCGGCATCACTTCGCCTGCTACAAGCCGTACGGCGCGTACTACATCATGACCGACGTCGGCGGGTTCGGATTCCCGGACGACGTCGAGTTCGCGCGGTTCCTGGTGAAGGAGATCGGCGTGGCGGCGGTGCCGGGCAGCAGCTTCTACAAGACGCCGGGCGCCGGACGGACGAAGCTGCGGTTCTGCTTCTGCAAGCGCGACGAGACGCTGAGGGAGGCGGACCGGCGGATGGCAAAGCTCGCCGCCACCGCCATACATTGACGATCGGGACGCGACCGGGATGGCCTGAAGGCTTGGGACGGCCTGAAGGCCGTCCCCTACAGTTCGGACGACAGATCGGGACGGCCTGAAGGCCGTCCCCTACAGATCGGACGGTCTGAAGGCCGTCCCCTACCGAATCAGTACCGGACGACGCCTCCGAGCCAGAGGCCCTTCAGGACGAACGACCCGGAATCGGTCTTGACGAAGTAGCCGACGTCGAACGACCGGTACCCGACCTGCACGCCGACGTTGTCGGTGACGTTGTACGTGCCGTAGAGGTCGAAGTCGACGTAGTGGCCGGTGTTGCCTTTCGTGACGCTGCTCGGCAGCCATCCCAGGGTGAAGCCGGACAGCTCGCCGGTGACCGAGAGATTCGGCATCAGGTAGACGCGCCCGACGCCGCCGATGGCCGGGATCGGCGCCTTGGCGTGCGTGAACTCCGTCGTGAATTTGTCGGCGAGCGTCACGTTGACGTTGGTGTACTTGACGTCGAGCAGCAGGCCCGCATACCAGCGGTTCGTGTACGCCACGTCGTACTCGTACCCGAACCGGAACGCCTTCCAGTCGAGGCTCGACGTGACCGGCACCCCGGCCGAGAACCTCTGCCCGTTGAAGATGACGGTACGCGTCAGGGTCGCGGACTGACTGTACGAGATGGGGATGTACTGAAACCGCAGCTTGTGCTTCTTGAACGGGCGCAGCACGAGGTGCAGCTCGGGGAATCGCCCGTCCGTCAGCCCCAGATCCTGCTTGGCGTCGATCTCGGTGCCGAGGATGCCCAGCGACTCGCTCGTGATCTTGATGTCGGCGCCCGGACTCCAGAACCCGACGGCGCCTTCGATGTGATACGTCTCGCCGACCGGCGGGTTGCCGATTGGCCGCGGCGCGAACTGGGCGCGCACCGGCGCGGCGGCCAACAGGAAGAACGTCGCGAGGCCGGCACTCCCGTACAGGCGAATAGCGGATCTGTTCATAGAACCCGTCTGTCCCCGGAAAAGTGAATGTCGCGAGACGTGCGCCTGCTGGGAAGGCTCTAGGAGAATAACACAACAGCCGGCGGCTGGCTATTTGAGGCGGTCGCGCTCCAGCGACCGTGCGTCGATCCCTCAACAGGGGGGCGGCGTGCGGTACAGCGCCTCGATGATTTCGCGGAGCACCTGGAGGATCTTCTTCATCGCGCCTCAGGCTTCGGCCAGCTCGAGGGTTGGTTCCTTGCCGGTCAGCACGGCCACCCAGCGCCGCGCCGCCGACGCCAGGATGACGATGGCGCACCCCATCATGATCACGGTGCAGATCGAGTTGACGTAGCCCTGCACGTTGAGTGCCGGGTCGGCGCCCACGGCCATCGGCCAGAAGCTGTCACGCACGCTCATGTAGCCTGCCGTCAGGGTCATCGTGGCGACGAAGCAGAGGGGCAGGAACGTGACCCACGCATACTTCGCGCGGCCGATGTTGATGATGATGGTCGTGCCGACCGCGAGCGCGACGCCGGCGAGGAGCTGGTTCGCGATGCCGAACATCGGCCAGATCGTGCTGATGTTGCCCGTCCAGATGAAGTAGGCCCACGCGA
This sequence comes from Betaproteobacteria bacterium, assembly GCA_050257855.1. Lineage (GTDB taxonomy): Bacteria > Acidobacteriota > Vicinamibacteria > Vicinamibacterales > CAVVIG01 > JBLMXQ01. Next base: position 28,642 of record JBLMXQ010000071.1, on the reverse strand, counting down.
GCACGAGGGCCGCGGTCGACACGATGGAGCCGGGGAGCCAGTTCGTCTCGCCCAGCGGCTTCCAGACGCGCCCGCCGAACTCCTGCAGCAGGAAGCGGCCCACGCGCGTGCCGGCGTCGATCGTCGTCAGGATGAAGACCGCCTCGAACATGATGGCGAAGTGGTACCAGTACGCCATCAGCCCCTTCATGCCCGGCAGGCCCGCGAAGATCTGCGCCATGCCCACCGCGAGCGACACGGCGCCGCCGGGACGGCCGGTGACGATCTCGCCCACCTGCGTCTGGAGGACGGCGAGGTTCACGGGATGCATGCCGAGCGTCGCGAACTTGGCGACCGAGGTGTTGATCGCGAAGTAGTCGGCCGGGTGCAGCGCCGTCGCGGCGATCATCGCCATCACGCCGACCAGCCCTTCGAACAGCATGGCGCCGTAGCCGATCGGACGGATGTCGCTCTCCTTGTCCACCATCTTCGGCGTCGTGCCGGAGGCGATGAGCGAATGGAAGCCCGAAATCGCGCCGCAGGCGATGGTGATGAAGACGAACGGGAACATCGGCCCGGGGATGATCGGGCCGCCGCCGGCGACGTACTGGGTCATGGCCGGCATCTGGAGCACCGGGTTGACCAGCATCACGCCCAGCACCAGGATGAGAATCGTGCCGATCTTCATGTACGTGCTGAGGTACGCGCGCGGCGTGAGGAGCATCCACACCGGCATGACGGAGGCGGCGAAGCCGTAGACGGCCAGCGCGATCGTGATCTGATGCGGCGTGAGCACGAGATAGTGTCCCCACGGCGAGGCGGCAAAGGGCTTGCCGAGGATGACGCCGGCCATCATGATCGCCACGCCGATGATCGTCGCTTCCTTGATTTTCCCCCTGCGCCACCGGAACATGTAGTAGCCCATGAAGATCGCGAGCGGAATGGTGACGCCGATCGTGAACGTGCCCCAGGCGCTCTCGGCGAGCGCGTTCACCACCGCGATCCCGAGGCCCGCGAGGGCGATGATCATGATGAAGAGGATCGCGATGCACGCCGTGATCCCGGCGGTCGAGCTGATCTCGGATCGGGCGATATCGGCCAGCGACCGTCCGCCGCGGCGGGTGGACGCCCAGAGCGCGATGTAGTCGTGGACCGCGCCGGCGAGGCACACACCGGCGACCAGCCAGATCAGGCCCGGCGCGTAGCCGAACTGCGCGGCGAGCACGGGGCCGATGAGCGGCCCGGCGCCGGTGATGGCGGCAAAATGGTGGCCGAACAGCACCCAGCGGCTGGTCGGGTAGTAGTTCGCGCCGTCGTACTTCGTGTGCGCCGGGGTGACCCTCGAGTCGTCCAGCACCATGACCTTCGCGGCGATGAACGCGCTGTAGTAGCGGTACGCGATGGCCAGGATGCAGAGAACCGGCAGGACGATGTACAGGGCATGCATAGCGGGGGATTCTACCAGCCCGGGCAGCTGAATCCAGCGGTGTAATCGAATGTCTCCACGCGACGGTTATACTCGGCCTGTGTCGCCGATTCGCCATCTGCTCGGCTATGTCCTCCGCTACCGCCGGCGGTTCCTTTTCGGCCTGGCGACGGTCGTCGCCAGCACCAGCATCACGCTGACCTCGCCGCTCGTCCTCGGCCACGCGATCGACGACCTCGAGCGCGGCGTCACCGGGGCGAAGCTTCTCTTCTACGGCAGCATCCTGCTCGCCATCGGCCTGTTCTCGGGCCTGTTCCGCTTCCTGATGCGCTGGATCCTGATGGGCGCCTCGCGCGACATCGAGTACGACATGCGGAACGACTTCTTCGCGCACCTGGAGAAGCTCCCGCTCTCGTACTTCCAGACGCACCGCACCGGCGACCTGATGTCGCGCGCGACGAGCGACCTGTCGGCCGTCCGGATGATGATCGGCCCGTCGGTCATGTACTCCGCGAACACCATCCTCACCCTCATCGTTGCCCTGTCGATGATGATCGCGATCGACGCGCGGCTGACGCTGCTGTCGCTGATCCCGCTGCCGTTCGTGTCCGTTTCGGTGAAGGTCTTCGGGAGCGCCATCCACAAGCGATTCGAGCGCATCCAGGCGCAGCTCGCCGACCTCAGCGCCGTCACCCAGGAAGCGCTCGCCGGCGTGCGCGTCGTGCGGGCCTACCGCCAGGAGGCAGCCGAGGTCGAGCGGTTCCGGCGCTCCAACACGGAGTACCTCGCCCGCAACCGGCGGCTGATCGCGCTGCAGGGCTTCTTCTTTCCGAGCATGGCCTTCTTCCTCGGCCTCGGCACGCTCCTCGTCGTCTGGCTCGGGAGCCGCGAAGTGATCCTCGGGCGCATCACGGTCGGCCAGTTCGTCGCCTTCACCGGATATCTCGGACGACTGAGCTGGCCGATGATCGCGTTCGGATGGGTCACGAACATGCTGCAGCGCGGCATGGCTTCGTGGAAGCGGATGCTCGAGGTGCTCCAGGTCGAGCCGGCCATCCGCGACGAGGGCACGGCGGAGGGGGCTGCCCCGATCCTCGGCGCGATCGAATTCCGTGACCTCACGTTCGCCTACGGCACGACGCCGGTGCTCGACCACGTGTCGGCCCGCATCGAAGCCGGACAGACGGTCGCGCTGGTCGGTGTCACCGGGTCCGGCAAGACGACGCTCATCAGCCTGCTCGCGCGCCTGCACGAGCCGCCGCGCGGAACGGTCTTCGTCGACGGCGTCGACGTGCGCGACCTCCCGCTGGGCGTGCTGCGCGGCGCGATCGGCTTCGTGCCGCAGGAGCCGTTCCTGTTCTCCGACACGCTCGCCGACAACATCGCGTTCGGGCTGGACGCCATCGAGCGGGCGGGCGGGGCATCCGAGCTCCGGCGGGATCGCATCCTGTCCGCCGCCGCCATCGCGCGGCTCGACAAGGACGTCGCCGAGTTCCCGCAGGGCTACGAGACGATGGTCGGCGAGCGCGGGATCACGCTCTCCGGCGGCCAGAAGCAGCGCACGGCGCTCGCGCGCGCGGTCGTCATCGACCCGCGGATCCTGGTCCTCGACGACGCGCTGTCCGCGGTCGACACGTACACCGAGGAAGAGATCCTGTCGCGCCTTCGAACGGTGATGCGGGAGCGGACCTCGATCATCGTGTCGCACCGCATCTCGACGGTGCGCGACGCCGACCAGATTCTCGTGCTCGACGGGGGCCGGATCGCCGAGCGCGGCACGCACGACGAGCTGGTGGGCCGGAACGGACTGTACGCCGAGCTGCACCGCAAGCAGCTGCTGGAAGAGGAGCTGGCGGCGTCGTGAGCGGGACGCACGAAGACGAAGTCCTCGGCAAGGCCTACGACAGCCGGCTCATGCGGCGGCTGGTGCGGTACCTGCGACCCTACTGGCGCCACGTGATTCTCGCGTTCGTCGCGATCATCACCGGGGCGGCGACGCAGCTCGCGCAGCCGTACCTGGTCAAGGTGGCGATCGATCGCTACATCGCCGCGGGCCGGCTGGCGGGCCTCGACGGGCTCGCGCTGGTCTACCTGGTCATCCTCGTCCTCGCCTTCGCGGCCGACTACGTCCAGACGTGGACGATGCAGCTCATCGGGCAGTGGATCATGTTCGACCTGCGGATGGAGATCTACACGCATCTGCAGCGCCTCGATCTGCGCTACTACGACAGGAACCCGGTCGGCCGCCTGATGACGCGCGTCACGTCCGACGTCGACGTGCTGAACGACCTGTTCACGTCCGGCATCGTGGCCGTCTTCGGCGACGTCTTCGTGCTCGTCGGCATCATGTCGGTGATGCTGTGGATGGAATGGCGGCTCGCTCTCGTCACGTTCGCAGTGCTCCCGCTCATCGTGCTGGTGACGCAGTGGTTCCGGCGGAACGCCAGGGACTCGTACCGGAAGGTGCGCCTCTGGATCGCGCGCATCAACGCGTTCCTGCAGGAGAACATCACCGGCATGTCGACGGTGCAGCTCTTCCGGCGCGAGAGGCTGAACTTCGAGCGCTTCGACGCGATCGACCGCGGGCACCGCGACGCGAACGTCGAGTCGATCTTCTACTATGCGGTCTTCTATCCGACGATCGAAGCGATCGCCGCGCTCGCCTCGGCGCTGATCATCTGGTGGGGCGGCGGCGCGGTCCTGCGCGGCGTCCTGACGCTCGGCGCTCTCGTGGCGTTCCTGCAGTACTCGCAGCGGTTCTTCCAGCCAATCAGCGACATGTCGGAGAAGTTCAACATCCTGCAGTCGGCCATGGCCTCGTCCGAGCGGATCTTCAAGCTCCTCGACGAGCCGGTCGCGATCCGGACGCCGGGCTCGCCCGCGCCGCGTCCTGCCCCGGCGGCCGGACACATCGTGTTCGACCACGTCTGGTTCGCGTACAACGAGCCGGACTGGGTGATCAGGGACGTCAGCTTCGACGTCCGCCCCGGCGAGCGCGTCGGAATCGTCGGCGCGACCGGATCGGGCAAGACGACGCTGATCAACCTCCTCCTGCGCTTCTACGACGTGCAGCGCGGGCGCATCACCGTCGACGGCGTCGACGTGCGCGAACTCGACCTGGCCGATCTGCGCGGCCTCTTCAGCCTCGTGCTCCAGGACGTGCACCTGTTCTCCGGCACGATTGCCGACAACATCCGCCTGGGCGATTCCTCAATCGACAACGAGCGCCTGCACGCGGCGGCGCGCGCGGTCCACGCCGATGCGTTCATCGAGCGGCTGCCGGGCGGGTTTGCAGGCGAGGTCGTCGAGCGCGGCGCCACGCTGTCGGTCGGGCAGAAGCAGCTGCTGTCGTTCGCCCGCGCCCTGGCGTTCGACCCGCGTGTCCTGATCCTCGACGAGGCGACGTCCAGCGTGGATACCGAGACCGAGCTGCTGATCCGGGACGCCCTGCACGCGCTCATGAAGGGGCGGACGACCATCGCAATCGCCCACCGGCTGTCCACGATCCAGGACATGGACAAGATCCTCGTGCTGCACAAGGGCCGCCTGCGCGAGGCGGGCACCCACCAGGAACTGCTCGCCGCGCGCGGGATCTACTTCAAGCTGTTCGAGCTGCAGTACAAGAGCGGATCGATCACCGGACGTCCGGAGGAGCCGACTCGTGTGGGGGCGGCGCCAGATGCCGGTGGAACAGCCGATCCATGAACGTCGGCGTGCTCGCGCTGGGATTCCAGCCGAGCCGCAGCACGGTCAGGCGGACCGGCCGCCGTCCGAACGCCAGCGCCTCGTAGCAGCTCCACATGTAAAGGTCGATTTCGCGTCCCTGAATGGCCGGCCCGGTGTCCATGATCGTGTAGATGCCGTTGTAGCGCGGCTCGAGCGAATCGATCTCGATGACCGAGCCGACCGGCAGCAGGCCCGGATCGGCGGCCGCCACCCCCCGCCGGACCGCGACGCCCGACGCGGTCGTCGCCCCCTTGCAGTACGCCGTCGCCGAGAACGCCACGCGCGCCCCCGGGGAGGGGAGCGCCGTCGCCTCCCGGAGCTCCGCCTGCCGAGCCGCGTACTGGGAGTCCAGGATCGTCACCTCGTAGAGGGAAACGAAGCCCACGATGGCGACGAGCGTCACGACCGCCTTCCGCCACTGCGAGTTGGAGATGATCACAAGACGATTTTAAGGGACGGGAGGACCGGAAACGCCGGAAAGAGCACGATGGCGACATCATCGGTTGATGACCGCAAATAACTGATTCTATTTAGATTAGCCCCCTTCTGCGATCCCCTCAGTGATGGTGTTTGTGGTGGATGATGTCGTGGATGCGCCGCCGGCTCGTCACGAAGGCGAGGGCGAGCGGGTAGGCGAGCACCGCCAGCAGGATTGCCCCCAGCGTCGAGCCGACGATGTAGGGAAACAGGAGGGGCCGGAGGATCTCGGCCAGCTGGTACCAGAACGCGAGGTGGAAGAGCGAAAGGTCGAACAGCGCCCGGAGCTGCTCGTGAAAGCCGCTCGGGACCTGGGCGCGCGTCAGCTTCGCCCCGATCCAGGTCGTTGTCGCGTAGTACGGGGCGATCGTCCACGGCAGGTTCGAGTACACGCCGAGCAGCACGGAGACGCGGTTCAAGTTCAGGAGGAAGGCGAAGGCGACCGCGAGGACGGTGTGCAGGCCGAGGAGCGGCGAGAAGCCGAACAGGACGCCCAGGGCGAAGGCGGCGGCGGTCCGCTCCGGCGTGTCGTCGACGTGCAGCAGCGCGTCGAGCCAGCGGCGAACGAGCGCGCGCGTCAGGTGGATCATCGGAAATGCCGGAACGCCGGTCCGGCCACCGGCTCTTCTGACACGGTATTGCCGTCGGTCCGGCGCAGCCGGACAGCGCCCTCGGGCGTGCAGACGCCAATCCGCGTGAGCGGGACGTCGCCGTGCCGCTCGGCGGCGGCAAGGCGCCGGCGCGTCCGCGGCGCCACCGACACGAGCAGTTCGTAATCGTCGCCGCCGGCGACGGCCGCCTGAACGGGATCCACCCCCCTGGCCTCGAACCAGGACCGCGCCTCGGGATGAATGGGCAGCGCTCCGGCGTCGACGACCGCCCCGACGCCGCTCGCCGCCGCCACCTGCAGCAGCGCGTCGGCGAGACCGTCGCTCAGGTCCATGCACGCGCTCGCCGCCCGGTTCCGCGAGATCAGCGTCCCCATCCGCAGGCGCGGCGACGGATACCGGTAGGACGAGACGAGCGGCGATTCACCTGCCGCCGACGCGCCCTGCGCCCGCAGGACCTCCAGCCCGGCTGCCGCCGCGCCAATCGTGCCGGTGACGTACAGCTCGTGGCCGGGGCGCGCGCCGCTGCGGGTCAGCACCTGCCGCCGCTTGACGGTGCCCATCACGGAGACGTCGATCATCAGGGGACCGGGCGAGCGGGTGATGTTGCCGCCCGCGACGACGACCCTGTGGACGGCCGCGAGGGCGACGAAGCCGTCCACGATCCCGTCGAAGTCGTCGAGCGGCAGCGGCGGCGGGAGGACCAGCGACAAGAGCGCCAGACGCGGCGTGGCCCCCATCGCGGCGATGTCGCTCAGGTTGACGGCGAGCGCCCGATGGCCGATCGCGGCGGGAGGCACGAACGCGCGGTCGAAGTGGACGCTTTCGACGAGCGCGTCCACGGTGAAGACCTCGACGCGGTTGCGCTCCGGCTCGACGACGGCCGCATCGTCGCCGGGGCCGACGAGGAGCCAGGAGGGGGCCGCGGGGAGGCGATCGCGAATCCGCGCGATCAGCGCGGCTTCGGTGAGGTCCGCGACAATCACTTGGCGTAGTCGACGGCCCGGGTCTCGCGGATCACGGTGACCTTGATCTGGCCGGGATATTCGAGCTCGTTCTCGATCCGGCGGGCGATGTCCTTGGACAGCCACACCGCTTCTTCGTCGGAGATCTTCTCGCTCTCGACCAGGATCCGGACTTCCCGTCCGGCCTGGAGCGCAAACGCCTTCGACACCCCCTTGAACGAGTCGGCGATTCCTTCGAGCTTCTCGAGGCGCTTGACGTAGGACTCGAGGATGTCGCGCCGCGCCCCGGGCCGCGCCGCGGAGATGGCGTCGGCGGCCTGGACGATCATGGCCTCGAGCGACGGCCAGTCGATGTCCATGTGGTGCGCCGCCATCGCCATGACCACCGCCTCGTTCTCGCCGTGGCGGCGGAGGAACTCGATCCCGAGCTCCAGGTGCGTGCCCTGCATCTCGCGATCGATGGCCTTGCCGATGTCGTGGAGGAAGGCGGCGCGCACGCACACGTGCGCATCCAGGCCGACCTCCCGCGCCATCATGCCGGCCAGCCGGGCGACCTCCGCCGAGTGCGCGAGGACGTTCTGGCCATAGCTCGTGCGGAATTTCAGCTTGCCCATCAGGCGGTGAATCTCGGGGTGGAGGTCGTGCAGGCCCAGCTCGAAGGCGGCGGCGGCGCCGTCCTTCCGCATCGCGTCCTCGGTCTCGTCCTTGACCTTCTGCACCACCTCCTCGATGCGCGCGGGGTGGATGCGGCCGTCGGCGATGAGCCGCTCGATGGCCTTGCGTGCGATCTCGCGGCGGTACGGGTCGAAGGCGGACAGGATGATGGCGCCGGGTGTGTCGTCCACGATCAGGTCGACGCCGGTCGCCAGCTCGAGCGCACGGATGTTGCGCCCTTCGCGTCCGATGATGCGCCCTTTCAGGTCGTCGCTCGGCAGGTCGACGACCGAGACGGTCGTCTCGATGGCGTGCTCCGCGGCGCTGCGCTGGATGGCCTCCGTGATGTAGTGCTTGGCGCGATCGACGGCCGTCTCCCGCGCCTCCGCGTCGAGGCGCTTGACCAGGTTTGCGGCGTCGCGCCGCGCGTCGGCCTCGATCTGCTTGAGGAGCAGGTCCCGGGCCTCGTCGGCGGTCAGGCTGGCAACGCGCTCGAGCTCGTGCTGCTGCCGCGCGACGAGCTGGGCGTAGCGGGTCTCGGAGGCCGCCACCACCTTCTCGCGGTCGTTCAGCAGGCGGTCGCGCGCATTCAGTTCCTTCTCCAGGCGCTCGATCGCCGCCTGGCGCTCGATCAGATTGGCCTCGCGGCGGCCGAGCGCCTGCTCGAACGTCGCGGCCTGCTGCCGCTCATGGCGCGCCTGGCGCTCGGCATCGGCGAGCAGATCGTGGGCCTTTTCCTTGGCTTCGAGCAGCGCCTCCTTCTTGCGGGCCTCGGCGTCGCGCTCGGCTTCACGGACGATGCGGAGCGCCTGCTCTTCGGAGCGGCCGATCGTCTCGGCTGCGATGCGCTTGCGGTTGGCGACCCAGACGGCGAACACCGCCCCGGCGGCGACCAGCGTGATGACCACGTTGACGAGATATCCGAGGTATGGCAACACGCGTGACGTCCTTTCCCGCGGACCCACATCGGGCTAGCTCAGGTCGGCGCCGCGCGCGGGGGAAACCGCCCCGCGGACTACGGAAATGAGAGGGAAGGCAACGAAAGGCCCCGCTTTGCCGTGTGGGGAGGTCGATGAACCTGCGTAAGCAGGTGGAACCGCTCAAACAAGCCGCGTTTCAGGCTTCCTCGCACGGAGGCATGCACACCACGCGGCGTCGCGACTCACTTGGGTAAAACGTTGGCTCAAACGAGCCTACCGCCATCACGCGCAAAGCAGGGAACTCAAACGCTGTCGCGATCTTAACGTATGGTCACGGGGTTCGCAACACCGGGGGGCGGGGGGCGTGGCGCTCTGGGGTTCGCGGGTCAGGGCGCGAGGAGAAGGCGATCGACGAGGCGTTCGAGCTCCTCGGCGCGTTCGGCCAGCCGTCCGTCGCGCAGCCGGCTGGTGTCGCGGCAGCGAAACAGTTCGTCGGCGATGTTGACGGCAGCCAGAACGGCGAGCCGCAGCGAGTCGCCGGTCGGCGTCGACTCGGCGGCCGCGCGCATCTTCTCGTCGACGTAGCTGGCGAGCCGCAACACGTAGTCGGGCTCCAGCGCGCTGCGGATCGGGTACCGCTGCCCGTGGATCTCGACCGGCACGACGGATCCGGATTCTGTCATGACTTGTAGGCCGGTCCACGGGACCCGGCACCCATCGCCGGCCGGGCCCTCTGGACCCGGCGCGCGTTACAGGTTGAGCGCCTCGAGCTGGTCGAGCATCTCGCCGACGCGCGCCCGGATGATCTCGCGCTCTTCCTTGAGCGAGGTCAACTCGGTCGTCAGGCCTTCGTTCGCCGCCAGGCGGCCGCGCAGCCCCTCGAGCTCGCGGGCCAGCCGCTGGTTCTCCTCGGCCGCCCGCGCCTGCTCCGCCTTCATGCGATCCACCATGCCGACCAGCAGCTTGAGCTTCTCCTCCAGCCGGTCGATCGGCTCGAGATCCACGGTCCGCGTTGCCGTTTTCGCCATAACGTTCCTGCGTTCACGGGACGGCCTGCAGCCGCCCCTCCCGATGTCTTTCGCTGAAAGGACGGCCTGAAGGCCGTCCTCTACCGATCTGCCGCTGAAAGGACGGCCTGAAGGCCGTCCTCTACCGATCTACCGCTGAACGGACGGCCTGAAGGCCGTCCTCTACCGATCTGCCGCTGAACGGACGGCCTGTAGGCCGTCCTCTACCGATCTACCGCTGGACCGCGCCGTGCCCTCGAACGAGCGCGGCGAGGATGGTCTCGAAACTGCGCTGCACCTCGGCGTCGGTCAGCGTGCGATCGTCCGCCTGGAAGGTCATCCGGACCGACAGGCTCACGCGTCCGTCCGGCACGCCCTTGCCCTGATACCGATCGAAGAACGCGACGTCGACGAGCGGCGCCGGCGCCGCGGCGCCGGCCGCCAGAATGGTGCCACGAATGATCGCCGCAGGCAAGGCGTCATCGACGACGATCGACAGATCGCGGACGACGGACGGATAGCGCGGCAGGGGGCGCGCGGCGTCGACGGCCGCAGGCCGCGCGAACCACGCCGCATCGAGATCGAGCTCGGCGACGTACACCTTGTCCTGCCGCGGCGCCCCGTGCGCCTCGACCAGCGCGGGAGCGAGCAGGCCGACGCGTCCGAGCGGACGGCCGTCCGCCGATACGACCGCTGCCTGGCCAGACACCAGCGCGGCGTCGTCCGCCGGCTCGAACTGGGGTGCGGCGCCGAGCGCATGGCAGATCCGCTCGATCGCGCCCTTCGCGTCGAAGAAGTCGACCTCGCGCGCGCTGCGCGTCCAGTGCTCGGGCGTCGTCGTGCCGGTCCACGCGATCGCGACGCCGCGCGTCTCGCCGGCCGTGGTGAAGCGCGTGCCGATCTCGAACAGGCCGACGTCGCGGCGGCCGTGCCGGCGATTGTGCGCGACGGCGCCGACCAGACCGGGCAGGAGCGACGGCCGCATCATGTCGAACTTCGCCGAGAGCGGGTTGGCGACGCGAACGAGACTCGCTCCGTCCGCGAACGCCTCCGCCGCCTGCGCCTCGACGAAGCTGAAGGTGACCGCTTCGGACAGTCCCGCCGCGGTCAGCACGCGCCGGACCAGGCGATCCCGGGCGATGCGGGGATCGGGCGCCGGCGCGGCGGCGGTCTGTGGCGGAAAGGTCGCCGGCAGACGATCGAAGCCGTAATGCCGGCCGACCTCCTCGATGAGATCCGCCTCGCGCGCGAGATCGACGCGGAACGTCGGCACGCCGACGTCCCAGCCGTCGGCCGCAGGCGAGGGCGCCAGGCCGAGGCCGAGCAGGATCCGGACGACGTCTTCGTCTCCAACGACGACGCCGAGCAGCCCGGCGATGCGATCGCGGCGCAGATGAATCGTCGTGCCGCCGCGCAGCCGGGGATAGCGATCGACGACCGGGCCGCTCGGCCGGCCCGCGCCGATGGCCGTCATCAGCGCGATGGCGCGCTGCAGCGCCGGCGCCGCACCGTTGATGTCGGCGCCGCGTTCGAACCGGGCAGAGGCCTCCGTCTTGAGATTGAGCCGCTTGCTGGTGCGGCGGACCGACGTCGGGGCGAAGTACGCGCTCTCGAACACAATCGTGCGCGTGGCGCCGGAGACTTCCGACGAGGCCCCGCCCATGACGCCGGCGATCCCCTGCGCGCGGGACGCGTCGGCGATGACGAGCATGTCCGGATCGAGCTTCCGGTCGACGTCATCGAGCGTGCGGATGGCTTCGCCCGGCTTGGCGCGCCGCACCCGGATCTCGGCGCCGGCGAGCCGGTCGAGATCGAACGCATGCATCGGGTGGCCGAGCTCGAGCAGCACGTAGTTGGTGACGTCGACGATCGCGCCGATCGGGCGCACGCCGGCCGCTTCGAGCCGCGCGGTCATCCAGGCGGGCGAGGCCGCGCTCTCGACGTCGGCGACCGCCGCGGTGTACCGGGGGCACAGGTCGGGATCCTCGACCGTCACCCTGACGCGGTCCGATTCCCCGGTCGGAACCGACGCGAGCCTCACGCGCGCGCCGGGCTCCGCCGACGGCAGGCGCAGCGGGACGCCGTAGGCGGTAGCCACCTCGCGGGCGAGGCCGAGGACGCTCAGGCAGTCGGGCCGGTTGGCGGTGATTTCGAAGTCGATCACGCCGTCGGCGTCGCCCGTCGGCTCGACCGCCGCGACCTCGAACCCGCGCAGGCCGAGCGTGTCCGCGATCTCCTGCGCGGAGGCGTCGACGTCGACGAAGTCACGGAGCCAGGAGAGGACGAGGCGCATACGTCGGGATGAATTTTGGCCTGGGCGGCATCTGGTTATCGGGTCATTGGCCTGGGCGTTCGTCGGGTCATTCTATCCGGGCAGTTCCCGGATGCGCCAAATGACCTGGATGCCCGCGATGATCACATTCGCGGCTTCAGCAGGGAAACTGCTCGAGGAAGCGCAGGTCGTTCTCGAACAGCAGGCGGATGTCGTCCAGCTGGTATCGCAGGATGGCGACGCGCTCGATGCCCATGCCCCAGGCGAAGCCCGTGTAGCGATCCGAGTCGTACCCGACGGCTTCGAAGACGGCCGGGTGGACCATGCCGCAGCCGAGAATCTCGATCCAGCCGGTCCGCTTGCACATCGCGCAGCCCTCGCCGCCGCACTGCCAGCAGCTGACGTCGAGCTCGGCGCTCGGCTCGGTGTACGGGAAGAAGCTGGGCCGCAGGCGGACGCGGGTGGAGGCTCCGAACATCGCGCGGGCGAACTCGAGCAGCGTCCCCTTGAGATCGGCGAGCGACACGCCTTCGCCGACGACGAGCCCCTCCATCTGGGTGAACATGGGGGTGTGCGTCAGGTCGAGATCGTCGCGCCGGTACACGCGTCCGGGTACCACGATCCGGATCGGCGGCGGGTGCGCCTGCATGTACCGGATCTGCATCGAGGAGGTGTGCGTGCGCAGCAGCGTCCGCAGGTCGCGGCGGCGGTCGGCCTCGTCGCGCGGACCGGCGGGCGTCCACGCGTCGGCGGGCATCGCCGGCGCGAGGTACAGCGTGTCCTGCATGTCCCGCGCGGGATGCTCGGCGGGCATGTTCAGCGCATCGAAGCAGTGCCAGTCGTCCTCGGCCTCGGGCCCCTCGACGATCGCGAATCCCATCCGCGTGAAGATCTCTTCCATCTCGTCGCGGACGACCGTGAGCGGATGGCGATGGCCGAGCGGCGGGACGCGACCCGGCAGCGTGACGTCGACGGCGCCGGCCGGGCGCGCGCGCGCGTCGGCCTGCGCCAGGTAGGCGGTCCAGCGCGTCTCGATGGCCTGTTTCAGCTCGTTCGCGAAGCGGCCGATGTTCTTCTTCTCGTCGGGAGGCGCCGTGGGAATCAGCTGCATCCACGACGCGACGACGCTGTTCCGGCGCCCGAGGAAGCGATCGCGGACGGACTGCGCGTCGCGGGGCGTTCGGGCCCCGGCGAGGTCAGCCTCGAACGCGGCTATCTGCGCCTGGACGGCGGCGTGATCGGGCAGCGGCATTCCCGTGCGGTATCACCGAGCCGCCTTCACCTGGCTCGCCAGCGACGCGAACGCCTTCGGACTCGACACGGCGAGCTCGGCGAGGCTCTTGCGGTCGAGCGCGACGCCGGCGTGCTTGAGGCCGCTCATCAGCTGTCCGTAGGTGAGGCCCTGTTCGCGCGCGGCGGCGTTGATGCGGACGACCCACAGCCGCCGGAAATCGCGCTTCTTGCGGCGGCGGCCGACGAAGGCGTACTTGAGCGCGGTATCGACCGATTCCTTCGCGGCACGATACAGCTTGCTCTTGTTGGCGTAATAGCCCTTGGCGAGCCCGAGCAGCTTCTTCCGCTTCGCCCGCCGGACCGATCCTCGTTTCACTCGCGGCATTGCTGATCTCCAGCTGGCAGCGATCAGCGTCAGCTGTCAGCGCGCTGACAGCTGATAGCCGACCGCCGTCAGCTATTTTGACTATTTGTACGGAAGCATGCGCGCCAGTTTCGCCACGTCGACTTCCGCCGCCGTGACGGTACCGCGGAGCGTGCGCTTCCGCTTGGTCGTCTTGCTGCTGAGGATGTGCTGCTTGAACGCCTTGCTCCTCAGGAACTTGCCCGTTTTCGTCCGCTTGAAGCGCTTGGCAGCGCCGCGGTGCGTCTTCAGTTTCGGCATGCGCTCGTCTCTGCTGACGGTCTCATCTATCGCGCCGTGGTTGCGGCCGCGGCTTTGGCCCGGCCGCCGCCGGTCGTCTTCCGGCTCAGGATGGTGTGCATCTGATTGCCCTCCATCCGCGGCATCGTCTCGGCCACCGCGACATCCGAGAGCTCCTGCACGAGGCGCTCGAGAATGCGGCGGCCGATCTCCGGGTGCGCCATCTCGCGCCCGCGGAAGAAGATGGTCGCCTTCACCTTGTCGCCCTCTTCGAGGAAGCGCTCGATGTGCTTCTTCTTGAACTGATAGTCGTGCTCGTCGACCTTCGGGCGGAACTTGATCTCCTTGACCTCGATCACTTTCTGGTGCCGCCGGGCCTCGCGCGCGCGCTTCTGTTCCTGATACTGGTACTTCCCGAAATCCATGATGCGGCAGACCGGCGGGGTCGCCGTCGGTGAGATCTCGACCAGATCGAGCCCCTTCTGCCGGGCGATGGCGAGGGCCTGCGGCGGCGGCATGATGCCGAGCTGCTGGCCGGCCTCGTCGATCACGCGGATTTCGCGGACGCGAATGCGCTCGTTGACTCGCACGCGATCGTCGCGGCGAGGTCCTCTGTCGAAAGCGATATAGGCCTCCTTGAAAGCTATCGGCTATCAGCTATCGGCTCTCCGCTGACACCTGTCTTCCCTTCGAGTCGATTTCCGCGCGCGCGTTGGCGACGAACTCGTCGACCCTGGCGGCACCCTGATCGCCGCCCGTGCGCGTGCGCACCGAGACCGTGCCCTCGGCCGACTCGCGGTCGCCGACCACCAGCATGTAGGGCACTTTCTGGAGCTGCGCCTCTCGAATCTTATATCCGATCTTCTCCTGCCGCTCGTCGAGCCCGGCCCGCAGGCCCGCGGCCTTCAGGCGCTCCAGCACGGACCGGCCGTATTCGAGGTGCCGATCCGAAATCGGCAGCACGAGGGCCTGAACCGGGGCCAGCCACAGCGGGAACGCGCCCGCGTAGTGCTCGATCAGGAGCGCGATGAACCGCTCGAAGCTGCCGAAAATCGCGCGGTGGATGACCACCGGACGGTGCTCGGCGTTGTCGGCGCCGGTGTACTTCAGCCCGAACTGCTGCGGCAGCTGGTAATCGAGCTGAATCGTCGCGCACTGCCACTTGCGGCCGAGCGCGTCGGTGACCGCGAAGTCGATCTTCGGACCGTAGAACGCGCCGTCTCCTGCGTTGACCGTGTAAGCCTGACCCGCGGACTCGAGGGCCCGCGTGAGCTCGGCCTCGGCGTGGTCCCACGTCGCCTTTTCGCCGAGGTACTCCGCCGGCCGCGTCGAGAGCTTCATCTCCGGCGTGAGCCCGAAGTCGTCGTACACGCGCCGCACCAGGCGCAGCAGCCGCTCGACCTCCTCGCCGATCTGGTCCTCCCGCAGGAAGATGTGCGCGTCGTCCATGATGAACTCGCGCACGCGCGTCAGGCCGCTCAGCACGCCGGACGCCTCCATCCGGTGGAGCACGCTCTGTTCGTGGATTCGCAGCGGCAGGTCGCGATAGCTGCGCACCTCGCTGCCGAACAGCAGCATGTGGCCCGGGCAGTTCATCGGCTTGAGGCCCGACTTCTCCTCCTCGCCGGGCGACTCGATCAGAAACATGTTCTGCTTGTAGTGCGCCCAGTGGCCCGACGTCTCCCAGAGCGCCTTGTTGAAGACGAGCGGCGCGCGGACCTCGACGTAGCCGGCGGGAAACAGCACGTCGCGCATGTAGTTGCCGAGCAGGTGCACGAGCGCGGTGCCCTTGGGCAGCCAGAACGGCTCGCCGGGCGCCCACTGATGGAACCAGAAGAGCCCGAGCTCGCGGCCGAGCTTTCGGTGATCGCGCTTCTTCGCCTCCTCGATCTGCGTCAGGTACGCCTTCAGCTCCTTGTCGGAGAAGAAGGCCGTGCCGTAGACGCGCTGCATCGGCTGGTTCTGCGCATCGCCCTTCCAGTACGCGTTCGAGGTGCTCAACAGCTTGAACGCCTTCAGCCGCCCGGTGGATGGCACGTGCGGCCCCACGCAGAAATCGATGAAGGTGTCCTTGTCCTTGATGGTGTAGCAGGAGATCTCGGACCGTGCCGCCGTCTTCTCGTCGATGAGCTGCACCTTGAGCGGCTCGCCGCGCTTCGCGAAGAACGCCTTGGCCTCCTCGCGCGGCCACATCTGCCGCTCGTACGGCAGATCCTGGCTCGCGAGCTCCTTCATCTTCTTCTCGATCGCCTCGAGATCCTCCGGCACGAACGGTCGATCGACGACGAAGTCGTAGAAGAAGCCTTCGTCGGTCGCCGGCCCGATGCCGCACTGCGCGCCCGGGAACAGACTGGTCACCGCGGCCGCGAGCAGGTGCGCCGTGCTGTGACGATAGAGCGCCAGCGCTTCCGGGCTCTGCTCGGTAACCACGCGCACGGCCGCGTCGCGCTCGATCGGGTACGCCAGATCGACCAGCGCGCCGTCGACGACCCCGGCCAGCGCCGCCTTCGCGAGGCGCGGCGAGATCCCTTCGGCGACGTCGCGAACGGACGTGCCCGCGGGCACGGAGCGACTCGAACCGTCCGGAAGGGTGACCGTGACCTGGCTCATGGGGAGTCGATCGATGAAGCTTTCGGCCTTCGGCTTTCGGGTTTCAGCTGTCAGCCGGCTGCAGCCGAAAGCCGACAGCTGATAGCCGATAGCTGCAGTTGGTAGGCACGGGTGGACTCGAACCACCGACCTCCTGCGTGTCAAGCAGGCGCTCTAACCTCTGAGCTACGCGCCTACGTCTTGAAAAACAAGGCGTTACGCGAACGGACAGTATAACACGGGATTGAGAAGGGCTAAAAGGCCGAGGGCGCAGGGGGAGGGCTCGGTGGTGCGACGGGCTCGGGGGAAGGACCTCGCAGGCAGCCAGAGCGAGCCCTGACGCCGAGCCCTCAGCCCCGAGCCCGTTCCTATCTCACTTGACAGCCTGCTTGAGCGCCTTGCCGGCGGTGAAGCGCGGCACGCGGCGCTTCGGGATCTTGATCGCGGCGCCGGTCTGCGGGTTGCGCGCGGTACGCGCCTTCCGGTGGGACGTCTTGAACGTGCCGAAGCCGACGAACGACACGGCGTCGCCCTTCTTGAGCGACTTCGTGATGCCCTCGATGAGCGAATCGACTGCGGCGGCCGCGGCCGTCTTCGTCATCCCGGTGTCCTTCGCGATCTTCGTGACGATGTCCTGTTTGTTCATGAAGCCTCCTGACGAGAGTCGCCGGAAAAAAGCGTCAGCGGCGCGCGAGCGACCGGCGGACTGTTGTTGGATGCGAAAACGCTGTGTGGTTATACGCGAGCGCGCGAGGGGTGTCAAGCGGAAGGCGCGATTTTTCGGCCCTTTCCGGGGATCGATCTCAGCCGATGCACGTCGCGGCTGCGCGCCGCCGCTTACGCGGCGCCCTTGCCGGTCGCGCTCGCGAGCGCTTTCTCGAAGATCGGATCGGCGGTCGGTGCCGGCTGCCCGAACTCGACCTCCGGCTCGTCGACGGCGACGGTCGGCTCGAGCCCCTTCTCGTGCAGCGCACTGCCGTCGGGCTGCAGGTACCGGCCGGTCGAGAGCCACAGGCCGCTGCCGTCCGGCAGCGTGATCAGCTTCTGCACCGCCACCCGGCCGATCGTGCGTTCGCCGACCAGATCCGCGCGGTGATTGCCGACGAGCGCCGACGCGAACAGCTCGGCGGCGCCGGAGCTGCCGGTGTCGATGAGCACGGTGACCGGATCCGTGATCGAGCCGTCGCCCGGGGCGGCAGCGATCGTCTCGCGCTCGACGGAGTCGCCGCGCTTCGATTCGAGAATCGCCAGGGTGCCGGTGCCGACGAAGAGACGGGCGACGCTCAGGCCGCTCGCCGGGACGCCGCTCGAGGCCTGGCGGATGTCGACGAGCAGCTTCGCGGCGCCTTCCTTCTTCAGGCGCGCGACCTCGGCCTTGACCTGCTCGGCGGTGCGCTGCTCGAACTCCGGAATCCGCACGTAGCCGACGCCGGGCGCGGCGATGCGTCCGGTCACCTCAGGGTCCGGCATGGCTTCCCGGGTGAGCTCGACCACGTGAGGGTCGGCGGCGCTGCCGCGGATGACGGTCAGCTTGACGGTCGATCCCGGCGCGCCGCGCAGCGCGCGCACGCCTTCCCACACCGACATGTCGCGCGTCGCCTGGTCGTCGATCATCCGGATGTAATCGCCGGTCCGCAGGCCGGCGTGCGCGGCAGGCGAGCCCTCGCGCGCGGCGATCACGCGCAGGTAATACTGACGCGTCAGCTCCAGCCCGACGTCGCCGGGCGGCAGCGCCCGGGCGTCCTGGACTTCCTTCACCTCGGCCGGCGAGAGATACGCGCTGTCGGCGTCGAGCGCATCGGCGAGGCCGTGCATCGCGCCGTGCATCACCTTGTCGATGTCGACGTTCTGCACGTAGTTGTTGTCGATGAGGCCGGTGACCTCGTCGAACATGCGAAGGTCCTGGTACGAGCCCTCGCGCGCCATCACCTTGCCGAGGAAGCCGCCGACAATCGCGAAGGCCACAATCGGCGCCGAAATCGACATGACGAGGACGCGTGTGCGTGGAGACATGGACCTCACCGTTTCCCCAGCCATTGTAAGGGATCGACCGGCCGACCGTCGATGCGCAATTCGAAATACAGCCCCGCTGGCCCGGTGGGCGACGGCCCGACCGTGCCCACCTTTTCCCCGCGGGCGACGCGGGCACCGCGGGCGACCGCGACGTCGAGCAGGTTCCCGTACAGGCTGAACGCCTTCGCGCCGTGGTCGATGATCACCAGGTTGCCGAAGCCGGCGAACGGACCGGCGAAGGCCACGACGCCGTCGTGCACCGCGCGCGCCGGCGTTCCCTCGTCGACCGCGATCTCTATGCCATTGGACGCCGCGGCGCCCGGCGTGGCCGTGCCGCCGAACCGCCGGCGCACGGGGCCGGGCGCCGGCCAGGGCAGAACGCCGCGGAACGGCCGGAGCGGCAGCGAGAGCGCCATCGAGCCCGCGTCGGCTTCCGTCGACCCGGATCCGAGATCCCGCACGGCCGCCTGCAGCTTCGCCTGCGCTGCCTGCAGTTCCGACGTCAACTGGGCATTGAGGTCGCGCCGCTGATCGATCTCGCGGATGAGCGCGTTGCGCGCATCGGCCGCGCGGACCGCTGCCGCCTGGGCGCGCCGCGCCTGGTCGCGCAACTGGTCGGCCTCCGTGCGCCGCGCCGCGAGCGCCGTGCGCGCCGCTCTGAGCTCACCGAGCGTCTGCTCGTGCGCGGCGATCCGGCGGCGGTCCTGCTCCGCCAGCATCGCCACCGTGCGCGTCGCCTGCGCCATGCGATGCACGTCGGCGGTCGACAGCAGCAGACGCAGGTACCGTCCCTCTCCAAGCTTGTAGATCTCGACGAGCCGCGCGCGCAGTCCGGGCCGCTCGTCCTGCTCCTGCCGCTCCAGCGTCGCGATCCGCTGCCCGGTCTCGGTCAACTCCGCGCTGACGGCATCGGCGCGCGCCTCGGCCTGCTTGAGGGCCTCGGTCTTGATCTGACGGTCGAGCTCGAGCTTCCGCAGATCGCCGAGCACCGTGCGCTCCGTGGCGGCCAGCCCCTCCGCCTCGCGCTCGAGCGCCCGGAGCCGCTCGCCGGCCAGTCGCGCCATCGCTTCGGCCCGGGCCCGGTCGTTCGACTGGGCGCGCACGGGACGCGGGGCAATCAGGGTCGCGAATACGAGGGCCGGGACGGCGCATGCCTTCAGGCCCGTCCTGCGCGGCCGCCGGTTTCCACCGCAGCGTTCAGAAGAGTGGTCGTCCATCGAGGTCGCTCGGCATCGCCAGGCCCACGGCCAGAACGGCGACGGGCACGCGATTCACTACGGTACACTATCGGCCGTGACCGCCCGCGGCCGCATTCTTGGCGTCGACTGGGGCCTGCGCCGCATCGGACTGGCAATCAGCGACGCGTCCGGCACGCTCGCGCGGCCGCTGCGGACGCTCCGCGTGAGCGGGTTCCCGGACGCCCTCGCGCAGGTGGCCGCGGAAACGGCTCGGCTGTCCGAGGACGAGGACGGGCTCGCCGGGGTCGTCGTCGGCCTGCCGAGACGGCTCGACGGCACGCCGACGGCCGAGACGCCCCAGGTCGAAGCATTCGTTGCCGCCCTGCGAGAGCGGATCCGGGTCCCAATCGTGCTTCAGGATGAACGGTTGTCGAGTCAAGAAGCCGAGAGCCGCCTCGCGGTCGGCGAGCGCGACTGGCGCGCCAGAAAGGCGCGCCTCGACGCCGCGGCGGCGGCCGTGATCCTGCAGGACTATCTGGACCGGCGCGCATGAAACGACTCGTCTTGTTGATCGTCGTGCTGGCCGTCCTCATCGCGGCGGCCGTTCCCGCCGGCGTGCTGTACGCGCGACTGCATCGGCCGTATCGTGGCTACGGCGGCAGCGAGCAGTTCGTGGACGTTCCGCCCGGGGCGGGCACGAAAGCCATCGGCGACCGGCTCGTCGCCGCCGGCGTCGTCCGCGATCACGTGACGTGGCGCGCGGCTCTCTATCTGACCGGGCAAGGCCGGCACCTGAAGGCGGGCGAGTATCGCTTCGCCGATGCCATGACGCCCTACGACGTCATCGGGAAGCTGGTGCGCGGCGAAGTCTACGTCGTCAGCGTGACGTTCCCGGAAGGACTCACGATCGCCGAGATGGCGAGGATTTTCGAGGCGCACGGGCTCGGCACCGCGGACGCGTTCACTGCAGCCGCCCGGGACGCATCGACGATCCGGGCGCTCGACCCGCAGGCGCAGGACCTCGAAGGCTATCTGTTCCCCGAGACGTACACCGTGGCCAGGCACATCGGCGCGAAAGAGCTCGTCCAGGTGATGGTGGAGCGCTTCAAGCACGTGTTCGCGGCGGACGTCCGGGCCGCCGCCGACGCACGCGGGCTCACGCCGCATCAGGTCGTGACGCTCGCGTCGATCGTGGAGAAGGAGACCGCGCGGCCGGACGAGCGCCCGATCGTGGCGGCCGTCTACGAGAACCGGCTGCGGATCGGAATGGGCCTGCAGTGTGATCCCACAATCATCTACGCGCTGGAGCGCGAGGGGAAGTACACCGGCAACCTGCGCCGCGACGATCTGCAGATGGACTCTCCATACAACACGTATCGTCATGTCGGACTGCCGCCCGGTCCGATTGCCGCGCCCGGCCGCGCCTCTCTCGAAGCCGTCGTCCATCCGGCCGTCGCCGACTACCTGTACTTCGTGAGCCGCAACGACGGGTCGCACGTGTTCGCGACGACGCTGGCCGAACACAACCGCAACGTGCGGAAATATCAGGTGCTGTATTTCAGGGAAAAGCGCGAGCGGGGCAGACGCTGAAGGGCCAGTACGGTGTTGGTCAGAGGAGTGCGACCCGGATACGGCGCGTGTCTCGCCCTGCTGGGCGGCGTTGTCGGAGCGCTCGCGCTCGCGTGGGTGCACCCGGTGCCCGTTCACGCCGCGGCGGCCTCGGACGATCCGATCCCATCCCTCACGAAACGGTACTCCGAGCTCGTCCGGCAGTACGGAAACGGCAACGCCGCGGATGCGGTGAACGCGCTCGCGTCGTGGACCGCCGAAGACCTCCAGCGCGCGGTCCAGCGGTTCGCGGGGATCGTCGCCGCCCTGAAGCAGTTGTTCGTCGAGCTCGCAAAGCTGGATGCGGAGCCGCGCGCTGCCTCGGATCTCGACCGATATAGAAGGCGACGGGCGGCGCTGACCGAGCAGATCGAGCGCGCGTATGACGCGGTCTACGCGGGCGCGGTGGCCGCTCCTCATCCGTCCCCGGTGCGTGGTGCGCGGGGAGGCGCCGGTTCGGCAGGCGCCCGGGAGTGGCAGGACTGGCAGCGCGGACTGCCGACCCCGATTGTGGCGCAGCTCCGGGCTGCCGTCGGGCTGCACACGGCGGTGGCGGCCGCGGCCTGGCGCGATGGTGCGGCCGGTCTGCTCGCAATCAACCTGCGATTCGCGGACGTCTATCTGCCCGACCTGCTCGTGCCGCTCGACCCCGGGTTCGCTGGAGCGTGGTGCAGAGCGGCCGGGGTCCTGCTGACGTCGAGCCAGCAGCAGGGGCTGGCCCTCGCGCAGTTCGACCGATGCCTGGCGTGGTTGCCACGAGATCCCTGGCTCGTTCTGGGCCGCGGATCTGCGCGCGAATCGGCGGCGCGATCCATGGCGAGCCTGCCTCCCGGCGCGACGCTCGCGAACTGGCCCGATCGCCAGCCCGTCGTCGCGAACGAAGAGGCGCGCGCGGCTGCCGACTACGAGCGAGCCGTGGCTCTCGATCCCGGGTTGGAGGAAGCGTGGATCCGGCTGGCGCGCCTGCGGCTCACGAAGGGCGATCCGCAGTCCGCGGCCCGAGATCTGGCGCGCGTCGAGTCGGCGTCGCTGGCGCCGGTTCCTGCCTACTGGCGATCGCTGCTGCTCGGTGCGCTTGCGGAGGCGGAAAGAAAGCCGGAGGAAGCGGCCGGCGACTACCGGGCGGCTCTTCAGGCATATCCGAACGGCCAGTCGGCCGCGGTGGCGCTGAGCCATGTCATGGCCGAGAGCCTCGGCGACCGCGCCGGTGCCGCGCAGCTGCTGCGGGAGCATCTGACTGGCTCGCCGACGCGCAACTTCAGCAGCGATCCGTGGTGGCTGTACGACATGGGCCAGGCGTGGCGCGTTTCCGACTGGCTCGAAGACATCGCGCGCCGGAGTCGATCGCATGAGGACGAGCGATAGAGCCGCGCTCGCGGTGCTCGCGTGCGCGGCGACGGCGCTGACGTCCGCGGCTCCCGGGCCGGTCCGCCAGTCGCCGCCGCGGTTTCGCGCCGGCGTTGACGCGGTGAAAGTGGATGCCCTCGTGACCCGCAGCGGCAGGCCGGTCGGCGGGCTGAGCGCCGAGGACTTCGAGCTGCGCGACAACGGCGTTCCGCAAGCCGTCCGGTTCGTGAGCGTCGAATCGATTCCGGTGAACCTCGTGTTTGTGCTGGACGTGAGCGGAAGCGTAGCCGGCCCGCGACTCCAGTCGCTGCTCGCCGCGGGCCGCGCCGCTGTCGGAGCGCTTCGGGGAATCGACCGGGCGGCGCTCGTCACCTTCTCGCACCAGGTCACCGAGCGAACCGCACTGACGGCCGACCGGACGCGGCTGCTCGACGCCCTCGCCGCGGTCTCGGCCGGCGGCGGCACCTCGCTGTACGATGCGGCGTACTCCGGTCTGCTGCTGGAAGCGGGCGGCTCCTCGCGCACGCTGGCGCTGATCTTCAGCGACGGTCTGGATACGTCCAGCTGGCTGACGGCGCCCGCCGTCGTGGATGCGGCCATGCAGTCGGACGGGGTCGTCTACGCGGTGACGACAGAGGCGGTCGGGTCCGAGCGCGCCGTGGATCTGCTGATGCGGAATCCGGATCGGAGATGGCGGCCCGGCGAGCTTGCGCACCTGGCCGGCATCGGTGCGGGCGAGTTCCTGCCCGCGATCGCCGCCGCCACCGGCGGACGGCTGCTTCACGCCGACGACCGCGACCTCGCGGACGCCTTCGGGTCCGCCGTTCGCGAGTTCCAGAATCGCTACCTGCTGATGTACGTCCCGAGCGGCGTCGATCGGCCCGGCTGGCACACGATCACGCTGCGTGTGAAGGACCGCTCGGCCGACGTGCAGGCGCGTCGCGGCTACTGGCGTTAGGGTCCGGGCCGCCCCTCCGGGCCCGAGCCCTTGCCGGCCGTCAGCCCTTGGCCCTTGGCCCTCGGCCCTGAGCCCTCCCGAAGGGTTTACCATACGCCTCATGTTCAAACGACTCCGTCCTGCGTTGAGCGTGTGTCTCGCTGCCGCGGCGATGGCCGCTGCTCCGCAGACTCCCGTCGAGCGCGTGCGGGCCTGGCGGACCGCCCACGAGACCAGCGTGCTCGGCAATCTGTTCGCGTGGCTGTCGCTGCCCAACGTCGCCGCGAACAAGGCGGACATCCAGCGCAACGCCGAGGCGCTCGTCCGGATGTTCGGCGATCGGCACTTCACTGCGGAGATCGTGCCGACGGCCGGTTCGCCGGTCGTCTTCGCCGAGCGGCGCGTCCCCGGCGCGACGCGCACCATCGGCTTCTATTTCCACTACGACGGCCAGCCGGTGAACCCGCGCGAGTGGACGCACTCGCCGCCGTTCACTCCTGTCGTCGTCGCGACCGACGGCCGCACGTTGAAGGTCGAGGACCTGCATGCTCCGGTCGATTCCGAGTGGCGCGTCTACGGACGCTCGGCATCCGACGACAAGTCGCCGATCGTCGCGTTCCTGAGCGGCGTCGACGCGCTCGACGCGCTCGGGATTCCGCTGACGTCGAACGTGAAGGTCATCCTCGAGGGAGACGAGGAGGCCGGATCGCCGAACCTCGAGCGCGTCATCCGCGAGCACGGCGACAGGATCCGCGGTGACGTGCTGATGATGGTCGACGGGCCGCGCCACGCGAGCGGCCGCGCGACGCTCTTCTTCGGCGCGCGCGGCATCGAGACGGCCACCATCACCGTCTACGGCCCGGCGCACGACCTGCACAGCGGCAACTACGGCAACTGGGCACCCAATCCGGCGCTCGAGCTCTCCCGGCTGCTCGGCGGCATGAAGGACGATCACGGCCGCATCCTGGTGCCGGGCTTCTACGACGACGTGACGCCGCTCACGCCCATCGAGCGGCAGGCGCTCGACGAGATTCCGAACGTCGCGCCGATGCTGATGAAGACGTTCGGCTTCTCACAGCCGGAGAATCCGGACGAGCGCCTGGAGTACCGGCACAACCTGCCGACGCTGAACATCGACGCGATGGAGTCGGGCGGCGGCGTCGGAGGCCAGGGGCGGACCGTCATTCCCGCGACCGCGGCCGCGCGTCTCGACCTGCGGCTCGTGAAGACGATCGATCCGCAGAAGCAGTTCGATCGGCTCGTCGCCTACGTGCGTTCGAAGGGCTATTTCCTCGTGGACGGCGATCCCGACGCCGCGACGCGCGCGGCGCATCCGTTGATCGCGCGCGTGACCCGGTCCGGCGGGTACCCGGCCGGGCGCACGCCGATGGACGTGCCGATTGCGAAAGCGGTCGTCTCGGCGGTGGCCGGCGCGGCGGGAGGGGAGATCGTCCGCCTGCCGACGATCGGCGGCAGCGCGCCGTTCTACGTGTTCACCGACGTGCTGAAGGTCCCGACGATCGGGCTCTCCGTCGTCAACTTCGACAACAACCAGCACGGGGCGAACGAGAACCTGCGGATCCAGAATCTGTGGGATGCGATCGACTCGATGGCGGCGCTGCTGACGATGCCGAGGTAGGAGCGTCTGGCGCCCGCGAGCGCGGGCAGGCTGCCGGGGCGGGTGGAGCGGGAGGCCAGGTAAGGACAGCTGGGGTGGACGCGCGCGCCGGGGTCCGGTAGGGGACGGCCTTCAGGCCGTCCCGACCCGATGAGCAATCAGCCGTGCCCGCTCAGTGCATCGAATGCTGCGGGATATCGGACCGACCCTGACCGCCGGCTCAGCGCTCCAGCCACCAGCTCGAGACCGAGGAATGCTTCGTCGCTGTAGGGATTCGTCAGATTGATGACCGGCGCGCGCGAGAAACCGAACCGCGCATAGAACTTCGGATCGCCGACCAGTACGATTGCCGGCCAGCCGTCGGCGCGGCAGACGTCGATGCCGTCAGTGACCAGCGCGCTGCCGATGGCATGCCGCTGTCGATCCGGGGCAACGGCCAGCGGGGCCAGCGATGCGATTGCCACCGTTCCGTTCTCTGTCTCGATTCGGACCGGGCTGAACAGCACGTGCCCGACGACGCGTCCTGCCTCGATCGCCACCTTCGATCGGATGACCAGGTGCGCGTCGCGAAGACGGTCGACGAGGTCCGCCTCGTCGTCCCGCCCGAATGCGGCACGATTCACCTCGCGAATGGCGGCGTGATCGACTGGCAGTTCATCTCGAATCGTCATCGGCGCGCACCGGGGCGCGGCAATCGTCACGCGCGGGACGGCCTGAAGGCCGTCCCCTACCGACACGGGACGGCCTGAAGGCCGTCCCCTACCGACGAAAGCGTCCTCTCCCGGGTGCCCCGCCCCACCGGTCCCGCGTTACCGTTCGCCCCACTTGAGCTTCTGCCGCAGCACGTCATAGTAGCTGCGCGTCGTCGGCTTGACGAGGCGGAGCGGCGTCTCGGAGCGGCAGATGCGCACGGTGTCTCGCGCGCGGAGGTCGAAGCCGGCCTGGCCGTCGAAGGTGATGAAGACCTCCTCGACGTCCTCCATCATCGGATCGACGCGGATGGTCGCGCTCGCCGGAATGACGATGGGCCGGTTGGTCAGCGTGTGCGGCGCAATCGGGTTGATGACGAGCGCGTCCACGTTCGGCTGGACGATCGGGCCGCCGGCGGCGAGGTTGTAGGCGGTCGAACCGGTCGGCGTGGCGACGATGAGGCCGTCCGCCCGCACGCGCGTCAGGAACTCGTCCGCCACCCAGACCGACAGGTCGATCATCCGCGAGCGCGCGCCCTTGGTGATGACGACGTCGTTCAGCACGAGGTGCTCGGCGAACCGGCGGCCGTCGCGCTCGGTCGTCGAGCGCAGCATCAGGCGTTCCTCGATGCGCGCCCTGCCCGACAGCGCCGCTTCGAGCGAGGGATAGAGCTCGGGGAGCGTCACCTCGGTGAGGAATCCGAGGCTGCCGAAGTTCACGCCGAGAATGGGAATCCGGCAGCCGGCCGCCGCGATGCGGTCGGCCATGCTGAGCAGCGTGCCGTCGCCGCCGAGCACGAGCACCATGTCCACGCGCTCGACGAGGTCGGTCCGATCGCACGCGAACCGATCGCCGCCGCCGGGCACGAGCGCCGCTGTCTCCGTCTCGAACACCGCTTCCGCGCCGCGCGCAGCCAGCCAGGACTCGATCTCCGTCAGATGCGGCGCCGCCTCGCGCAGGTGCGATTTGGCGACGATGCCGACCCGGGAAACCTTCGTGGCAGCCTCCATCAGCCCGCTATCTTACCTTCCATCGCTCTGATCATCGCGACGAGGGCGGAGTTCACCGGGCACTCCATGCCGAGCCGGCGGCCGAGCGCCACCACCGCGCCATTCATGTAAGCGATTTCGGTCGGCCTGCCCCTGAGCAGGTCCTGACGCATCGACGCGACATTGCGCGACGGCCCGTAGATTTCGCCGACCGCGCGCACGAGATCCTCGTCGAACTCGACGCCCACCGCATGCGCGACCTTCACGCATTCGTCGACGACGAGCCGCTTGAGCGGATCGAGCTGGGGGTTCGCGATGCCGCCGACCTCCGTCCCGGCGATCGACGTGATCGGATTGATGACGCAGTTGAAGATCAGCTTGCGCCAGATCTCCACGGCGATGCGGTCGGACACGCGAGCGGGCAGGCCGGCGGCGGTCAGCAGATCCACGATCTCGCGGCTCCGGCCGTGAGGCTCGAGAATCGTCTCGCCGGCCACTTTGAGGTCGACGAGGCCCGGCTCGAGGAAGATCGCACCGCACTGGGTCACGGCCCGCAGCACGGCCGCCTGGCAGCCGGCGTGCCGCCTGGCGATTTCATCCTTCACGATGACCTCGCCGTCGAGGCCGTTCTGGACGCACAGGACGACCGTATCGTCGCGCAGGCCGGCAGCGATCGAGCCGATCGCCGCGCGGTTGCCGTTCACCTTCGTCGTCAGCAGGACGAGCGTCCGCGGCTCCACCTGCTCGAGCGCTGTCACGGCGCGGACGCCGACCGTCCGCTCCTCCAGGCCGGTCAGGCGAAGCCCGGCGCGAAGGATGGCGCCGACATGCGCCTCGCGCGCGACGATGGTGACGTCGATCGCATCGGAGAGCTTCGCGGCGTACACGCTGCCGATCGCGCCGGCGCCGAGCACGACGACGTGATCAAACGCCATGACGCAGATGGAGGAAGAATTCGCGGTTGCCGGTCGCGCCGGTGATGGGCGACTCCGTCATTCCGGCGCGCACGAGCCCGCAGGCCGCGGCGTCCGCGGTGACGCGCGCCAGGACCGCCTCGTGGACCGCGGGATCGGTGACGAGCCCGTGACGGCCGACCTCGCTGCGCCCCGCCTCGAACTGCGGCTTGACCAGGGCGACGACGTCGGCGCGCGGCGGCAGCAGCGCTGCGACTGCCGGCAGGATGTGCGCGAGGGAGATGAACGAGACGTCGATCGTGGCCAGATCGACGGCGGGCGGAACATCGGCACGGGTGAGCGCGCGGGCGTTGACGCCTTCGCGGACGGTCACGCGCGGATCGTTCCGCAGCCGCCAGTCGAGCTGACCGTGGCCGACGTCGAGCGCGACCACGTGCGCCGCGCCGCGCTGGAGCAGGACGTCGGTGAACCCGCCGGTCGAGGCGCCGATGTCGAGCGCCGTTCGTCCCGCCACGTCGATCCCGAATACGTCGAGCGCGCGCGCGAGCTTGAGGCCGCCGCGGCCCACATACGGATGGTCGGGTGCCGTGAGCCGGATCTCATCGTCTGCCGTGACGGCCTCTCCCGCTTTCCGCGCCGGGTGCCCGTTGACGAGGACCTGGCCCGCGAGGATCAGCGCGCGCGCGCGTTCCCGCGTGGGTACGAAACCGCGATCCACGAGTGCGAGGTCGAGACGGGACTTGCGCATGTCAGGAGTCAGCAGTCAGGAGTCAGAATACCTCGTCGCGGCGGCCTGCCGGCCCGCCGCCATGGACTCCGACAGCCGACCGCCGTCGAGACCGTCGTCCG
>JBLMXQ010000070.1:0-2933 GCA_050257855.1 Betaproteobacteria bacterium | reverse complement strand
GCCAGCGAGCCCGACCAGCGCGACAGGCTGACCGTGTCCTTCGGGCTGCCGTTGATCTGGGTGCTCGCATCCACCTTGGCGATCGACAGCGCATTGGCGGCGACCGTGACGCTGCCCGTGGCGACCACGACCGCGCCCTTTTCGATCGTGACCTCGGCGTCGCTGTGCGCGACACTGAAGCCGGCGCTGAACAGTTTGCCGCCGACCTTGGTCGTCGCGTCGGCGACGGCGTCTGCCTCGAGGACGACGTTGCCGCTGCTGACGATCGTCGTGTTCGTGCCGACGTCGACGCTCGCGTCCGCGATCTTGCCGAGCACGACGAGCGGCACCTTGAATATCTTGTCGGCGAGCGCGCCCCCCACCTTCTGGGAGACGAAATCCGCCACCTTGCCGATCGTGAGGTTGACGAGCGGGGTCTTTGCCAGCAGCCCGCCCAGCAATGTCGTCTGCGGATCGAAGCCGAACGGCGTATCGCCGAATATCTGCTGGTCGAACAGATCGGGCTGCGGCTGAAACTTCGCCTTCGCCTGCAACGTGACGTTGGCGCCCTGGATCGTGGCGCCGTCCTGCAGCAGGACCTCGGCGCTGTTGGTGTAGACCCCCTCCAGCGGAAGCAGCCCGGAGGCCGTGAGCAGTGACGCGGCCAGTCCGAGGCCGTTTTTGTCCTGCGCCAGCAAGGCGACATCGCCTGCCGCGAAAATGCTCGCATGCGCTGCGTCGACCTGCGCAAACAGGCTCGCGCCCTTGCCGATCGTGATGCTGGACTTCTCGGACAGCGACCCGATGTCCAGAGGATTGAGCAGCTGGAACAGCTCGCCGCCCGAGACAGCCTGGAAGAGGATGTTCCCGGAATTGCCGGTCGATGCGGCAGTCTCTTGCTCGGCGGCGTCGCGGCTGCCGCCGACCTGCCGCGTCGAGACGGTCACGCCGTCGTTCACGGTGATGTGCTCGGCGCTGATCGTCAGATCTCTCCCTGGAAGGAAGAGGTCCGCCGCCACCGTCACGGTGTCGAAGCCGAAATCCCCGTTCACGGTCAGCACACCGGAGAAACCGGGATCCAGCTCGTCGATCGTCAGCGCGTCGTCGCCGAGCTTCAGGTTCACGGTGAGAGAGCCCGTCGGATCCTCGAAGCTCAGGCTGTCGCTGAAGACGTTCCCCAGCCAGAAGAGCACGTTCAGCTTCTCGCTGCGCAGCCTCAGATGACCCGCCGCGTTGGGATCGGCCTCCAGCGCGAAATCGTCGTTTCCGACGGTGCCTTGGATCACCGTGTCGACCGCCGTGGGCGACTGGATGAACCCATCGAGGCCCGCGTAGACAATGCTCGTGCCGTTGACGGTGGCGGTTCCCGAGCCGCCCGCATCGGGAACGATCACCGCGTCGGTCGAGGCGCCGCGCACGACGAGGCTGTCGGATCCCCCCGCGCCGCCGTAGACCAAGCCGCTCAGGCTGGCGCCCGATTCGATGACGAAGCCGTCGTCGGCGCCGTCCGATCCGGTGAGGTTCTCCACGTCCGCGAACTGTGCCTGGGTCCGGCCGCTCGCCTGGTCGGTGACCGTGCCGGCGTCGGCGCCGGTCACGAACCAGGCGGTGTCCCGCGCCGGGCCGACGAGATTGTCCGCGCCCGCGCCGCCGTCGAGCGTGCCGCTCAGGCTGCCGTCCACGGTCAGCGTGAACACGTCCGTCTGCGCGCCGCCGCTCAGGTTCTCGAAGCCCGTAAAGCTGGCGGCGCTGTTCAGCGTGCCCGCGTCCGGCCCGTCGATCGTCCACGCGTTGTTCGCGTCCGGACCTATGAGCGTGTCGACCCCGTCCCCGCCCGAAATCACGAGCGGCGCTGCGCCCGAATCCGCGAGCGTCACGGCGTCGTCACCGCCCCGCAGGTTGACCGTCAACGAGGTCGCCGGGTCGGCGAATGAGAGCGCATCGACCAGCATGCCCGCGTCGAGGAACCGGTAGCCCGTGCTGCGCACCTGCGTCGTCGTCGCGTCCACTGCCTCGAGCACCAGGCTGTCGTCGAACGCCGTGGCGTTGATCGCGACCGCCGCCGGGTCGCTCGCATCCACGAACGGCTCGAGGTTTGAATAACTGAACGTGCGTCCGTCGAAGCTCGCCGAGCCGCTCGCATCCGGCACCACCAGCGCGCTCCCGCTCGCGCCGTGCAGCAGCAGCTCGTCGAAACCTCCCGCGCCGCCGTCGATCGCCCCGCTCAGGCTGCCGCCCGCCCCGATGACGAAGCTGTCTTCCGTGTCGTCGGCCCCGGTGAGGTTCTCGATCCCCGAGAACTGCGCGAGCGTCGTGCCTGTGGCCTGATCGCTCAGCGTTCCGGAATCGGCGCCCGCGACGTCCCAGATCGCGTTCTGCGCAGGACCCATCAGCGTGTCCGCGCCCGCGCCGCCGCCGAGCGTGCCGCTCAGGCTGCCGTCCACGGTCAGCGTGAACACGTCCGTTTGCGCGCCGCCCGCCAGGTTCTCGAAGCCCATGAAGTTGGTGGCGCCGTTCAGCGTGCCCCCGTCCGGCCCGTCGATCGTCCACGCGTTCGCCACGTCCGGGCCGGTGAGCGTGTCGTCGCCCACCCCGCCCGCGAGCGTCACCGTCGCGGTGAAGCTCGGGTCCAGCGCGCCCAGCGCGAGCGTGTCGTCCCCGCCCCGCAGGTTCAGCGTCAGCGAAGTCGCCGGGTCGGTGAATGAAAGCGCATCGATCAGCGTGCTCGCATCCAGGAACTGGTAGCCCGTGCTGCGTACCTGCATCGTCGTCGCGTCCACCGCCTCGAGCACCAGGCTGTCGTCGAACGCCGAGGCGTTGATCGCTACCGCCGCCGGGTCGCTCGCGTCCACGAACGGCTCGAGGTTCGAGTAGTTGAACGTGCGTGCGTCGAAGCTCGCCGAGCCGCTCGCGTCCGGCACCACCAGCGCGCTCCCGCTCGCGCTGTGCAGCAA
>JBLMXQ010000069.1:0-32183 GCA_050257855.1 Betaproteobacteria bacterium | reverse complement strand
CGCAGTTCGCGATCACGGGGGAGGACACGCGGTATTTCCTCAACGGCGCCCTGTTCGTGCTCCGTCCCGATGCGATGAGCCTGGTCGCGACCGACGGCCACCGCCTTGCGCTCGTGACGGTGAACCGCGACGGAAAGGGCAGGAAGGACGCTGACGAGATCAAAGCGATTCTGCCGAAGAAGACGCTCGGGGAGTTGTCGCGGCTGTTGACCGAGAGCGACGGCGACGTGCAGTACGAGCGCGGGGAGAATCACCTGTTCTTCGAGGTTGGCGGGCGCATGCTGATCTCGCGGATGATCGACGGGCAATTCCCGGCCTACGAGCGCGTCATCCCGAAGAACAACGACAAGCACATCGAATTCGAGCGCGACCGCCTGACGAATGCAGTCAGGCGCGTCGCGCTGCTCTCGAACGAGCGGTCGCGCGCGGTGAAGTTCCAGATCGACAAGGGCAAGGTCGATGTCACCTCGAGCAGTCCCGATCTCGGCGAAGCGCACGAGACGATTCCTGTCGAGTACGCCGGACCGTCGATGCAGATCTGCTTCAACGCCCAGTACGTGCTCGACTTTCTCACCGCCGTGTCGACCGACCTCGTGTCGCTGGACCTGAAAGACGAAGTGAGCCAGGCCGTGATGAAACCGGTCGGCGCGGAAGGGTACGACTACACGTACGTGATCATGCCGATGAGGGTGTGATCCTGTTCGGGACGGCCTTCCGGGACCGCGCGCAGAGGACGGCCTTCTCGAACAGCTTGTAGGGGACGGCCTTCAGGCCGTCCCTCGGACGTGAGGACAGCCAAGGAGACGCGTGGAAGAACTCGATCGGAACGGACAGCACGCTGAGATGCCGAACGCGTCGGAGGTGCCCGCCGGCAACAACGGGCATGGTGCGTCGGCGTCGGTCGACGACTACGGCGCCGACAAGATCAAGGTGCTGGAAGGCCTGGAGGCCGTGCGCAAGCGGCCGGCGATGTACATCGGCTCGACCGGACCGACCGGGCTCCACCACCTGGTCTACGAGATCGTCGACAATTCGATTGACGAGGCGCTCGCCGGCTTCTGCGACCAGATCAACGTGACGATTCACATCGACGGGTCCGTGACGGTCGTGGACAATGGACGCGGCATCCCCGTCGACCTCCACGCGAGCGGCCGATCGGCCGCCGAGGTCGTGCTGACCGTGCTGCACGCCGGCGGCAAGTTCGACAACGAGAGCTACAAGGTCTCTGGCGGGCTGCACGGGGTCGGCGTCTCGGTCGTCAACGCGCTGTCGGAGCTCCTGGATCTCGAGATCTGGCGCAGCGGCCAGGTCTACCAGCAGACCTACGATCACGGTCATCCGACCGGCGCTCTCGAGATCACCGGCACGACGAAGAAGCGCGGCACCAAGATCACGTTCAAGCCCGACACACAGATCTTCGAAACGACCGACTTCAGCTTCGACACGCTGGCGCAGCGGCTCCGCGAACTCGCCTTCCTCAACGGCGGTATCGTGATCACGCTCGACGACGAGCGCGACGGCAAGAGCCACAAGTTTCACTACGACGGCGGGATCGTCTCGTTCGTCCAGCACCTGAACAAGAACAAGGCGGCCGTCAACGAGAAGCCGATCTACATGCGCGGCGAGCGGGAAGGGATCGACGCCGAGATCGCGCTGCAGTGGAACGACGGGTACGCCGAGACGATCTATTCGTTCGCCAACAACATCAACACGCACGAGGGCGGCACCCATCTGTCGGGGTTCCGCTCCGCGCTGACGCGGACGGTCAACTCCTACGCGACGAAGAACGGCCTCGCCAGGGATCTCAAGGAGAGCGTCTCCGGCGACGACATCCGTGAGGGGCTCACCGCGGTCATCAGCGTCAAGATCCCGCACCCGCAGTTCGAGGGCCAGACGAAGACCAAGCTGGGCAACACGGAGGTGAAGGGCATCGTCGAGGCGATCGTCAACGACAAGCTCGGGGCGTACCTCGAGGAGAACCCGGCGGTCGCGCGGAAGATCATCGGCAAGGCGATCGATGCTGCGCGGGCGCGGGAGGCAGCGCGCAAGGCCCGGGATCTCGTCCGGCGCAAGGGAGCGCTCGACGGCAGCTCACTGCCCGGCAAGCTCGCCGACTGTCAGGAGCGCGACCCGGCCCGCAGCGAGCTGTACATCGTCGAGGGCGAGTCGGCCGGAGGGTCGGCCAAGCAGGGCCGGGATCGCCGCTTCCAGGCCATCCTGCCGCTCAAGGGCAAGATCCTGAACGTCGAGAAGGCGCGGTTCGACAAGATGCTCGGCAGCGACGAGATCAAGACCATGATCGCCGCGCTCGGATGCGGCATCGGGACGGAGGACTTCGACGAGGAGAAGCTCCGGTACCACCGGATCATCATCATGACCGACGCGGACGTGGACGGATCGCACATCCGCACGCTGCTGCTGACGTTCTTCTACCGCCAGCTGCCCTCGCTCATCGAGAAGGGTTACGTCTACATCGCGCAGCCGCCGCTGTTCCGGGTCAAGCGCGGGAAGTCGGAGACCTACATCAAGGACGAGCGGGAGCTCGAGTCGTACCTGATCCGCCGCGCCGCGGAGGCGCGGGTGGTGCGCGTGCCGGCGACCGGACAGGAGGTTTCCGGCCCCGAGCTCGAACGGCTGCTGCACAGGCTGATCGCGCACCAGAAGTTCCTCCAGACGGTGGAGCGGCGCGGGCATCCGCGCGAGATCGTCGAAGCGCTCGTCGCCGCCGGCGCCGACCGCGAATTCTTCGCCGACAAGGACCGGCTCGAGAACCTCGCCGCGTCCCTGGAGACGGCGGTGCGCACCGTCACCGTCCAGCGCGACGAAGAGCACAACCGGTATCTGTTGAACGTCGAGGATCGCTCGAACGGGTACCCGCGCCACCACGCGATCGGCGTCGACTTCGTCACCGCCGGCGAGTACCGGACGCTCGTCGCCAACCGCCGCGACATTCCCCAACTGGAGGGCGAGATCGTCGTCTCGACGACGGTACCGGAGGCCGCAGGCGAGGAGGGCGAGGAGCAGGCGCCTGCCGCGGTCCGGAAAGCTCCTCCCGCAGATGTGCGCCTGGGATCGATCGACGAGCTGGTGGACTTCTTCATCACGGCGGGAAAAAAGGGCGTCGCGATCAACCGCTACAAGGGGCTCGGGGAGATGAACCCGGAGCAGCTCTGGGAGACGACGATGGATCCAGCGGCGCGGACGCTGCTCCAGGTGCGCGCCGAGGACCACACGGAAGCCGACCAGATGTTCACGACGCTGATGGGCGATCAGGTGGAGCCCCGCCGGAAGTTCATCGAAGACAACGCGCTGGATGTGAAGAACCTCGACGTGTAGGCGGCCGGGGGGCGCGGTCCCCGGCTCCCGGGCCCCGGCTCCCAGTACCAGACTATGGCAGACCTCGTTCCGCAGCAGCACCCGGTCAACATCGAAGACGAGATGAAGCGCTCGTACATGGATTACGCCATGAGCGTAATCATCGGACGAGCGCTGCCCGACGCGCGCGACGGCCTCAAGCCGGCGCATCGGCGGGTGCTGTACGGGATGAAGACGATGGGGCTGTCGGCGACGCGCGGGTACCGCAAGTGCGCGAAGATCGTCGGCGAGGTGATGGGCAACTTCCACCCGCACGGCGACGCGTCGATCTACGACACGCTCGTCCGCCTGGCGCAGGACTTCAACATGCGCTACCCGCTCGTGGACGGGCAGGGCAACTTCGGATCGATCGACGGCGACCCGCCCGCGGCGATGCGGTACACCGAGGCGCGGCTGCAGGCACTCGCCGACGACATGATGGCGGATCTCGACAAGGAGACCGTCGACTTCGTCCCGAACTACGACGAGACGACCGAGGAGCCGGCGGTGCTGCCGGCGCCGTTCCCGAACCTCCTCGTCAACGGGTCGGCCGGCATCGCCGTCGGGATGGCGACCAACATCCCGCCGCACAACCTGCGCGAGGTCGTCGGCGCCTGCGTATGGCTCATCGAGCAGACGCACCTTCGTGCGGGCGACAGCGAGGAGGCGCCGCTCACACGGGGCGAGAAGCTCAAACAACTGGTGCGCCTGGTTCCCGGGCCCGACTTCCCGACGGCCGGCTACATCGTCGGCCGGAGCGGCATCGTGCAGGCCTACACCACGGGCCGCGGCTCGATCACGATGCGCG
Organism: Betaproteobacteria bacterium; assembly: GCA_050257855.1. GTDB lineage: Bacteria > Acidobacteriota > Vicinamibacteria > Vicinamibacterales > CAVVIG01 > JBLMXQ01. Next base: position 28,021 of record JBLMXQ010000069.1, on the reverse strand, counting down.
CCCGGTCGACCGTCGAGACCAGCAAGAAGGGCGACAAGACCTCCATCGTGGTGACGGAGATTCCGTACCAGGTGAACAAGGCGAAGCTGATCGAGCGGATCGCCGACCTGGTGCGCGAGAAGACGATCGAGGGCATCGCGGACCTGCGCGACGAGTCGGATCGCGACGGCATGCGGATCGTGATCGAGCTGAAGCGCGGCGAAGTGTCGGAGGTAATCCTCAACAACCTCTACAAGCACACGCAGCTCCAGATGAGCTTCGGCGTCATCATGCTCGCGATCGTCGGCGGCCGGCCGAAGGTGCTGAGCCTCCTCGAGCTCGTCGAGAGCTTCGTCGAGTTCCGCCGCGAGGTCGTGCGCCGGCGCACCGAATTCGAGCTGCGCAAGGCCGAAGCGCGCTACCACATCCTCGAAGGGCTCAAGACCGCGCTCGATCACCTCGACGCCGTCATCACGCTCATCCGCGGCTCGAAGAGCATCTCCGAGGCGCGCGACGGCCTGATGGCCGGATTCGGGCTGACGCAGATCCAGGCGCAGGCGATCCTCGACATGCAGCTGCAGCGGCTGACCGGCCTCGAACGCCAGAAGATTCTCGACGAGCTCGCCGAGCTGCTGGGCACGATCGAGCGGCTGCGGGCGATACTCGCCAACGAGCGCCTGCTGATGCAGATCATCGTCGACCAGCTGAAGGAGGTCGCGGCGAAGTACGGCGACGACCGCCGGACCGAGATCGTCGAAGGCGAGTCCGGCGAGCTGAGCATCGAGGACCTGATCGCCGAGGAAGACATGGCGATCACCGTCAGCCACACCGGCTACATCAAGCGGACGGCGATCTCGACCTATCGAAATCAGCGGCGCGGCGGCAAGGGGCGCATCGGCATGCGCACGCGCGACGAGGACTTCGTCAGCCACCTCTTCGTCGCCTCCACGCACGCCTACATCATGATCTTCTCGGACCGCGGCCGCGCGTACTGGCTGAAGGTCCACGAGATTCCGGACGTCGGCCCCGGCGGCAAGGGGAAGGCGATTGCCAACCTCGTGTCGATGGAAGAAGGCGAGCGGATCGCCGCGATGCTCGCGGTCAAGGAGTTCGAGGACGACAAGTTCGTCGTGATGGGATCGCGGAAAGGCGTCGTGAAGAAGACCGCGCTGTCGGCCTTCTCCAACCCGCGCGCCGGCGGCATCATCGCGATGGGCGTCGAGGACGGCGACGCGGTGATCGACGTCCAGATCGCCGACGGCACGAGCGAGATCTTCCTCGGCACGCGCAACGGCATGGCGATCCGCTTCCTCGAAACCGACGTCCGGCCGATGGGGCGGACGGCGTACGGCGTCCGCGGCATCACCCTGCGGGATGCCGATTACGTCGTCGCGATGGAGGTCGTGCGGCCGGGCGGGACGCTGCTGACCGTGACGGAGCGCGGCTACGGGAAGCGGACCGAGATCGAGGAGTACCGTGTGCAGTCGCGCGGCGGCGTCGGCATCATCAATATCGCGACGAGCGACCGCAACGGCCTGGTCGTCGGCGTCGCCTACGTGCAGGACGGCGACGAGGTGTTGCTCATCACCGAACAGGGCATGATCCTGCGGATGCAGACCAACGACGTGCGCGCGATCGGCCGCGCGACCCAGGGGGTCAAGCTGATCGACATCGAGGGGGACGACAAGGTCGTCTCGATCGCAAAACTCGCCGAGAAGGAGGAAGAAGAGGAGCCGCCCGCCGCCTGAAGTCCCGCAATCGACAGGAGGTTCGTATGTTACGGCTGAGACCGAGCTCCGCGCTGCCGCTCGCCCTTGTGCTGATGACTCTCGACCTCGCCGGCTGTTCGAGTCGACCCGAGCAGCCGATCCTGAACCAGTTCTTCACGGCATCCCGCCTGCGCGACCGAACGTCGCTCGACGACTTCGCGCTCGTCATGTTCGACCCCGCCACCCAGGGCACCGTCAACAGCTTCTCGATCGCGAGCGTCTCGCCCGAAACGCACCGCGCGCTCAACATCAAGGCGCTCGTTCAGGCGACGAGCGAGGCCCAGGCCGCGGTCGACGATTTCAACCGCCGGCGCTACGCGTACCAGTCGGAGAACATCGACGCCATCCGGCGCGTCCTGAAGGCGGAGGAGGCGCACGCGGCCCTGAAAGGGAAGGACGCCGAGGTCCAGGCGGACTGGACGAAGCTGCGCGACGAGGGCGGCGAGGTCGACAAGCGCCTCAGCGAAGCCAGGGACAGGCTGAAGGCCGAGACCGGCGCCGCGAGCCTCAGCGTCTACACACCGCTGAACCCGGTCGACATCACCAGGTACGACGGCGAGGTGATCTCCAAAGAGGTGATGGTTTCGGCGTCGGTGAAGCAGCCGGACGGCCGGACGCTGCGCAAGAACCTGGCCGTCACGATGATCCGCGCCGAGCTGAAGGGGACCAAGCCGGTGTCGGGGAAGTGGGTGATCACGTCGGTGAAGGAAGCCTCGGCGCCCGGCGCCACGAAGACATCCTAGAGACCGGTCCGCGGCCTAAGCCGGCTCGAGCCGCGCGTACCGCGCCCGCAGCGTCTTCTGGCCGACGGCGTTGAACCGCACGACCAGCTTCGTGTCGTCGTCCAGCGCCTCGACGCTGATGACCGTGCCGGTGCCGAACTGGGCGTGCCTGACCCGCATTCCGGGCCGCAGCGCCATGCCGGTGGTCTGGTCCTCGTCCTCGTACGCGTAGGCCGGCTCCGTTTCGCGCGCGCGGCGGCCGCGTCCGTAAGGGTTCGCCCGGAATTCGTACTGCGCGAAGTTCCGCTGGTATGGCGACGAGAACGCCGGCGCCAGGCGCTCGACGAGCTCGGCCGGCACCTCGTCGATGAACCGCGACGGCTCGCTCGAGTGGTATTCGCCGAAAGTGCGGCGCCGGGCGGCGCCGGTCAGCACGAGGCGTGACCGGGCGCGCGTCATGCCGACGTAGCACAGGCGCCGCTCTTCCTCGAGCTCTTCTTCGTCGTCGCTCGACCGCGAGTGCGGAAACAGCCCCTCCTCGAGCCCGGCGAGAATGACGACCGGGAACTCGAGCCCCTTGGCGCTGTGCAGCGTCATCAGCCAGATGCGGGCGTCGCGCGAACCCTGCTCCTCGTCCGCGTCGGAGAGCAGCGACAGACGGTCTACGAAACCCAGGAGCGACGGTTCGGGCTCGCGCGTCTCGTATTCGCGGGCCGCCGAGACGAGCTCGGCGAGGTTCTCGATGCGCCCCTCCGCATCCTCGCTGCGGTCCTCGCGCAGGTCCTGCAGGTAGCCGCTCTGATCGAGCATCTTGCCGATAGCAGTCGAGGAAGGCTCGCGGCGCGCGACATCCGCCAGCGTCACGATCAGATCGCGGAATGCCGCCAGGGATGCGGTGGCCCGCGCGGTGAACGCGCGCTCGTCGAGGCCGCGGACGATGCGCGCCCAGAGCGAGTTCGCCGAGACCGCCGGCTGCAGGCCGGCGGCGAGCAGCGGCAGGTCGTCCCGCCCGGTCGAGAGCGCGATGCCCTCGATCGCGTCCATCACCCCCTTGCCGATGCCGCGCGCGGGCGTGTTGATCACGCGACGCAGGCTCACGTCGTCGTGGGGATTGATGACGAGGCGCATGTACGCGAGCGCGTCCTTGATCTCCTTCCGCTCGTAGAACCGCACGCCGCCGATCACCTTGTAGGCCAGCCCCTCGCGCATGAGCGCGTCTTCGATTGTTCGCGACTGCGCGTTGGTGCGGTAGAGCACCGCTGCGGTGGCCTCGACGTCCTCGGCGAGCGCGCCGCGGGCCGTCCGCGTGATGAAGTCCGCTTCCTCGAGCTCGTCGCCGCCGCGGAAGTAGACGATGCGATCGCCGCCCTTCCGTTCGGTCCACAGGCGCTTGTCCTTACGGTTGCGATTCTGGCGGATCACGGCCGACGCGGCGTCCAGAATCACCTGCGTCGACCGGTAGTTCCGTTCGAGCTTGACGATGGTCGCTTCGGGAAAATCCTGCTCGAAGTCGAGGATGTTCCGCAGGTCGGCGCCGCGCCATTTGTAGATCGACTGATCCGGATCGCCGACGACGCAGAGGTTCCGGTGGATCTCCGCGAGGCGGCGGATGAGCAGGTACTGCGGCCGGTTCGTGTCCTGGTACTCGTCGATCATGATGAACCGGAACTGCGTCGAGTACCGACGCCGGACGCCCTCCGACCGCTCGAACAGCTCGACCGATTTCAGCAGCAGGTCGTCGAAATCGAGCGCGTTGCTCTCCCTGAGCGCCTGCGCGTAGTACTCGTACACCTTCGCGATCTGCTCGTCGCGGCGGTTCCATCCCGCTGCCGACGCTTCGACCTCCGCAGGCCCTTCCATCCTGTTCTTGGCGTGGCTGATGCGCGAGAGCGCCGCTCGGGGCTGGACGAAGTTGTCGTCGATGTGCAGCGCCTTGAGCCCCTGCTTGACGACCGTGAGCTGATCGGAGGAGTCGTAGATCACGAAATCGCGCGAGAGGCCGATGGCGGGCGCCTCGCGGCGGAGCAGCCGCGCGCACAGCGAGTGGAACGTCGAGATCCACATGCGGCCGCAGTCGGAGCCGAGCAGCGCCTCGACCCGCGACCGCATCTCTTCGGCCGCCTTGTTGGTGAACGTGACGGCGAGGATTTCCTCGGGACGCGCGTGGCCGTCGCCGACGAGATAGGCGATGCGGCTGGTGATCACGCGCGTCTTGCCCGATCCCGCGCCCGCGAGAATCAGGAGCGGTCCGTCGACGTGCAGGACCGCTTCGCGCTGCTCGGGATTGAGGGACTCCAGGAACTGCATGTCAGGGTCAGGGGACTCGGGGCCTGGGTTTCTCTGAAGCTTACCATCGTCTCAGGTCCCCGCCTCCTGGCCCGAGCGCCGGACCCGAGTCCTTATTCGACCGTGACCGACTTCGCCAGGTTTCTCGGCTGGTCGACGTCGCAGCCGCGGCGGACCGCGATGTCGTACGCGAGGAGCTGCAGCGGCACGACCATGAGAATCGGCGTCAGGAGCTCGGGGGACCGCGGAAGTTCGACGATCGCATCGACGGACGGATCGAGCAGCGACGACAGCTTGTCGTCGCCCTGCGTCGTCAGCGCGATGACGGAGCCGCCGCGCGCCTTCACCTCCTGGACGTTGCCGAGCATCTTCTCGAACACGTGATCGCGCGGCGCCAGCGTGACGACCGGCATCCGCTCGTCGATGAGGGCGATCGGCCCGTGCTTCATCTCGCCGGCCGGATAGCCTTCGGCGTGGATGTACGAGATCTCCTTCAGCTTCAACGCGCCTTCGAGCGCGATCGGGTAGTTGATGCCGCGGCCCAGATAGAGGAAATCGGTCCGGGCGTGGAAACGTCCGGCGATCTCCTCGATCTGCGGCGCGACCTTGAGCGTGGTCTCGAGCAGCTGCGGCAGCTGGAGCAGGGCGTCGACGTGCGGCCGCGAGTCCCGGTCCGACAGCGCGCCGCGCACGCGGCCGAGCCGGACGGCGAGCAGGTACAGCGCCACGAGCTGCGACGTGAACGCCTTCGTGGACGCGACGCCGATTTCGGGGCCGGCATGCGTGTAGATGGTGCCGTTGGTTTCGCGCGTCGCCATGCTGCCGACGACGTTGCAGATGCTGATGCTCCGCGCCCCGCCCCGCTTCGCTTCGCGGAGGGCGGCGAGCGTGTCGGCGGTTTCGCCCGACTGCGTGATGACGACGGCCAGGGTCGTCGGCGACACGATGGGCTCGCGATACCGGTACTCCGACCCGTAGTCGACTTCGACCGGCAGGCGGGCCAGCCGCTCGATCATGAACTTGCCGACCAGGGCGGAGTGCCACGAGGTGCCGCACGCCAGGATCGTGATCTTCTCGACCGCCTGGAGGTCGGCGTCCGTGAGCTTCATCTCTTCCAGGAAGATGCGTCCCGATTCCCGGGAGACGCGCCCGATGATCGTCTCGCGCGCGGCGGTCGGCTGCTCGAAGATTTCCTTGAGCATGAAATGCTTGTAGCCGGCCTTCTCCGCCATGATCGGATCCCAGAGCACGCGCTGCGTCGCCTTGGAGACCGGACGGCCGAAGAAATCGGTGAACGCCACGCCGCGGCGGGTGATGACCGCCATCTCCTCGTCGCCGAGGAAGACGACGTCGCGCGTGTGGCTCAGGATGGCGGGAATGTCGGAGGCGACGAAGAACTCGCCGTCGCCGAGGCCGACGACGATCGGCGGCCCGTTGCGGACGGCGACGATCTTCTCGGGATCGTCGGCCGAGATCAGGACCAGCGCGAAGAGGCCGCGCATCAGCATCAGCGCGCGGCGCACCGCGTTCTCGAGGCCGTCGTCTTTCGTCTCGCGCTCGACGAGATGGGCGACGATCTCGGTGTCGGTCTCCGTGACGAATCGATGGCCCTGCCCCTGGAGCTCGTGCTTCAGATCCAGGTAGTTCTCGATGATCCCGTTGTGGACGACGACGATCCTGCCGCTGCAGTCGCGGTGAGGATGCGCGTTCTCCTCGGTCGGACGGCCGTGCGTGGCCCAGCGCGTGTGGCCCACGCCGTAGTCGCCCGCGATCGGATCCGAGTCGATCACCGTCTCGAGATTCGACAGCTTTCCGGCGCTCCGCCGGAGATCGACGTGGCCGTCCCTGATGACCGCCACGCCCGCCGAGTCGTAGCCGCGGTACTCGAGTCGCCGCAGCCCGTCAATCAGCACGGGAACGACGTCCTTCGGCCCGATGTATCCGATGATTCCACACATATGAATCCTTGAAACCGGGAATGGAGAAGCACGAACTGGGAAAGCGCGATCGGTGAATCTCTCGATTACAGCCGCCGCTTCTTCTTCCGCTCCTCCGCCCACCCCTCGATGTTCCGCTGCTTGCCGGCGCTGACGGCCAGCGCCCCGGCCGGCACGTTGTCTCGAATGGTCGCGCCGCTCCCGACGTACGCTCCCGCGCCCACCGTCACCGGCGCGACGAGTTGCGAGTCGCTGCCGATGAACGCGCCGTCCTCGATCACCGTCGGATTCTTCTTCGTCCCGTCGTAGTTGCAGGTGATCGTGCCGGCGCCGATGTTGACCCGCGACCCGATGGTGGCGTCGCCGAGATACGCCAGGTGCATCGCCTTCGATCCGGCGCCGAGCGTCGTGTTCTTCAGCTCCACGAAATTTCCGACGCGCGAACCGTCGGCGAGCGTCACCTGGCCGCGGAAATGCGCGAACGGTCCGATACGCGCGTCGGCGCCGACCTCCGAGGCGACGATGAGCGAGTGATCGAGCACGGTGACGCGATCGCCGAGACGCGAGTCGACGATGCGCACGCCGCTGCGGATCTCGCAGCCCGCTCCGACGACGGTGCGCCCCTCCAGCGTCACGCCCGGATGGATGATCGTGTCCCGGCCGACTTCGACGTCGCCGCCGACGTAGGTCGTGGCCGGATCCTCGAGCGTGACCCCGGCGGCCATCAGGGCGGCGTTGCGTTGGGTTCTCACGATCGCGCTCACCTCCGCCAGCTCCGCCCGGCTGTTGACGCCGCGAATTTCGTTCGGGTCCGCCACCGAGATCGTTTCCACGTCGAGCCCGCGCTTCCGGTAGATGGCCACGAGGTCCGGCAGGTAGTACTCGCCCTGCGCGTTCTCGGCGGCGATGGCCCGAAGCGCGTCGAACAGTCCCTCGAGCGCGAAGGCGTAGATCCCCGAGTTGATCTCGCAGATCGCCCGCTCGGCCGGGCTGGCGTCGCGCTCCTCGACAATGCGTGCAATTCGCTCGCCCGACCGGACGATCCGCCCGTACCCGTGAGGCTCGGGCACGATCGCCGTCACGACTGTCGCCGCGGCCCGGGTCGCGGTATGCCGGTGTACGAGCGTTTTCAGGGTGTCGGCCGAGAGCAGCGGGACGTCGCCCGAGAGCATGACGAGCGTGCCGTGCGCGCCGCGCAGCACAGGCTCCGTGCACATCAGCGCGTGCGCGGTCCCGAGCTGTGGCTCCTGCACCACGAACGTGAGGCCGCCCCGCCCCTCGAGTTCGGACCTCAAGGCGGACGCCTGGTGGCCGACGACGATGGTCGTGGAAGATGGCTGAAGGGTCGCTGCCGCCGTCAGGGCGTAGTCGATGAGCGGCGTGCCCGCAGCGCGGTGCAGAACCTTGGGCAGCGCCGAATTCATCCGCGTGCCCTTGCCGGCCGCGAGGATTACGACATGGAGCATGCGCTCCAATTATCGCCCGGTTCGGGTCCTGAGCGGGCGCCGGCGGTCGCCCCGCGCCAGAGAAGGCGTGTCGAGCGCCATGCGAAACGACTCGTCTCCCCGCAGTGGTTCGAGATCCGGGTCGTGGCGCGCGATTGCGCGGTTTTCCGCATTCAGCGCGATCGCCCGCTCGAGATGCGCGATCGCCTCCGCATGCTCGCCGCGCTGCGCATGTGAGACCGCCAGCATGTAGAGCGCGTGGTCGTTGTCGGGATCCTCGTCGCGCACGAGACGCAGGTGGTTGATCGCCTCGTCGTAACGCCCGCCGTTGATGGCGAGCGTGGAGGCGTAGAGACGCTCCTCGATTGTCTGGGGCGTCGCCTCGCGCGGCGCGGCGTGGCGCTGGCAGATGTTCAGGTACAGCCGGACCCGCTCGTGCAGTTCGCGCTCCTCGGGATACTGGCGAAGCACCGATGCGAGCAGGTCCTCGGCCGTTCGATAATCGTGCCGCTGAAGCGCCTCGAGGCCGCGTTCGTACAGCGCGACCGCCTCGAAATACGTGGATCGGCGCTGTGGACCGGTCGGCGCCGGGGGCTGGGGGGAAGGCCCGGCCTCAGGTGTTCTCGCTGGCAGAGCCGCTGCGGACGGTTCGGGACGCTGGGTTGGCGATGGTTTCTGCTGAGGCCGCCGCTGCTTGGCCATGGGACTCCTGCACGCACAACGCCGAAGCGAGCCAGTGCGCGCGGAAAGTGGCCGGTAAAGTAACAAAACGTCACCGGCCCGGTCAAGCGGCCCATCCCGGGGGCCCGCGACGGCGGCGACACGAACTCGGTCATTCGACAGATTTCTTGGCCTCCTCGATCGCTCTGTAGACTTCGTTCGGCGGCAGATTGTGACGTCTGGCCACGACGTTTATCGCCTTTCGTTTGGTGTAACCAGCTAATTTGGTCAACTCGCCTATTTCGGCGGCCAATAGTCCTGGCTCAAGCTCCTTCCGGTCGATTATGTTGGCCGATTGACCAATATCAACGACCACGGTGTATTCGCCAAGTGGCGCGATCAGCCTCGAAAGGACCGACGAAATAGGTCCTCTAACCCACTCCTCGTGGGCTTTCGTCAATTCCCTGCCGATTGCCACCTCGCGGTCGCCGAAATCATTGTAGAGTTGACGCAGGGTCTCTCGGATACGGTGGGGCGCTTCGAAGAAGACGACCGTCCCGGTCGTTCGTCGAAGCTGATCCAGCCATTTCTTGCGGTCTCTCAGGTGAATTGGGGGGAATCCCAGAAACGCGAACCGGTCGGCGGGCAACCCGGACGCTGATAGCGCCGCCATGACGGCACTCGGCCCCGGAATGGCCTCGACCCGGACGCCACGGTCGAGCGCGGCACGCACCACCCGCTGTCCCGGGTCCGAAATGGCCGGCGTCCCTGCGTCCGACACGAGCGCGACATCGTCGCCCTGGACGAGCCGGGCGATGATCGCCGGGCTCTTGGTGGCCTCGTTGTGCGCGTGCAGACTTGTCGTCGGCGTGTCGATTCCGTAGCGGGCAAGCAGACGGGAGGTGCGGCGCGTGTCCTCGGCGGCGATGACGGCGACCTGGCGCAGGACTCGCAACGCCCGGGCCGTGACGTCTTCGAGGTTGCCGATCGGCGTGGCGACCACGAACAACGTGCCCGGCATGTGTCGAGAACCGCGTTTATTGTACCATTGGCAGTTCGCGGGACCGAGGAACGGCCCGGCTGGATCCGGGCGTCATTGCCCTGCTGCGACCTCATGATCGTTTCCGAACCGCTGCCCCATTTCGTCGACGATCTCCTCGCCTATCTCTACGAGACCCACCCCACGCTCGCAACGCTCGATGGCGTGCACACCCACGACGACCTCCTCGAGGATTTCAGCCGTCACGCGATTGACGGCGAGGCCCGCGCCCTGGCGGGTTATCTCCGGCGCCTCGACGAAATCGACTCCGACGCGCTGACGCCGGTCGAGCGTCTCGAGCACCGCATGCTCGCTTCGCACCTGCGCGGCCGCATGTTCGAGATCGAGGAAGTGCGCACGTGGGAGCGCAACCCGCAGCACTACGCCGACATCCTCGCCTCCAGCATGGCCGGCCAGGCGCTGTTCACGCATGCGCCGGCGGCCGAGCGCGCCCGCCGCGTGCTGTCCAAGTTGCGCCAGGCGCCGCGCCTTCTTCAGGCCGCGCGCGACAACATCAAGGACCCTCCGGGCATTTTCGTCAAGGTCGGCATCGAGACGATGCGCGGTGCGCTCAAGTTCATCGAGCGGGAGCTCCCCCGTGCGTTCGCCGGCGTCGACGACCTGCACCTGCTCGGAGATCTCGCGGACGCGCAGACCGAGGCGTCGCACGCGATCGGCGGCTATGTCGAGTACCTCGAATCGGAGGTCGCGCCGCGCGCGCGGGCGTCGTTCCGCCTCGGGCGTGAGAGGTTCGAGCAGAAGCTGCGCCTCGAAGAGGGGCTCGCCCTCCCCGTGGATCGCCTGCTCGCCATCGCCACGCGCGAGCTCCACGCCACCCAGGAGGCGTTCAGGGCGGTAGCGGGCCGGATGAACGGCGGTGATCCGCTCGAGACGTGGACCCGCACCAAGGACCAGCACCCGGGTCCGGGCGAGCTCGTCACGGTCGGACGCCAGCAGGTCGAGGACCTGCACACGTTCGTCGAGCGCCAGGCCCTCATCACCATTCCGGCGGGCGAGCCGATCACCGTCGCCCCGACTCCGGAGTTCTACCGCTGGTCGTTTGCGAGCATGTGGACGCCGGGTCCGTTCGAGACGAAGCCCACGCGCGCGTACTACTATCTCACCGACGTCGATCCCTCGTGGCCGGCGGAGCGTCAGGACGAGCACCTGCGCGACTTCAACTACCCGACGCTCTGGTCGATCTCGATCCACGAGGTGTTTCCCGGGCACTTCCTCCACTACCAGCACCTGCGGCGCGTGGAGTCGAAGGCGCGCAAGTCGATCATGTTCTCGCCCGCGTCGTTCGTGGAGGGATGGGCGCACTACTGCGAGCAGATGATGATCGAGGCCGGCTTCGGCCGCGACGACTACGGCATCCAGCTCGGTCAGCTCGCCGAGGCGCTCATCCGGCTCGCGCGGTTCATCGTCGGAATCCGGCTGCACGCGGAGGACATGTCGGTCGAGCAGGGCGTGCGCTTCTTCCGAGAGGAAGCGTTCCTCGAGGAGACGAGCGCGCGGCGCGAGGCCGAGCGCGGCACGTTCGATCCCACGTATCTCGTCTACTCGGCCGGCAAGCTGATGCTGCTGAAGCTCCGGCAGGACTACCGGCAGCGGCAGGGGAAAGCATTTTCGCTGAAGGCGTTCCACGACACGCTGCTCGGCCAGGGCACCGCGCCGTTCTGGCTGCATCGCGAGCTGCTCCTCGGACCGGACGCCGGCGATTTGCTCGAGTAGGCGCGAATCCGGTATCGTACGCGGTTGGGCCGAACACAGGAATGCCTCTCTACGAATACGAGTGCGACGCCTGCGGTCACCGGTTCGAGGTGATCCAGAAGTTCTCGGACGCGCCGGTCGACAGGTGCCCCGCGTGCGGCGGCGCCGTGCACAAGATGCAGTCGGCGCCGGCGTTCCAGTTCAAGGGCACCGGCTGGTACGTCACCGATTACGCGAAGAAGAACGCGCCGGCCAGCAAGAGCGAGAGCAGCTCGAAACAGGACGCGCCGGCGAAGTCCGAGAAGAAGGACTCCTCGTCTGGAACGGGCGACTCCACCACGAGCGCGCCCGCTGCGGCGCCCTCATCGACCAAAGACTGAAAAGACACGCGGCGCGCTGGCGTCAGCTGGAGCGCGAGGCGCCGGCCGGGCGGGCGACGTCGAGGTCGAGCGTCTTCAGGTATTCGGCGAAGGTGTACGCGATGTCGGGGCGGCGCAGCGCGAAATAGACCACGGCCTTCAGGAATCCGAGCTTGTTCCCGGTATCGTGGCGCACGCCCTTGATCTCGCAGGCGTAGATTGGCCGCGACTTCAACAGCTCGCGCAGCCCGTTGGTCAGCTGGATTTCGCCGGTGCGGTCGCTCTTCGTGGCCGCCAGGCACGCGAAGATGTCGGGCGTGAGGATGTAGCGTCCGATGATGGCGAGCTCAGACGGCGCGTCCTGAGGGGCGGGCTTCTCGACGAGGTCGAGAACCCGGTAGATGCCGGGACCGAGCTTCGCGTGTGGATCCGGCGCGATGACGCCGTAGCTCGAGATCTCCTGGCGCGGAACCCGCTCGACGGCGAGCACGGGGCCGTCCACTTTCTGGAACACGTCCATCAACTGCTTGATCGCCGGCGGGTCCGCGTCGATCACGTCGTCGCCGAGGATGACGGCGAACGGCTCGTTGCCGACCATCTCGCGCGTGACGAGGACGGCGTGGCCGAGGCCGAGCGGCTCGCCCTGGCGGACGTACGCGAAGTTGATCATGTTCGAGATCTTGCGGATCTCGTCGAGCTGTGCGCGCTTGCCGCGCGCCTCCAGGAACGTCTCGAGCTCGACCGACACGTCGAAGTGGTCCTCGATGGCGTTCTTGCCGCGCCCGGTGACCAGGATGATGTTGTCCACCCCGGACGCCACCGCCTCCTCCACGCCGTACTGGATGATCGGTTTGTCGACCAGCGGCAGCATCTCCTTGGGCTGGGCCTTGGTCGCCGGCAGGAACCGCGTGCCGAGGCCGGCGGCAGGGAAGACGGCTTTGCGAATGGGAGCAGGCACGAGCTCGATGGTAGCAGAGGATTTGCCCGGCGCGCGACTCTCCCGGCGGTCGCGGCTAGAATGGATGGGACAATGCTCGACCCGACCTTCGTCCGCGACCACATCGAGACCGTCCGCACGGGGCTGCGCAACCGCGGCCTCGATCCCGACAAGGCGCTCGAGGACATCGCCACGCTCGAAACCGCACGGCGGCGGCTGATCCCCGAGATCGAAGGGCTGAAACGGCAGCAGAACACCGCTGGAGACGAGGTGGCGCGCGCCAAGCGCCAGGGGCACGACACGGCCGCCATCCAGGAGGCGAATCGCTCCCGCGCGCAGCAGATCAAGCAGCTCGGCGTGCAGCTCGACGCCGTGGAGTACCAGCGCAATCAGGTGCTGCTGACGATCCCGAACCTGCCGCATGCCACCGTGCCGGTCGGCGCGAGCGCCGCCGACAACGTCGAGGTGCGCCGGTGGGGGACGCCGCGGCCATTCGATTTCGAGCCGAAGGCGCACTGGGATCTCGGCCCCGCGCTGGGCATCATCGACTTCGAGCGCGCGACCCGGATTTCGGGCGCGCGCTTCTCGGTGCTCGCCGGCGCCGGCGCGCGTCTCGAGCGCGCGCTCATCAACTTCATGCTCGACCTGCACACGCGCGAGCACGGGTACCGCGAGATGGAGCCGCCGTTCATGGTGAACGCGGCGGCGCTCACGGGGACCGGCAACCTGCCCAAGTTCGAGGCGGACCTGTTCAAGATCGCAGGCGACTGGGATCTCTATCTGATTCCGACCGCGGAAGTCCCGCTCACGAACCTGCACCGATCCGAGATCCTCGACGGCCGGGAGCTGCCGATCAAGTACACGGCGTACACGCCGTGCTTCCGAAGCGAGGCCGGATCGTACGGACAGGACGTGCGCGGGCTCATTCGTCAGCACCAGTTCGACAAGGTCGAGCTCGTCAAGCTGACGACCCCCGAACAGTCCTATGCCGAGCACGAGGCGCTGACAGCGGACGCCGAAGAGGTGCTCAAACGGCTCGAGCTGCCGTACCGGACGGTGCTGCTGTGCACGGGCGACATGGGGTTCGCGTCGGCCAAGACCTACGACATCGAGGTGTGGCTGCCGAGCCAGCAGACGTACCGCGAAATCTCCTCGTGCAGCAATACGGAGGCGTTCCAGGCTCGCCGCGCGAACATCAAGTTTCGGGCGGGCGGTACCGGGAAGGCGGAGTTCGTCCACACCCTGAACGGCTCGGGGCTCGCCGTCGGGCGGACGCTCATCGCCGTGATCGAGAACTGCCAGCAGAAGGACGGATCGATCGAGGTCCCGCGCGCGCTGCGGCCGTACATGGACGGCATCGATCGCATCACGGGCCGTTGAGCGGAACCGATCGCGCCGGCCGCGGCACGGACGCCGGCTGGCGTGCCGCGGTCACGAGCCCGACTCAGAACGAGTAGCCGGCGCCCACGTAGACGCGGTGGACGTTCACGCCGTTGTGCTTCGTCGGCGACGCGGGGTCCTGCAGATAGTCCTGCTGGATGAAGATCCGCGAGTACTTGTACCCGACGTCCAGCACCACGTGCCGCACGACTTCGACCGACACGCCCGCGCCCGCCGAGGCGATCGGACGGTTCGCGGTCTTGAACGATGTCTGGAACACCTGCTCCTGCATCACCGTGCTGGTCACATCGACGCCCTGGACCACGAATGACGGCTCGGGCATCACGTGCGCCACGCCGGCGCTGCCGAGCACGTACGGCCGCAGGTTCCGGGTTGCGGGCATCAGCACGCGGACGCCGCCGACTCCATAGAACGCCGGCACCCTGGCGGACACGGCCAATGCGCCGCCTGTCGCGTCCTCGAGTGCAGTGAGGTCAGCGCGCGAGAAGTCCGCCTGGATGTCCTGCATCCGGGCGATCTCACCGAAGACCTGCACGTTCCGGCCGAGGTTGACGCCCACCGCGGCGCCGAAGAGTCCCGAATTCACCTCGGTGAACGTTGCGCCGCCGAACCCGAGGACGTAGCCGCGCTGCTCGGGTGGCGGCTGCGCCGCTGCCGGCATCGCCACAACCGCCAGCAACGCTGCGGCCATGCCCGTGACAGCGAGACGTTGGAGCGCCATACCATGCCTCCTTGCGCGTGAAGAGCAAGTCATTGTCGGCTTGCCGGCCGGTCAGGAAGGTTGCCGATCCGGGAAGCTGTTCGTCCTGGACTTGCCGAACACGGAAGGAGCAATCGATGTACCTTGGCGTTCTGCAGGATCGACCGGCGTACTGCGCAGCACAGCGGGTGGACCGACGCGATCCCAACGAAGTGCCAGTATTCCGCAGGTGAATATCCGGCGGTAGTCTGCCCCGCGCCGAAGATCGCTGGGTGACCGGAAGAACGCCGTCAGGCGAAGCGCGTGTCGTCGGCCGACGGTCCGTAGATGGCCGGAACCGGTGCGCCGGTCAACCGCAGGTATACCGTCAGTTGGCCGCGGTGATGCGACAGGTGCATGAACGTGTCGCGCAGGACGACGAAGCGCTGTTCTTCGCTGACGACACGCCCCGAGACCAGGAGCTTCCAGGGCTTCGTCAGGCGATCTTCGCTGACGCCGGCAATCGATTTTCGCGCCTGGGCCACCGCTTCGTCGTGCGCGCGGACGAGCTCCGCGCTCGTGCGCAGCGGAGTCTGATCGAGGTTCGATCCGCCGGGCGGATTCAGATCCAGCTCGTCCTTGTCGATGATCATTGTGATCCACGACGGCATCCGTGCGACGAGCATGGCGAGACGGCCGAAGGCCATCGACTTGTCGTGCGGTTTCCAGTCGTCGCGGCCCGTGGGCACCGCTTCGAGCGCGCGCCGCGTCCGCGGCGCTTCCGCGTCGAGTTGCGCGAGCAGCAAGTCGGCCATCTTCATATGCCACCTCCATGTTCCGCGCCTGCCGGCGCGACGCATCATGATACAAAAGGCGGTATGAAGCGCGCGTTCGCCTGCTGCTGCCTCGGTCTCGTGCTGGCCGCCGCGTGCGACTCTTCGTCTGCCACGAGCGCGGCCGGGGACGCGCCGCTCCCGGCTTCGGCAGCGCCCGCCACGCCGACCGGACACGACTGGACCCGCTTCGGGTGGGACGCCGGCCGCTCGAGCGCCCCGACGGATCCGACCGGCATCACGTCAGCGAACGTCGCGGCGCTCCACAGGCAGCGGGTTCGCATCGAGGGAACCGTCGACGCGTCGCCGATCTACCTGAGCGGCGTCGAGGTGAACGGGAGATCGCGCAACGTCTTCTTCGTCACGACGACCTACGGCCGCACGATCGCAATTGACGCCGACACCGGATCGATCCTGTGGACGTATACACCGCCGGGATACGCATCCTGGGCCGGATCGTATCGGATCACGAACGCGACGCCGGCAGCCGACGCGGATCGACGTTTCCTCTATGCGGCGTCCCCTGACGGGCACGTCCAGAAGCTGGCCGTGGCCGACGGGCGCGCCGTCTGGAGGACCGCGATCACGATGCTCCCGCAGCGCGAGAAGATCGCCTCGTCTCTCAATTACTTCAAGGGCCGCGTGATCGCCACGACCGGCGGGTACATCGGCGACGCGCCGCCGTACCAGGGACACGTCGCGATCATCGACGGGAGCACGGGACGGCTCGAGCACGTCTGGAATTCGCTCTGCAGCGATCGCCCGGGGCTGCTCGATCCGCGCTCGTGCCCCGAGAGCGATTCAGCGATCTGGGGGCGCGCGGGCGCCGTGGTCGACGTCGACACCGGCAGTATCTTCGTCGCGACCGGCAACGGACAGTGGGACGGGCGGACGTACTGGGGCGACGCCACGATCGAGCTCGACCCGGACGCGACTCGCCTGATCGGGAACTACACGCCCGACAATACGGAGGCGCTGAACGAGAGCGACCTCGATATCGGATCGACCTCGCCCGTGCTGCTGGGTGGCGGCTATCTCGCCCAGGGTGGGAAGGACGGCCGGATTCGGCTGCTGAGCATCCAGGCGATCAGGGGCACGACGCCGCATCGCGGCGGGGAGCTGCAAGTGGTGCCCACGCCCTCAGGCGGCGATCTCTTCACCTCGCCGGCGGTGCGTCACGACGGCAGCACGGCCTGGATCTTCGCCGCCGACAACGGCGGCACGGCCGCGTGGGTGCTGCGCGACGGCCGTCTCCACCAGCAGTGGCGGAACAGCCACGGCGGCACGAGTCCCGTGGTCGCGGGCGGACTTCTCTACGTCTACGATCCACGCGGCGGCTTGCGCGTGTACGAGCCGGACAGCGGCCGCGAGATCGCGACGCTCGACTGCGGCTCCGGCCATTGGAACAGTCCGATCGTCGCCGACGGCAGAATCGCGCTGCCCGAAGGCGACGCGAACGATCACGGCACGAGCGGCATACTGGACATCTGGCGGCTGCCTGCCTGATGGGACGCGCTCTGAAAACCGGGCCCCGCCTCTCTCCGATTGCCGCCGCGGCGCGTCCTGCAGTCGGGCGGATAATGGGATAGAGGGGTAGTTCTCTGGAACTCAGCCGAACATGACCCGGAACCGATGGCTCCTCGTGGCGCTCATCGCGGTCGCCGGCGCGGCCGCCGTCGTCGTGAGCCGGCGCGGACCGGCGCGCGTGGCCGTCGACATGGCGCCGGTCACGCGCCAGGCACGCTTCGTCTCGACGGTCACCGCCTCCGGCGAGATCGTGGCGACGCGGTACGCGGATATCGGTTCGAGCGTGATGGGCAAGATCGTCAGCCTGCCGGTCGCGGAAGGCGAGCGCGTGAAGGCCGGTCAGGTGCTGGCGCGCATCGACGCGGTTCAGGCGCAGAGCGACCTGTCGGGCGCGCGGGCGCAGGTGCTGGCGCTCGAGGCGGACGAGCGCGGCGCCGCAGAGCAGGTGCGATCGGCCGCCGCCGACGCGACCGCGGCCGAGGCGCGCGCGGCCGACGCGGAACAGCAGCTCGCGAAGAAACGTGCGCTGAACGAGGCAGGGCTGCTGCCGGCGCTCGACTTCGAGACGGCGCGCGCGGCCGCCGAAAGCGCCCGCGCGCAGGCGGCCGCCGCGCGCGCCGCCGTCGATCGCGCACGACATGCGCAGGCGGCCGCCGCCCGCCGCGTGACGCAGGCGCGGGCCCAGCAGACGCGCGCCGCCGACACGCTGTCGAAAACCTCCATCGAGTCGCCGATCGACGGCGTCGTGACCCGGCTGCGCGTCCGCGAAGGCGAGATGGTCGTCGTCGGCATCCAGAATCAGCCGGGCACGACGCTCATGACGATCTCGGATCTCGCTGCCATCAACGCGGAGCTGAAGGTGGCCGAGGCCGACGTGCTGCGGCTGGCCCTCGGGCAGTCCTCGACCGTGACGCTCGAGTCGATGCCCGGCCGGCGATTCACCGGCAGGCTCGTCGAGATCGGCGCGAGCGCGCTGCCGGTCGCCGGCACCGGTGCGGCGGCGCGCGAGTTCAAGGTCGTCGTGCGTCTCGACCGGCCGGATCCGGCCCTGCGGCCCGGCCTCACCTGCGACGTCGAAATCGTGACCGCCGAGCGCGCGCAGGTCCTCACGGTGCCCCTGCAGAGCGTCGTGCTGCGCGCGGGTTCGCCCGAAGAGCCCGAGCGGTCCGGAGTCTTCGTCGCCGCGGGCGGGCGCGCGAAATTCGTCCCGGTCACGGCCGGCGTGATCGGCGGTCTCGATATCGAGGTCTCCGGCCTCGGCGACGGCGCCATCGTGATCACGGGCCCGTATCAGGTGCTTCGGGAACTGCAGGACGGGACGTTGGTGAAAGCGGCGGCGGAGGCGCGCTGATCGATGGCTCGCTTGCGCGCGCGCGTGCTCGTCGAGGGAGGATCCGAGGCGCTGGCCACGATTCGCAGCCGGCCGCTGCGCGCGCTGCTGGCCGGCATCGCGATGGCCGCCGCCGTGGCGACGACCGCGATCGTTCAGACCGCGTTGAACGGGCTGGCGCAATCGGCTCGCGCCGCCAGCGCGCGGGCATTCGGCAGCGACGCCTTCGTAGTCGCGAAATTCTCGGCCGGCAACCTGAGCCGCCGCGAGCTCGCCCTCAAGATGGAGCGCAACCCGGACATCACGCGCGCCGACGTGCGTTTTCTCGAGCGCGTCGCCGGCGGCCGGGTCGCGTACGCCGCGACCGTGCAGCGCCCGGCGGATGTCGTGGCGGGCGGGCGCCGGTTCGACAACGCCACGATCAACGGGACGCAGGCGGCTCTGTTCGACATCCGCGACGTTGGCCTTTCCGTCGGCCGGCCCTTCACGCGCGCCGAGGAGCTCGGCGGCGCGCAGGTGATCGTGGTCGGTCGCGGCGTCGTCGACGCGTTGTTCCCGGCCGGCGAGCCGCTCGGCGCCACTGTCCGGATCGGAAATCGCGGCTTTCGGATCGTCGGCATCCAGGCCGCGCAGGGGACCTCGGGCGGCGCGTCCCTCGACAGGTACCTCTGGATGCCGCTGGTGGCCTATGAACGCACGTTCGGCGCAGCGCCGACGCTGCAGGTGTTCGCGAAGGCCCTCGGCTCGACCCGAACCAGCGTCGCCGAGGACCGCGCGCGCGCGTCGATGCGGGCGCGGCGGCATCTGGCTCCGGGCGCCGCCGACACCTTCGATCTGATTACCCCCGAGGCGTCGCGCAGCTTCGTCGCCGCCATCACCGAGCGGCTCGGCGCGGCGGGCCCGCCGATTGCCCTGATGGCGCTCCTCGCCGCGATCGTCGTGGTGACCAACACGACGCTGGTGTCGGTGACCCAGCGCACACGTGAGATCGGCATCCGGCGGGCGCTCGGCGCCGCCCGCGTCAGCATCCTCGTCGAGACCCTGGCCGAATCGAGCCTGATCGCGCTGGCCGGCGGCGCGGCCGGCGTGCTCGCCGCCGCCACCGTCCTGGCGGGCGCGGCGCGCGCGATCGACGTTCCCCTGGCCCTCGACTGGCCGACGACTCTCGGCAGTCTTGCCGCGGCAGGACTGGCCGGCGTCGCGGCTGGATGGTACCCGGCCCGGCGGGCGGCGGGCCTCGACATCATCACCGCGCTGAGGAACGAATGATCCCGCGGCGCTCCTGGACGCAGATGGCGGCCGAGTCCGCCGCGCTGGCGCTCGACTCGATGCGCACCGAACGCGCGCGATCGATCCTCGCGATCGCCGGGATCGTCATCGGCATCGTGACCGTCGTGCTCGTCGCGTCGATTCTGGCCAACGCCCGCAACCAGATTGCGCTCCTCTTCCGCGACCTCGGCACCGACAACGTCTTCGCGTTTCACCTGACCGGCGATCCGTACGTGACGCCGGGCGAGAAGGAAGCACGCCGCCGGCCGCTCGATCTCGCGTTCGCTCCCGAGATCAGGCGGCTGGGCACCGCCGTTCGAGACGTCGGAGCGCAGGTGATCGTGCCCACGACGGCGGAGGGGCAGGTGCTGGTCGCGCGCGCCGGCGGCAACGAGTCCGATACCGTGCTGGTCGAAGGGGCCTCCGCCTCGCTGTTCGACGTCATCGGCGCCGAGTTCGCGAGCGGACGACCGTTCACCGATCTCGAGGATCGCGAAGGGGCGCGTGTCGCCATCGTCGGTGCGAATCTCGCGCGCGCGCTGTTCGGCAGCGCGTCGCCGATCGGGCGCACGCTGACGCTGGCGGGCGACAGGTACATCGTCGTCGGCGAGCTCGCGAAGCGGCGCGGCGGCTTCTTCGGCGAGAACCGTCAGGACAACGTGCTGAACCTGCCGGCGCAAACCGTCCGCAGGCGCTTTGGAGAACCCGACCGCGTCGTGCTGTACATCCGCGCGAAGCCCGGCATGCGCGACGAGTGCCTGCGGCAGACGGAAGTCATCCTGCGGATGCTGCGTAAACTGCCGCCGGACGCCGACAACGACTTCACGCTGTCGACCGCCGATCAGATCATCGCCACGTTCGACGGCCTCAGCGCCCGCATCGGGCTCGTCAGCGTCGCCCTCGCCGCAGTGAGCCTGCTCATCGGGGCGATCGGTATCGCCAACGTCATGTTCATCGGCGTCACCGAGCGGACGCGCGAGATCGGCCTGCGGCTGGCCGTCGGCGCCCGGCGGCGGCAGGTGCTCCTGCAGTTCCTGTTCGAGGCCGCGTTCCTGTCGGGCATCGGCGGCATCGCGGGAGTGGTCGCGGCGCTGGCGCTCGGGTTCCTCCTGACGTTCCTCGTCGACGGGTTCTCCGCCGTCGCACCGTTGTGGGCCGTTGCTTCAGGCCTGGCCGTGTCGGTGACGATCGGCATCGCCGCGGGGTACTGGCCGGCGCAGCGGGCCGCGCGCCTCGACCCGGTCGAAGCGCTGCGCCATGAATGAGGCGACGGGTCGTAACTACCCGCCTGCCAGAATTGAGAGCGCCTGCACGATTTCCGGTCACCCGCTGGCCGGCCGCCCATGCGGACGAACAGTAAGTCATTGAGTTAAGATGATTTACCCGGTCAGGCAGGCGGATCGTCTCTTGCGAATCCCTGCGCTCGAGCCGATGCCATGTGGTGCATCGAGGAGATGATATGCGTTCATTCAGATCGTCCCTTTTGATTCCTGCCGCGGCCCTGCTCGGTGCGGGAGTCCTTGCCTGCTCCGGCGGCAACACCCCGGTCGCGCCGTCGTCGAACTCGAATTCGAGCTCGTCGAGCGGGAGCAGCCACAACTCCACCGGAACGGTGTCGATAAAGTTGACGGACAGCCCGTTCAGCGATGCCAAAGCCCTGCTCGTCACCTTCTCCGAGGTGAGCATTCACAGCGCCGACACCGGCGAGTGGCAGACGCTGCCGTTTGCGGCCGGCTCGTCCCGCACGTGCGACCTGAAGAAGCTCCAGGGGCCCACCGACATCCTCGGCGTCGGCTCGCTGACGGCCGGGAAGTACACGCAGATTCGGCTGAACGTCACGAGCGCGGCGATCTATTTCGAGAACGCGTCGCAGGGCGAGGCGTGTGCGGCGCAGATCGCGGCGCCTGCCGGTTCGAGCGCATCGGTCGACGTCCCGTCCGGCGAGGTCAAGCTCAATAACGAGTTCACCGTCGCGAGTGGCGGCGGCAAGACGATTCTGCTCGACTTCGACGGCGACAAATCGATCCACCAGGCCGGTAGCGGCAATGGCAAGGGCAACGCCAGCGTCAAGTACATGATGGTCCCGGTCATCCGCGTCGTCAGCGTCCAGTAAGCACCGCGCGCCCGAGCCGCCTCTCTTCGCCGCACGTCATCGTCCCTCCGGCGGGGCCGGGTCCGCGGCCAGTTCGAACCGGGCGATCTGCTCGCGCGTGCCGAGCACCGCGACCAGGTCGCCCGCCGCAAGAGGCGCGTGCGCGTCCGGATTCGCGCTGAGCGAGCCGGCGTGAATCACGGCGACGACCGCCGCACCCAGTCGGGTACGCACCTGCAGCTCGCCGATGGTCCGGCCGTCGAACGGTGAGTGCGGCGGCAGCGCGATCCAGGCGAAGTCCAGCTGCCGTGTCACCTCCCGTGTGATCGCCGTCCGCGAATCGGCCGGCTGAGTGGTGCCGCCGTACCGCGCGCGACGGATGTCGCTGGCCACCTGCAGAATCTCGTGCGGCGCCAGGTTCAGATGCATGAGCGCGACGCGCGTCATCTCGATCGCCGCCTCGAACTCCGGCGAGGTCACCTCCTCGATGCCGAGCGCGTAGAGATCCTGCACGGCCTGCGGCCCTTCCGCCCGGGCGACGATGGCCAGGTCCGGCCTCACACGCCGTGCGGACCTCACGATCGCCCGCACATCCGGGTAGGTCGGCACGGTGACGAGCAGCGCCCGCGCTCGTGAAAGGCCTGCGGCGTCGAGGACGACGGCGTGGCTGGCGTCGCCGTAGACGATCGCGAGCCCCGCGGCGCGTGCCTGCTGCACGCGCCGATCGTCGAGCTCGACGAGGACGCAGGGCAGCGTCAGCTGCGCGAGCGCGTCCGCGATCGTGCGCCCCACGCGGCCGGCACCGGCCACGATCACGTGATCGGCCACGCCCGCATCGGGGAGATTCAGCGCCTGCAGGGGCTCGGGTGTCCGCTGGCCCACCACACGCTCGTAAATCCAGGGCGTCAAGCCCGAGACGATCGGCGTCAGTGCCATGGTCATCACGGCCGTGTTCAGGACGAGCGCGTACATGTCGTTCGTGATCGCCCCGGCGGCCAGGCCGACACGGGCGAGGACGAAGGCGAACTCGCCGACCTGGAACAGGGTGAGGCCGGACGCGAGGGGGATGACGCGACGGTACCCGAATGCGCGGACCACGCCGCCGATGATGAGGGCCTTCGCGACGCCGACCACGGCGCCGACGGCGACGAACGTGCCGAAGTGGCGCCAGACCAGGGCCGGATCCAGCAGCATCCCGACCGAGACGAAGAACAGCGTCCCGAACACGTCGCGCAGCGGGATGACGTCGCTGAGCGCCTGGTGCGCGTACTCCGACTCGTTGATCACCAGGCCGGCGATGAACGCGCCGAGCGCGAGCGACAGCCCGAACGACCAGGCGGTGAAGCCGACGCCGAGCGCGACGGTCGTCGTTGCGAGCAGAAAGAGCTCGCGCGAATTCCAGCGCGCGACGGACGCCATGACCCGCGGCACCAGACGGGTCGCCACGAGCACCGTCACGACGAGCAGCACCAGCGACCGTCCGATTGCGGCGATCACGCGCGCCGGCCCGCCGGCCGGATTGCTCAGTTCCGGGAGGACGATCATCAGGGGGACGACGGCGAGATCCTGGACGACGAGCATGCCGAGCATCACCCGGCTCGAGAGCGTCCCGAGTCGCCCCTGCGCCTGCAGCGTCTTGAGCGCGACCATCGTGCTCGACAACGCGATCAGGGCGCCGAACCAGAGCGCCGGCTGCCACCGCCAGCCCAGCGCGTCGGCAAGGCCGGCGCCGACCGCCATCGTGAGCACGATCTGGACGGCCGCGCCGCCGAGCGCGACGGCGCGGACCGGGGTGAGGTCGTGGAACGAGACTTCAAGCCCGAGCGAGAACAGCAGGAGCGCGACGCCGAGTTCGGCGAGCGCTTCGATGTCCTGCACGTGAGCGACTGCGAAACCGCCCGTGAGCGGGCCCACGACGACGCCCGCCACGATGTAGCCGACGATCAGCGGCTGGCCGAGCCGTTGAGCCACGAAGCCGCCGATGAGCGCGGCAGCCAGTACGATCGTGAGGGCGGTGACCAGTTCCATCGGTGAGTGCAGCGTACACGCCCTCGGCGAGCACGTAAACGTCGCGGTTGACGCGTCCGGGATGGCCGGGCAGCCGACGGCGGTACCGAAGTTCGGGGATTCGTGGAGGTCGGCGAGCGGGGTTCGCCTTACTGCGACAGCCGATCGAGCGCCTGAAGCGATGCCCGTTCGGCTTCTTCGGCCTTCCCGAGCGTCCGCTGCGTCGAGTGATGTCGCGCCTCGGCCCACTCGCGGAAGGTGACGTTCGAGCCGCGACCGACGCTGGAAGCGTTGACTGGCGTGCCTTCGGCGCGAAGCCCCGTCGCCCGAAGCCGCCAGCTTTGGGACCGCAGCTGCAGATACTGACGCGCATCCGCGACGAGCGGCGCATCTTCGCGCGGCACGCCCCGAAGGCCGTTGATGCGCGTCTCTTCGGCCTGCAGTTGCGGGATGATCGAGCGCTCGATGAGATCGGCGAGCTGCAGGATCGTCATCTTTCCCTTCCGGAACTGCGCCGACGCCGTCTCGTAGGCTTCGGCCGTCCGGTGCTCGATGGCGACCAGCCGTTGAAGCTCCGGCCGAACGTCCAGGATTCCACGCAGCAGGATCGCGCCGACCAGGACGAGGGTCGATGCGGTACCGAGCGCCGCGGCGGTTGGACGCCATGCCGGCGCGTGCCGATCGACATCCTTCGCGACGGCGAATCCGAAGAGCAGGCCCGCGAGCAGCCCGACGAGACTGGCGCCGGCGCCCGGCGCGCTGCCGTCCGCGAGAACGCAGAGCAGGAACGCGGCGGCTCCCGGCGCGATCCGTTTCAGGGCGACGATCGGAAGGGTCAGATCTGCATCCCGCCACCAGCAGAGAGCGGCTGTCGAGAGCAGCAACCCGTACAGCGTGGACACGGCGCCAGACGCGCCTGCGACGACGCGCAGCGGAAACCACCAGAGGCTCACCAGGCTGACGAGCGTGCCGGCCGCGACGTACGCGCTGGCGAACGCGAGCGGGCCGACGAGGCGCTCGACCACGAAGCCGACCTGGACGATCGCCGCGATGTTGACGAGCAGCACGATGAACGACGGATGGACGAACGTGGCCGTCATGAGCCGCCACCACTCGCCGTTCGTAGTGCGCGGCCCGAAGCTGGCGCCCCACGACAGGATCGTCGCCGGATCGCTCCGCGAGCCCGCGCCGAACAGCATGCCCGCGAAGACGACGACGTTCACGATGACGATCGCCGGCGTGACGAGCGCGAACGGCGTGCGCGCGCGAAGGGCCTCCCGGTATGGCGCGAGCTCCTGCCGGCCGTATTCCGTCAGCCACTGGATCGTCCGCACGGTCGCGCGAAGGATCCGCAGCCGCTCGTCCGGTGTGAGCGCGCCGTACGCCACGGCGCCGATGACGGCGAGGACGAGGACAATCGCCACGGACCCCGGAAGGTCAAAACGCGTGCCGCAATCGGCGGAAAATCAGGGCAGATTTCGGCGAGCCGTCCGGCGGGAACCCGTTCGAGTTGCAGGACTGGAATCGCGTGACGAGCCTTGTAATTCCGCGAAAACACGATTGCGACGGACGTGAGCCGTGCACTAACCTGACAGCCGCCCTGGTCCTGACCTTCTTCTCATTGACGTACGCCGTGTCGTGGGCGTGCTTCGGCGCCGCCGGCCTGCTGCGGCGGACCGCCGCGGCCAACAACGGGGCCGGCATGCTCGCGACGGCGCTGCTGCTCATCGGCACCTTCGCGCCCTCGCTCGTCGCGCTTGCGATGACGGCCTGGACCGATGGCGTGGACGCCGTCAGAGCGCTGCTCGATCGCGTCTTCAAGGCCGACGTGCCCGCGCGATGGTACGTGTTCGCGGTCGGCTACTTCCTCGCCTTGAAGCTGGCGGTCGCCCTCGTCCATCGCGCCGCCGTCGGAGCGTGGCCCCGGTTCGGCGACGAACCGTGGTACGTCATCGCCGCCGCGATCGTGGTATCGACGCCGATGCAGGCGGGCGAAGAGATAGGCTGGCGCGGCTACGCCCTGCCGCGTCTCGGTGCGACGATGGGCTTCGGGTCCGGCAGCGTGGTCCTCGGCATCGCCTGGGGATTGTGGCACACGCCGCTGTTCTTCATCGCGGGACTCGACAACTTCGGCCAGTCGCTCGCGGTGTTCGTCGCCGGCGTCACGGCGCTCTCGGTCGCGATGGCGTGGCTCTACGTGAACACCGGCGGCAGCGTGCTGCTGACGATGGTGATGCACTCGGCGGTCAATCAGACCACCGGCATCGTGCCGTCGAAAGTCCCGGGCGCGACGAATCCGTTGACGCTGAACGGGTCGGCCGTGGGGTGGCTGACCGTCGTCCTCCTCTGGATCGCGGCCGCCAGCTTCATCGTCCGGATGCGGCGCTTCGAGCGGTGTCATGGCTGAACACTTCGGCTCGCCGCTCACCAACGCGATCGCGCGCCAGTACGACCTGTTCCAGCAGTCGCTCGAGGCGATAGCAAAGGACCGCAAGTTCCTCAACTACGGCTACACCGTCGCGCGCGGTGAGCCGTTCGAGATGCGCCAGCAGCGCCTGTGCCTCGAGGTCTTCGAGGCCGCCGACATTCAGCGCGACCATGTGGTCGTCGACGTCGGGTTCGGCAGCGGCGAGCAGGATTTCGTGCTCGCCCGGACTTTCGAGTTCGCGCGACTGCTCGGCTTCAACATCTCGGACCGTCAGGTCGGCTACGCGACGGCGCGCGCCGCGCGCGAAGGGCTCGCCCACAAGCTGACGTTCTCGCTGGGCGAGGCCGAGGCGCTCCCCGGCGTCGCGGCGGCGTCGGTCGACCGGATCGTCGCCGTCGAGTGCGCGTTCTATTTCGATCGGCCGAGCTTCTACCGCCGCGCCGCCGAGGTGCTGAAGCCCGGGGGACTGCTGACGCTGGCGGACATCCAGCTCTCGGACCGGCTCGCGTGCCTGACGAGGCGCGAAGATCTCCGCCGCGTCGGCACGGCTTCGGCGAACCGGCGGGAGTGGGAGCGGTTCTTCCGCGCGCGCGCCATTCGCCACATCAACCGGCAGACGCGGCCCGGCGTCCAGCTGAGCGTATGGCAGATTCTCAAGACGGTGCCGTTCGCCCGCTTCAACCGCGCCCAGCGTCGCGAATGGCTGAAGCTTGCGTACTACTCGCAGCTCCTCGCGCTCGGGCTGTCGCTCGAGCTGGTCACCTACGATTTGCTGGTCCTCGAGAAGGCCGTAGCCCCGTCGACGTCGTTCGCTCCGAGGGCTTGACAACCGTCGGGGCGACACGTGAGGCTTGTGGCGCAGGCGCGCGTCGGAACGCACGGGACCATGCCTTCTTCCCCGGCTGTCACGTATCACGACTTCGCGACGACGCCGCTCGGCCAGTCGCTCGCCCCCGAGGATGGCGAGGCCGTTGCACACCGACTCGAGCGGCGGGTCGCCGTTCCCGGCGAGGTGATCTTCCGACAGGGCGACCCGGGGGATCGGCTGTACGTGGTGCTGACGGGGCGTCTGTGCGCGAGCGTCACGGGCGGAGACGGCGCGGTGCAGCGGTTGGGCGAGATCGGCCCTGGTGAGCTGGTGGGAGAGACGGCCCTCCTCCGGGGCACGCCGCGCCTGGCCACCGTGCAGGCCGTCGCCCCGACCGAACTGGCCGTCCTCGACGCGAGCGCGTGGCAGGAGCTCAGGACCCGACTCCCGCAGCTGGAAACGGCCGTGGCGCGCGCGCTCGATTGGCGCGAGCGGACCTCCGACCTGCGCCGCTTTCGACCCGGTGCCGCGTGGGTGTGCGCGTGGCTCGGGCGCACCGAACTGCTGGCGGGCACAGACCCCTCCGCGCTCGAGGCGCTCGAGGGGGAACTGATGTGGGAGACGCTCCCGGCCGGCGAGGTGCTGGTTCAGGTCGGCGACCCGGGCGAGTGTATGTGGCTCGTCGTGCGGGGGCGGCTTCGCGCCTCTGTTCACCGCCCGGCGGGCGTCACGGAGGTGGTCGGCGATATCGGCCCGGGCGAGTGTGTGGGCGAGATGGCGCTGCTGTCCGAGGCGCCGCGC
>JBLMXQ010000068.1:0-3514 GCA_050257855.1 Betaproteobacteria bacterium | reverse complement strand
GCAGCGGGGCACAGGAGGCGCGCGAGATGGCGCTCCGGTCGCTGCGCGCGATGGCGCTCGGCGGCGTGCGCGACCACGTCGGCGGCGGTTTCCACCGCTACTCGGTCGATGCCGCCTGGCGCGTCCCGCATTTCGAGAAGATGCTGTACGACCAGGCGCAGCTCGTCCTGGCGCTGCTCGAGGCGGCGCAGGTCTCGGGCGACCCGTTCTACGCGGAAGTCGCCGAGGACACGCTTCAGTACGTCGCCCGCGAGATGACCGACGAGGCCGGCGGGTTCTATTCAGCCGAGGACGCCGACAGCGTGCCGCCGGAACAGGCGGGCGCGCCGCACCCGCACAAGGCGGAAGGCGCGTTCTACCTCTGGCGCGCCGCCGACATCGACGCCGTGTGTGGCGGCGATGCCGACGTCGTGAAGCTCCGGTTCGGGATCGAGCCCGACGGCAACGCCCCGATCGATCCGCAGCAGGAGTTCGTAGGTCGGAACCTGCTGTACGTCGCGCGGCCGGTCGAGGAGGTGGCGGCAAGGACCGGCCGGACACCGGAAGCGGTGACCGAGGCGTTGAACCGCGGCCGCCTGGCGATGTTTGCCGCCCGCGTGCGGCGGCCGCGGCCGCACCTCGACGACAAGGTGCTGACGGCATGGAACGGCCTCATGATTGCCGCCTTCGCGCGCGCCTCGCGCGTGCTCGACGCGCCCGACGGCCGCGGCGCGGCCCATTTGGACGCCGCCCGCCGATCGGCGGCGTTCCTCCGGGATCGCATGTGGCACCCGGCGACGCGCACGCTGCTGCGCCGCTATCGCACCGGCCACGCCGAGATCGAGGCGTTCGCCGAAGACTACGCGTACCTCGTGTTCGGCCTGCTGGAGCTGTTCCAGGCCGACGGCGATCCCGCCTGGCTCGAGTGGGCGATCGCGCTCCAGCGGCGCCAGGACGAGCTGTTCTGGGACGAGGCGCAGGGCGGGTGGTTCAGCACGACCGGACGCGACCCGTCCGTGCTGCTGCGGATGAAAGAGGAATACGACGGCGCCGAGCCGACGGCGAGCTCGATGTCGGCGTTGAACCTCCTCGTGCTCACGCACCTGGCGCCCGATCCCGGCTGGTCCGATCGCCTCGAGCGCACGCTGCGCCTGTTCGGCGGGCGCCTGGACAGCATGGGGCGCGCGGTGCCGATGATGGCCGCTGCGCTGTCGACCCGGATTGCCGGCGTGCAGCAGATCGTGCTGGCGCTCGCCGACGCCGCGGACCCGGGCGGACGCGAGCTGGCGCGCGCCGTCGCCCGGCGTCATCTGCCGTTCGCAATCGCGTTCACCGTTTCGAATGCGACGCGTGACAGGCTCGCGCGCATCCTCCCGTTCGTCGCCGACATGCGTCCGCTCGACGGACGCGCTGCCGCCTATGTGTGCCGCGACTTCTCGTGTCAGCGGCCGGTCACGTCGGCCGAGGAACTGGACCGGGTTGCAGGGGCGAGCCTGCTGGCCCGCCCGTAGGGACCTTCGGGCCTTGTGAGGACTCGCCGCGCATGTCCATTCACGTTGCCGAATCGCCGGGCCGCCTGCGGCTGACGCTCGACGCGCCGAACGGCAATGCCATCACGGACGCGATGGTCGGCGCGATGCGCGCGGCGGTCGATTCGCTCGACGGGCGGACGCCGCCGGTCAAGCTCGTGACCGTCGAGGGCGCCGGAGCGGACTTCAGCTTCGGATCGAGCCTGCCCGAGCACGTCCCGGCCCGCATGCCCGACGTGCTGCCGCGGTTTCACGCGCTCGTGCGCGCGCTGATCGGCGCGCCTGCGGTGACGGCCGCGCTCGTTCAGGGCCGATGTCTGGGCGGCGGGTTCGAGCTGGCGCTCGCGTGCGACTTCGTCTTCGCCGCCGACGACGCGGTGATGGGGCTGCCGGAGATTGCGGTCGGCGCCTTCCCGCCGGTCGGGTCGGTGCTGCTGCCGCTGAAGATCGGCGCAGCGCGCGCAGCCTCGGCCATCCTCTCCGGCGGACCGCGGCCGGTCGGCGACTGGCAGCAGGCTGGCCTCATCGAGCAGGTGGTGCCGCGCGCCGAGCTGTCGGGCGCCGTCGACCGCTGGTATGCGTGGACGCTCGAGAAGCAGTCGGCCGCGGCCCTGCGCCATGCGGCGCAGGCCAGCCGGCTGACCGTCTCGAGCGCGCTCGACTCGCTGCTGCCGCACGCCGAGCGCCGTTATCTGAACGAGCTGCTGGCAACCGCCGACGCGGCGGAAGGCGTCACGGCATTTCTCGAGAAGCGCGCACCGCGGTGGAAGGACGCATGAAGATACCGGTGGATGTCTGGCTGCGCGGCACGAACGTCGCCAACACGGAGGCGATAGAGGGAATTACGCGCGAGCCACGCGAGTGGACCGACGCCGACGTGCGGCAGGTGCTCGAAGGCATGCTGCGCGCGATGGACCGCAGGAAGAATCCTGGCGAGCCCGGCGCGGCGGTGGCGCTCCGCGGCCTCAGCTGGATCGTCAATCCGTACGAGGACGGCGGCGTGGTGATCGCCATCGAGATCACCCTGGGCGCCGCCATCGCCGGCCCTTTCGATATCGACGGCGCCGTCCTCGAAGCGATGGTCAGGCGCGTCCTCGAGCAAGGCCCGACTACGGTTCACTGAGGCGGGCTCGTCACCTTCAGGGGCGGACGTCGTGCCACCCTCGCGCCATGCGATCCGCGCGCTTGCGCTCGGCCCACGCCAGCGCTTCCTCGCCTGTGTCGAACGTGCGCGTCACCAGCGTGGCGCCGTCGCGCAGCAGATCCACCTCGATGCCGTAGGGAACCAGCCGCACGCGACAGGACGCCTCGCGGCCGTCGCGGCCGAGCGTCCAGAGCGTCGTCGGCTGATCGTCCATTCCGTCAGCGTAGCAGGCGGCGGGGACGGCATCAAAAGGGGCCAGGCGGACCGGGGCGGACGGGCCGGGCTATAATCGCCCCGCTTTCGACAGGAGGCGCCATGAGGCGGTTTGCGCTCGCCGGGATTTCGCTCGTCCTCGCTGCCTGTTCCAGCGCGCCGGCATCGGCCCCCGCGTCCGGTGGATCGCCGCCGCAGACCGGCGTGTTCGTCGACACCGATCGAGGCCCGATCGCGCTGAACGCCTTTAGCCTGGGGCTCGCGCACCAGTTGCCGGTCAGAAACCACCCGCACTCGGTCCCCAGAGTTCGGGTCGTGAAGGCGTTCGTCGTCAACGTGCCGAACGTGACCGGCGCCGATGCGGCGGTCTACTGGGTGAACGATCCCGATCTCATCTTCTCGGGCAGCCAGGAGCCGCTCGAGTCGAAGGTGTCGGATCGCGAGCAGGGCGGGTACACGATCTCGACGCCCTCGCTCGGCGAGCGCTCGAGCGGCTTCGCGATGCTGGTGCTGAAGAGCCCGGGCGGCGGACCGTCGCGCTACTACGCCGTCGCGCTCGGCGCGTCGTAGACCTGCCGATCGGTATCACCTGGAGGGAGGCGCGGCCGCTGGGCGGGGGGCGACTCGCGGTGAGGTCGCGCCGCGGACC
>JBLMXQ010000067.1:0-30122 GCA_050257855.1 Betaproteobacteria bacterium | reverse complement strand
GTATTCAGGCCAGAAATCGCTTATTTCAACACGGCACACCCGTTGCGATACGTCCGGCCGGCACCGCTGAAGCGGTGCAGAAACCAATTCATCGTTATTTCCCATGAGGAGGGAAAACATGGCTGAGACTCTCGATATGACGCGTGGGCAGTTGCACGACCTCCTGGCCCGGTTCTCGGTGGAGAACCCGAAGTACCGTGAAGCGCTGATCAAGGACCCGAAGGGCCTCCTCGAGAAGCAGCTCGGACACCCCCTCGGCAAGGTCAGCGTCAAGGCGGTCGTCGAGACCCCGGACACGATGTATGTCGTCGTGCCGTACGTCGCCAAGGAAGGCGAGCTGTCGGACTCGGATCTCGAGAACGTCGCCGGCGGCCTGTTGGACAACCTGAACGCGACGTGCAGCCTCGCGATCGGCATGCTCAGCAGCAACGTCGCCATCGAGCTCTAACGCTCCCTTCGGAGTCGCACGACGGAGCCCCCGGCGGATCCCCGCCGGGGGCTCCGTTCGTTTTTTCCACGATCTCCACACCCGCCATGCCGCCCCTTTCCGTCGAACAGCGCCGCGCCATCGCGTTTCACGCGATGACGGTATACGAACGCGTCGAGGCCGCGCGCCTGCATGCCGAAAGCGCGGACACATCCGCCACCGGCGAAGCCAACGCCGCGCTGTTCACGTGGAGCGGCGTCTTCTCGCCGAGCGATCGCGAGGCGTTCCTGCGGCGGCTGCACTGGGACGGCCTCGACTGGACGATGGTCGCGCAGGCGATCTCGGCCGGCGGCGCCGGCGAGGGCCGCTCCGTTCCGGAGTGGTTCGAGGCCCGCCCCGACGGCTGGACGCGGTGGCTGGACGCGCTCCTGGAGCACACGGCGGAGGTCGTCGGGGCGGTCGCGGGCCGGCAGGCCCGGGAGCCGGGCCATTTCGACGCCGCTGTCGAGCCGCCGTTCATCGAGCTCGGGATGCCCGCGCTCCTCGCCGCCCGGCGCGCGCTGCTCGCGCGGCGCCCGTCGGCGTACGAGGGCCTGACCGACGCCGCGCGCCGCGATGTCGAGCGGCCTCTGCTGCACGACGTGCTGGTGTTCGCCGAGCGCACGCTCTTCACGCTGTTCCGGCAGGTAGCGGGCAGCAGGCCGTCGGGCGAGGGCGGCGACACGCCGTCGGACGAGAAGTATCTCGCCTTCATCGTGTCGATGCTCGACGACTCGCTGCCGGCCCTGTTCGTCGCCTATCCCGTTCTGGCGCG
Source organism: Betaproteobacteria bacterium (assembly GCA_050257855.1). Classification (GTDB taxonomy): domain Bacteria; phylum Acidobacteriota; class Vicinamibacteria; order Vicinamibacterales; family CAVVIG01; genus JBLMXQ01. The sequence continues at coordinate 28,881 of JBLMXQ010000067.1, read as the reverse complement.
CGTCATCTCCCAGGTGATGGAGTGCTGGGTGGATTCGACGGCGGATCTGACGGCGCGCCTCGCCGCCGATCGCGGCGCGATTGCGCGCGAACTGGGCGGCGGCTCCAGTCCCGGGAGCGTCGTGTCAATCGCGCCGGCGCTCTCCGATCCGCATGACGGCCGCCGCCGTGTCGCGTCGCTCACGTTCGAATCGGGCCTGCGGGTCATCTACAAGCCCCGCAGCGTGGGTGCGGAGCACGCCCTGTCCGACGTCCTGGAGTGGGCGAACCGACGGGGTCTGGAGCCGGCGCAGGTGGCGCTTCGCGTGCTCGAGCGCAACGGCTACGGATGGGTCGAGTTCGCCGATCAGGGGTCGTTCGACGACCGCGACGCGGCGGGTCGGTACTACCGCCAGGCAGGCGGGCTGATGGCCATCGCCCACCTGCTTCGCTCGACCGACCTGCACATGGAGAACATCGTCGCGACGCGGCGCGGCCCGGTGCTGGTCGATCCGGAGCTGACGCTGCAGCCGACGCGCGAGCGCGAAACGCAGCCCGGCGCCGCCGGGCCGGCGAGCGAGCCCTGCGTCGCGAGCGGCATTCTCACGTTCGCCGAGGTCGGCGCCGACGGCGGCAGGTACGAGACCGGCGGCCTCCGCGGCGAGGGCCTGCGAGGGTCGGCGCGGCCGCGACGCTCGTGGAAGGGGCAGCGCACGGACGGCCTCCACTTCGTGGAGGAGCACGAGTTCGACGCCACGGCCGCCAACCGCGTCACGGTCGGCGGCGTCGTGCAGCATCCGGAGTACTACCGCGACGATCTGCTCGCCGGGTTCGCGGCCACGTACCGATTCTTCAGCGGGCGCCGCGACGAGATCCTCGGCGCCGGCGGACCGCTCGCCGCGTTCGCCGCGCGCACCGTGCGCGTGATGTTCCGCGCGACCAACCAGTACGCCGTCGTGCAGGACCTGCTCGCCGCGCCGAAATACCAGCAGAGCGGTGTGGCGCGATCGTGCGCGCTCGACGTCCTCGCACGACCGTTCGCCCTCGACCGCGACCGGCCCGCCGCATGGCCCATCCTCGTGGCCGAGCGCCGCGCGCTCGAGCGGCTCGACATCCCGCGGTTCACCGTCGAGGCCAACGGCATCGCGGTCGGCGCCGATCACGAGGTCGCCGCCGACGGGGTGTTCACGCGATCCGGCCTCGACGCCGTCCGCGAGCGGATCGCGGCGCTCTCGGAACAGGACCTCGGCGTCCAGCTCGAATGGATCGTGCGGTCGCTGTCCGAGTCTGCGACGTCCCGGTTCCGCGCGGCGGCGCCGGCGCTGCGGCCCGGCGGCCCCGCCGCTGACGCGACCGCGGACGAGATGCTGGCGGTCGCGGTCTGGATCGGCCGGGAGTACCTGCAGCGGGCGGAACGGTCCGGCGGCGGGCTTGCCTGGACGCTGCAGCCGCCCGGCTCGGAGGTCGCCGGGGTCGCCGCGCATTTCCTCGACAGCGGATCGCTCGGACCGCCGCTGTTTCTTGCCGCGCTCGCGCGCGCAACCGGCGAGGCGTCGTGGGCGGACGCCGCCCGGATGGCGTGCCTGCCGGCGTGCACGTTCTTCGAGCGCGCGGCGGCGCGGCGCTGGCCGGCCGGCGAGCCGATCGGGGCCGGCACCGGATGGGGCTCGATCGTCTACGGCCTCCTGTGGATCGGACGGCTGCTCGAGGACGAGCAGTACGTGCGGCTCGCCCGGCGCGTGGCGGAATCGATCGACGCCAGCCACGTCGCGACCGACAACCGGCTCGACATCCTCAGCGGAAGCGCCGGTGCTATACTGGCGCTCCTCGCGCTGACTCCAACGGCCGGCGACGGCGTGACCGATCTCGCGGTCGCCTGCGGCGATCATCTCCTCGCCACCCAGGTGCACACGCACTGGGGGTCGGCGTGGCCGTCGCGGGATCGACGGATGCTGGCGGGGTTCGCGCACGGGGCGGCGGGCATCGCGTACGCGCTGGTCAGGCTGCACCAGGCGACCGGCACGCGCGCGTACCTGGACGCGGCGGTGCGGGCGCACCGGTACGAACGCGCGGTGTTCTCGCCCGTTCACCGGAACTGGCCGGTCCTGCGGGCGGCCGGCCACCTGCCCGGGAACGTGGCCGTGCCGATGACGGCGTGGTGCCATGGAGCGCCGGGGATCGCGCTGGCGCGGGCGCTCGTCGGCGAGGCGGTCGCAGGGGTCGACGCGGACGTCGCGTTCGATCTCGAGGTGGCGCTGGAGACCACGGCGAAGCTGCCGGGCAGCGCGGCCGACCACTTGTGCTGCGGCAACGCCGGACGGTGCGACGTGCTGCTGACGGCCGGCGAGGCGCTCGGGCGTCCGGATCTCGTCAGCGCCGCGCGGACGATCGCGGCGAAGGTGATGCGGCAGGCGGTCCGCCGCGGAAAGTTCGAGTTCGTCTCGCCCGCGTACGAGTACGCGGTGTTCGACGCCGGGTTCTTCTACGGCCTGGCCGGTATCGGCTACGCGTTGCTGCGCGTGGCCGCGCCGTCGCGGCTGCCGTCGATCCTGGCGTTCGAACCGCGGCTGGCGGACGACTCCGGAACGCGCCGCGAGGCGCACGTTCCCGCGTAGTGGCAACGCCGGCGGGCGCGGTTGGGTCCCGGCGGTTTCGATTCGTGAGCGTCTGAGCGAAGCGGAGGGTCTATGCGTCGTCGGGGCTGGGTAGGAGTCTTCGTCGGTGCCATGCTCGCGCTGCCGTCGGCGGCGGTCGCCCAATCGACCACGGCACAGGTGCCGCTTGCGCGCTTCTTCACCGAGCTCGTCGCCGAGGCGGCCCGCATCGACGCGACGACCTCGATCGAGCGATCCGATTTCCTCGTCGCGTCGGAGCTCGGCGCAACCGCGGCCCAGCTGAACCAGTCGATCGGCCTGCAGCTGGCGACCTTCCCGACCAACATCGGCCTCGACGCGCCGGCCCCCGGCTCTGCCGACGTCGCCGGAGCGTCCGCCTTCGCCCCGTCGTTCGCCATGCACGTCGGCTCGCTCGGAAGCCGCAAGGTGAGCGTGTCGTTCAGCTACGAGAACACCTCGTTCGGCTCGCTCGGCACCATCGGCCTCGATTCGAACCAGTTCGGGTTCGTGCTGACGCCGCCGGCTGCCGACCAGGCGCAGTTCGGAACCGACGTGCTGCACGAGTCGATGTCGATGCGCATGCAGCAGGACACGGCAACCTTCGGCATCCTCTACGGGGCCGGCAGCCGGGTCGACGTCGGCGTCGCGATTCCGGTCGTCCACATGGAGCTCGAAGGGCAGATCCGGTCGCAGATCTATCACGCGGGCGGCGCGAGCGCGTCGGATCGGCACTTCTTCGACGTGTACCCGGCGTCGCCGCTGCAGGCGAACGGCTGCTCGACGTCCTCGGTCGACGTCCCCGGCGTCAACCGCGCGGGGCTCGGCACGGAGACGGCGCCGATCGTCGCGCCGTTCGACATGGTGGAGCTCGCGTCCCGGACCGTTACGCGGCGGTGCACGGCCAGCGGCCTTGGCGACGTCGTCGCGTACGGCAAGGCACGACTGGTGAGCGGCAGCACGAATGCGCTCGGCGTCAGCCTCGGCGTGCGGCTTCCGACGGGCGACCCGGACCAGCTCCTCGGCACCGGCACGACGCGGGCGACCGCCTCGCTGATCTGGTCGGCACGCGCCGGGCGCTTCGGACCTCATGCGAGCGCCGGCTACACGCGCTCCTTCGGTCACGGCAGCGCGGTGTTCAACACAATCAGCGACGGCGCCGCCGTGCCGCAGCCGCTCGACTTGCGGGTTCCCGACGAAATCGACATCGCGGCCGGCACCGACGTCTATCTGTTCAGCCGGCTGACCACGTCGTTCGACGTGTTCGGGCGCCAGATCAGCGACCTCCAGCGGTTCAGGGTCGACTCGACGACGGCCGCGGCACTCGGGCCCGGCGACCCCGCCGTCCCCGGAACGCTGCTCGTCCCCGACGGCACCGGCGCCACGCTGCTCATCGGCGTGGCGGCGGCGCAGGTGGCGCTCACCGACCGGACGCTGCTCAAAGGCAACCTGCTGTTTCCGGTCTGGGGCAATGGCCTGATGCCCAGGTTCGGCGCGGCGGTCGGCCTCGGCTTCCGGTACTGATCGAGGCGCGCGAGGCCTCCCCCGAGCGCTGCGCGCGCCGTCAGACCTTCACGAAGAGCGTCGCACCGTCCGCCTCGGCCGGCGGCGGACTGAAGCGCAGCAGGAGCACGTCGCTGACCCGCACCGAGTCGCCTGGGCGGATCGGGCACTCCTCGTCCTTCGCCACGCGCTGCCCGTTGACCTCGGTCGCGGCGTTGCTGAGGGTGCGCAGCACGAAGCCGTTCTCGCGGCGGCGCAGCTCGAAGTGCCACCGGCTGATGCGCTTAGTGTGCGTCTCGTCCCCGCACCGGAGGACGATGTCGTTGGCCGGTTCGCCTTCGAGGTCCCTGAGGCGGCCGAAGGTGATGATGTCCTGCTCGGGGAGCGGCAGCTCCTCGCCGGTTTCGAGCTGCACGGACGCGGGAAATACGCTCCGATCGCGCCAGTCGAGGACGAACATCGCGACCGGCGCGTCGATGCCCTTCACCTTGACCGGCGCGATCGGCCGGCACTTCGTCCGGAATCCGGTGTCGGAGCAGGCGTAGAACGCGTCGCGGGTGAGGCGGATCTCGCCCGGGGTCGCCGACGCCGTGACCCGCGAGCACAGGTTCACCGAGTCCCCGGTAATCTGCACGTCGTCGGTGAGCACGGATCCGTAGTGAACGCCGATGCGGACCGCGAGCTGGCGGTCGCGCTCGCGGCCGGTGTTGTCGGCCGAATTGAGGCGGAGAAACCTGATCAGCGATGCGACCGCCGCATCGACGGTCGGAAAGGCGAGCAGCGCTCCGTCGCCGGCCGTGTTGGCGATGCGGCCGGCGCCATCGAGCGCCTGCTGCAGCAGATCGAGGTGGCGCTGCTGCAGGTGGCGGCCGGCTTCGTCGCCGAATTTCGCGAAGTAGCGCGTCGACTCCACGATGTCGGAGAACGCGACCGCCAGCTTGCGTTCGAACCGCTGCCGCAGGGCGAGCGACAGCGCCGACTGCAGGCGGACGATCTCCGTCATGCTCAGCGACTGCGCGAGCTCGTCGTAGTCCAGGTCCATGAGATGGGTGCGCCCCCGGCGCGCAGTTGATTATGGCGGCTGTCGGCGCGTCGTGTCCACGCCCCGGGGCGGCCGGGACGGGGCGCAGGGCCGGCGCGAAGAAATTGCTGCGTACTCGTCAGGGGTCGTGGCGCATGATGGTGGGGAGCCTCGTCGACTGCCGTATCGCTTCTGGAGGTACAGCCATGGAGAAGATCAGGATCGAGCAGCACGGCGCGGCCGGCCTCCTCTGGTTCGCCGCGTGGCTCTTCACGATCGGGTACCTGCACCTGACGTTCTGGAAGGGCGTCCTGGCCGTCGTGCTCTGGCCGTACTATCTCGGCGTGCTGGCCAGCGGCCTCGCGCACTGACCAGCGATGGCTTCTGGCGCGACCCGCGCCGGCGACGGCATTCCCGTTGAGTAAGATAGAATCTTCCGTTCAAGGAGGTCACGTTGGCGTTATCCCGATCGGAGCTCCTGCGTCTGGCTCGCACGGGCGCGGAGGCGCGGCTCGAACAGCTCCGGAGCGAAATCGAGTCGATCTACAGGTCGTTTCCCGAGTTGCGCCGCGGCGGACGGCGTCCGGCGCCGGCTGCGGCGCGAGCGACTGCGAGGGTGCGCGCGGCGCGCAGTCGAAGGCGCGCATGGAGTGCGACCGCGCGGCGGGCCGTCTCAGAACGGATGAAGAAGTACTGGGCCGCGAGGCGGGCGGCGGAGAAGAAGACCGGCGGCAAGAAATAGCCAGCCCCTCATGACGGGCGTCGCGGTCGTTATCTGAGCTCCACGATCGCGACGTCGAGCCGGCGCTCCTGCCGGACCGCCGGCGCCCACTGCACCAGAATCGGACTCTGATACGTGCCGCGGACGATGCGCGCCGTCTGATGGCCGCGCTCGGGCCCGGCGAGAAAGCTGACGCGGCGCGACCGAATGAACCGTCGCGCCGGCAGCGCCATCACCTTCGCCACCAGGCGCTCCAGCGACGACTGCTCGAGCCCGAGCGCCTCCATCAGCGAGTTCAGGACCCGGACGGCGTCGTACTTCGCGTAGCTCAGCGTCTTGCCGGGAATCGCGCGGGGGTGGTCGAGCATCTGCCGCCCCTTGATCGTGGCGAAGCGCAGGGGATTGCGCAGCACGTCGACCAGGTCGTGCTGCATCAGCAGCGTTTCGTACTCGTTGACGGTCAGGCCGACGTGGCGTTCGGCCGGCTCGAGCACGAGGTCGACGCGGCCGCGCTCGACGCCGGCGCGCGCCAGCATCTCGTTCACCTGGTCGACAATGCCGAGGCGCGGGTCGGCGAGGTTGACCGAGTCGATCGGATGCTTCGACACGGGCACGCTCAGCGACGTCCGGACGACGACCCGTTCGCGGTCGTAGGCCAGCACGGTCGTCAGGCGGCGGCGGCGGACGCCGTCAGCGGCGCCGTCCAGGTCGATGAAGTACACCGGCGCGTCCGGCCGCGTCTGGTACGTGACGCAGTTGCGCAGCCCGGCGCCGATATAGGTCAGGTGCGAGTCGGCGTTGCGCGGCTCGATTTCCTTCTGGCTCTCGGTGAGCTCGGTCCGCAGCTCCATCCGGTCGTGGTGATACGCGGCGCCCTGCGGAAAGATCGCGTGGAATGCGCCGACGAACCGGGCGAGGTGATCGCGGTTGTCGCGCAGGCGCGTCGACAGGCTCTGATCGAGGTACCCGGCGGTCGTGTGCATCGAACAGTACAGCGCCCGGCGGTGCCGCCGGAGCACGTCGCCGGCTTCGCGGGCAATCCGCGCGTTGACGTCGATCGCCTCGAACCGCTGCTGCGGCGCGAGTTCCAGCCGCAGCAGCGTGGGGTGCGGACTCTGATCCATCAGGATGACTTGATCAATCTTGTGTAACATCAAATCGCGCGAACCACAAGGGTCAAGGCTGCCTCTCCTCGATTCGCGCGCCGTCGGTCAGGGTGTCTGGCGGGTGCAGGACCACGCGCTCCCCGACGCGCAGCCCCCGCGTCACCTCGGCTTCGAGGGTGCCGCGCCGGCCGACCTCGACGGTCCGCACCCGGGCCCGTCCCCCTTCCGCCACGAACAGCGCCCAGGCCTCCGCCTGGCGATACAGACTGCTGATGGGGACTTTCAACACGTCTTTGCGCTCCCAGATGACGACCCGCGTCTCGACGCGATAACCGTCGCCGAGCGCCTGCCACGCGCCGCGCGGATCGTCGAACCGCGTGATGACGTTCACGCGCTGTTCCTCGACGCCGAGCGCGGACACCTTGAGGAACCCGTGCGGCTCGACGAGGCGCACGTCGCCGCGCAGGGGATCGCCGCCCCCCCACCGATCGATCGCGACCGGCATGCCCGGCCGCATCTGCACGGCATCCGTGGAGAGATAGTCCGACACGATCTCGAGGTCGGCCGGGTCCGCGATCTCCATCAGCGGCTCGCCGGCCGGAACGACCGCCTCGCTCTCCCGGAGGCGCTGGAGCACGACGCCGGTGACCGGCGCCACGACGTCGAGCGTCCGTCCGCCCGGAGCCCGGCTCTGCGGCTCGATGAGCGCGGCGCGCGCCGCCTCGAGATCGTGCTGCGCGGCGCGGAGCGCGCTGTCGGCGGCATCCTGGCTCTCGGCGAGCGCCCTGGCGCTCGCCTGCGCCGCGTCGAGGGCGTCGCGCGACGTGATACCTTCCTCCGCCATCTGCGCGGTCCGCTTCAACTGGAGATCGGCGTACGCGCGCTGCGCCTGGACGCGCGCCAGCTCCGCCCGCGCCTGGGTCACCCCGGCCGCGGCGGCGTCGGCGCGGGCCCGGAATTCGGATCGATTCCGGGTGTCGAGGAGCGGCGGCGCCGACGGCAGCAGCGTCGCCACGACGGTCTTGCCCGCCTGGACCGGCGTGCCGGGCTCGAGCTCGATGCGCAGAATGCGGCCGGCCACCGGCGCGGACACCATGTAGCGGTGGCGGACGCGAGTCTTCCCTTCGTGATCGAGCGTCACCTGCAAATCGCCGCGCGCAGCAACCGCGGTGTCGACGACCACGGGATTCGGCGCGAGGGCGACGGCCACGAGCGCCGCGATCGCGAGGCCGCCGCCTCCCCAGAACAGAATCCGGTTCCTCACGTGCTGCCGCGGCCGGGACATGGTCATTCCCTCGTTTTCAGCACGGCGATCAGGTCGAGGCGGTTCAGCCGGCGGCGAACGAGCCATCCGGAGACCAGGGTGGCCGCGATGGTCGTCGCCAGCGCCTCCACCGACGTGCGCGCGCTGATGATGAGCGGGATGCGGTACACCTCGGTGTCGTAGGCGCGCACCGCGGCCGCGGCCAGCCCGTAGCCGAGCAGCAGGCTGAGCGGCAGCGCCAGAACCGTCACGACCGCGATCTCGCCGAGCAGGATGTAGGACACCTCGGCGCGCGAGAACCCGATGACCCGCAGCGTCCCGAGCTCGCGCGCGCGCTCCGACAGCGCGATCCTCGACGTGTTGTAGACGACGCCGAACGCGATGATCAGCGCGAAGATGACCGTGAACGTGCGCGTGATGCCGATGTTCTCGGCCAGCGTGCGCTGATAGCTCTCGAGCGCCGCCCGTTTCAGCGACACGCCGGCGACGGCCGGCGTCGCCTTGAGCGTGCGGAACAGCCGCTCCATCGCCAGCGGATCGACCTGCAGATAGGCGCCCGACAGGCTGTCGCCTTCGCGCATCAGCCGGTGCAGCGCGTCGATCCGCATGTACGCGTTCGTGCCGAGGAACTCGTCGACCAGCTCGCTGACGACGACGCGGCGGATCGGCCGCGCGCCTTCGAGCACCTCGACCGTCACCTGGTCGCCCCGGCGGACGCCCAGCACCTCGGCGAGCTTGCGCGACAGGACGAGCCCGTCGGCGGGCAGCTCCACGACCGCGAGCGACGAGTCGATGATCCGGTTCAGCCGCGCCGGCTCGGGCAGCCCCGTGATCGCCACGTGCCGCGACCGCGGCCCGGCGCGCAGCCGGACCGGGACGCCGCGCATCGGCTCGGACTCCATGACGCCGGGCATGCGGCGGACCTCCTGGGCGGCCGACGCCGACGCGGGCTCGACGAACGTGATGAGCACGTCGTAGAGCTGCGCCATGTGGAACTGCACGCCCAGGGCGAAGTCGACCGAATCGATCGAGAACAGCCCGATGACCATCATCGCGCCGCCCAGCGCGATGCCGACCGTCGAGAGCCCCGCACGCACCGGATGGCGCTGTATGTTCCTCAGCACGATGCGGGTCGGCTGCGAGAGCCAGCGCCGCGCGCCGGCGCGTTCCAGCAGGCTCACGCGATAGACCGCCGGCGGTTCCGGACGCATCGCCTCCGCAGGCGGAAGACGCAGAATCCGCCGGGCCGCGCCCAGGGCGGCGAGACCCGCCGCCGCCGCGCCGACCGCCACCGCCTGAATCACGACCGCCGGGGCGAGCCGGTATTCGAGGACGGGAAACTGGAAGAACTGCGTGTAGATCCGCGTCATGCCGTGTCCCATCCACGCGCCGGCCGCCACGCCGAGGAGCGCGCCGCCGATTCCGATGAGCAGGCTGAACTCCACGAAGTGGAACGCGACAGCGCCGTCGCTGTAGCCGAGCGCCTTCAGCGCGGCGATTTCCTGCCGCTGGATCGCGACAATGCGCCCGAGCACGATGTTCAGCAGGAACGCGGCGACCGCGAGAAAGATGATCGGCACGACGCGGCCGATGCCGTGGAGCGAATCGAGCTCGCTCTGCAGGAAGAAGTGCGAGAGCTGCCGGGCGCGCGGAATCGCGCCAAGGCCGCCGTACGGATCGATGAGGCGATCGAGGCGGGCCACGACTTCCTCGGGCGACGCGCCGGGCGTCAGCGACAGCGAGAGGTCGTCGAAGCCGCCCTCCATCCGGAAGGCATTCGCCAGGGCCTGGCGGCCCATCCACAGAATGCCGAACCGCGCATCGTCGGCCACGATCTCGCCGGGCCGGATGGCATAGACGTACTCGGGCGACATCGCCAGGCCGACGATGCGCAGCATCTGACGGCGGCCATTGATGATGGCGGCGAGTGTGTCGCCGACGGCGAGGTGATTGGCCTCCGCAAACTTCTCGCTCGCGATCACTTCGTCGGACCGGCCGGGCTCGATGTACCGCCCGGCCTCGAGCGCGATGTCGTTCAGCGCCGGCCGGCGCTCCTCCGGAATCGAGATCAGCCGGCCGGTGACCGGCGCGGCGACGCCCGGCACGTCCAGCGTCACGTCCACGACGACACGGGCGTCGACCTGCGCGACGCCGGGGATGCGCGCGATCTCGTCAACCAGCGACAGCGGAGCGCGCTTGAGCGACGCGAAGACGTCGGCGAACCTGTACCGGTTGTAGTAGGTCTGCTGCGTGAGGGCGAGCGAATCGAACGTGCTCAGCATCAGCACGTACAGCGCCACCCCGGCGCCGATGACCAGCGCGATGGCGACCGCCTGGCCGCGGATGTGCGCGAGGTCACGGAACAGCTTCCGGTTGATGGCGCGCATCACCACTCGATGTTCTCGACCGGCTCGCGGATCGCGTTCCGCCGCTCGGCCGCGATCCGGCCATCGGCCATGGTCAGGATGCGGTCCGCCATCCGGGCAATCGCCGCGTTGTGCGTGATGACGACCACGGTCGTGTGCAGCCTCTCGTTGACCTCGGCGATGGCCTTGAGAACCGTCGTGCCGGTCGTGATGTCCAGCGCGCCGGTCGGCTCGTCGCACAGGAGCACGTCCGGCTGCTTGGCGATGGCGCGCGCGATCGCGACGCGCTGCTGCTCGCCGCCGGAGAGCTGCGCCGGAAAGTGATCGACGCGATCGCCGAGGCCGACGAGGGCCAGCGCGTCCTTCGCGTCAATCGGGTTCGCCGCGATCTCGGTGACGAGCTCGACGTTCTCGAGCGCGGTCAGGCTCGGTATCAGGTTGTAGAACTGAAAGACGAACCCGACATGATCCCGACGGAACACGGTCAGCTCGGCGTCGCTCGCTTCGGTGAGCTGATGATCCCGATAGCGAACCGTTCCCGCGGTCGGCGTGTCGAGGCCGCCGACGATGTTGAGCAGCGTCGATTTGCCGCTGCCCGAGGGGCCCAGGAGCACCAGGAACTCGCCGGCGAAAACGTCGAGATCGACGCCGCGGAGCGCCTGCACTTCGACCTCGCCCATGCGGTAGACCTTGCTCAGACCGCGGACCTGGAACACCGGCGCGGCGGCGGCGGTTGGCGCCGGGACGCCGGTCACGTCGCCGCCCCTTCCGCGACGTGAGACGGCTCTGCGAGTCGCCTCAGCGCATCGAACAGCGAGAGCGCCAGCGCGTCGGCGTTGTCTGGATCCAGGCGGTCACCGCGTTTCATGTCGGCGCGGACCGCGCCGGTCGGCGGGCTCGAGGGGCTGCTCGCGATGGTCGGCATCTACGGCGTGATGGCGCACGACGTGCGACGGCGTCATGAAGCCGATCGACCAGACGGTCTTCACCGCGACGGCGGCTGCAGTGCTGGCGGTCGGTGTGCTCGCATCGTTTCTGCCGGCGCGCTCCGCGAGCCGCGTCGATCCGTTGATCGTGCTGCGCGACTCGCAGTGGACTCCTGGCGCCCCCGGCAGTCACCAGGTCAGAGACGCGCTATCGGCATTCCAGATGCTGGCAGCCGCAACGAAGTTCGGTCTGCTGGCCCGATTCCTTGCAGTGCTGACTGCAGTACTTGCCATAGGGACCGTTCTTCGGGACCGTGCACTGGCAGCTCGGGTGCGCGCACTTGTTGGTGTCAGCCATGAGCGGGTCACCTCGAGGCCACTCTACGTGTTTCGAAAGGAGATCACAAGCGCGTCCCGCGCAGAGGACGCAGCTATCGCCTGCCTGCTCACGCGCCGATAGCTGCCTCGATGGGCCAGCAGCAGAAGCTGACGCCGGCCGGAGCCGTGCTGATGGGCCTTGCGTTCGTCGCGTGCGGCGTGTTCCCGATTCTCGTCGGCCTGGGCCTGGTCACGCCCTCCAGCGCCGATACGGCGCCTCCGTGGGTCGTCGTTTCGGCCGGACTCCTGTTCGTGTTCGCCGGCTTCGCCCTCGTGATCGACTACGCCGTCGCCGGCGGCGTCGGACCGGACGGCGACCTGCCCGCCGACGATGAGAAAGCCAAGGAGCAGGTTGGCGCCGCTGACGGCGAGCGACGTGCGCTCGGCCTGATGTTCCTCGCCTGCGGCACCGTCGGCGTGAAGCGCTTCATCCGGGCGTGCCGGGACGGCAGCCAGCCATCGCGCTGACGCCATCCCGGCTTCGTGGTGCACGGCCTGGCTACGGCTGGATCGTCATCGACACGTGGCGCGCCCGCAGCGCCTCGTTGACCGCCGACACGTCGGTCGCGAACTGGTCCAGCTCCGCCTTCGACTTGTCCATCCACTCCCGGAAGAAGCGGTTCACCTCGAGATCGGCCGCCGTCGGTCCCTGATCCGCCTGGTTCTTGTCGTACAGGGCCGTCAACTTCTGATAGAGCTGGCTCGGGTGCCGGTTGAGGTCCTCGTGGCCGTCGGTCAAGTAGACGTCGATCAGCTTCCCCTCGATGGCTGTCGCGCGCTCGGCCAGCTTCGCGGCCTCGTCGAGCGTGGCCTTGAGCGACGGATCGGTCGCGTACCGCTTGTGGAGCGTGGCGACCTGCTGCCGCACCCACTCGAGGTGCTCGATCATGTCCGAGACCTGATCGATCTCGCCGATCACCTGGGTCTCGAACGCCTCCTCGGCCTTCAGCGTCGCCGGCGTCCCGAGCGAATGCGGATCGGCGAGCACGGTGAGCGGCTCTGACAGCGTCTTCCCGCCGGCTGTCAGATGCACGGTGTAGGTGCCGGGCACCATCAGCGGCCCGCGCACCTCGTTCGGGATCATGATGCCGCGCAGGATGTGATAACCCTCGGGCCCGTTCTGCATCCAGTCCGCGCCGACCGGCGGCACGAGCATGCGCGGCATCTTCCCGTTCTCGCCGCGCAGATCCCACCAGACGCGGTTGATGCCCGCCTGTCCGTGTTCCGACAGCGTCCGCACGATCTTGCCGTCCGGCCCCGCGACCGAGAGCGTCACCTTCGGATCGGCCGCAGGCAGATAGAAGTTGATGTCGGCGCCGTACGGCGGGTTCTGTCCCACGATTCGGGAGCCCGGCTCCGACATGCGACCGTTGCCGATCGACCGGAAGCGGTACGCCGGCCGGGGCGTGAAGAGATACGCCGCGTTCGCGCTCTTCGCCTTGTCGTATTCGCGCAGCGCCGTCACGTCGTCCAGGATGTAGTCGCCGCGCCCGTAGGTCGAGATGACGAGATCGTTGAAGCGCTTCTGGATCGTCAGCCAGTAGACCGGCGCCGGCGGCAGGTTGTTGCTGAGCGAGGTCCAGTGTCCACCGTCGTCCCATGAGACGTACACGGCATTGTCGGTGCCGAGGTACAGCATGCCCTTGCGCACCGGATCCTCGATCACGCAGTGAGCCGAGCTGTTGAACCCCTTCGGCACCCCGCCGCTGATGAACTGCCACGACTTGCCGTAGTCGGCCGTCTTGTACACGTAGGCGTTGTAGTCGCCCATCTGCTCGAGGTTGGCGGTGATGTACGCGGTCCCGGCGTCGAACGGCGACGGCTCGATGTTCCAGATCGTGCCGAAGGGCGGCAGGTTCGGAATCTGCTTCGTGACGTTGGTCCAGTGTGCGCCGCCGTCCTCGGTCAGGCTGACCTGTCCGTCGTTCGTGCCGACCCAGATCAGGCCCGCCTTCTTCGGCGACTCGGCGATCGAATAGATCACGTCTCCGTCGTACGTGTAGAGGTTGTCGAAGGTGATGCCGCCCGAGTCGCCCTGGTGGCTCTTGTCGTTCAGGGTCAGGTCCGGGCTGATGACCTTCCACGTCTGGCCGCCGTCGGACGTCTCGTGCACGAACTGGCTGCCGACGTACACGCGCTTCGAATCGAACGGCGAGATCTCGAGCGGGATGGTCCAGTGCCAGCGGTACTTGACGTCCTTCGGCGCCCAGCCGTCGGCGACGTCCGGCCAGACGCTCACGTCGCGCGCCTGCCCGTCGCGCAAGTTGATGCGGCTGATCACGCCTTCGTAGCAGCCGGACCAGACGACGTCGTTGTCCGCCGGGTCGGGGGTGGCGAAGCCGCTCTCGCAGCCGCCGACCGACTGGAAGTCCGCCGCGCGGATGCCCCCGCCGCCGAAGCCGCCCGTCTGCAGGTTGTTGCTCGGCCCGCGGAACGAGTTGCCGTCCTGGACGTTGCCGTAGATGTTGTAGGGAATCTGGTCGTCAGTCGTGACGTGGTAGACCTGCGCGATGGGCAGCCGGATCTGCTCGAACGTGCGGCTGCCGTCGAGGCTGATCGACGCGCCCGCATCGTTGGCGACCATGATGCGGTTCGCGTTGGTCGGATCGATCCACATGTCGTGGTTGTCGCCCCCGGCCGACGCGAAGCCGTCCGTGTTCGGACGCACGAACGTCTTCCCGGCGTCGAGCGAGATGACGTAGTTGGGGCTCAGGAAGTAGAGCCGATCGGCGTCGGTCGGGGAGACGCCGAACCGCACGTAGTACGAGTCGCGCTGCACCATCAGGTGCGAGTGGCTGACCATCGTCCACGAGTTTCCGCCGTCGTCGGAGCGGTAGAGCGTCGGCTGCGTGTCCTGGACGAGCGCGTAGACGCGCCGCGGGAGGCTGCGCGCCACGGCCACCGCGACCTTGCCGACCGGGTGATCCGCGGCCGGCATGCCGTGGCCGACCGCCTTGTGCCACGTCGCGCCGCCGTCGTGCGTGATGTAGACGCCGCCGGTCGGACCGCCGCCGTCGAGGTTCCACGGATGGATCAGCAGCGGCCACATGCCGGCGTAGAGGGTGTTCGGGTCGCGCGGGTCCATCGCCAGATCCGAGCAGCCGGTCTTCTCGTCGATCTTGAGCACCTGCTGCCACGTCTTCCCGCCGTCGACCGTGCGATAGACGCCGCGCTCGGGCTGCGGCTTGAAGAGCTGCCCCAGGGCGCAGACGAACACGCGCTTCGCGTCGGTCGGATCGATGACGATGCGCCCGACGTGGCCCGTCTCCTCGAGGCCCATGTGCTGCCAGTGATCGCCGGCGTCGGTCGACTTGTACACGCCGTCGCCCATCGGATAGAACGGCCGGATGAGGAAGGTCTCGCCCGTGCCCGCCCAGACCGTGTGCGGCTCGGATTCCGAGACCGCGAGCGCGCCGATCGCCGAGACCTGCTCGTGGTCGAAGATCGGCTTCCAGCTCACGCCGCCGTTCTCGGTCTTCCAGATCCCGCCGGAGGCGGCGCCGACGTAGTCGACCAGCGGATGCCCCGGCTCGCCGGCTATGGCGGCGGTGCGGTTGCCGTTCGGGCCGATGAAGCGCCAGTGGAGGCTGGCGAGCGGATTCGAGGCAGCGGCCGCCTGCGCGCGCACGTCGCGCCCGGCGGCGAGGGCGGCCAGCGCGGCGAGCGCCGCGGCTGCGCCGAACGTCCAGCGTATCCGAAGGGTAATCATGATCATTTCCTTATCGCAGGTGGATGGAGGGTATCGTTATACACCCGTCCGCCGGATGTGAGTCGTCTCCAGTTGTGTCCCGGTTGAACGGCGCCGGCGCGGAGGGGGCACCGTGGGCGCAGTGCCTCAGCGGACCTTCTCGCCGACCTCGTCGGTGTTGTCGAGCAGGCTCGTCACGCGGCCGCCGGCGTCGCGAACGAAGCGGATGACGTCCGGGATGCCGGGCGCGGTGAACTCGACCTCGGAGACCGCGGCCAGCGGGATCGGCGGGCCCTGGCCGTCGAACCGGAGCTGCAGCCGGCCGCCGCCGGCCGTGAAGACGAGCGCGAGGCCGTCGTTGAACCGGTACTCGCCCGCATAGTCGGCGAGGACGCGGGGATCGACGCGAACCTCGTGGAGGACCGGCGGCCGGTTGCGGTCGCCGAGCCCGTGCGTCTGGCCGCACACCGGGCAGACACGATCCACGGCATCGCGGAGCTGAGCGTCCGCGCGCGGACGCGGCCGGTGCGCAGCACCTCGCGGAACAGCGCCGCGTCGTAGTAGCCGATGCCCGACGCGTCGGGCGTGATGTTCGCGCTGAAGACCGGCGCGGCTCGGCCGAAAGAGATCAGGTTGCCTCCGCCGAAGAAGCCGGGCGTCTTCGGGGCCTCGAACGCCGTGTGGCACCCCGTGCAGTCGGCGACGCGCACCAGGTACGCGCCGCGCGTCACCGGGTCGGCGGAGTCAGACCACCGCACCTCCGCCTCGAGCGGCGGCGGCGCCTGGAGCGGCGGTCTGTTCTTCGGCAGCGTCGTCCTGGGCAGCGGGTTGCGCACGGGTTCGAGCGTCCGGAGACACACGATCACGGACGCCAGGTCCTCGTCCGACAGGCTGCGGAAGGAGGCGTACCACATCTGCGGGTGCAGGACGCGCCCGTCGTGGCCGATGCCCTCGCGGATCGCGCGTGCGAGCATGTCGTCGGTCCACGCGCCGGCGCCCGTCTCCCGATCCGGTGTGAGGTTCGGCGAGACGAGCCACGGCCGGTCCTCCCAGACGTGGCCGGCGCCCTTCCTTCCGGCGATCGGCGGCGCGCCCGGCTGGCTCCAGTCGCGGTCGGAGTGGCAGAGGAAACACTGCAGCACGCCTTCGGTCAGGTACCGCCCGCGCGCGACGCGCGCCGGCGTGCGCTCGTAGGTCACGTCGCGGAGCGGACGCGGCCCGCGGGGTCCGGCCGCGCGGGATGCCGCGGGCGGCCCCTCGCGGGGCGCCCGCCGGCAGGCGATGGCGAGCGCCGACGCGAGGAGCACGAGCGCCATCAGGACGGTCCGCGGTCTACGCATCGGATCGGCCGGCTATCCTAGCGCACGCGGGCGGCGCTCACCAAGGTATGCCTGTTCACCGGCACCGTCGGCGCACTGATCCTCGGCCTGCTCGCCGAGCGCGAGATGTACGGCTGCGAGATCCTGCAGGAAGCCGAGCGCCGGACTTCGCGCGCGTTCCGCCGATCCGCCGCCGCCGTCTTGCGGCGCGATCCTCGATCTGATTAGGATGCTCCGGGCGCCGATCGAGTGACGGGCGCCCCGGAGACCTCCATGGCGCACTTCGAGCGGAAGGCCATCACGCGACGCTCCTTCATGACGGAAACGGTGGCGGGCGCGGCGCTCGTCGGCGCGCTGGGCGCGGCCGATCTCGACGCGCAGAACGCCACCGACCGGCCCGGCGGTCCGCCGCCGCCCGCCGATCCCGCGAACGTCCCGGCGGTGATTCGCGCGCTGAAGCCGATGACCGGCGGCGTCGTCCCGATCTCCGCCGACGAGCGGCGTGGACGGCTCGAGAAGGCGCGGCGCCTGATGCACGACCACGGGATCGGCGCGGTCCTGCTCGAGGGCGGGTCGAGCCTGTTCTACTTCACCGGCGTGAGCTGGTCGCTCAGCGAGCGGCCGTTCGTCGCGGTAATTCCCGCGCGGGGCGAACTCGGCTGGGTGTGCCCCGGGTTCGAGGAGGCACGGGCGCGCGAGCTCGTGAAGGCGCCCAACGCCGACGTCCGCGTCTGGCAAGAGGACGAGAGCCCGTACGAGCGCGTGGCCGCCATCCTGAAGGATCGCGGCGTCTCGACCGGGAAGGTGGGTATCGAGGAGCGGCTGCGGTTCTTCATCTTCGACGGTGTCCGGCGGGCAGCGCCCGGCATCGAGCTCGTCAGCGCCGATCCGGTGACCGCCGGCTGCCGGATGATCAAGTCGCCGGCCGAGCTGGCGATCATGAAGCGCGCGAACGAGATCACGCTGACCGCATACAAGGCGGCGCTCTCGACGCTGCACGAGGGGATGTCGGCGCAGGACCTGCGGCGCAACATCTTCGCCGCCTACACCGCGCTCGGCATCGGCCAGGCGGCGGCGCTCGTCCTGTTCGGCAAGTACACGGCGTTCCCGCACGGCACGTCCCTCCCGCAGACGCTCCGCGAAGGCGACGTTGTCCTCGTGGACGACGGATGCTCGCTCGAAGGGTATCAATCGGACGTGACGCGCACGGTCGTCTTCGGCAAGCCGACCCAGCACCAGCGCGACGTGTGGAATCTGGAGAAGCGGGCGCAGGCAGCCGCCTTCGCGGCCGTGAAGCCGGGCGTGCCGTGCGAGGCGATCGACGCGGCGGCGCGCAAGGTGATCATCGACGCCGGTTACGGTCCGGGCTACAAGGTGCCGGGCCTGCCGCACCGGACCGGCCACGGCATCGGCATCGACGGCCACGAGTGGACGTACCTGGTGAAGGGCAACCAGACGCCGCTCGCGCCCGGCATGTGCTTCAGCGACGAGCCGATGATCACCAACTACGCCGAGTTCGGCATCCGCCTCGAAGACTGCTTCCACGTGACGGAGAACGGCGCGGAGTTCTTCACGCAGCCGAGCCCGTCGATCGACAAGCCATTCGGCTAGACCACGCCTGAACCACGAACGCACGACGATCACGAAGGGTCGCGAAGATGTCCCGGCTTCCTGTCTTCGTCGTGCCGTCGTGCTGCGGGCCGGAGATCACTGGCGCTCCCATGCCTGCCATTGACGCAGGTATTCGTCGACGTTCCGGCTGGTGACGACGTCGACGCCTGAGTCGATGATCGGCGACGCCGGCCGGTGGCCGTTCACGATGTCGTGCAGCAGCCGGACGGACTCCCCGCCCCAGCCGAAGTACTTCTGGCCGAGCAACACCTGCACCTTCCCTTCCTTCAGCAGCTCCGGCGCGGGCGGGATCGTGTCGAACGAGATCACCTTCGTCTTCGTGGGATCGACCGCCGCCAGCGCGTTTTTCGTGAAGACCGGCCAGCCGCCGACCGAGATCCAGGCGCCGAGGTCCGGGTAGCGGTTTGTTCCCGACGCGATCAGCTCGGCGCAGCGGACCGGGTCCTCCTTGATGTCGTAGACCTCGACGATCCGCATGTCGGGATGCTGCGCGAGCACCTCCTTCACGCCCGCCAGCCGGCGCTCCAGGTTCGTGGCGCCGACGCTCGTGATGATCGCGACCGTGCCCCGCCCGCCGAGCAGCTCGACGGCCTGCTCGCCCATGATCCGGCCCGACGCGTAATCGTCCACGCCGTAGAACGCCAGGCGCTTCGACTTCGGCGCGTCGGAATCCCACGTCACGACCGGGATGCCCGCGTCTACGGCCTTGTCGATCGTCTCGGTCAGGAAATCGCCGTTGAGGCAGGAGATCGCGATGCCGTCGACGTGCTGCGTGATGAACGACTCGAGGATCTCCTTCTGTCGAAGCTGGTCGGCGCTCTCGGGCCCGCGCCAGATCACCTCGACGCCGCCGAGCGCCTTCGCCTCGCGCTCGGCGCCGATCCTCGCGTAGTTGAACACGGGCAGGTCGAGCGACTTCGGAACGATCGCGAACCGCAGCGTCCGCCGGGCGCCGCCCGGGGCGCCGCCCGATCCGCGGCACGCCGCCAGAACGAGCCCCAGCAACAGGCCGACGGTGATCACGCGGTAACGATTCATGTGTCCTCCCTGCAACGCAACGCCGCTTGTGTTTGACGCAGGCGTGGCGCGAAGCCGTTCGAAGGCCGACACGGATCGCCTGACCGCGCGAGAAGCACAAGCCATCATCGCGGTCAATCGCCACGTCGTCTCAGTATCTGGTCCATCACGACGATGACGATGACGACGACGCCGACGATGAGGCGATCGTAGAACGTGGCGCCGGGAATCTGCGGCAGCGCGTTCCGCAGGACGCCGAAGATCAGCGCGCCGAGCACCGCGCCGACGACCGACCCGCGCCCGCCGGCAAGGCTCGCCCCGCCGACCACCGCGGACGCGATGATATCCAGCTCGTAGCCGGTCGCCAGATCCGCCTTGCCCTGCCCCTGCACCACCGCGAGCACCAGCCCCGACACTGCCGCCAGCGACGCCGCCAGCACGTACACCGAGGCCTCGACCAGCCCGACGCGCACGCCGGAGAAGAGCGCCGCCGTCCGGTTCCCGCCGATCGCGAACACCGCGCGCCCCCACTCGAAGCCGGTCATCAGCAGCTGGACGACGATCGCCAGCGCCACCATCAGCAGCGGCGCGATCCAGTCGGGCGGCAGCCCGAACACCCGCCAGTCGGGCGGCAGCGCGCTCGACAGATCGAAGTACTGCCCCTGGGTGATGATGAACGCCGCGCCGCGCGCGATCCCCATCACGCCGAGCGTGGCGATGAACGCGGGCAGCCGCACCGTGACGACGAGGACCGCGTTCAGCACGCCGGCCGCCAGCCCGACGGCCAGCGCGACGGCGGAGCTCGCCGCGAGCGACCAGCCGCGGCCGACGAACAGCCAGCCGGCGACGACGCCCGTGAGCGCGATCACGGCTCCGGGCGAGAGATCGATCCCGCCGGCGATGATCACCGCCGCCGCGCCGATGGCCGCGATGCCGTAGATGGACGAGTATTTCAGGATGAGGAGCGCGTTGTCCGCGTTCAGGAACGGGTGCGCGCGTCCGGCCTCGGGCCACAGGTACCAGCCGAAGAAGGCCACCTCCAGCAGGAGGATGACGAGCGTGCTGAGCTCGCGCAGCTCCCACAGCCGCTTCACGCGGCAGCTCCGGGCCCGGTCGCGGCCAGCCGCATCACGCGCGCCTCGTCGGCTTCCGCCGCGGACAGCTCGCCGCGCAGCCGACCCTCGCGCATCACGAGCACGCGGTCGGCGAGCGTCAGGACCTCCGGCAGGTCGCTGGAGACCAGGAGACAGGCGGCGCCCTGCGCGACCACGTCGCGAATCATCTCGTGAATCTCGAACTTCGCGCCGACGTCCACGCCCTTGGTGGGCTCGTCGAGCAGGAGCACGCGCGGAAGGATCGCGAGCCAGCGCGACACGGCGACCTTCTGCTGGTTGCCGCCGCTCAGGGCATCGGGCGTCATGTCGATGGAACTCGCCTTGATGCGCCAGCGCGACAGCAGGCGCCGGACCATCGCGCGCTCCGCGCCGCGCACCAGCCATGCCCCGGACGCTTCCGCGCTCGGCAGCACGAGGTTGTGCCGGAGCGAGAGATTGAAGAAGAGGCTCTGCTGCTGCCGATCTTCGGGCACGAGCACCAGGCCGGCGCGTGCGGCGCCCCGGGGCGACGTCGCCAGCAGGCGCGTGCCGTCGATCGACACGTCGCCGCGGTCGGCTCGGCGGACAAGGGCGATCGTCTCGAGCAGCTCGCTTCGGCCCGATCCGATGAGGCCGAAGAGGCCGACGATCTCCCCCGCCCGAACGGTCAGCGTCACGTCGTCGAAGGACGACCGCCGGCCGAGGCCGCGGACGGCGAGCCGGACCGGCGCGTCGGCCGCTCCGGCGGCCCGTTCCGGGCGCGTCGGGATGTCGCGGCCCACCATGGCGTGCACGATCTCCTGCTCGGTGACCGCCGATCGATCGAACGTGCCCGTGTGGCAGCCGTCGCGAAGAACCGTGATGCGATTGCAGAGCCGGAAGACCTCGCGCAGCCGATGCGAGACGTAGATCAGCGTGACCCCCTCGGCCCGGAGCTGCTCGAGGATGCGAAACAGATGGTCGGTCTCCACGTCGCTCAGCGCCGTCGTGGGCTCGTCGAGCGCGAGCACGCGGCATTCGAACGCCAGCGCGCGGGCAACCTGCAGCAGCTGGCGGTGGGCGACGCTCAGCGACTCCGCCGGCGCATCGGGCGCGATTGGGGCGTGGAGGCGGGCCAGCAGCTCCGCCGCGCGTGCGCGCATCGCGTCCGAGCGCAGGCGACCGAAGCGGCCGGTGATCTCGCGGCCGACGAAGATGTTGGCCGCGGCAGTCAGGTTCTGGAACGCGAGCGTCTCCTGGCAGACGAGGCCGATGCCGTACGCCAGCGCGTCGCGAGGCGCGGCGAGATCGAGCCTCCGGCCGTCGAGCCGTATCTCGCCGCTGTCCGGCTGCACGATGCCGGCGAGCGTCCTGAGGAGCGTCGACTTGCCGGCACCGTTCTCGCCGACGATGGCATGCGCCTCGCCGGGCCGGATTGTCACGCTCACGTCGCGGAGCGCCTGCACTGCGCCGAACGACTTGCAGATGTGCGAGAACTCGAGACCGCTCATCGCGCGGCCCCGAAACGGTGGGCCCGGCGGCCGGCCACGCCGGGACGGCAGCGGAAGATCGCGCCGGCGAGAGGCTGGGCGGCGCGCTCGCCGGCCGTGAGCGCAGTCGATGCCGTCGTGATGTAGAAGTCCCGAAGATCGGGGCCGCCGAACGCGCACGACGTGGGGTGCGTGACCGGCAGACGGACGGCCTCGACGAGGCGGCCGTCGGGCGAGTAGCGGTGCACGGCGCTGCCGCCCCACAGCGCAATCCAGACCCCGCCTTCGGAATCGATGGTCAGGCCGTCGGGCGCGCCGCAATCGGCCGGTACCTGCACGAACCCGCGGCGGCCACCGAGGTCGCCCGTATCGGGATCCACGTCGAGACAATCGACGCGCCCGCTGCCCGTGTCCACGTAGTACATCACGCGGCCGTCGTCGCTCCAGTCGAGCCCGTTCGAGATCGTGACGCCGGTCAGCATCGTGCGCACGCGGCCGTCGGGATCGAGGCAATAGAGCGCGCCGGCGCCGGGCCGTTCGTCGATGGCCATCGTGCCCGCCCAGAAGCGGCCGGCGGCGTCGCAGTTGCCGTCGTTCATCCGGCGCTCGGGACGATCGGCATCGACCGCCGCGATCATGCGCATCGCGCCGCTCGCGGGATCGAGGCGCGCGAAGCCGTCGCGCACCGCCAGCACGAGATCGTCTTCCGTGGTCGGCATCACGGCGCCGACCGGCTGCCCGACGGGAATCGAGCGATCCACGCCGGTGTCGGGATCGAACTGGTGCACCAGCCCGCGCATGATGTCGACCCAGAACAGGCACGCGCGCCGCTCGTCCCACACCGGCCCCTCGCCGAGCTCGGCGTGCGCGTCGAGCGCCACCTCGACGTGGATCACCGCATCACCGCCGCTCCCCGGCGCCGCGCCTCTCCCAGCCCTCGTCGAACAGCCTGATGCGCCCGCCGGTCGAGGGGTGGGCGGCGCAGGCCGCGCGATCGAGTCCGACGCCGAGGCCCGGGCGGAGGGGCAGCGCGAAGCAGCCGTCGGCCGGATCGACGCGCGGCGCCGCATCCACGAGGTCCTGCACCCAGGGATCGGCGAAGTCGTTGAAGTGCTCGAGGATCTTGTAGTTCGGCGTGGCAGCGGCGAAGTGCACGTTCGCCATCGTGCCGACCGGGCCGCAGACGTTGTGCGGCGCGAGCAGCAGGCCGTAGGCGTCGGCCCAGGCCGCGAGCTTGCGGATGGCGGTCAGGCCCCCGAAGTGCGTCAGATCGACCTGCACGACGTCGGCGAGGCCGCGCTCGATGAACGGGCGGATGTCGTCGAGCGTGTGCGCGCGCTCGCCGGTCGCGATGGCGAGGCGCGTCGCCTGGCGCACGCGCGCGGTCAGCTCCGGATTCTCGGGGCCGACCGGCTCCTCGATCCATTCCGGCTCGTACCGTTCGAGCGCCGCCGCGACGCGCACGGCGGTCGCCGGCGTGAACCGTCCGTGCATCTCGACGAGGATCTGCACGTCGGGGCCGACCGCCTCGCGCACCGCGCGGACGATGTCGGCGGCGCGGCGGAGATCGGCGCCGGCAATCTCGGCGCTCGCCGTGCCGAACGGGTCGAGCTTCATCGCGCGGTATCCCCTGGCGACGACGCGCGCGGCCAGCGCGGCAATCGCGCCGGGCTCACGCTCCGCCTGGTACCAGCCGTTCGCGTACGCGGGAATGCGCTCGCGGAACCGTCCGCCGAGCAGCTTCCACACGGGCACGCCGAGCGCCTGCCCCATCAGGTCCCAGCACGCGACGTCGAACGCGGCGAGCGCCGACTGGCTCACCTCTTCGGGGCGCGCGTACTCGGCGCGCTGGATGTTCCACGCGAGCCGCTCGAGATCGAAGGGGTCCGCGCCGATCACGTAGCGAGGCGCGAGCTCCTCGATGCACGCGACGAGCGTGGCCGTCCGGTTCACCATCCGGATCTCGGCGACGCCGGTCAGGCCGGCGTCGGTCTCGAGCTCGACGAAGACCAGCTCGCGCCACGGCG
This sequence comes from Betaproteobacteria bacterium, assembly GCA_050257855.1. GTDB lineage: Bacteria > Acidobacteriota > Vicinamibacteria > Vicinamibacterales > CAVVIG01 > JBLMXQ01. The sequence goes on along the minus strand of JBLMXQ010000067.1, from coordinate 4,760 downwards.
CGCCGACGACCGTCGTCCGGACACCGGCGACCGTGACGCCGGTCACGCGCGCACCTCGAGAGGCGACGCGACGGCGTCGGGCGCATAACGCCGGAGGATTGAGAGTCCGATGGCCGCGCGACGGACGCGCTCGCGCGACAGCGCGAGCACGGTGGATTCGAGGTGGCGGCCGCTCGGGTAGATCCCGGGCGCGTTGCGCAGGCCGAACTTGAGATAGATCGGCGCGGCGACTCGGACGAGCTCGGCGATCTCGTAGTGCCTGACCGTGCCGCCGAAGTCGTCCGGCGCCTCGACGTAGAAGTCGATCGGCGCGTCGATCGCCTGGCGGATGGCGGCAATCTGCGGCAGCGAAAGATCGACCGGCAGGTTGATGGACGTCGCGCCGAGATCCTCGAGGACGCGGGCCGTCGCCGCGTTGGCGGCCGCGAGCGTCACCGAGATCTTAAGCACGAAATCGGCCGGCAGGTCGCCTTCCCGCTTCATCCGGCCGAGGACCATCAACTGCCCCACGTCGGCCACGAGCACGGATCGGACACCGAGGCCGGCCGCGTGCCGCACGTCCTCGATCCCGTACACGAGCTGGTCGGCGCCTCGCAGAGAAGAGCCGAGCACGCGCCCGCCGGAGCTCGCGGCCTGCACGCCGACGTCCCAGTTCGCGCGCGGCCCGACGAACAGGCACACCTCGACGCCATGCTCGCGGCCGAGCGCCACCATCCGCCGGATCTCGTCGTCGGTCTGCAGCATCACGCCGCTGCCCTGGCTGACGCGGTGAACGGCGACGCCGTGCTCACCCGCGGCGGCGAGGACCGCCTCGAACGCGGCGGGCCCTTCGCACGACGGGATCTCCACGCGGTACTGGCCGCCGTCGCGAAAACGTTTGCCCGACGTCGGCAGGTCGTACGCGTCGCGCGCGGGCAGAGCGAGCGCGCGGAGGATGTCGGCCGTGGTGCGCATGGTGCGGACCCTCGTCAGATCAGGTGGCGAAGCGGACGCCGAGGCCGCAGTCGGCGGCGAGCGACGCGCCGGTGATGGCCGAGGCTTCGTCGGAGGCGACGAAGGCGACCAGGTTGGCGATCTCGGCGGGCGCGGCGATGCGTCCGAGCGGGTGCGCGGCCAGCACGCTCGCCTCCGCCGCCCGCGGATCGGGCTGGAGCGCGAACCACTCCTCGACCAGGCGCGTCCGCGTCCAGCCCGGGAGGACGGCGTTGACGCGGATGCCCGACGGCGCGCAGTCGAGGGCCAGGCTGCGCGTCAGGCCCACCAGGCCGGACTTGGCCGCGGCGTACGGGAACATGCCGGCAATCGTCAGGTTCGCGTGGATCGACGCGATGTTGACGATCGATCCGCGGCCGGCCGCCCGCATCGACGGCAGCACGTGCTTCGCGCAGAGCCAGGCGCCCTTCAGATCGACCGCGAACACCACGTCCCATTCGGCTTCGGTCATCGCCGCCGCGTCGGCGTAGGCGTTGATCCCGGCATTGTTGACGAGCACGTCCACGGAGCCGCGCGCCGAGCGCACCGCCGCGACCCCGCTCGCAACCTCGGCCTCGCGCGTCACGTCCGCCCTGACGAACGCGACGCGGTCCGCGAGGCCGAACGGAACGGCCGGGTCGGCGCCCTGCAGGTCGAAATACGTGACGTGCGCGCCCTCCGCGACGAACTTCTCGACGATCGCGCGGCCGATGCCGCGCGCCCCGCCGGTCACGATCGCCACCTTGCCGTCGAGTCGTCCGCCCATCGAAAAACGAGCATATGATAATGCCGTTTCATGCCGCTGCCCGTCCGCGTCCCCGGCGTCGTTCTGGCGATGGTTGCCCTGGCGGGCGCAGCCGGGCCGGGCGCCAGGGCGCACGCCGGCCGCGTTCCCCCGGTCCGCGCCGGCTTCGGGACGATGCCGGACGGAACGCCGATCGACGTGTTCACGATCACCAACGCGCACGGGATCGAGATCCGCGCCATCACCTACGGCGGCGTCATCACGTCGATCCGGACGCCCGACCGCGCCGGACGCTTCGACGATATCGTCCTCGGGTTCGACCGGCTCGAGGACTACGTGCAGCGGTCGCCGTACTTCGGCGCCATCATCGGCCGCTACGGCAACCGCATCGCCCGCGGCCGCTTCACGCTCGACGGCCGCGCGTACACCCTCGCGACCAACGACGGCCCGAACCACCTGCACGGCGGGGTGAAGGGTTTCGACAAGGCCGTGTGGCGCGGCGAACCGTTCGAGAAGGGCGGCGACGCGGGCGTGGTCTTCACGCACGTGAGCCCTGGCGGCGACGAGGGCTATCCCGGACGTCTCAGCGTGAAGGTCACCTACACCCTGACGTCCGCCGACGCCCTGGTCATCGAGTACGAAGCCACCACCGACGCGCCGACCCCGGTCAACCTGACGAACCACAGCTATTTCAACCTGACCGGCGGCGCGCGCGACATCCTCGGCCACGAGCTGACGATCGACGCGGATCGCTACACGCCGATCGACGCGACGCTGATTCCGACCGGGGAACTCGCGCCGGTCGCGGGGACGCCGTTCGACTTCCGGAAGGCGACGCCGATCGGCGCGCGCATCAATCAGACGAACTCGCAGCTCGCGAACGGCAAGGGCTACGACCACAACTTCGTCCTGAACGCCGCCGGTCCCGGCCTCCACCACGCCGCGCACGTCGTCGAGCCGACCACCGGACGCACGCTCGATATCGCCACGACCGAACCGGGCCTCCAGTTCTACTCGGGCAACTTCCTCGACGGCACCCTGAAGGGAACGGCCGGCCACGTCTACGGGCACCGGTTCGGCTTCTGCCTCGAGACCCAGCACTTCCCGGATTCGCCGAATCACGCGAACTTCCCGTCGACGATCCTGCGGCCGGGGCAGACCTACCACTCGAAGACGGTGATCGCGTTCGGCGTCGCGCGGTAGCGCCATGTCCGCGCCGCTCTTCTCGCGGCGGGCTCTGCTGAAGCGCGCGGCCCTGGCGGGCGCCGCGGCGATCGCTGGCGGGCCGCGGGCAGACGCGCAGAAGGCCGGCCTGACCATCGCCGGCACGCCGGCCGAACTTGCGGTCGCCGCGATCAGCCGCCGCACGGTGCGCGTCACGGTCACGCCGCGTGCGGGCCCGACGACCCGGATGTCCGCCGACGATGGGTCGCTCGTGGAACGCGCGTGGCCCGTGCCAGGTCTGCGCGTCGGCGCAGCCGGCCCGGCGCGCCGGCTGCGCGCCGGCGACCTCGTCGTCGACGTGCGGCCCGACACGCTGACGCTCGACGTGACCGCGGGCAGACGGCGTGTGCAGTCGCTGCGAATCGACAGGGACACCGGCGCGCTCGTCTTCACGCTGGGCGACGGCCCGGTGCTCGGACTTGGCGAGGGCGGGCCGCAGTTCGATCGACGCGGCGCCGCCGATCGCGCACGCAACGGGCAGGGCGGCTATGAGCTCCGGACGCATGGCGCGCGCGTACCGGTCCAATGGCTCGTCGGCACGGCCGGCTGGGCGATGTTCCTCCATCGCCCGTATTGCGCGTTCACGCTCGGCGACGCGGAGGGTCGCGCGGATCCCATCGACGCGGGAGCGCCCCTGCCTCTCGATGTGTTCGTCGTCTCGTCGGACGACGGCGCCACGCTCATGCGCGAGTACGCCGCGCTCACCGGCCTGCCGGAGATGCCGCCGCGCTGGGCGTTCGGCTACCAGCAGTCGCACCGCACGCTGAGCAGCCGCGAGGAGATCCTCGCCGAGGCGCGGACGTTCCGCGAGAAGAAGCTGCCGTGCGACACGCTGATCTATCTCGGTACCGGCTTCTGCCCGTCCGGCTGGAACACCGACAACGGCGAGTTCACGTTCAACGAGAAGGTCTTTCCCGACCCGGCCGCGATGATCCGGCAGTTCCACGACGAGCATTTCAAGGTGGTGCTGCACGTCGTGCTCGAAGGGCATCGCCTGACCGGAACGGTCGCAGACCCGTGTACGGCGCCCCCGCTCCCGAGCGGCCGCACCGCCGACGGCCGCTGGCCCGAGGATCGCCAGGTGAGCTGCTACTGGCCGGTGCACAAGCCGGCATTCGATCTCGGCGTCGATGGCTGGTGGCCGGACCAGGGCGACGGTCTCGACGCGTCATCGCGCCTCGCGCGCAATCGCATGTACTGGGACGGCTGCCGCGAGTGGCGGCCGGACGAGCGGCCCTACGCGCTCCATCGCAACGGCTGCGCCGGGATGCAGCGGTATGCGTCGTTTCTCTGGTCGGGCGACGTGTACTCGACGTGGGAAACGCTGAAGACTCACGTTCCGATCGCGGTCAACGCGGGTCTGTCCGGGCTGACGTACTGGGGCACCGACATCGGCGGCTTCGTGCCGACGAAGGAGCTGACCGGCGAGCTGTACGTGCGCTGGTTCCAGTTCGGCGCCTTCTGCCCGCTGTTCCGCGCGCACGGGCGTACGTGGAAGCTGCGGCTGCCGTGGGGCTGGAATACGGGCGAGCTCGGACCGGACGAAGTGTCGAACTACGCCGGCGGCGCGGCGAACCCGGATCCGAGCGAATTGCACAACGCAGCCGTCGAGCCCATCTGCCGCAAATACCTCGAGCTGCGCTACCGGCTCCTTCCTTACCTGTACAGCGTCGTCCGCGAAGGCCACGTCACCGGCCTGCCGATTGTCAGGGCGTTGTGGCTGCATCATCCCGACGATCCCGCGACCGCCGGGCGAGGCGACGAATACCTGTGGGGCCGCGACATCCTCGTGGCTCCGGTCGTCGAACGCGGCGCGGCG
>JBLMXQ010000066.1:0-13373 GCA_050257855.1 Betaproteobacteria bacterium | reverse complement strand
GACGGGCGATCTGCGGCGATGCGCGCGCCGCACGATGCGCAGGTGACGAAGGCTGGCGTGGCCATGGCCGCAGGCGCTACCTTTCCCCACGTGCGGCGGGGCCCCGCCCCCGCCGCGAACTGACGCCGATACGGCCGCTCGGATTCGCGGGTCCTCGCCGCCGTATGGCCGCAGGCGCTACCTTACCTCTCGCCACGACAGAATCCGGACGCCCGCCTGGCCGATGCCGTTGTTGTACGCCGCCTGATCGCCGAAGATCGCGACGTCGCTCCCGGTGCCGAACACCAGGTGCTGATCGACGATGTAAGGGGCGGTCGCCCGCTTGCCGGCAATCGACTTGACGAGCGGCGTGTCCTTGTTCGAGATCTTGTTGTCTCCCGTGCTGTCGTAGGCCGGCCCGCCGATGAACGTGAAGGCGTACAGGTTCGCGTCGGGCGGCGTGCAGGCCGTCGGCCCCTTCAGCACCGTCGTCGTGAAGAAGACGATGTCGCCGGCCACGGCGGGGAACGCGGTCACTCGTTCGTCGGACGAGAGGGAACTCGTCTTCGCGAGCGGCTGGTCCAGTGTCTTGGAGCCGGTCGAACCGTTATCCAGGACGCCGAGCAGATGGTAGATGGTGGTCGAGTCGGTGGCCGGCAGCAGATCCGAACCGGTGCCGAAGAACACGTACTGCTGCGTGCCGCCCACGTTGACGGTCGCCATCGAGCTGAAGATCGGCTGGCTCGATCCCGCCGCGTACAGTTTCGTCGCGCCGGTGATGGTCGGGAGGTTGCTCCCGTCCAGCGCGACGTCGAACCGCCACACGTTGCCGTCCAGGTCGCCGAGATACGCCTCGCTGATGAAGCGCGAGTCGGACGGACCGGTCGCCACCGGGTCCGACTGCAGCGCGTTCTTGATCGTCTTGCAGCCGCCGCTCTGGGTCGTGCAATCGTCGACGGTTTCCGAAACGCCGTCGCTCCCGACGTCGCGGCTGGCGTAGACGGTGCCGTCCGCGGCGCTCAGCAGGTAGAACGTAGTCCCGGCCACGGTTCCGCCGCGGTTGGCGAGCTGCTGCGTCGAATACGGCATGAACCCCGAACCGACGAGCACCGTATACGGGGCCGATGCGCCGCCGACCTGGCCCACGGCCGGATCGGACCAGGTCTGGCCGACCGTCTTCTCGACGGCCGGCGCCGACGCTTTCAGGTCGCCGTACTTGTGGTTGGCCGGGTCGTAGTTCACCGTGGGGTCGAAATCGCTGTAGCCGGGGAACGCCCAGTTCACCTTGATTGCGGTGCCGCTCGCGAAGTAGTTGAGTACCAGATCGATGTTGTCGCTGTCAGGGGGCGCGGCGCTGCCCATGCCCGGCAGCGTCACGTCGAACGACTGGTAGAAGACGCCGCCCGGCCCCTCGCCGACGATCATGTTGGTCTTCCAGGCGCCGCCGATCTTGACATCGGCGATCTTCGGCGAGCCGTCCATCAGGTAATCGAACGTGCCCACCGGCTGGCCGTCGACGAGCGTCCGCAGCTTCGGCAGCAGGTTCGGCGGCACGAAGCCCCACACCTCGATCCCGAGCCGACCGTCGATTCCTTCGAGGACGCCGTAGTTGGTCCCGATCCAGACGATCGTGCGGCGATCCTTGTTCGCGACGGCGAATGCCGGGTAGTCGGCATCCGGCGGAGGATCGAGCGACGGCGGGTTCATGATCGCGGGCGTCGAATCGACCACCGGTCCGATCGGCAGGCTGCGGAACTTGTCGATCACCGCCGTCGCGTCGGCGGTGCTGAGGTTCATCAGGGGGGCGAGCAGCGGGGCGTTCGCCGTGGTCAGCGCGATCATCGTGCCGTCCGTGGCGCAGGTGAACAGGTTGCGTTTAGCGGGATCCACGACGCCGGCCGTGGTCGGCAGCGAGGCCACCCACAGGCGCTTCTCGGCCGCCGGCGAGGTCTGCGACACGAACTTGTACCCGGACGGCTGGGTCGAGTCGGCGACCGGGATGTACGCCCGGAATGCGCGCAGGCTCGCCGTGAGGCCGGGAACCGTCAGCCCGGTGGTCACCATCACATTGGAGCGCTGGGGGATCAGGTTGCCGGACTTGTCGTAGATCGCCGTGTTCGTGAGCAGGCCGCCGGTGATGTCTTTCGCGTTCGTCAGGTCCACCGTGCCGATGATCGGGCTGGTCACCTGATATTCGGTCGACGGCCCGTACGGCAGAGCGACCGTGGGCGCCGTGTTGAAGTCGGTCGTGCTGGCGAAGGTATGCGAGACGGCAACGTTGATCGCCGACACCATCTCGGGGACGGCCACGGTGCCGCTGACCCAGGGCGACGCCTGCATCGACGAGCCGAGCGCCGCGTCGATTTCCGCCTTCGTGATCTCGAAGTACTGTCCGCCGCTCGCGGCCGCAACGGACTGCAGCGACGCGACGTCCGCGGAGGGCGGCGCGATGGCAATCACGTAGATGGGCACGCGCCGGCCGGACGCGACATTCAGGAACGCCGATGCGGTGGTGCTCAGGGTCGGGCTGCCGCTCGTGGTGCCCTCGCCGCCACCCACGACGAGCACGACCACCGTGTTGCGGCACGCCGCGTCCGCGCCAATCAGACGCGCCGCCTCGGATTTGGCGTCGAGGAGCATGTTGTTGACCGGCGTGTCCTGCGTATTCGCGTCGTCGTTGCCCGCGGGCAGCAGGGCGCCAGCGGTCGTCGGGTCCTTCGAGAGCGTCGTCAGGATGTCGGAGTTCGCGGTCGCGCTGTCGGCCTTGACGAGCAGGCCTGAGGTGGCGGTCGAACCGTTGTTGCCGGAGACGGTCGGCCGCGAGATGTTCCATCGGCCGGTCGACGACCCGGTTTCGGTCGGTCCGAGCTGAAAGGGATCGGCGTCTGCGACCGGCCCCGAATTGCCTTTCGTGGCCGCCGTGGGCGAGCTCTGTCGCATCTTGATCAGCCCGAAGCGCGCCACCTTCATGTTCTCGACCACGGCCTGATACAGCGCGGCGCGGGCGATTGCCAGTCGCGTCGGAGCCAGGAACGTGGAGAACCCGGCGCTCAGGTCGCCGACCGTCGCAATCGTGGACGCGGCGTACCGGTCGCCGCCGTTGCTGCTGTACGTGAGCCCGGCGTACTTCCGGCGATAGCTCGCGACGGTATTCGCCGCGTTCACGTTCAGCTCGGACTCCCAGAGGGCGCCCGTGCGCGAATAGATGTACGGGTCGTAGTAGTTGCTCGTATCGAACGGATCGGCCGGATCCGTCGGCGCGTCGCGCTCCATCCGGTCGGCGGTGTCGACGACGAGCAGCACGTTGGGCGTCGTCGGTTTCATGAACAGCAGCGGATCGAGCTGGGCCCGCGCGGGTGCGGCCCACGCAACCCCGACCACGACCGCCGCCGCGAGAAAGCGTCGAGCCACTACTTAATGCCTCCTGTCGCCACCGACAGCGACTGCATCGTCAGCGACTTGCCCGGGGTCTGCACGGCCGCCTTGCGCGCGCGCCGGTTCTGTTCGTCCTGGCCGCGCTGCCCGGTGTAGCCGCGCTCGAGCTCGGTCGTGTCGGTCCGCGCGACGGTCATCTCGACCACCTTCATCGATCCGCTGGGGCCGAACGCCTCCGCGCGCAGCGCCAGCACGCCGCTGCCGGGATTGCACGATCCGTCGGCGCCGGTCTGGCCGCTGCCGCATTCCACGACGCCGTCGTGCGCCGGATCGCCGTCGTTCTCCGAAGGGTCGTCTCCCACGAGCACCACGACGTAGTACGGCGAGTTGACCGTGCCGGTCGGCAGGATGTTGTTGATCGGGGCGTACGCATACAGCTGCCAGCGCGGGTTGTTCGCGCCCCATTCCCGGTCGGCCGTGATCGCGTTCATGTCGGCGTCCGAGCAGGCGTCCAGCTTGTCGCAGTTCGCCATGTTGACGACCTGCGTCAGGTCGAGGGTCGTGCCGTCGGGCAGCGTACGCGTCCCGCTCGGGGCGCCATCGATGAAGGCCGATTGCGTCGAACCGTCGAGCAGCCGGTTCCAGTCCGGGACCGTGAGCACGTCGTCCATGGCGCGCTCGAGCGCCGCGTCGGCCGCGTACAGCCCCTCGCTGCTGTTGCGGTAGTTCGCGGCGATCCTGGTCTCCGAGGTCGTCGTGAGCACCAGCGCGATCCCGAGGGCCGTCATCAACATCATCGCCATCAGGGCGATGATCACGGCGATGCCGTCTTCGCGGCGAAGGTCCATCACATCACCTGCCGAGATTCATGTTCCGGGGCGTCACTTCGAACCGGACTTCCTGGTCGGGCACCCACGTGTTGCCGCTGATTGACGTGCCGGCGTGTGAGAAGAGGACGCCTGCCGGCCCGCGCAGCGAAGCGACCGCCGCCTGGACGCGCAGCGTGACGGCCACCTTCCGGATGCGGAGCAGATCGGCGTCCCAGCGGTTCGGGTTCGCCGCATCAGGACACCACGGCCCGTCGGTCAGCTGGGCGGCCGTCAACGGAACGAGCCCGTTCGGGTTGCCGGCGCTCAGATCCGGCAGACGCGGCACCTGCAGGCCGGAGCCAGCGTCGACCTGGAACACGCAGTTCTCGCCGGCCGGGTACGCGCTGTTCTGCGTGCCGAGCGCGGGCGGCGGCGGCCCATAGGTCGTCACGGGCGGGTTGTCCGTCAGCGGCTTGGTCAGCTGCGGCGGGAGCGGGTCGCCGTAGTACTCGAACTTGAGGCCGACGACGTTGTCCACCATCGGCACGTCCGGCCCGGTGCCGCCGTCGTAGTGCATCAACTGGTACGTCTGGGTCGCGTCGTTGCTCTGCAGGTAGTAGACGCTGTTGGCGAACTGCACGAGCTTCGTCGTTTCCGGCTGGTAGTTGGTGTACGTCAGGCTGTCCTGGTTGTGCTGCAGGTGGAGCGCGCTGTCCTGGACGTTGGTGATGGTGAACGTGTCGTAGTTGCCGCTGCCGTCGTACATCAGGACGGTCATGCCGTCCTGGAACCCGCACGACAATGGCGCGTCAGCCGGGCAGCCTGGATCCGCGTTGACTCCGATTTCCGCGGAGTTCAGGGCCGGCCCCTTCGTCGAGAGCGTGGTCTGCGCGAACGTCTCCGGCACGTACATCAGCGTGATGGTGTCGCTCCGGAACGTTCCCGGCGGATCGTCGTTGGCCGAGCCGCGGCGGAACGGCAGGATCGGCGCGAACATGTAGGCGAACGACCCCGACATGGAGCCCTGGTACGCGCCGGCGCCGGCCATCATCAGTTCGTGCGACATCGAATCGGACGCGATTCGCAGCCGCTGCTGCATGTCCGAGACCTCGGGCTGCGCCTGGAACGTACCCGTGCTCGGATTCATGACGGAGAAGATCGCCGCCGTCACGCTGAGCGTGAGCAGCATCGCGATCATCATCTCGAGGAGCGAGAACCCGTCGGCTCGCCGCAGGTCGGCCCGGCGCATCTTAGGTGGCCTTTCTGGTCTTCACGGTGACGACGCGCGCCTCGTCCGGCAGGCGGCCGACACCGGCCACGACGTCGGCCTGGCCCCGGTCGCGATTGCGCGTCACGAGCACCTGCAGCACGAGCGTGTTGTTCGGGTTGGTCGGCAGCGGCTCGATCGACCACCGCCGGACGTACACCGTGCCGGGCGGGGCCGTCGCGCCCCCGCCGAGCGACGCGCCGTTCACATCGAGGTAGTCGCAATACCCCGCGGTGTTCGACGACAGCGTGCCGGCCGGCGACGGTGCGAGCCCGGTTCCCCCGGTCGGGGACGCCGGCACCACCGTGGTGTCGGTGGACGTGTCGCTGAGGGGCAGCCCCAGCGTGTCGAAGCCCCACGTCAGCCCGCGCAGCTGCTCCATCTTCTGCTCGGCGAGCGTGGCGGCGAACGTCGTCGTCCGGGCGTTGTGGTTCGACTGCGTCCCGATCACGAACATCTCCGCCAGCGCCGCGAGCGCCGTGGTCATGATCGCAGTCGCGACCAGCGCCTCGAGCAGCGAGAAGCCGTTTTCAGCGGTCCATCTGGATCTTGCCAAGGGCGTTCACCGTGATGTTCCGGGTTTGACCTTTGCGCGACAACGTGATCGTCGCACCGGTATTTCCGAGCGGCGGCCAGGGATTCGTTCCCGACGTGTCCGCGTGGACGCTGCCGTCCGGCCAGAACTCCAGCGTCTGCGACGCCGCGAACGTCGTGTCCGGCTGCAGGATCCGGACGGGGCCGTCGTTGTTCGGCCGCGTCAGCCGGTTGGCGTCACCGCCGTTGGCCCGATACGGATACAGCGACTCGTCGCAGCGGTTCGCCGCGCTGTCGGCCGGATCGGGCGTCTGCGGCGAGCCGATCAGCTCGACGACGCGCAGCTCGCCGGCCGCCGGACAGTCGAACCGCACGCGCATCGGCCGATTGCTCGACACCGCGGTCAGGCGCGCGCGCTCGAGTTCGCGCTCGACGTCGCGCGTGGCCATCCCGAGGCGCATGCCGTCCACCGAGTCCCTGAGCTCGGGGACCGCAACCGCCGCGAGCGTGACCATCAGCGCCATCACGATGACCATGTCGATCAGCGTGAACCCGCCTGCGCCTGCCGCGTGTCGTGATCGTGTCCTCATGTTCCGGCAGGCAGTCCAGCAACGCCTCTGCCAAGCGAATAACCCCAGCGGAATCAGAGAGTTTGCGGTGAACGCGGGCCGAAAACGCACGCCGGCGCCGCGACGATCCATGTGCCGTTTCGCGACACGAAATGACAGTTCTGCGATGCGGAAGGCGGCCGACCGGCCGAGCCGGCCTCAGCTGCCGGGGAGCGTCACCCGGAAGCTGGCGCCTCCGAGCGTCGACGTCGCGACGGCGATCCGGCCGTTGTGGAAGACGATGATCTTCTGCACGAGCGCGAGTCCGAGGCCCGTGCCGCTCCTCTTGGAGGTGAAGAACGGGCGGAACACGCGGTCGCGCGCGGCGGGATCGACGCCCGGGCCGTTGTCGTCCACCGCTATCCGGGAGACGTGCAGGGCGGGGTCGACCTCGGACTGCACGATCACCGTCGGCGCAACGCCCGCCCCGGCACAGGCCTCGACGGCGTTTCTCAGCAGGTTGCTGAAGGCCTGCCGCAAGAGGACCTCGTCGCCGTCGATCGTGGCGAACGATCCCCGGACCGCGATGTCGCCGCCGAGCGCGCGCGCCTCGACGCCGATTTCGTCCGCCGCGCGCTCGCAGATCGCGCGGAGATCGACGCGGGTCAGCGTCAGCTGCGCCGGCCGGGCGAAGGCCAGGAAGTTGTTGACGATCTCGCCAAGCGACTCGGTCTCGGCGCGGATGCCCTCGACGTACCGACGGTACTCCGGCGGCAGGGCGTTCGGATCGAGCAGCTTGCCGTAGCCATGGATCGTCGCGAGCCCGTTGCGGAACTCGTGGGCGATGCCGGCCGTCAGCTCCCCCACCGTGGCGAGGCTGGCCTTCAGGCGCAGCTGCTCCTCCAGCTCCTTGACGGCGGTCAGGTCCGAGAAGAGGCTGATGGCGCCGTGCAGGTCGCCCCGCTCGTCGTAGAGCGGCGAGACCGTGACGCCGAGGTGCGAGGCGCCGCCGGTTCCGCCCGAGAGCGCCACCGTCCGCCGGTGGATGGCCACGCGCGTCGTCAGGCACTGGTCGATGACCGGCCAGAGCGTCAACCCGCGGAGGCGGCGCGAGTCGTCCGGCGTGCCGGTCTGAGGCAGACCCAGCAGGCGGCGCCCGGCGGGGTTCAGGATACGGATGTCGCCGCCGAGATCGACCACCAGCAGTCCGGCCGTCAGGCTGGCGATGATCTCCTCGCTCAGGCGCTCGGAGGCTTCGGCGCGCGCCGCCGTCGCACGCTCCTGCGCCTTGAGACCGGTGATCACATCCTGCAGGGCGGCCGAGAGCACCGCCGCATCGCCGCCTCGGCGCGCATTGCGCCGCACGTCGCGAGCCGCCATCGTGAACTTCAGCACCGCGAAGGTGAGGATGCCGACGAGGGCGGCCACGATGGCGGTCAGGCCGAGGAACGCGTAGGCGGTCTGGCTCACCAGAGCCTCAGGTACCAGGCCAGCAGCCCCGGTCCGACGGTCGCGGCCGTGGCGGCGCCGAGCGCCAGGAAGGTGCCGAATGGCAGCGCGTACTTGAGACCGCCGCGGCGCGTGACGAGGAGCGCGACGCCGATGACGCTGCCGGCGAACGACGCCATCATCAGCGTGAGCAGCGTGAGCTTCCACCCGACGAAGGCCCCGATCATGGCGAGCATCTTCACGTCGCCCATGCCGAGCCCCTCCTCGTGCCGGAGCCGATAGTACGCCTCCGACACGGCGAGCAGGATGCCGGCGCCCAGCCCGATGCCGATGAGCGACGCCAGCCACCCGGGCTCCGTCCAGAGGCTGAAGACGAAGCCGACCAGGATGCCCGGCACGGTGATCACGTTCGGCAGCAGGTGATGCTCGAGGTCGATCGCAAACAACACGATGAGAGCGCAGCCGAACACGAGGCGCGACACGAGGAGCGGACCCGGTCCGTAGAACCACCACCCTGCCGCGAACATCGCCGCCGTAATCGCCTCGACGATCGGGTAGCTCACCGAAATCGGCTTCCGGCACGTACGGCATCGTCCGCGAAGCGCCAGCCAGCTGACGATCGGCACGTTCTCGTACCAGGACAGCTCCCGGCGGCACGTGGCGCAGGCGGACGCCGGCCAGACGACCGACAGGCCGCGGGGCAGCCGGTAGATGCAGACGTTGAGAAAGCTTCCGATGACCGCGCCGAAGACGGCCGCAATCGCCGACGGAATCAGGCCGCTGATCAAGAGGAGTTGCCCCGGATCTTATCGGGCTCAGTCGGCAGCGGGAACAGCGACGACTCGCGGGAGACGGTCGCCCGGCCGTTCTCGATCACGAACGGAACGCCGGAAGGGTCCAGGGGCACGCCGCGCAGCTCGCCGGCCCGTACGAGCGGCATCCAGTCGGCCGGGGGGCCGCCGTGCGCGCGCGCGAAGCGGTCCACGAAGGGCTGCAGCGTATCCATCTCGTCGAGCGCGTCCAGCTGGGCCAGGCGCCAGTCGGCCTGCTGCCGCAGCCAGTCGACATCGGCCGACTGCCGGATGGCCTGCCACATCAGGCGCGAGGCGCGCCGATCGCCGCCCCGCATCAGCGTGGCGGCGGCGAGGGGCTCGAGCCAGTTCGGCGCGCCGGGCAGTCGACCCGCGCGGTGGAACCAGCTGGCCGCGCTCTCGAAGTCGTGCCGCCACCAGTAATAGACGAAGCCGATGTCCTCCATGTATTCCCACTTCGTCGGCTGCTCGCGAAGGCCCTTCTCCAGCAGCTTGACGGCCAGATCGGCGCGGCCGGGCCCGCCCGGGTACGGCTCGGCGAGAAAGATCGCGCCGAAGCGGTACGCGATGGTGAAGCGCGGATCGAGCGACGTGGTCAGGTCGAGCAGCGGATACAGGAGGGCGTAGTCGCGGCGGGCGGAAGAGGCGCCGGTTGGAGCGGTGCCGGTCGCGACCTGCTGGGGCGTGCCGAGCTGACGCCTCGTGCCGCCGTAGTACTGAATGGCGCGGATCCAGTACACATCGGCCGCCAGCGCCTGGTACGCGAGGGTCAGTCGGCGCATCGCGCCGCCGGAGGTGATGTACAGCGAGTCGTCCGGGATGAGCGGCGTCGGGTATCGCGCCTCGCGCAGCGCTTCGACGCGCGCCGCTCCCGCGAGCAGCACGGCTGCGAGCGTCGTTGCGACCGCGATCTGCAGCGCAGGTCTGTTCGCCATCACCCTCAGCCCTGATCCCTACTTGAAGTCCCGGCGCGAGAAGATGGCGGTGCTCGCAACCAGCAGCACCCCGATATACAGCACGGCGTACGCGCACGAGAGCGCGACCGCGCCGGCCGGCACGGCCTGACCGTGGACGACCTGCGCCTTGACGTCGAACTGGGCCAGGTTCGGCAGCACCCAGTAGAGGCCGCGCGCCAGGCGCGCCGCCGCCTGCGACTCGACCACGTCGCCGAAGCTGCGCAGGTCGCTGCCGAAATGACCGGCGACGTACAGGCCGAAGGTGAGCGCCGCCGAGAGGATGGGCGTCGAGAACGTGGAGAAGAACAGGGCGATCGCCGTGACGAGCGCGAGCTGCACGACGATCAGGAAGATCGCCAGGAGCAGCGCCGGATCGAGGCCCGGCGCATCCCACGCCCGCTCGATGTTCGGGGGCACGGTCCAGACCATGTACGCGAGCACGAGGTAGAGGGCAATGGTCATCACGGCGACGTTGACGACCAGCGTCAGCACCAGTCCCGCATACTTGCCGAGCACCAGCTGGTGACGCTCGATCGGCTTCGCCAGCAGGCTGTAAATGCTGCGGCGCTCCACTTCCTTCGCCACCAGGCCGATGCCGATGAAGACGGCCATGAACAGTCCGAACACCGAGATCGCCGCCAGCCCCAGGTCCTTGATGATCTTGACGTCCTGTCCAGCCGTGAGCTGTCCGATCAGGTACGAGGCGCCCATGAGCAGGATCGCGAACAGGACGAGGTTGTAGAGCACCTTGTCGCGGACCGACTCGCGGAACACGTTCACGGCAATCGCGGCAGTGGCCTTCATGAGCGCGAGGCGCCGGCCGAGTGATCTGCCTGCTTCACCTGCTCGAAGAAATAGTCCTCGAGCGTCTCGCGGATCGGATTGAGCGACACGAGCCGCACACCGGAGGCTTCGAGCTCCCGCAGCAGCTCGGTCGGCGGCGGATCGAGCGGCAGTTCGAAGGCGTAGCGGCCGGCGCCGATCCGCACGGCGCGCCTGACGCGGGCGCCGAGCGCGCCGACGACGTGGTCCTCCGCGCCGGAGACGACGAGCTCCCAGCCGCGCGCCTCGAAGGCGAGGATGTCCGAGAGCCGGCCGATCGTGATCAGGCGCCCTTTCGCCAGGATCGCCACGCGGCTGCACAACGCCTCGGCGTCGCTCAGCACGTGCGAGCTGAAGAAGACCGTGCAGCCGCGATCGCGGAGCCCGAGGATCAGCGCGCGGACGTCGCGCCGGCCCAGCGGATCGAGCCCGGACATCGGCTCGTCCAGGATCACGAGCTCGGGATCGTTGATGAGCGCCTGCGCGATGCCGACGCGCTGGAGCATGCCTTTGGAGAACTTGCGGAGCTGCATCCGGCGTTCCGCGCCGATGCCGACCTCGTCGAGCAGGCGGCTCGCGCGCGCGCGGCGCTCGGCCGGCGCGTACCCGAACAGCGCGGCGAAGTAGGTGAGCAGCTCCTCGGCCGTGAGGTAGTCGTAGAAGTACGGGTTCTCGGGCAGGTAGCCGATGCGGCGCTTGACGCTCACGTCGCCGATCGGGCGACCGAGGATCTCGGCCGACCCGGCGGTCGGGAACACGAGGCGCATCAGCAGCTTGAGCGTGGTGGTCTTCCCGGCGCCGTTCGGGCCGAGGAAGCCGAAGACCTCGCCCCGCTCGACGTCGAGCGTCAGCCGATCGAGGGCCCGATAGGGCCGTTTGCGCCAGAAGCCGACCGCGTAGTCCTTGGTGAGGCCGTCGATCGCCAGCGCGGGCACGTCAGCGACGCGCCTTCCCGCGCCCGACGCGCTCACTTGCCCGTGGCGTGCTGCAGCTCATACGCAATGGCTTGATCGAAATACTGCGCCGGCAGCGCCCCTTCGATCTTGACGCCGTTGACGAAGAAGGTCGGCGTCGAGCGGACGCCCAGCTCGTGGCCGTAGGCGATGTCGCCCTTGACCAGCTCCAGCGTCGATGCGTACTTCGCGTCCCAGTCGTTCACGTCGCCCACGTCGTGCGCCGCCTGCTTGACCAGGTCCGGCGTCAGCGACGGCTGGTTGGCGAACAGCCACTCCTCCATCGCCACCTCGCGGTTGTGCGTTCGCGCCAGGCGGACGGCCACCGCGGCCTCGCACGCCGACGGGTGCGGCCCGCCGCCGGCAACGTATGCGTTGCACTCCGAGGAGAGCGGGTAGTCGAGGAAGACGTACTTCACGGCGCCCGGCTGCTCGGTCTGGTACTTCGCGATGATGCTCTTGTAGGCCAGGTACGACTGGCGGCACGGCGGACACTGGAAGTCGTTGAACTTGACGATCAGCACCTTGGCGCCGTCCTTCGGCACCACGAGGGGAACGCGGGGCTGGCTCGTGTACCAGCGCACGAACTCCGATCGCTGGGCGTGGCTCGGCGCCGGCGCGGCAGCCGCCCCGTCGGCCGTCGTCGTGTCCCGTGGAAAGAACTCGAGCGCCGATACGGCGCCGCCGAGGAACAGGATCGCGATCACGACGGCGAGCGGGCTCGTGGCGAACACGCGCAGGTCGCGCCCGACGCGGCGTGGCAGAGTGGTCATGGAGTAGGTCGTCGCCGCGCCGGAGACGAGAAAGAGCCCGATCACCGCGGCATACGTGACCAGGCACAGCACACAGACCAGCTTCAGGACGACGAACGACGTGTAGCCGAGATAGAGCACGACCGCGAGGCCCAGCGTGGAGCCGGCGAACAGATACCCGGGCACGCTCTCACGGACCGTCGACCGCGCGACCGAACCGGCCACCGAGAGGAGCAGGGCGAAGGCGAAGAAGATGGCGCCGAACACGGCGACCGGCACGCCGTGGAACGTGCTGAAGCGGCTCAGATACACCTGCGTGCAGCTGATCGTCTCGTTGACGTCGCAGAAGCTGGCGTAGCGCGGGTCGTAAATCAGGTGGTAGTGGACGTACGCGGCCGCTCCCGAGGCGGCGAGCCCGACCAGGGCGCACGTCGTCGCGAGACGCGCGGCGGCTTTGGACATGGACAGGGTCGATTGTACAAGAAAAATGATGCCGGCCAAGGGCCGGCATCATTTTTCAGACGAGGATCACGAAGTCCGCGAGGGTGAGGGTTACTGAATCGCCTGGTTCGCCAACGCCGCCGCCACGTTGGCCGCCGTCCAGGTCGCCCCTGTGTTGTCCTGGTAGATCGTCGCGCGCTGGTCCGTGCCGAAGGATCGCTGGCCGGTCGAACCGATGGCCGTCGGATGGTCTTCGGCGAAGTAGGTCGGCGTCGCATCGGACGCCGAGGCGTTGCACGTGTTCGCCGCCGGGAACGCCGGGGCAGCCACCGTCCCCACCGCCAGGTTCACGACGTATCCGCTCTTGGTGATGCCGTTCGCATTGAGGTCGGGGCTGATGAACCCGGACGAGCTGCCGGCCGGCGGCTTCACGAGGTCCGCCAGATCCACCGAGTAGTTGCCGTTCGCGCAGCTCGACGCGTAGGTCGACTCTGCGGAGTTCATCGCGCGCATCGACCCGATCGCCGACGCCTCGTTGCCCGACATCCGGGCACGCAGCAGGCCGGGGACCGCGATGGCGGCGATGATGCCGATGATCGCCACGACGATCAGCAGCTCGATGAGGGTGAAGCCCTTGGTCTCGCGAATCTTCATTACAGTCTCTCCTCTGAAGGCC
>JBLMXQ010000065.1:0-7619 GCA_050257855.1 Betaproteobacteria bacterium | reverse complement strand
CAGCACCGCGCCGGCAGGCAGCACGATGATGTCGTCACCGCTGCCCGGCACGCACAGTGTCGTGACCTCGTTCGGCGTCGACCCCGTATATCCCGCGATTGCCACGTTCCTGTCGAAGTTTGCCGAGTAGATGGCCTCCTGCAGTGAACAGCCGCCATAACCGCCAATTTTCTGTTCGACGGTAGTGACGGGAATGACTGCGCCAGCCGCTTCGCGGGCACCGATGAACGCAAGCGCAACCCTGAGCGTTCGGACCGCCAACCGCTGGCCGCGCCCCAGCCGCGTCCGTCTGTGAAGGGGTCTGCTCTTGGTCATGTCGCTTGCTGGCATCATCGCCCCTCTCCCCTGCCGTCGCTCAGTCGAGCGGCCTCTAACGGGTAGATCACCGGCGCCCGGCGAAATGCGACATGACGTGGAGGCGACGCGATTTGTGATCTATCCGTAGACCCATGGCCTGGGACAAGAGCCTCTGGCCGGCGCTCAGTCCCCTGCTCGACACGGCGCTGGAGCTCGAAGGCGATGCGCGCCGCGACTTCCTCGCGTCGCTGGCGAGCGAGTCACCGGCGCTGGCGAACGCGCTCGATGACCTCCTCGGCCAGCACGAGCGTGCGCTGGACGCGCAGTTTCTCGACGATGGCTGGCTCGACGGGCGTCCGGGCAACTACGACGTCGTGGCGACGGTCAACGCCCTTCACTGGTTCGACGTGGAGCGCGCGGCGCAACTGGTTGAGGAAGTTCACGGGACGCTGAGGGGCGGCGGGCTATTCGTGCTCGCAGAGCCCGCCCGTCCCGAGACACCCTTCGTGGCCGGATTCGACGAGTGGAAAGCCAGGCAGCCCCAGCGGTATACGCGCGAGAATTGGGAGCGGTTCTGGTCGAGGGCCAACGAGATCCTCGGCTATGACCACACGACGCTCCTGGGCCCCGGCCAGGCCAATCGCATTGGAGATGGCATGTCAGTCGCGGGGTGGATCCGCCTGCTCGAACGAGCCGGCTTCGAGCTCGTTGATGTGCTGCTGAGAGACGCCGATCAGGTGGTCATCGGCGCCCTGAAATCGATCGATCCAGACGGTCGCTGAAACGCGCAGATCCCGAGAGGGCGAAAACTCTCACTCGGATTCGACAGCGCGAACGGCCGCTGGCGAAGCCACGACCACCCTGCCTATATCCGCCGGCTGTCGTACGCCCAGTGGAGGACGGCCTGCCGCTGTCGCCTCCGGCAGTCGAGATCCCCAGGCTCGCAGTACTTCCGAATGGCCGCCACGTGCCGGGCGATCGCACGCCAGCGTCGAATCTGCCGCGCATCGTCGGCGCTCCGCCGTCCGAGGTAGTAACGGCAATACCACTGAAACCAGCCGCGCGGATCCTGCCTGTGGATCCAGCCACTGCGGCGCCAGACCGCGAGCGACTGCGACGCATTGACACCGAAACAATTCAAGCGCGCATCGTGCCGCTCGGCGCACAGCCTCGCGCCGGCGAACCAGCTCTTCGGAAACTCGGCCCGGCAGTCGGTCATGTACTTCCCGCCGAAGACGCCGAGCCGCAGCATCTCCTTCGGCGTCAGATCCGGCGTGAACCCCGGCGCGAAGTTCCGGCCGGCCGGCTCGGTGCGCCAGTAGACGTAGCCGCGCTGCATCCGATCGGTGACGACCACCTTCTTCCTCATCGCGTCACACGTGGTTCCGCAGCATCAGCTCGACCGGATGCGGCCGCAGATAGACCTGCTCGGCCAGATACGGCACCCCGCAGCGCCGGATGTGATGGACGAACAGCGTGAGCGGCACCACCAGCGGCACACGCCCGCCGGCGTAGTCCTCGATCAGCGCGAGCAGTTCGGCCCGGCTCTCGGGGTCGAGCGCCTGCTTGAAGTAGCCGAGCATGTGGTGGAGCACGTTGGCGTGCCGGCGCGGTGTGGCGAGGGTACCGAGCGCCGTCATGAATTCGGACGAGTAGCGATCCTGGAACGCGGGCCGCGCCATGGACCTTCCCGACGCCACCAGGCGACCGAGCCGCTGATAGGCCTCCGGCCGGTGGGCCATGAGAGTGAGCTTGTGCGCGGTGTGGAACCGCACGACGTCGCCCATCGACCAGCGCGCGGCAAACAACGCGGTGAGCCGACGAAAGGCAAAGATGCGCTCGACGAAGTTCTCGCGCAGCCGCGGATCGTTGAGCCGCCCTTCTTCTTCGACGGGCAGCAGGGGAAAGCGCGTCACCAGGGCGTCGGCAAACAACCCGCGTCCCGACTTCACCGGCCCCCCGGCGGTGCCATACACCTTGACGCGCTCGAGGCCGCATGAGGGCGAGTCCTTCTTCAACACGAAGCCGAACAGCTCGCCATCGGCCAGTTCTTCGACCCGGCGGCGCGCGTAGCCACGCATGCGCGGGGTGTGATCCTGAGCCGTCTTGTTGGTCAGGAGGCGAATCCGGCCATCGGCCTGCACCAGCCGCATCGACTCACGCGGGGCATCCAGCCCCGATTCGACCTCCGGGCACACCGGCACCCACTCGACGAACTGTCCGAGCGATTCCACCAGGAACGGATCGCGCTTGTGGCCGCCGTCGAAGCGCACCGGCTCCCCGAGCAGACACGCCGAAATCCCGAGGCGGATGCGTGAGTGGATCATCGGCGTCTCACATCATGCAATCGCGAATCCAACTCAGAACTACCAGTACGCTGAGGTTGTGTCAAGCTTTTGTCCATGACAAATAGTTGACAGCTCGACATCCTCGCGATACGCTGCCGGCACATGGGGATTCCTCGGATATCGATGGGACACACACTCGAGCTCGCTGCAATCGGCGGTTCCATAGCCCCCGACTCGCCCGCGTGCGCAGCGGTCGTCAGGAGCGCGGCCCGGTGAGCAGGACACGCGAGGCGTCCGCACGCTACCCGATCCGGGCGGTCTCCAGGTTGACCGGCATCGGCATCGACACGCTGCGCGCCTGGGAGCGCCGCCACGGCGCCGTCGCGCCCATCCGCGACCACCGGGGCCGGCTGTACACCCACGCCGACGTTGCGCGCCTGCGCCTGTTGCGCGGCGCGGTGGAACGCGGACACGCCATCGGCCGCCTCGCGGGGCTCACCGATGCGGAACTGCGCCATCTCGCCGCCGCAGCCGGCGCGAGCGCGGTGTCCGAGGCCGCTGCCACGCGACGGACACCGATCGACACCGCCGCGCTCACCGCCGCGCTGCAGAAATACGATGCGACCTCCATCGACCAGCAGATCGGCCGGCTCGCGTCGGTCCTGCCGCCGCTCGAACTGCTCCGGGACGTGTTGATGCCGGTGCTGGCGCAGGTGGGCGACGACTGGCACCGGGGGACAGCAGGCATCGCGCATGAACACCTGATGTCCTCGACCGTGCGGAACATCCTCGGCGCGTTCCTCCGGTTGTACGCGCGCCCGGAGGTATCGCCCCGGCTGCTCTTCGCGACCCCGGCCGGCGAGCGCCACGAGATCGGCACGCTGGGCGCCGCCATGCTGGCCGCCAGCAGCGGCCTGGGCGTCGCGTATCTCGGTCCCGATCTTCCGGCGCGCGAAATCGTCGAGAGCGTGAGGCCTACCGGCGCACACGTGCTGGTGCTGGGGCTGACCGCGACATCGGCGGGGAAAGCCAGGGAGCGCGAACTTCGCACCATCGTCCGCGATCTCCCGAAGGAGGTCGAGCTGTGGGCGGGCGGACGCGGGGCCGCGCGCCACGCCTCGATCATCACGTCACGGGGTCTCGTCGTTGGCGACTACGCCACGTACCAACAGGAACTCATCCGAATCGGTGGGCGCGTCGCGTGATGCCTATGATATTCGACGAAATCGCGGGGCGACGAATAGAAGAAGCGCCTCACGTCCCTCGACGGCGGACATCTCGTGCGGCTGACCCTGGCCGCCCGAATCGGCGAAGTCAGCCGTGACGTTCCAGAACGCGGCGTCGCCGGGAGCCCCGGTCGTGCTCGTCACGGGCGCGACCGGCTACATCGGGGGACGGCTGGTGCCCGTCCTCGAAGGCGCGGGCGTCCGGCTTCGCTGTCTCGCCCGTCGCCCGGCCGCGCTCGCCTCGCGCGTGTCGCAGACGACGGAAGTGGTCGCAGGGGATCTCCTCGATCCGGTGTCGCTCGACCGCGCCCTCGCGGGAATCGACGTGGCCTATTACCTCGTGCACTCCATGGGCGCGCACGGCGACTACCTCGAAAAGGATCGCGAGGCCGCCCGCAACTTTGGCGACGCGGCGCGGCGGGCGGGGGTTCGGCGAATCGTGTACCTCGGCGGCCTCGCAACGGGCGACGAGGTGTTCAGCAAGCATCTCAAGAGCCGGATCGAGACCGGACAGGTGCTGCGCGAAAGCGGAGTCCCCGTCGTGGAATTTCGCGCGTCCGTCGTGATCGGGTCCGGGAGCCTGTCGTTCGAGTTGATCCGTGCGCTCGTCGAGCGATTGCCGATCATGATTTGCCCGCGGTGGGTCTCGACACTGGCGCAGCCGATCGGCATCGACGACGTGCTCGCCTATCTTGTCGCTGCGCTTCAGCTGCCCGATGGCCAGAGCCGCACGTTCGAAATCGGCGGGGCCGATCGAGCGAGCTACGGCGACGTGATGCGCGAGTACGCCCGACAGCGCGGGTTGAAGCGAATGATGATCTCGGTTCCGTTGCTGACCCCTCGTCTGTCGAGCCTGTGGCTGGGACTCGTGACGCCGGTCTACGCCCGGGTCGGGCGCGAGCTGATTGCGGGATTGAAGAACCGGTCCGTCGTCACCGATCCCACGGCCCTTGCGGTATTCCCGATCAGGCCGGTCGGTTTGCGCGAAGCGATCGGTCGCGCCATTCGATACGAGAATCGGGCGTTCGCGCTGACGCGCTGGTCGGATGCGCGCTCCTCGGGAGGCGCCCCGCCGCCGCCGGCCGACACGCGATTCGCTGGCAGGCTGGTCGACCGACGCCAGATCCGCGTGGCGGTCGAGGCGGACCGCGCGTTTGTTCCCATCGCGAGGATTGGGGGCGAGCGCGGGTGGTATTTCGCCACGTGGCTATGGCGAATCAGGGGCGCGATTGATCTGTTGATGGGCGGCGTCGGAATGCGCCGCGGGCGGCGCGACCCCGAGGCGCCGGCCGTCGGGGACACCCTCGACTTCTGGCGGGTCGAAGCCTACGAACCGGGCCGACGATTGAGGCTCGCGGCGGAAATGAAATTGCCGGGCCGCGCCTGGCTCGAGTTCGACGTCGAGCCGGTCGCCGCCGGCGCCATCGTCCACCAGACCGCCGTGTTCGAGCCAGTCGGATTGTCCGGGTTGATCTACTGGTATGTGCTTCTTCCGGTGCACGCCGTGATCTTCGAAGGGATGCTGCGCGCGATCGCGCGGCGCGCGCAGAGCGGCCGCGAGTGATCGCCGCTGCCACCCTGGCAGGCTGGCAGGCCACCGCTTGCTGGGCCGGCAGATCTACGGTCCTTCCTGGACGTCGCGATACGCGTGACCCGCCCTGTTCAATTGTGCACACACGGCGCCTCGCCTTCGCCGTAAGAATGGACTACGGGGACAGGTCCGAGTCGGTTCGGACGGCGCGGCGAATGGCCCGTCGGCCGTCGTGCGCGTGAGACATCCCGCTCACACGTTTCATCGCCGACACGTCCGAGTCCGATCCATGCAGTCACATCATTCGGGAGTCGACATCCATGAATATCAGACCGCTCCACGACCGCATCCTCATTCGGCGCCTTGACGAAGGCGAACAAAAGGTCGGCGGAATCATCATCCCGGACACCGCCAAGGAGAAGCCGCAGCAAGGCAAGGTGATCGCCGCGGGCGCCGGCAAGATTCGGGACGACGGCACGCGCCAGCCGCCGGATGTCAAGGCCGGTGACCGCATCCTGTTCGGGAAGTACTCGGGGCAGGAGATCAGGCTCGATGGTGAGGACTATCTCATCGTCCGAGAAGACGAAGTCCTGGGCGTCATCACCGGCGACGACGCGAAGAAACGGAAGTAGGAGAGAGAGCGATGGCAAAACAGATTGTGTACGGCGAGCACTCGCGGCAGGCCGTGCTGCACGGCATCAACCAGCTGGCGGACGCCGTCAAGGTGACCCTCGGTCCCAGGGGCCGCAACGTGGTGATCGACAGGAAATACGGATCGCCGACGATCACGAAGGATGGCGTCACCGTCGCCAGGGAAATCGACCTGAAGAATCCGCTGGAAAACATGGGCGCGCAGATGGTACGCGAGGTCGCGAGCAAGACGTCGGACACGGCCGGCGACGGCACCACCACCGCGACGGTGCTCGCGCAGGCGATCTATCGCGAAGGCGCGAAGAACGTGGTGGCCGGCGCGAACCCGATGGACATCAAGCGCGGCATCGAGAAGGCCGTTGCCGCGATCACGAGCGAGCTGAAGAGGATGTCCAAGCCGGTGAGTGGCAACATGGTGGCCCAGGTCGGCACCATCTCGGCGAACAACGATGAGACCATCGGCAGGATCATCGCCGACGCGATGGACAAGGTCGGCAAGGACGGCGTGATCACGGTCGAAGAGGCCAAGAGCATGGAGACGTCGCTCGACGTGGTCGAAGGGATGCAATTCGACCGCGGCTACCTGTCGCCGTACTTCGTGACCGACCCGGAGCGCATGGAAGTCGTCCTCGAGAATCCAGTCATCCTGATCCACGAGAAGAAGATCAGCTCGATGAAGGACCTGCTCCCCGTGCTCGAGCAGGTGGCACGACTCGGCCGGCCGCTCCTCATCATCGCCGAGGACATCGAGGGCGAAGCGCTGGCGACGCTCGTCGTGAACAAGCTGCGCGGCACGCTCCAGGCCGCGGCCGTGAAGGCTCCCGGGTTCGGCGATCGTCGCAAGGCCATGCTCGAGGACGTTGCCACGCTCACCGGCGGCAAGGCCATCACCGAGGATCTGGGCCTCAAACTCGAGAACCTCAAGCTGGAGGACCTCGGCAAGGCGAAGAAGGTCACGATCGACAAGGACAACACGACGATTGTCGAAGGGGCAGGCACGTCGGCGGCCATCGAGGGCCGGGTGAAACAGCTCCGCGCACAGGTCGAGGACACCACGTCGGACTACGACCGCGAGAAACTGCAGGAGCGGCTGGCGAAACTGGTCGGCGGCGTCGCCGTCATCAAGGTCGGGGCGGCCACGGAGAGCGAGATGAAAGAAAAGAAGGCACGCGTGGAGGACGCGATGCACGCGACCAAGGCGGCGGTCGAGGAGGGGATCGTGCCGGGCGGCGGCGTGGCCCTCCTTCGCGCATCGAGGGCCCTCGGGAATCTGAAGCTCGGCGGCGATCAGCAGATCGGCGTGAACATCGTGGCGCGCGCCATCGAGGAGCCGATGCGCTGGATCGCGACCAATGCGGGCCAGGAGGGATCGATCGTCGTGCAGAAAGTGCGCGAGATGAAGGACGAAGAGGGCTTCAACGCGCTGACCGACACGTACGAGAATCTCGTGCACGCGGGCGTCATCGACCCGGCCAAGGTCGTGCGCTCAGCGCTCCAGAACGCCTCGTCCATCGCATCGCTGCTGCTCACCACCGAAGCGCTCGTCTGCGAGATTCCCGAAGAGAAGAAGGAAGCGCCGATGCCGGGCGGCGGCGGGATGGGTGGAATGTACTAGCGCACGTCCAG
>JBLMXQ010000064.1:0-31865 GCA_050257855.1 Betaproteobacteria bacterium | reverse complement strand
CCGGGTCTAGCGGCGCGGGCGGGACGAGTGGATGCGGACCGCGCGAAGGAAACCGGAAAGCGCCACCCTGCCGACGGCAAGGCTGATCCCCACGCTCGACACCGTAATCAGGACCGTCGCGATGCTCGCCATTCTGCCGTCGTATCGGCGCAACCGGCCTCGAGCCTTACGTCTGGGCTCGAGTCTCTGATGGCTGGTCCTTCCCGGAGCGAAGCTCGGCGTCTACCGCTCGTCCGATTCGCGCCACGATGTCCGGCACGGCTTCCACATCCGCTCGAGCCGTGTGGAAGTTCACGATGCAGGCTCGCAATACATAGCGGCCGCCGACGACGGCGTTGGAAACGAACGCCTCACCTCCGCGCTGCAGCCGATCGAGCAGCTCGCGGTTGAGCGCATCGAGATGGCGCTCGACCGACGGTTCTCCCACGTTCGTCCGAAGGTCGCGCGGCACGTAGCGGAACGTCGTGATGCTCAAGTCCTGCGTGGTGAGCTGCAGCTCCGGGTGCCGGCCAACCGCCTCGGCCATCGCCCGAGACAAGCGGATATCGTCCGCAATCATCCGGCGATAACCCGCGGCGCCCACCTGCCTCAGGGCGAGCCACACTTTGAGGGCACGGAAGCCGCGCGAGTTCTGAGGGCCGTAATCGACGTAGTTCGTCGCGCGCTCCTCGAAATGATAGTAGGGCGGGTGATACGCGAAGGCGGCGCGCAGTCGGTCCGGATCGCGCACCAGCGCGCATCCGGCCTCGAGCGGCGCATAGAGCCACTTGTGCGGATCGACGGCGACAGAATCGGCCAGGCTCAGCCCGCGCAGATCCTCGGCAGCATCCGGAAGCGCCGCCGCGAAGCCGCCGTACGCTCCATCCACGTGAAACCACACGCCGTGCTCTCTGCACACCCTGCCGATCTCGAGCAGCGGATCGACAGCGCCCGTGCTGACCGAGCCGGCGGTTCCAACGACAATGCACGGCACGTCCCCGGCGGCGGCGTCCGCTTCGATCTGACGGCGCAGGACGTCGACGTCCATGCGGAGTCTCGTATCGGTCGGGATCCACCGGATCGACCCGGTGCCCAGGCCCCCGAGATCCGTGGCCTTCTGAATCCACGTGTGTGTTTCGTTCGAGGCGTAGACGCGAAGCCTGCGTCCGGAATCTCCCGCGACGCCATGCTCACGTATGTCCCAGCCGGCCTTCGCCGCGCGTGCGGCCAGGAAGCACACGAAGTTCGCCTGGTTGCCGCCGCTGACGAGCAGGCCGCCGCAATCGACCGGGTAGCCGATGAGCTCGGCGATCCATCGCACGGTTTGTGACTCGATCTCGGTGGCAGCCGGCGACAGCGTCCAGGCGCCCACGTTCGGGTTCACCGCCGCGGCGAGGAAGTCGCCCAGGATTCCGATGGGGGCCGGCGGCGCGGTGATGTATCCGAAGAAGCGCGGATGCCCATTGAACAGCGAGTGCTCGAACAGCAGCTGCGCCGTCCGTTCCAGCAGGGGACCGGGCTCCGTCCCCGATTCCGGAAGCGGGCCCGTGAGGTCGAGCGCCTCGCGCACGGCCGACGGCGATTCGTCGTGGGTCACGGGACCGCGTGGCAGCGATTCGAGGAAGTCCGCGAGCTGGTCCACGAGTCGATGTCCCAGCGCGCGGAACGTCGTGGCGTCCATCGCGAGCGCCGAATGCCGGCCGGAATTGCCATCTGCACTGGACTTTCCGGCTGCTGAGTCTTTCTTCATCTGCTGATTCCTTCGAAGAGATCCGTTTCGCGCGCTCGTCCGCCGTTCACGATGCTGAACGCGCGATAGAACGACTGTCGGCCCCACAACGCCTCATGGTGCTCTGGCGACAGGTCCTTCAACCCCTCGTAAGCGGCAACCTGCGACTCATGGCAGGAAACAGCCCGCCAGACTGTCGGCCAGAACTGGCGGGTATCGATCACGGTGGTAATCGCCCAATCAGGCCACGGCGTCGCCCGTCGCTCAACCCCGTCGACGGTGGCGAACAACGTCCGGACCCCTGCTTGATAGGCGGCCCACGTCGATTCCGACAACGCCATGTAGTAGAGCTTCGACACGGAACGTGACCGGCATGCTGCCTCGAGGCCGTCGCACGCAAACGCGGGGTCGGCCGCAGCGACGACGGCGGCCGTCGTGAATTGAGAGATCGCGATGTGATCCGGATGACCGTACGCGCCGTCAGGTCCGAACGTCACGACGACGTCGGGATGAACCCGCCTCAGGTGCCTGACGATGGCCTCGACAGCCTGGCGTGGGTCCGCACGGTCGACATGCTGGTCGCGGTAGTCGAGGAACGACACCTCGCGCACGCCCAGTACCGACGCGGCGGCGCGCAGCTCCGCCTCGCGGATCTTCGCCAGGGCCGGCGGGCCGGGATGCCGATGATCGTCGGAACGATGGCCGCGGTAGCGGCCGCCGTCACCGCGCGTGGCGGTCAGCAGAAAGACTTCCACGCCTTCGGATGCGTATTTCGCCAGCGCGCCTCCCATTCCCAGGGATTCGTCATCCGGGTGAGCGAGCACGGCCATCAACCTCGGAGCTTGCATGGATACCGACTCCTGTGAGCGTCAACTCCCTATGCCTTCAACGCCGCTCGTATGCGGGCGAGGTGGTGAGAGCTGTGGCGGACGGCGTGATCCTCGAGCATGAACTGGCACGTGATCGGGGCATCGGAGTAGAGCGACGCCGGAGCGGCCCGATCGAGTTCCTCGTCGCTCAGCGCGCGGATGGCGGCTGCGGCTGCCGTGCTGTTGCGCCGGAGCAGATCCAGCGTCGCTTCTTTCGTCACCCCGTCATGCTCTCTGGCGTGCGCGGCATTCATCTGGTGGACGTTGTCCATGGTCACGCCCGTCAACGGCTTGCCCGCCGCCAGCGTCTGTGCGAACTGAATCTCCACCGGATAGACGCTGGCGACGTGATGCACGACCACGCCGACCTTGCGTCCGTCCCCGGGAATACGGTCTTGCCACTGGGCGTCCGTGAGGCCGCTCGCGAACGCGGCCAGCGCGCGCGCTCCCTGTTCGAGGCGGTCGGCAAGGGCATTGGCCCTGGCCGAAACCGAACGCTTGACCGCGGGATCGCGCGACACGACAGTCGTCATTGGACTCATCCTTTCGACACCCGCCGGAGCCTCATTGCCCGGCTTGTCCCCTACCGTACGCCGAGGCCTGGCGTCAGGGCCATGCGCGAACGTCCGATTTGTCTAGCAGCCCGTCTTCGACTCAGGAACCCGTTTCAAGACCGATCTGGTTGAGCGCGGCGGGATGTTGCTGGCGGGAAGGCGATTGCCACAACGAGTCGGTACCGCGACGACCGTGTCGTATTGGTGCGCCCGGCTGGACTCGAACCAGCGGCCCCGAGCTTAGAAGGCTCGTGCTCTATCCAACTGAGCTACGGGCGCACGACGTGCGATGGCTAAGTTTAACTGCTCCTTCCCCCGATCCCGCCGGCCCGCCGGCCACACGGTGCGGAAGGTGGTCGCCTTACGCGGCCCCGGCCCACGATCGCCGCCGCTGAGAAAAATTGTCACTTCCTTCTCGCCGGTGCAGCTCAAAATTGTCACTTCGTCTCGTATTGGAACACGAAGCATATCGAACGACCGGTTGGCATTTTCACCGTAAACACTTATCAACAAGCTACTTATCTCACAGGCCATGCACAACGGTCGAGCCTGGCATGTCGTGTGCTTTGTGGCAGTCGTTGGCATGTAATGTCCTATAAAGTCAGTAATAGTTCTTAGATGGTTCTCGGTGGCTGACGTCTGAACTCGAGAGAAAGGTACAGAGACATTATGCGAGCGAGATATCTGGTCGCGCTGGTCGGGGCGGCAGGCGCAGCCGCAGTCATCACGGGCACTTCGGTTTCGGCCGCCAGCAAGACGGCGAACCTGGCGATCAGTGCCACGGTCGTCAGCAACTGCACGATCAGCACCGCGGCGCTCGATTTCGGCGCCTACGACCCGGTCAGCGCCAACGCATCGACGAACCTCGACGGGACGGGCACCGTGAGCGTCGCGTGCACCAAAGGCTCGACGGCCACCATCGGCCTGGGTCTGGGCTCGAACGCGTCGGGCACCACCCGCCGGTTGACCGATGGTTCCGGCAACTACCTGACCTACGAACTGTATCAGGACGGTGGGCGCAGCACGATCTGGGGGGACGCCGGCGCCAATCTCCTCTCGCCGGCGGCTGCGCCGTCCAAGGCTGCACGCGATTTCACCGTTTATGGCCGCGTCCCGAGCAACCAGGACGTCCCGGCCGGAGCCTACACCGATACGGTTGTCGCAACGGTGAACTTCTAGTCAGGCCGGCAGTGCGTTGGACCGATACATGGTGTGAGGCGGATCGGACGGCGCGACCAGAGGTCTGGGTTGAAACAGAGGATGAAGCAGGCCCGTTCTTCGGTGCTCGGCGGCGCGGGGAGGGTCCTCGCCGCCGTGCTGGCGGCCACGTGGGCGCTCGGCGGCGGACCGTGGGCGGGCACGGCGGCGGCAGCGACGTTCACCGTCGACCCGACACAGATCTTCATCTCGGGTCGCACACAGAGCGCGCTGTTGACGCTGCGGAACCAGAGCACCGAGACGCTTCGATTTCAGCTGTCGGTGTTCGCCTGGAGCCAGGCGCCTTCCGGCCGGATGGCGCTCGAGCCGACTCAGGACATCGTATTCTTTCCCGCGCTCCTGATCCTCAAGCCCGCGGAAGAGCGAAATGTCCGCATCGGAAGCACGACCGGCTTCGATGTCCGCGAAAAGACCTATCGCATCTTCGTCGAGGAGCTGCCGCCGGCCACGCGCCCGGCTGGGAGCGCCGCCGGGGTGCGCGTCCTCACGAAAATGGGCATCCCGATCTTCCTGCGGCCGCCAAAGGAGATCGCCGCCGCGGCGTTGACCGATCTGCGGCAGGAAGACGGCAGTCTGAAGTTCACGCTCACCAATACCGGAACGGTGCATTTTCTTCCCCAGACCATCACGGTGCGAGGGCTCGTCGGCGATGCGCCGGCCTTCGAGCGCCGGCTGGACGCCTGGTACGTGCTGGCGGGCGGGCGGCGCGATTTCGAGATGCCGATTCCGAAGGACGACTGCGCGCGCCTGACCTCCGTCGCCGTGGAGGTTCAGTTCGGGTCTGACAAGCTGCAGGAGCGTCTGCAGACGCCGGGCGGAGCCTGCGCCCGCTGAGGACGCAGATGCGACGTCATGTGCTGCTCTGCCTGTTCGCGCTGACGATAGCGCGCGGCGTCGCGGCCGAGTCCCAGCGCGCCTTCCTCGATCTCGTCGTCAACGACGTCGACTCCGGCGAGTCTCTCGTGCTGCTGCGTGGCAGCGACGCCTGGGTCGGCGTGAACGCACTCGCCAATGCGGGACTGAAAGGGTTCGCCGGACGCAGAGAGCAGGTCTCGGGACAGGAATTCGTCTCCCTCGCCTCGCTCGCGCCCGATGTGACCTTCGCGGTCGACGAAGTCGGCCTGCGCCTCACGCTGACCGTCGATCCGCGGCTGCTCGGCCGGACCGTGCGCGACCTTTCGATTGGCCCGCCCGCCGGCCTCATCTTCAGACGGGATACTTCCGGATTCGTCAACTACGCCGTGAACTGGAACAGCCGGAACCAGGTCGATCTCTTCACCGAAGCCGGAGCGACCGTCAAGGGTGCGCTGCTCTACAACACGCTGTCGGCCAGCGGCGGCTCGACAACGCGCGGGATCACGAGCCTCGTCTTCGACGAGCGCGACCGGATGCGTCGCTGGACCGTTGGCGACAGCTTCGCCTCGTCGGGCGCGCTCGGCGGCGACGCGTGGATTGCCGGCCTGAGCTTCGGCCGCGCGTTCGATCTCGATCCGTACTACGTCCGCTATCCGACGATGTCCGTTTCGACCCCGATTGCGGTCCCCTCGGTCCTGGAGGTTCACGTCAACGGGCAGGTAGTCCACGAGGAGCCGGTGGCGCCGGGCCGCCTCGACCTCACGAACATCCCGATGACCCTCGGCCGCAACGACGCGCAGATCGTGGTGCGCGACGCCTTCGGCGGCACGCGCGAGCTCACGTCGACCTACTACCTGACGACGACCGCGCTGGCGCCGGGCGTTCAGGACTACCAGTACAGCGTCGGTTTTCGTCGCGAAGGCCTTGGCGCGGAGAGCTGGGACTACAGAACGCCGGTGGCGCTCGCCCGTCACCGTATCGGCCTGACCGACTCGCTCACCGCAGGCGGCCACGCCGAGTTCGAGCCCGGCCGGCTGCTCAGTGCGGGACCGTCGCTGAACATCAGGCTGCCGTTCGGCGAGGTTGAAGCGGCCGGCTCGATCAGCCGGACCCCGACCGGACTGGGCTCGGCGGCGTTCACGGCGTTCAACTACACCGGCCGCCCCGTCAGCGCCGGCGGGTCGCTCATGCTCGCCAGCAGGCGCTACGCGCCGCTGACCGCGAATCCGGTCGGCGAGGATCCGGCGACCGAGGCGAGCGTGTTCGCCAGCGCGTCGGTCGCCGGTCCCGTCAGCGTGACGGCGCAGTACACGCGGACCGGGCTGCACCAGGGCATCGTGCGGGCGCGCACGAGCGTGCTCTCGAACGTCCACCTCGCACGGGACATGGAGCTGACGGCGAGCGTGACGCGCACTCGCGACGAGCACGGGCCCGGCCGCGAGGTGTACGCCGGAGTCACCGTCCTGTTCGGCCGCGACTCCTCCGCGTCGGTGTCTCACGTCAACGACGCTCAGGGGTCGCGGATGGCTGTCGATGCACAGAAGCCGCTGCCCGCGGGCGTCGGCTACGGCTATCAGGTCCACGCTGACAGCGGACCGTCCGACACGGTCAACGGCGTCGCACGCTACCAGGGAGACCACGGTCGCTACGAGCTTCGCCAGGATTCGGTCGGCGGCAACGTGCTCACGACCGTCAGCGTGGCGGGTGCGCTCGTGGGCATCGGCGGATCCGTGTATGCGACGCGGCCCGTGCAGAACAGCTTCGCGCTCATCCGGGTGCCCGGGGTGGAGGGCGTGCGGGCGTTCGCCAGCCACCAGGAAGTCGGTCGCACGGGCAAGGACGGAAACCTGCTCGTGCCCGATCTGCAGGCCTACTACGGCAACATCCTGAACATCGACGACTCGGACATTCCGCTTCAGTACGCGGTGTCCGACACCGGGCTGACGCTCGCGCCGCCTTATCGAGGCGGCGCCGTGGCCGCGTTCGATGTGCGCCGGATCCAGCGTGTGACCGGCACGATCGTGGTCGTTGACGGTCATGGCGAGCAGGCGCCATCCTACGGCGAACTGACGGTCACGCTCGACGGCACGAGCGCCACGTCGCCCGTGGGCGGCGAGGGCGAGTTCTACTTCGAGAACCTTCCGGCCGGCTCTCATCGCGCCGTCGTAGAGAAGGAGGGCAGACGCTGTCAATTCACGCTCGTCGTTCCGGTGAGCGACGCTCTCGTCGTCGACCTCGGAACTCTCCGATGCACGGAGTGACGTCGTGAGACGGAGACTGGCCTGCGCGATTGCGGCCGTCATCTTCGTGTGGACGGCTTCGCGTGCGTCGGCGGCGCCGTCGTGTTCGATCTCCGTGACCTCGGTGAACTTCGGGACCTACGACGTCTTCAGCACGTCGGACACGATCTCGACCGGAAGCGTGAGCTTCAGGTGCAGGGGCTCGGCGAGCGCCATCACCATCGGGCTCGGCCAGGGGCAGAGCGGGACGTTTTCGCAGCGCACGATGAAGAAGGGAGGCGAGTCGCTCCCGTACAACCTGTTCCTGAACGCCGCGCAGACCTCGATCTGGGGCGATGGCACGAGTGGCACCCAGGTCTACACGAACGCCAGCCCGCCGAACAACACCCTCGTGACGGTGACCATCTACGGGAGAATTCCCGCCGGCGCCGACGTGAGCGCCGGCGCGTACACGGACACCGTCGCCGCGACGATCAATTTCTAGAATCGGCGCCGCGAGCTCAC
This sequence comes from Betaproteobacteria bacterium, assembly GCA_050257855.1. GTDB lineage: Bacteria > Acidobacteriota > Vicinamibacteria > Vicinamibacterales > CAVVIG01 > JBLMXQ01. The sequence goes on along the minus strand of JBLMXQ010000064.1, from coordinate 23,917 downwards.
GACGGCAAGACCGGCCCGTGCCCCGCTTCGGGGCCGTGACGCGCGAGACGCGTGAGAAGGTGACGCCATGGCCTTCGACGGTCACGGAACTGATGTGCTTCGTGAAATGACCTCAGGCGATCCCGTCCAGCCTGCGACGAGCGCCGCGATGGCTCGTGTCGCCGCAATCACCTCGTCCACCGCAACCCATTCCCCGACCGTGTGCGCCCGCGCGACGTCGCCGGGCCCGTAGAGGACGCACGGTATGCCGGCGTGGTTGGTGAAGAGGCGCAGGTCCGAGCCGTAGGGCACCCCTTCGACGACAGGCGCCACGCCATGGACCGACCGATGTGCCTCGGACAGCGCCTGCACGATCGGCGCGTCCGCCGGCGTTTCGCCCGCCTCGAACTGCCCCTCGAACCACTCGACCGCCGGCGGCTCGGCGCGCAGCCAGGGGTCGCCGTCGGCCGCCGCCCGGACGGCCGATTCGAGCGCGCGGCGCGCTTCGTCCACCGACTCGCCGGGAAACACGCCGAAACGGCCCTCGGCGATCGCGGCGTCCGGGACGGTCGACGGCCAGTCGCCCGCACGGACGACCCCGACGCTCACCGGAGCGATCTGACGCGGGTTCGAGAACAGCGGGTGCGAACGTCGGGCATGGCGTTCGCGATCCAGGCGATCGAGCGCGTCGAGCAGCAGGCACAGTTTCTCCACGGCGCTGACGCCGGAGTGCTTCAGCGCGCCGTGCGCCGCGCGCCCGCGCACGACCAGGCGGAACGTGAGGGCGCCGGCCTGCACCGGGCACACCCTCAGCGACGTCGGCTCGAGGATGACGGCCGCATCCGCGCGATGCCCGGCGACGATGGTCGCGAGCGTGCCGAGGCCGCCGCTTTCCTCGCCGCTGACCGTCTCCACGAGGACGTCCGCACCCGGCTCGAAACCGATCCGCTGAAGGGCAGCGATGGCGAAGATTGCACAGGCGACGCCTGCCTTCATGTCGCAGGCGCCCCGCCCGTACAGGCGCCCCCCATCGATGCGCCCGCTCCACGGCGACTCGGTCCACCGCGACGGGTCGCCCGGCGAAACGACGTCGAGGTGGCCGTTCAGAATCAGCGAACGGGCGCCCGACCGGGGGGTGCCCGCCCGCCACCGCCCGACGAGACTGACTCTGCCCTCGATCGGCAGGCCATCGTCGCAGAAGGCCGGGTGGTCCGCGACGTCCGGGCGCGTCGGGGAGACCACGGACACGTTCAGGCCGAGGCGCCGCATGGCCTTTCCGGCCGCCTCGTGCGCCGCGCGCTCGTCGCCCGGCAGGCTGGGGATGCGCACCAGTTCCTGGGCGAAGGCAAGAAGGTCTGGCGTCACGGCATCGACGCCCGCGGCGACCTTCACGGGGTTCACGTGGTCCGCGGGGTTCACAAGGTTTGCAGAAAGGCGATAAAAAAAGTGCCCAGCCAGGTCAACAGTATCGTAGATTTGCGTTGCGATCGGCGTCCGGCGTGCGTATCTTCAATCTCGCGATGTTCACGGCTGCTGCGGTGATTGGATGCGCGCTGCTGATCGTCGCAATCGGACTGCACCTCCGCCGCCATGCCCGCGACGACTCACGTATCAACGTCGGCTCGGTCAGCGAGCAGTGGCTGATGACGCACCGCATGGAGGATTCGTGACAGCGGAGCGAGAAGCGTTCGGTCCCCGTCTTCGCCGCCAGCGGGAAAGCCGGGGAATCGACCTGCAAACGATTGCCAGCTCGACCAAGATCAGCCGCTCCCTTCTGGCCGCCCTCGAACGCGGCGACGTTTCCCGATGGCCGCTCGGCATCTACCGGCGGTCGTTCGTACGCGCGTATGCCGCAGCGATCGGCCTCGACCCCGACGCCGAGGTGGCCGAGTTCCTGCGGCTGTTTCCCGAACCGGGCGCCGCGCCGCCGGCCGACCCGCCGCCCGCCGCCGACCAGGCGTCGCTCCGGCTGACGCTTGCACCCGAGCGCCGGTCGTGGACAGCGGCCGCGCCGCTGCGCCGAGCTCTGGCTGCGGCCGTCGATGCCGCCGGTGTGCTGCTGGCGGCGGCAGTGGCAGCCTGGCTCGCGAACGTCAGCGTCTGGAGCGCTGCGGGCGTGATCGCAGTCGTCTATTACACGGCGACTCAGGCCGTCGTCGGGAAGACCGTCGCGGCGGTGTGGCTCGGAGCGCCTGCGCCCGCCCCGCCCGGACCCGCAGCCGTAGACGAGCGAAGCTGGCATCCGCGCCGCGAGCCATCGTCGCCGCGCCGGAACCGCGCACGACAGTGGGGGGCGCGCGCAGCGCTCACTCACACGAAATTCTGACCTGCGCCCGCCCCTGATCGACGTCCAGCGTCATCTCACCCATCTCGCTCAGCATCGCTTCGAGCTTCGACGAGTCGAGGTGGTTGAGGTCGAAATCGATGCCGCGCTCGCGCAGCGCCTGAGCGATACGTTCGCCGGTGCCCGGAATCAGGGCCCCGAGCCGCACGCCGCTCCGCACCATCGCGAGCGGTACGCGAATGGTCACGTCCTTCTCGCGCTGCCAGTCGTTCGCTGCCTTGTGGATGGCAATCCGCAGAACCTTTGCCGGGATTCGCGGCTTCGCCTCGACCCCGCGTGCGGCTGACGCGCCGTTGCCGGCGATCTTCAGCAGCCGCTCGGCTTCGTCGGCCGTAATCTTTCCTTGTGCCAGCAGGTCGAGGATACGGCGGGACTCGTCACTCATGGTCGGTCTCCTTTTCATCCCCATCGAGGCGCGCGAGCGCTTCACGGGCCGTGAGCTCGCCGCGCTCGATCCGATCGAGCAGCGCGGAGAGTTCCGTCGAGGGCTGGTCGATTCGCACCGAGGGCAGCTGCTCGCCGATTCGGTTCAGGCGGTTCTTGATGGTCGGATAGCTGACGCCGAAGAACTTCTCCATCTGCTTGATGGAGCCGTGGCTGCGGACGAACGCGGCCACGAATACCTGGTCCTCGGCCGGAAGCTGCGCCAGCGCGGGGAGCTCGAACGACCCTTCGATGGCGACGCCGTCTTCGGTGAGCCGCACTCGTTCGACGACGAACGAACGGCCGCCGGTGAGCTTGGTGAGGACCTGCCAGTCATGTGACATAGTGAATACATTATCGCCATATGATTAATTAAATCAAGTTATAAATTAATTAACTTAAGTCCAAGGCCGTTCTGCCGTGGTTCGCGGTCCAGCGCCTGCCCGATAGCTCAGCTTGTCACCAGGAGTCCCCGGCGCGCATCCTGTGAGGTGAGGGCATTGTGCCTTCGGACGGGAGATATGTTCCATGAGACGGCTCCTTCAGACAGCCCTGATCCTGGGCGCGGTCGGCATCGCGGCCACACTCGATGCGCAACCGCAGCGCGGCATGGGCATGGGCCCGCGCTACGACAAGTCCAAGGAAGTAACCGTTACCGGCACGGTCGAGTCCGTGGACGAGCACCAGGGCATGGGGATGATGGGCACCGGGATGATGGGCACCGGGACCCACCTGCAGCTGACGGCGGGCAACGAGAAGCTCGACGTGCACGTCGGGCCCACGCGCTGGCTGACCGATCACAAGTACACGTTCGCAAAAGGCGATGAGATCACCGTGACCGGGTCGCGTATGAAGATCAACGACACCGAGGCGCTCATCGCCCGGGAGATCGACAAGGCGGGGACGAAGATCACCCTTCGCGACGAGAACGGACGTCCTCTCTGGGCGGGCGGACCGCGAGGCTGAGCGGCTGACTACGCCTGTCGCCTGCGGAACCGGCGAACCTTGGCGCGATTGCCGCATGTCTGCATGTCGCACCAGCGCCGTGTTCCGCTGCGCGTCGTGTCGAGGAACAGCCAGCCGCAAGCCGGATCGCCGCACACGCGGACCCGGTTCATCGCGGGTGCGGTGAGCAGCTCGATGGCCGCGCGAATCACCGGGTTGAGCGCCGCCGCCAGCTCCGGCCGGTCGTCGTCCATCACGAGCGTCAACTCTCGACCCTTCTTCGCCAGGCGCGCACGGCTGAACGTCTCCGCGACGAAGGCGTTCAGCGTCTCCAGGTCGGCGGCGCGCGGCGGCCGATGCGCCGTGCGCGCCGCCATCAGGCGGTAGAGCACCTCCCGCAGCTCGAGCGCGCGGTGGTACGCCCGTGCCGCCGCCGGCGGGTCGGCCGCCGCCTCATGGCGCAGCCTTGCCGCGCCCGCCGCGCTCACCATCTCCCGCGCTTCCAGCCACGCGACCACATCGCCGTACGTCTGGAAATGCTCCTGCGGTTCGCTCCCGCGGCTGCCGACGGTGTTCGTGAAATCGATCGCCACGTGACCCCCGCAGAAGTCGAAGCGGTAGCCCGGCTCCGAACGTTCGGGCGAGGAGGCTGTAACCATTGAATAACACTTGACAGGTTACCACTCCGATGCAGTAACCTTCAAAACATAATTAGAAGGTTACGCCGTGCCGCTGCTCGCCTACACCGCCATCTACGTCATCTGGGGCACCTCGTATCTCGCGATCCGGGTCGCGGTCGGGTCCATTCCGCCCCTCCTGATGATGGGTCTGCGCTGCACGGCTGCCGGGACGCTGCTGCTCGCCTGGGCGGCGCTGCGCGGCGACCGGATGACGTGGCGGTGGTGGGGCCACGCGCTCGTCGCCGGCGGGCTGATGTTCGGGGTCTGCTACGGCGGACTGGCGTGGGCGGAGCAGCGCCTGGCGTCCGGCCTGACCGCGCTGCTCGCGGCGACCTCGCCGCTGTGGTTCGTCGTGTTCGAGTGGGCGGGCGGCGCGCGGCCGAGCGCCGCCGCCATGGCCGGCCTCGCCGCCGGCGTGGCCGGCGTCGGGTTGCTGGTTGGCGGCCCCGGTTCGGCTGCGTTCCAGCTCGCGCCGATGCTGGCCGTCATGGTGGGGACACTCGCCTGGGTCGGCGGTTCGCTCTACGCGCGCCCTCCGCGCGTGCCGTCGTCGTTCCCGCTGGCCGTGGGAATGCCGCTCTTCGCCGGCGGCGTCCTGCTGCTCGCGCTGTCGTGGGGCGCGCACGAGATGGGCCGCTTCCATCCCGGCGCGGTCAGATCCGCATCGGTCGCCGCGCTCGTGTACCTCGTCGTGTTCGGCTCGATCGTGGCGTTCTCAGCCTATGCCTGGCTCTTGAGGAACGCGCCGCCGTGGCGCGTGGGGACGTACGCGTACGTGAACCCGCTGATTGCCGTGACGCTCGGCGCCGGGTTCGCTGGCGAGACGATTACCACCACGATTGTCGTCGCGGCGCTCGTCATCGCGGCCAGCGTCGCCCTCGTGCTGCTGTCGAAAGGAGCCCGTCATGAGTGAGCCCGATCCTTCCGTCACACAACTGCTCGCGTTCGTCGACGAAGCCTTCGATCGCCAGGCGTGGCACGGCCCCACGCTGCGTGGATCCCTTCGCGGCGTCACGGAGAACCAGGCGGCGTGGCGTCCGGCGCCGGGGCGCCACAACATCTGGGAGGTTGCCCTGCACGCTGCCTACTGGAAGCACGTCGTCCGCGGCCGGCTGCTCGGGTCGCGCACCGCGTTCGGCGAGCGCGGACGCAACTGGTTCGTGCGGCCCGCGCCCGACCGGCGCTGGCCCGAGGACGTCCGGAGGCTCGTCGAGGCGCACCGGCAGCTGCGCGACGTGATCGCGTCGCTGTCGCCGAGAGATCTCCGGCGTCAGGTGGGGGGACATCCTCTCGCGTACACCGTTCGCGGGATCGCCGCGCACGATCTCTATCACGCAGGGCAGATCCAGCTGCTGAAACGGCTCGGGCGACGAGCCAAGGGAAGAAGTGAAGGGGTGAAGGGGTGAACCACGTCACCACGTCACCACTTCACCACATTCGCTACTCAGTCACCTCCACAGCCAGCTGTCGGCGCGGTTCGGGGACCACGTGCACGTCGGGTCGAGCCAGTCCATGCCGGTGTCGCCGATCGGCGCCCCGGGCGGCGCAGGCGGCGGGTCGATGAGCGCGGTTGGCTCGTACGGCCGATCGAGGAAGCGCTTGATGTCGGCGGCGAGGAGGTGATGCTGGGCCTGGTCGGCCTCCGACTTGCCAGTCTCCGACCTGAGTCGCTCGGCCAGTCCGGCCAGCTTCATCGAGGCGACGGCACGCGCCTGCGCCAGCTGGTCGGCGCGCGCGAGCCACGCGAGGCGATCGACGAGGACGCGCTCCTCTGCGCGACGGACCTCTGCCTCGTAGTCGTTGACGGCCGGCGCGTCGAAGGTCGCCGACGTCAACGTGTCGATGACGTCTTCGAGACCCGGCAGCGACGGGTCGACCGCGTGCTGCGCCACCAGCCGCGCCGCGCGATCGAGCTCGAGGGCGAAGCCGATCGTCACTTCGGCGGCGGCCGCGCCCGGCGAGATCGGGTCGAACGTGTCGCCGGTCGTGCGGCGGAACAGTTCGCGATGACGTCCCCAGCCCGGCGGCCGCGGCGGAATCAGGGCGAGAATCGACTTCGGCACCGTCAGCTCGGACGGCTTCAGCGTCGCCGCCAGCGCGTCGAGCGCCTCGCGCTGGAGCTGCGCCGATTCAGGGACGGTCGGCGTGCGGCCGTCGCCGCGCATGGCATAGATGAAGTCCTGCCCGCCGAGCATCGACGCGGCCGCTTCGACCGAGTACCGGTGGTACATGAAGATCGGCACGAGCGCTTCCTCGATGGTCGCCATCGGCGCACCGGCCCGTATCGTCTTTTCGCCGATGCGATCGAGCGCCGCGCGCCTGACCTTCATGATCCGGTTCAGCTCCGCCGCCTGGTCCACGCCGTTCGACCATTGGTCGACCTTCGGATGGACGTCCAGGTCCTGATTGGTGAGGTACCGCAGGTCCTGGGCCCAGGCGTCGTTCAGGATCTTGTCGAGCGCCGCCTTCTCGTCGGTCCCTTTCGGGAAGTCCTGGTAGCCGTAGTCGATCGACACCTTGTCCCAGTCGCCGATGCCCGTCGCGTAGGCGTCGGACAGGTCGATCGTCCCGTCGGCGTTCAGCTTCTCGAGCGGGTGCGGATAATCCATCACCGAAATGCGGCCTTTGCTGCTGTCGTAGTAGTTGTGGCCGAGGCCCAGCGTGTGGCCCACCTCGTGCGCGGCCAGCTGCCGCAGGCGCGCCAGCGCGGTCTGCGCCAGGATCGGCGGCGTCTCGGTGCCGGTCGTGTAGGGCGAGAGCAGGCCTTGGAAGATGAGATAGTCCTGTCGCACGCGAAGCGATCCGAGCGTCACGACGCCCTTGATGATCTCGCCAGTGCGCGGATCGGTGACGCCGCCGCCCGAGCTCCAGCCGCGCGTCGAGCGGTGCACCCAGTTGATCACGTTGTAGCGGATGTCCATCGGATCCGCGTCGGCCGGCAGGAGGTCCACCCGGAATGCGTTCCGATATCCGGCGGCGGTGAACGCCTGGTTCCACCAGCGTGCGCCCTCGAGCAGGGCCGACCGGACCGGCTCGGGCGTGCCCGGGTCGAGGTAGTAGCGGATCGGCTCGACCGGATCGCTGACCGCCGCGGTCGGATCCTTCTTGAACAGCCGGTGCCGTCTCAGCACGTGCTGCGACATCGGCTGGCCGAGCGGCACGCCGTAGTCCTGATACATCAGCCCGCCGTAGCCGGCCCGCGGGTCGTCGTAGCGCGTCCTGTAGTTGTCGTCCGGCAGCTCGACGAGCGAGTAGTGCTCGCGCAGCGTCACGGCGGACGGGTCCGGCGTCACGCTGGCCACCGTTCCCGAGAACAGGCCGCCGCCGAAGCCGTTTCCGGCCTGCGGATTCTGGCCGATGGGCGTGGGGCCCTGCACCGGTCCGATACCGCCGCCGCGGCCCCGGCCGCCGGCCTCGTTCACGAACGTCAGCGTGACGTCGACTTCCGTGTTCTTCGGGAAGGCCTTCGTCCAGGGCAGGTAGATCGCGCTGCGGGATTTGTCGACGCGATAGGTGCCCGGGCGCAGCGCCCGCGCGGCGTTGTGGCCATCGCGCACGAAGAAGTCGGTCGCGTCCACGAGCACGCGGCCGCCGGTCTCGGCCGCGACGGTGAATCCCCAGATCACCGACCGCGCGAACGCGTCCTCGACGGCGCGCTTCTCGAGCGGGTTGTCGGTCGTCGCGCGGAACGAGTAGTTCGGCTCGACGAGCATCACTTTCGGCCCGACCCGCTCGAAGCGGACGACGTGGCCGCCGCCGGACTGGCCGCGATCGAGGCCGATGTCGTTCGACCCGAGGCCGGCCGAGAGGCCCGTCGCGTAGAGAAACTCGGTGTTGAACCGCGGAATCTCCATCAGCAGCGTGCCGTTGTGCTCGTCCCAATACAGCGGGAAGTAGCCGTCGATCTTCCGCAGGCCTGTGGTGCGGGCCTCGATGGTGGGTGTTGGTCCGGCCGTGGCGGCCGCGCGCACCCGCGCTTGCGCGGGACCACGGGTCTGCGCATGATAGGGTGCCGTCATGACGAGAGCGCAGGCGAAGACAGCTGCGATGGTTATGGAAGCACGTAGCATGATGGTATGACCTCGGTGCGGGGATTCTATACGAAACGACGAAAAGGCTCAGGACCGTCGATGACAGACACCGACTTGCGGTATCCGGTTGGCCGGTTCGAGCCCCCCGCGTCCGTGAGCGCGGACGAGCGGAGGGCGCTCGTACGGGCGCTCGCGCAGGCGCCGGCCGACCTGCGCGCGCTGGTCGAACCACTGGCCGACAGCGACCTCGATCGTCCGTACCGCCCCGGCGGATGGACGATCCGGCAGGTCGTGCATCACCTGCCGGACAGCCACATGAACGGGTACGTCCGCATGAAGCTGGCCGCGACCGAAAACGCCCCGGCCATCATGCTGTACGAGCAGGCGCGCTGGGCCGAACTGCCGGAAGCACGCACGGCGCCCATCGGCATGTCGCTCGATCTGCTGTCGGCGCTGCATCGCCGCTGGGTCGCGTTTCTTGCCGGACTCGACGACGCCGGCTTTCGCCGGCCTTTCCGGCATCCGGAATCGGGGCTCGTGCCGATTGAGGTCGCGCTGGCGCTGTATGTCTGGCACGGCCGTCACCACACGGCGCAGGTCCGCAACGCGCTCGCGGCGGGCACCCGGGGATGACGGGCGGACGTCCCGCCCGCCTCGTCCTGCTGGCGGTCCTCGCGGCGGCGATTGCCGCGCCGGCACCGACCGCCTCGCAAGCCGCGTCCGGGGTTGGAGCTCCGCTCGCGCCGTGGACGCCAGGCACGCTCGATTTTCACCAGATCAGCACCGGCCGCGGCAATTCCGCGCTCGCGGTGCTGCCCGACGGCACGACGCTCCTCGTCGACGCGGGGGCCGTCGGCGACGGCCTCGCGATTCCGGATACGGAGCCGCGGCCGGACGCGTCGCGGCGCGCTGGCGACTGGATTGCGCGGTACATCCAGCACATGCTCGGGCCCGGACGAGCGCGTCTCGATTACGCGGTGCTCACGCACTTCCACGCCGATCACATGGGGCAGGTCACCAGTGCTTCTCCGGAATCCGCCGACGGCGCCTACAAGCTGACCGGCATCACCGAGGTCGGCGACCGCATTCCGGTGTCGATCATGATCGACCGCGGCGACGACTTCCTGCCGCCGGCCGCCACCGATCGGACGTTCGCGAACTACCAGGCCTTTCTCGCCGACCAGGCACGCACGCGCCACCTGATCGCCGAGCGGATTCGCGTCGGCCGCGCCGATCAGATCGTCCTGCGCCGCGACGCTGCGCGGTACCCGACCGTGGAAGTGCGCAACGTCGCGGCCGACGGCGACGTGTGGACCGGCAGCGGCAACGACATCCGCCACGTCTTCCCGCCGCTCGATTCACTCGCCCGGGAAGATCAGCCCTCCGAGAACATGTGCAGCATCGGCCTGCGAGTCCGCTATGGCCGCTTCGATCTGTTCACCGGCGGCGACATGCCGGGCGTACCCGACGCCGGCGCGCCCGAGTGGCAGTCGGTCGAGGCGCCCGTGGCAAGGGCGATCGGTCCGACCGATGTGCATGTCGTGAATCATCACGGCTCGATTTCTCCCGAGAGCCCGTTCTTCCTGTCGACCCTTCGATCGGCCGTCATGATCCTGCCGTCGTGGTCCCCGACGCATCCATCGCAGGATGTCCTGAAACGTCTGCTGACGATGCGCCTGTACCCGGGGCCGCACGACGTGTTCGCGACGCTCCTGCGCGAGCCGACGAGAGTCAGCATCGGCAGCCGTTCGCGCCAGCTCAAGGCCGGCCACGGACACATCGTCGTGCGCGTGGCTCCGGGGGGCGACAGCTATCGCGTCTTCGTGCTCGACGACACGTCCGAGAGCTACAGGGTCACCGCCGAGTTCGGGCCGTACCGCTCGCGGTGAACCGGGCCCCCGAGCGCCTGCTTCCAGCTTGAATCGCCCCCGGGCTGCTCCTATAGTCAGGAGCGCCCGGAGGGCCCATGTCGAAGATCGCCGCCTCGATTGCCATCCTGCTCCTCGCTTTCTCGCTGCCCGTCAGCACGCAGACGCCTCAAACCGCGATCGTGGGGGTCACCGTTGTCGATGGCAACGGCGGGCCGCCGCTGCACGACGGCGTTGTCGTGATTTCCGGCGATCGGATTGCGGCCGTCGGTCCACGGGCGAGCGTGACCGTGCCGCCCGGCGCGCAGGTGATCGACGGCACGGGCCGGTGGCTGGTGCCCGGCTTCGTCGACACCAACGTGCACCTGTCGCTCTACGGCGGCGCCGGGGACCGATACGAGTCGCTCGTGCGGTACGAGCCGCAGCAGAACGACATCGTCCTCGAAGCGGCGCAGATCGATCTGTCGCACGGGATCACCACCGTTCGCGACAGCTACGGCATGCTGCGGCCGCTCACGCACGTCCGCGACCTCATCGCCGCCGGCAAGGCGATCGGCCCGCGCATCCAGGCGGCCGGCAACATCGTCGGGTGGAGCGGACCGTATTCGATCAGTTTCAGCCTGACGAAACCCGCCGGCCTCACGCTGTTCCAGGAGCAGATGAACGACGAGGTGGCACAGGGCGCGGGCGAAGAGCTGATGACGATGACGCCGGAGCAGTTGCGGGTCGCGATCGACGCGTACCTGGACAAGGGACCGGACTTCATCAAGTACGGCGGCACCAGCCACTTCGAGGAGCCGACCTACATCGGGTTCTCGCCGGAGGCGCAGAAGGTCATCGTCGACGAGGCGCACAGGCGGGGGCGCGGCGCCGAGACCCACGCGACCAGCGCCGAGGGGCTGCGGATCGCGATCGACGCCGGGATCGACCTGATTCAGCACCCGGAAATCATCGACGACATGGAGATTCCCGACTCGCTCGTGAACACGATCCGCGATCGGCGGATCGTCTGCTCGATGCTCGTCAGCACGATCACGGGCGAGGCCTGGCAGAAGCACCTGAAAGACCGCGACGCGGCGGCGAAGAAGCGGACGGAGGACGTGAAGGAGGGAAAGCTCCCCGAACACGCGCGGACGACGTTCGAGCAGCGTCAGATCGACGCGGACCTCGGGAAGGGGCTCGAGCTGCGCAGGAGGAGCGCCGAGAAGCTGGTGCGTGCCGGCGCGGTCGTCACCGTCGGTACCGACAGCTACTGGGCCGCTGCGCCCGAGCTGACCCGCATGCCGAAGCCGCCCAACCAGGACCACGGCACCGGGACGATCCTGGCGATTGAAGGGCTCGTCGAGCTCGGGATGACGCCGTCGCAGGCCATCGTCTCCGCTACGAAGAACGGCGCGATTGCATCCCGCGACCAGAAAGACTACGGGACGATCGAACCGGGCAAGGTCGCCGACGCGGTGCTGCTCTCGGCCGATCCGCTCGCCGACATCCACAACATCGAGAAGATCGATCGCGTGATCAAGAGCGGGCGCGTGATCGACCGCGCTTCGCTCCCCGAGCATCGCGTGCTCTCGAAGGCGCCCGGCCGGGGCCCGACCTCGAATGGAGCGCGAGGCTTCAGCCGGGCGGATGCCCTGCAGGTCGGCGACGTCGCCTTTCCGAACTCGGGAGCGGCCGCGGCGCAGCCGGCGTTCCTCGTCGGGCTCGCCCAGCTGCACAACTTCGAGTACGAGTCGGCCGCCGCGTGGTTCCGCGATGCGCAGCGCCTCGACCCCGGCTTCGCGATGGCGTACTGGGGCGAGGCGATGACGTACAACCACCCGGTCTGGATGCAGCAGGATCGCGACGCCGCCGTGAAGGCGCTGACCCGGCTCGGCGCGACCGAAGCGGCGCGGCTGGCGAAAGCGCCGACCGAGCGCGAGAAGGACTACCTCCGCGCCGTGGACATCCTGTACGGATCGGGCGACAAGGCGCGGCGCGACTTCGCGTACGCGGACGCGATGGCGGAGCTCCATCGGCGGTATCCCGACGATCCCGATGCGGCGGCGTTCTATGCGCTGTCGCTGCTCGGCACGGCGCACGCCGGGCGAGATTATGCGATCTACATGCGCGCGGCGGCCGTGCTGGAGCCGGTGTTCGCGGCGCACCCGGGGCATCCGGGCGCCGCGCACTACCTGATCCACTCCTACGACGATCCCGTTCACGCGCCGCTCGGCCTGCCGGCCGCGCGGGCGTACTCGAAGATAGCGCCCTCCGCCGCGCATGCGCAGCACATGTGCTCGCACATTTTCGTGGCCCTCGGCATGTGGGACGACGTGGTCGCGGCCAACGAGGCGGCGGTGCGCGTCGTGGATGCGGCGAGAGCGCAAAAAGGGCAGCCGCCCAGCGCGTGCGGCCACTACAACTTCTGGCTCGAATACGGCTATCTGCAGCAGGGCCGCGCCGGCGAGGCGAAGAGGGTGCTCGCGGCCTGCTACGCGGCCGCGCGCGCCAAGGCCGGCGGGGATCCTGCAGCGCTCGACCCCGACGACTCGCTTGCCGGCTCGTTCGCCGGCATGCGCGCGCGGTACCTCATCGACACCGGGGACTGGACGGGCGAGGCGGCCGGCTGGATCGTGGACGCCCCGAAGCAGGCAGGCGTGCGGGTGACCAACGAGTTTGCCACCGGCCTCGCCGCCGCGCGCCATGGCGACGTCGCGCCCGCCCGGGCATCGCTCGCGCGGCTGAAGGAGGCGCGGGCAGTGCTCGACCGTCAGCTCGCGTCGAGCGGCGAGGAGGCGGATGCGTCGTACGGGGCCCGCGCGAAGATCCTGGAGGAGCAGCTTGCCGCGACCATCGACGCCACCCAGGGGCAGACGGCCCGGGCCGTGCAGGCGCTCAGCGTGGCCGCTGCCGAGGAAGCGCGCCTACCGTTCGAGTTCGGTCCACCGTTCGTGGACAAGCCGAGCGAGGAGCTGCTCGGGGAGGTGCTGCTCGCGACCGGGGGGTTCGCCGAGGCCCGCGCGGCGTTCGAGCGATCGCTGGCGCGGGCGCCGCAGCGCACGGCGTCCCTTGTCGGTCTGATGCAGGCGGCGCAGGCGTCGGGCGATCGGCAAAAGGCCGACAGCGTGCGGGCGCAGCTCCTGGCCATCTGGCACCATGCCGATCGGATTCCGCCGGAACTGCAGCGGTAGGGGCGCGGCCGCAGGCCTCACCTCGGTCGCGGGCCGCAATGCTAGAATCCGCTGCCATGAAGAAGCTGATCGCGCTCGTGCTGGTGCCGGCTGCCGCGGCGGCCTTCGTCGTCGTCCAGGCGCAGGCACGCCGCGGGGCCGCGCCGGCGCCCGCCGGCGCCCGCCCGTTTTCCGTGGTCGAAGCGACCATTCCCGAGATGCGCGCCGCCATGGAGCAGGGCCGCGTCACGTCCCACGAGCTCGTACGGCAGTACCTCGAGCGGATCGGGATGTACGAGGACAAGCTTCACGCCGCGATTGCCGTCAACCCCAACGCGCTGAAGGAGGCCGACGAGCGGGATCGCGAGCGTCGCGCCGGCCGCATACGCGGTCCCCTGCACGGCATCCCGGTGGCCCTCAAGGACAACATCCTGACGACGAGCCTGCCGACGACCGGCGGGGCGCTGGCGTTCGAGGGCTACACGCCGCCCTACGAGGCGACCCTTGCGAAGAACCTCGAGGCCGCCGGCGCGATCATCATCGCGAAGACCGGCATGACCGAGCTCGCCAACTGGGTGGCCGGCAGTCCGACGCCGATGCCGGGCGACTACAACGCGGTCGGCGGCCAGGGCTACAACCCGTACGATCCGCGCAAGGACCCGCGCGAGGCGACCTTCGACGGCCGGCCGGCGCTCGCGACCGGCGGCTCGAGCTCGGGGATCGGCACCGCTGCGAACTTCTGGGCCGCCAACGTCGGATCCGAGACGTCGGGATCGATCCTCAGCCCGTCGAACCAGAACATGCTCGCGGCGGTGAAGCCGACGGTCGGCCGCATCAGCCGCTACGGCGTGATTCCGATCACCGCCGACCAGGACACGGCGGGGCCGATGGCGAAGACCGTGACCGACGCTGCCATCATGTTCGGCGCGCTCGAGAGCGCATCGCCGGATCCGAACGATCCCGCGACCAGGAACTGCACGCCGCCGCCGAACCGCGACTACACGGTGTTCCTCAGAGCGGACGGCCTGAAGGGCGCGCGCATCGGCATCCCGCGCGCGTTCTACTACGACCCGCTCCCGGAGCCGGTCCGAGAGATGCTGGCGCGCCAGCGTGAAGCCCGCGGCGGCCCGGCCGCCGAGCGCGGCGGGCCGGGCGGAGGACGTGGCGGTCGCGGCGGCGGCCTCAACCCCGGGCAGCGTCAGGTGATGGACGAGGCGATCGCGATTCTGAAACAGCAGGGCGCGGTGATCGTCGATCCGGCGGACATCCCCAGCATCGTGGACACGAACCCCGACGACAACTTCCTCGCGTGGGGGACGTGCTCGGGCGACACGGGCGCGAAGGGCAAGGACGAGGACTGCTCGGTCGACCTCAAGTACGGGATGAAGCGCGACTTCAACAAGTTCCTGGCGTCGCTGGGGCCGACCGCGCCGGTGAAGACGCTGACCGGGCTGCGCGAATGGAATCTCGCACACCAGAAGGCGGGCGCAATCAAGTACGGACAGTCGGAGCTCGACATCTCGGACGAGATGGACGTCGACAAGGATCGCGCGCGCTACGAGCACGATCGCGCCAAGGACATCCGGCTCGGCGGGACGCACGGCATCGACGAAGTGATGAAGGCGCAGCATCTCGACGCGATCCTGTTTCCCGGACCGAGTGGCGCGGGCATCGCGGCCAAGCCCGGCTATCCGACGGTCATCGTGCCGTTCGGCTTCGTGCCGAACGCGCCGACGCCGCCGTTCCCGCCCGGCTTCGACGCGAAGCCGTCGCCGTTCGGCGTCAGCTTCACGGGGATGGCGTGCAGCGAGCCGACCCTGCTCAAGCTCGCCTACGCATTCGAGCAGGCGACGAAGAAGCGCGTGCCGCCGCCCGCCGTCCCCTGAAGCGATGATCATCCTCGCCATCATCGCGGCGTTGACGCTGCTGCAGTCGCCGGCGCAGGTGGCCGCGCAGCTCGCATCCCCGCCGGACACGGAGATCTACCTTGCGCCGCTCACCGGGAGCGGCGCAGGGCTCGCCGTCGGGCGTCCGCAGAACATCACGCACAGCCCCGGGTACGACAACCAGCCGTTCTTCACGCCCGACGGACGCGGCATCCTCTTCACCTCGATCCGCGGCGGCGGCACCCTGCCGGACGTGTATCGCTACGATCTCGCGGAGCACCGCACGACGCGGGTGACCGATACGCCGGAGGGGGAGTACTCGCCGACCGTCACACCCGACGGACGCCACATCTCGGTCGTCCGCGTCGAGGCCGACAAGACGCAGCGCCTGTGGCAGTTCACGCTCGACGGTCGCGAGCCGCAGCTCGTGCTGCCCGCCGTGAAGCCGGTCGGCTACCACGCCTGGGCCGACGATCACACCCTCGTGCTGTTCGTCCTCGGCCAGCCGGCGACGCTGCAGGTGGCCGACACGCGAACGGGGAAGTCGGAGATCGCCGCGCGCGACATCGGCCGATCGATCGCGAAGGTTCCCGGCGAGGCGGCAATCAGCTTCGTCGAGCGGCGCCGCGACGCCGGACAGGCGGCCCCGGCGCTATGGATTTCGACAATCGATCCGAAGACCGGGCAGGTGACGCCGCTCGTGCGCGCCGTGGCCGGCGCAAAGGAAGCCGACTGCGCGTGGACGCCCGATGGCACCCTGTTGATGGCGCACGACGACGTGCTGTACGCCTGGAGGAAGGGTGCGGCCGATTGGGTCCGCGTCGGCGATCTTGGCGCGCTGGGACTCCATCACGTGACACGCCTCGCGGTCAGCCCGAAGGGCGACCGTATCGCAATCGTCACGCAGTAATGGCTGGCCGGGAGCCGACAGCCGAGAGCCGTCAGCGGATAGCCGAGAGCCGGGTGTTGCGCATCGGGATCGATCTCGGCGGCACGAAAATCGAGGGCATCGCGCTCGACGATCAGGGAGCGGCGCTCGTACGGACCCGCATCCCGGCGCCGCGCGGCGACTACGACGCGACGCTCGATGCCATCGTCTCGCTCGTGCGCAGCATCGAGCGCGACGCCGGGCGGCACGGCAGCGTCGGCGTCGGCATTCCCGGCGCCATTTCGCCGGCGACCGGTCTCGTCAAGAACGCCAACTCCACCTGGCTGAACGGGCGGCCGCTCGCCGACGACCTGCCGCGGCGCCTCGGGCGGTCCGTGCGCTTCGCGAACGACGCGAACTGCTTCGCCCTCTCCGAGGCGACCGACGGTGCGGCGGCCGGCGCCTCGATCGTCTTCGGCGTCATCGTCGGCACGGGGACCGGCGGCGGCGTCGTCGTCGACGGCCGTGTGCTGGTCGGCGCGAACGCGATCGCGGGCGAATGGGGCCACAACCCGCTGCCCTCGCCGCGCGACGAGGAGCGGCCGGGTCCCGCCTGCTACTGCGGGCGGTCCGGCTGCATCGAGACGTTCCTGTCGGGACCCGCGCTCGCCCGCGAGTACTGGAGTGCGGGGCGTCAGCCGGGCGGGACGCCAGACGCCATCACCGCGGAACAGATCGCGGCGCGCGCTGCGGAAGGGGAGCCGCTGGCGAACGACTGCCTCGCGCGCTACGAGGATCGGATGGCGCGCGCCCTGGCCGGCATCATCAACGTCATCGACCCGGACGTGATCGTGCTGGGCGGCGGGCTGTCGAACATCGACCGGCTGTACGCGAACGTGCCGAAGCTCTGGGGCCCGCGCGTGTTCTCGGATCGGGTGACCACGCGGCTGGCGCGTCCCGTCCACGGCGACGCGAGCGGCGTCCGCGGCGCCGCATGGCTCTGGGACTGAGTCCTATTTGCTGCCCTTCTTCGCCAGCTTCCGGTAGTACTCCTCGATCGCTTCGCGGAAACCGGCCGGCACCTCGTCGCTCCCCGACAGCGAGAGCTGCTCCTTGCCGCCGTCGACCTTCTTGCGGAGGTCGAACTCGAACTTCTTCAGCTGCTCGACCGCCGCCGCCTGGAGCTGCGCGAGGCCCTTCGGATCGGCGTACAGCCGGTCGCTCGTGAGCTCGCGCAGATTGCGGAGGATCGCGTCGAGGTCGCCCGGGTTGACGCCCGCGGCAGTCAGGTCGCGGCGCAGCTTCTCGGCGTCGCCCTGGTATTCGCGGAGCTCTCGCTGAAGCTGGCGCATGTCGTCGCCCGACAGCCCGCGGAACGGACGATCGCCGCCGCTGCCAGGAGGCGCGCCGGCGGCGAGCTGTCCGCCGCCACCCTGGTTCGGCTGGCCGGGTGCGGCTCGTCCGGAGCCTCGCGCCCCATCCTGAGCCTGCCGACCACTCTGACCCTGTTGGCCGCTCTGCCCCTGCTGGCCGCTCTGCGCCTGCTGGCCGCCCTGTGCCTGCTGGCTGCCCTGGCGCTGTTGTCCGTTCTGCCCGTTCTGCATCCGCGCCTGGAGCGATTCCATCCCGCGGACCAGATCGCGTGCGCGCTCCATGGCGCGGCCCAACGCATCCTGCTTCTTCGCCTGGCCGAGCGCGCCGGCGGCATCGCCGATCCGATGCTGCAGATCGTCGAGGTTCGATCCGATGCTGTCCTCGATCGCGCGCGCGTACTGGCCCGCGTCGCTCTGACGCAGCATCCCCTTCGAGTACTCGATCTTCTCCTTGATCTTGTCGTCGCGCGCGCCGTTCACCGCCTCCTGGAGCTTGCGCGACGCCTGCGGCTTGTCGCCGCGCGTCTCGTCGGCGAGCTGCTGCAGCTGCTGCTCGAGCTGGTCGACGCCGGCCTCGAGCTGGTCCTTCTGATCACCGAGCCTCTGCGCGTCGGCCATGCGGCCCGGCCCGCCCTGGGGCATGGCCTGGACGCCGGCCGCAATCTTCTTCTGTGCCTCGGCAAGCGCGGCAGCCTTCTGCTGCGCGCTCTGGATGTCCCGATCTGCACGCCCTGACTGGCTGCGTGTGAGCTGCTCCTGCGCGCGCCGCAGCATCTCCTCCGCCGCGGCCGCCGCGGCGCCGCCGTCGCGCGCGCCGTCAGCGGCGGCGCGACGCATGGCGTCGGCGGCTTCGCGCAGCCGTCGCGCGGCGTCCGCCAGATCCTGCCTCGGCTGCTCGCGCGTCAGCTGCTCGAGGCGGCGCGCCGCTTCGTCGGCCTGCTCGGCCAGCGACCGCTGGCTCGATCCGCCTCCTGCCCCGCCCGATCCCGACTTCGCCAGCTGCCGCTGCCGCTCGGCCTCCTGCAGCTGCCGCCGCGCCAGCTCCTTCAGTCGCTCGGCGATCTCGTCGACCTGCTGGTCGGCCTTCTGCCGATCGGCGCGCTGCTGCATCTCGTACTGGTTCGCCAGCTTGTCCAGCTCGAGCTGGAACAGATCGGCGAGGTCGTCGGCCATCTGGTCCGGCTGGCCGCCGCCGCCCCCGCCGTTCTGCGCGCTGATCTGGACCTCGTACTCCTGCTCGGCATCCTGCAGCAGCTTGAGCGCCTTCTGTTCCGGCGTCAGCGCGTTCTTCGCCTGCTGCGCCTGCAGCTGCCCCTCGGCCGACTTCATCTCGGCCGACGCCTTCGGCAACGCCTCGGCAATCTTCTTGAACGCCGGATCGCGGTCGACGAGCCGATCGCCCATCTTCTTCACGAGCTCGTCGACCTGCTGCCGCAGCCTGGACTGGGCGAGCGTCAGGAACACGACGTCCTCGCGGAACTTGTCCGCCGACATCTTCCCCCGATCGCGGACGACGTTGAACGTGCCGGCGACGATCTGCCGCTCCTGTTCGGACAGCGCGCCGACCGTGTTGCCGCCCTGGCCGCCCTGGGCCTGCGACTGGGCCGCCCGGTAGTCCTTCTTGAAGGGCCGGATCTGCACGAAGTAGATGTCGCTCGTGCCGGTCTTCGGGCCGTCCACCGCGTCGTCGTCGGTCGCGCGGGCGTAGTACGACACGAAGTCGCCGGGCTGCAGGCCGAGCTCCTCGAGGTAGATCGTGTGCCCGGCGGAGACCTCCTTGAGCGGCTTGCCGCCGCCGAAGAGCGTCACCGTCTTCTCTCTCGAACCGTTCACCGAATACACGAGCTGCAGCTGCTTCAGGCCGAAATCGTCCTCGGCGCGCGCCGAGACGAACACCTCTTCGACCGGCGATGCCGCCGTGTCGCGCCCCGGCTTCTCGAAGGACACGGCGGGCGCCTGATCGTCGACGACGTCGATCGTGTACTGCGGTGACGCGCTCACCGACTCGCCCTTCGGCCCGACCAGCTCGACGCGGTAGAACCCGCGCTTCTGGATCGTGAATGCCCCGGTCAGCGTGCCGTCGGCCTCCACGGTCAACGGCGCGCTCTCCGATTCGTTGAGCACCAGCCGTCCACCCGGCGTCTTCATGGTCGGCGTGATGTGAACGCGGACCTCCGTTCCACGCAGGGCGGCCACGTCGCCGCCGGTCTCGACCGTCTTCGGCGGCAGGCCCGTGTACGCGGGGAAGCGGTACTCGAGGTCGAGCCGCCGTACCGCCGGCAGATCGACGAGCTTCAGCGAGAAGATCGCCGATTTCACGCCGTTCGATTCGACGTAGTACTCGATCGGCCGATCGAGGTGGAACAGCATACCCTCGAAGCCGCCGTTCGCCCGTCCGGCCTCGACGAGCGGAACGCGCTGGTAGTCGCCCGCCCCGTCCGACGGCCGCATCATCAGGGTGGCCTCGTGCGAGACGAACCCGAGCAGGCGCGCGCGGACCGACAGATCCGAGCTGCGCGGCACGGTGGCATTACCGGGCTGGACGTCGATCCGGTAGGGACTGGCCGCCTCCGCGCTGCGCGAGACGACGAGCAGCGCCGACATGCCGTGACGCAGATACGGCGGCCCGAAGACGAGGAGCAGCGTCGCCGCGGCGGCGACGCCGCCGAGGACGATCGCATGTCGCCGGACGGCGGCTCGCTCGAGCGCGCGCGCGTGATCCATCTCCCGGCATCGTTCGACCGCCTGCGCCACCAGCCGATCGACGAGCGCCGGGGAGTGCGCGCCTCCCGCGTCGATCGACGTGGCTTCGACCGCGCTGAGGATCGCCGCCTGGAGCGACCGATCGCGCTCCTCGAGGTACATCGCGACCTGAGAGTCGCTGACGCGGCGCATCAGCGGACCGAGGAGCCAGTAGACCGCCAGCGCGACGAACACCGTGAACGTCACGACGCGGAAGGCGATGATCGACGGCGAGCTGAACTTGAACGCCTGCAGCCCGGATGCGGACAGGAACAGCGCGATCAGGCTGCCGGCGACGACGATGACCGTTCCGCGAACGGCGAGCCGCGTCCGCCAGCGCTGGCGTACGCTTCGGATGATCTCGACGAGCTCGGCGCGCGAACCGTCCATAAGGGGGCCCCCCAACCCAGCTATCGGCTATCGGCTGTCGGGCTGTCGGCGTTGCTGACAGCTGTCCGCCGTCGGCCGACGGCTGCTCTTACGATACACCCCGCTCGGACGCCTGGCGCCGCGAATATCGGTTCGACAGGACCGTCTCCGCGGCCAGCAGCAGCGCGCCGGCGAACAGCAGGTACCACCAGAGAGCCTGACGGCGCTCGAGTTGCTCGGGCGTGACCGTTGCGGCGAATGCTTCGGGCTCCTGCTGCGTGGCGCGGCCGGTCGCGGCCGCCGCCAGCTCCTGCGGATCCATCGGCGTCAGATCCGACTCGGCCGGATCGAGATTCGCCGCGACCGTATACGGCCGGTTCGCGGCGCCGGTCGACGTGCGCACCTGGTAGAAGCCCTGCTCCTCGAGCTCCACGAAGGACGCGCCCTCGTCTTCCGTGAGCGGAACGCGTCGTCCGGACGGGGTCAGGACGATTTGAGGACTCGAGGCTTTGAGGATTTGAGAATCCGACGGTGGAGACAGATCGACTGCCTGTCCGACCGTGTGCCACGCCGCCGGCTCCTCGTATTGCGCGAGATAGCGCGCCATCTGGTGCACGAGCGGCAGGAACACCGGCTTGACCGCGAGGTCGTTCCACGACTCGTCGAGCGTCGTGCTCAGGGCGATGACGCGGCCCTTGCCGATCCGGCGCTCCACGACGGCGGCGCCGCCATCGTCGTAGCGCGCCAGCACGCGATCGTCGGCACCGGCCGTGAGCGCGCGGTAGCGGTAGACGTGAACGCCCGAGAAGTCGCCGCTGCGCGGCGCCTTGAACAGTTCGAAGACCGGATGGCTGTAGTCTAGCGCGCCGAGAGGCGTGCTCGTGTGCCCGGACGGCGGATCGACGGCCGGACCGAGCTGTCCCGGCAGGAGCGCCGCCTCGGACTGCCGCCAGGTGCTGCCCTCGCCGAGCACCACCAGCAGGCCGCCGCCCTGCTCGACGAAGTGCGTCAACGCGCCGGTGGAGCCGAACGCCGGGAACGGGACGTCGTTGAGCACCACGAGCTGACGACCCGCGAGCGCCCCCGCCGTCACCTGCGTCACGGGCACGTCCTCGGCGTGGAATGCGGGCGTCGTGCCGATGGCGAGCGCCTGCAGAAGGTACAGGCTCGAACGGCTGCGGCCGTCGTCCACGATCAGCACCGACACGGGGCGGCTCGGCGTGAGGACGACATGGAAGACGTTGTCGGCCGGGAGCGGGTCGGTGCCGGCGCGAATCGTCGCGCGCACGTTCGGCGCCGCCAGCGTGAACGGCTGGAACGTCACGGATGCCGAAGCGCCGGGCGCCACCGACGCGGACGCGCGCTGCACCTGCTCGCCGTCGACCTCGAGCGACACGGGCAGGTTCGCGACCGCGTTCGTCCCGTGATTCCGAATTCCGGCCGTGATCGTGATGCGCTCCTTGCCCGAGAACGACGCGCGCGCGATGGCGGCCGACGCCACCGACAGGTTGGTCGTTGCGTCGGACGCGACGGACACCGTCGTCAGCACCGCGCCGGCCGGGAAGCGCACGTCCTCGGCGCCGCTCCACCCGGTCTTCTGGAAATCGCTGATCAGCACCACCTCGCGCCGCGTCAGCCGCGAGCGGGCGAGCACGCTCTCGGCGAGCTTGAGGGCCGGCCCGAAGCGCGTCGCGCCGGAACCGACGGCTGCGGCGTCGACGGCCGCCGTCAGCCGGGCGCGGTCGCCGGTCGCCCTGACGTTCTCCTCGGCGCTCGCGGCGAACAGAACCAGCGTGGCGCGGTCGTCTCGACCGAGACGCGCGATCGCCTGCCTGGCCGCGGCCCGGGCTCGCGTCCAGTGGTCGCCGTATCCCATGCTCGCGGACCGGTCGAGCAGCACGACCACTTCGCGCGCCCCCGCGGACGTGGCGGCGGCCAGCGGACCGCGTTTGAAGAACGGGCGGGCGAACGCCAGGACGATCAGCGCCAGGGCGGCGACCCGCATCACGAGGAGCAGCCAGTGGTGGATCCGGCGGCGCCGCACCGACTTGTAGGGGATCCGGCGCAGGAACATCAGCGACGGAAACGGCACGACCTGCTTGCGCTCGCGCTGAATCAGGTGCACCAGCACAGGGATGGCGAGCGCCGCGAGCGCCGCGAAGAATGCCGGCGCGAGGAACGTCACCGCACCCTCATCATCCGCTCGCGCGCCGAGAGATACCGGAACAGGGCGTTGTCGAGCGGATCGGCCGTGTTGACCAGCGTGTAGTCGATGCGGTGCTCCGAGAATCTCGCCGCCAGGGCGGCGACGTGCTCGCGCACGAGCGCGCGGTACTGCTCGCGCAGCGATTCCGGGACGACCGGAATCTGCTCGCCGCTTTCGAGATCCTCGAAGCTCGACGCGTCGACGTAGTCGAAGTCGAGCTCGGCCGGATCGAGCACGTGGAACACGATCAGGTCGTTTCCGAGGAACCGCAGCGGCTTGATCGCCTCGAGGACCTGGTCCGGCTCGGAGTAGAAATCGGAGACGAGCACGAGCAGCCCGCGGCGCTTGAAATGCTCGGCGACCGCCTTCACCGGGCGCTCGAGCGATCCTGGACGGCCCGCACGGGCGCGGTCGAGCGTGTGCAGGACAACGTCGAAATGCTTCGCCGACGGCGGCACGTGCGCGACGATCTCGTCGTCGAAGGTGATCAGGCCGATGCGATCGCGCTGCCGGTGGGCGAGGTAGGCGAGGCACGCGGTGAGGTACGAGCTGTACTCGAGCTTGGAGACGCCCCGGCTGGAGAATCCCATCGATCGCGACACGTCGAGCAGTACGGAGAAGTTGGCGTTCGAGTCCGCCTCGTACTGCTTCACGTAGTACCGATCCGTGCGGGCGAACAGCCGCCAGTCCACGCGCCGGATGTCGTCGCCCGGCACGTACCCGCGATGCTCGGCGAAGTCGATCGACGCGCCGAAGTACGGCGCGCGGTGCAGGCCGTTGATGAAGCCGTCCACGACGGTCCGTGCGAGCAGTTCGAGGCTGCCGATGCGCGCCAGGATCTTCGGGTCGACGAACCGCGCGCCGGGGATTGCGTTGGACATCAGTCTTCTCGGGCTCGCATGGCCGCAGGCGCCGCATCTCTCACGGGCGGCGGGGACCCACCCCCGCCGCGGACTCACGCTGATGCTCGCCCTCGGATTCACGGTCCTCGGGCTCGCATGGCCGCAGGCGCTACATCTCTCACGGGCGGCGGGGCCCCACCCCCGCCGCG